>NZ_JBIVNG010000008.1:30458-399521 GCF_044753445.1 Pseudomonas sp. NPDC088368
CCGCAGGCCGTGGGAGTGCCGGGGTGGCGCTCCACCTTGCCTACGATCTGCCGCGCAGCGGCAGTAAACCCTTACGCCCGCGATCTGCCTGACCCAGCGCATGCACCGGATTTGCCATCGCTGCGCAATGGATCGTAGGCAAGCCAACTCCCACGCCTTTGGCAGAAGCGGGCTGTGACACGGTTCAAGCTTTTGATGCTGGCCGCAGGCCGTGGGAGTGCCGGGGTGGCGCTCCACCTTGCCTACGATCTGCCGCGCAGCGGCAGTAAACCCTTACGCCCGCGATCTGCCTGACCCGCCGCATGCACCGGATTTGCCATCGCTGCGCAATGGATCGTAGGCAAGGTGGAACGTCACCCCGGCACTCCCACGCCTCCGGCAGAAGCAGATCGCGGCGCGGTTAGGCTTTTGATGCTGGCCGAAGGATCAATCCTCCTCAATCCGAATCACCTCGTCCGTCACTTCTTCCAGTTGCCGCACGACCTGATAAATGTGCGCCACGGCCAGGAGCGTCGGGCGGGGGATGTGTTTGCCGGGTTTGACCTTGTACAGCGTTCGCGCCAGCCAGATGCTTTGCACCACCGGAATCCCGGCTTTCTTCGCTCGGGCGATGAGGGCCAGGGCGTCGTCGTCTTCGCCTTTGCAATGAATCAGCGGTAACGGCGTTTTTCCCGGCCGGTAGTACAGCGCGACGGCGTAGTGGGTCGGGTTGACCACGAGCATGTCGGCATCTTCCACGGGTTTCGGCGGCGTGGTCGGGGCCTGGTTCAGCAGTTCGTGGGCCAGTTGCCGACGATGGCCTTTGACGTGGGGATCGCCCTCGGACTGTTTGTATTCCTTCTTGATGTCCTCATGGCTCATGCGCAGCTTTTTCGCGTGGAAATACTTCTGCAACGCGAAGTCCACGATGCCGATCACCACCAGCAGCCCCAAGGTGGCGCGGAGGATGTGGCGGAACAGCTGCAACAGCGAATGCCAGTAGGTCGTCAGGTCAGTGTTGGACAGCAGGATCAACGCCCCCAACGACGGCTTGACCACTGCGTACAGCGTCGCGGCAATCGCCACCGCCTTGAGAATGCTGAGTAGCAGTGTCGTCAGGCTCTGGGCCGAGAACATCTGCTTGGCGTGGGCAAACGGGTTGAGCTTGTTGAGGTCGATCTTCAAGGCCTTGGGCGCGAACAGAAAGCCGATCTGCATCCAGCTCCCCACCAGCCGCATCAGCACCGCGATGCCGACGCTGCTGAGGATGAAGCCGACCAGCACCGAGGCGCCTTCGCTGGCCACCTGTTCGAGGGTGTGCAGGTAGGGTTTGCCGATCCCCTGAAACGACAGCGACAGCAAATGCAGCAGCCGCGCCACGCTTTCATCGGCCAACCCCAGCGTGACCTCGCTGACCACCAGCAGCACCAGCAGTTTGCTCAGGTCCTGACTCTGCCCGACCTGGCCTTTCTCCCGGGCGTCGCGCAGCTGTTTGGGCGTGGCTTTTTCGGTTTTTTCGCTCATCGACTGCCCCTGTTTATCGGCTGCGCGCTCACGGCACCGGCACCAATTGCGTCAGCAAATGCTTGAGATCGGCCAGTTGCAGAATCTGGCCGTTGCCCAGTTCCAACAGGGTCGGCAGGTAGATCAGCAGAAACGCGATGCCCGCCATGCTCTTCGCCGGCATGGCCAGAATCGACACGTTCAGCTGCTGCGCGTACAGGCCGATGATCGCCAGCGCCGCTTCGATCAGCAGCAACAGGCCAATGAACGGCGCGGCGTAGAGCATCATGTGTTGCAGCGTCTGGTTGAGCTGTTCGAGAAACACGTCCAGCCCTTCGACCGTCATGCCCGGCAGCCACGCGGTGGGCGGCCAGACCTGGTAGCTGTCCCAGATCACCTGGGTGATCAGCGACAGGCCGCCCGACAGGATCACCAGCATGATCAGGGTTTCCTGAAACAGCTCGCCCAAGGGGGTTGCGTCAGGCCCGAGGGCCGGGTTCAACTGCCCGCCACTCAAGGCGCCGCGCTGGCTGTCGAGTAAGGCGCCGACCGAGGCGAACATCCAGAAGGGCGCGTACAGCAGCAGGCCGAGCAGGGTGCCCAGCACCGCTTCCTTGAGCAGCAGCGCGCCGATGGAAAACCAGTCGTTTTCAAAGGACGACAGCGCGCGGCTGATGGCGGGCGCCGGGACCATCGACACCACCAGCACCACGGCATAGCGCAGCGGGCCCTTGAGGTATTTGAAGCAGAACGCCGGGACCAGAATCATGCACGGCAACAGGCGCGCCGCTGCCAGGCCCATGCCCAGCATCAATTCAAACAGCCCTTGCGCGTCGAAGGGCATCTAGTGCATGCCCCCGGAACGGGCGATCAGGTCGAATGACATGTTAATGAACTGAATCAGTTCGACACCGATCCAGCGCCCGGTCATGGCCAGGGTCAGGCCGACCGCCGCCAGTTTGATGCCGAAGGGCAGGGTCTGGTCCTGAATCTGCATCAGGGCCTGTACCAGCGACGTCATCACCCCCACCAGTACAGCCACGCCCAGCGGCGGCGCGGTGAGGATCACCACCAGAAACATGCCCTGCTTGAACAACGCCAACGCTTCCATGGGCCGCCTCACATGTACGAATAAAAGAGACTGTCGAGCAGGCGTGTCCAGCCTTGCACCAGCACGAAGAGCAACAGTTTCAGCGGCAGGGAAATGGTCATCGGCGAGACCATCTGCATGCCCAGCGCGAGCAGCAGGTTGGAGACGATCAGGTCGATGACGATGAAGGGGATGTAGATCAGAAAGCCGATCTGAAACCCGGCCTGCAATTCCGACAGCACGAACGCCGGGACTGCCAGCAGCAGGTCATTTTTAGTCGCCTGATCAGCCATTTCCTTGGGCCACATGCGTTGGGTGTTGTCCAGCAGGTGGGCGCTGACGTCGGGGTCGGTGTTGCGGGTCATGAAGCGTTGCAGCGGCTCGATCACCGTGCTGGCGCTGGCCTGCAGCTTGTCGGTGCTGCCCATTTCCAGCGGGTGCTCATGAATCCGCTGCTGAATCTCGTGGGCCACCGGGGCCATGACAAACATCGTGGCGGCCAGGGCGATGCCGTACATCGCCATGTTCGGTGGCACCTGCTGCACGCCAATGGCGTTACGGGTGATCAGCAGGGTCATGGCGATTTTCAGAAAGGCCGTGCAGACGATCAGCAGGAACGGAATCAGCGACAGGGCGCCGAGAAACAGCGCCAGCATGACCGGGTTCATCCCGTCCATGATCATGCGGGCGACGCCATGCGGGTGATGTGCAGGCCGAGGCGGCCGTCGACGTCCACCAATTCACCTTCGGCCACCACGCGGTCGCCGTGGCACAACGTCGCGTAGCCGGGGGCGATGCCGCTGACTTCCAGCACCGTGCCTGCCGCGATCCGGCGCAGGTCGCCGAGTGTGAGGTCGAGGTGGCCGCAGCGCAGGGTCAAGGCCATGGGCAGGTGATCGAGCGGATCGAGTGTGTGTTGCGGCTGGGATTCGGCGGCCTGGGCGCTAAGCGGGTCGTCGAACGGGGCGTCGGCGGGGTGCGCCCAATCCGTTTCAGCGGGGTCTTCGTGGAGGGGTTGCCCGTGGTCTTCGTAGCCGTCGTCAGCCACGGGGGAAACGCCCTGATCCTCGTCGGTCAGGGTGTCCAGCTCTTCGTCGTAGAGCGCTTCATTGGCCATGTTCCAGGGTTTCCTCGTGGCTGAGCCGTACATACAGCTGGCGTTGGTCGCTGTCGGTGTGCACTGCCCATTGCCGTCCGCCGAGGTTCAGGCGGCCTTGGCCGTTGCTGTCGAAATGGCTCAGCGTGGGCAGCAGCACGTCACCGGGCTGCAGTGACGCGAGCTGCGACAGGCTCAGCGACAGCTCGCCCAATTCCAGCGGCTGTCGAATCGGCCATTGCTCGTCCAGCGCTTGCCGATGCCGGTGCCAGTCAGCGCGTTGCAGCACGCGGAGCAAGACGTCGGCAGTGGCGCGCATCACCCCGTGCAGGGATTGATCGCCCAATTGCAGCTGAATTCGACAAGTCACGGCGGCGGTTGGCAGTGCAGTGTCAGTGCTGAGTGGCACAAGGGGCGAAAGCAGTTCCGCGATGACCGGACTGAATCGCTGATTCAATACCTGCCAGTACCACGGCTGAGGGTCGCCAGAGAGGGTGACCGGCAACTCGCCGAGCAGGCTGAGCAGGGCATCGGCGTCGCTCAGGCCCAGCGTACCGAGGGCACTGTCGAACCAGGCCAGTGAGTGAGGCTCGGTGATATCGGACGTCATCGGGCGCAGGGTCAGTTCGCCCGGCAGGCCTTGAGCGCTGAAGGCCAGCGTGGCCCCGGCGCCAAGTTGGCGACTGAAGTGCGCGGCGTGAGGATCGATCTGGCGGAAAGTCAGGGCGTTCATGCAGGCAGTTCCTCGTGAAAAGACAGGTCGACGTCATGACCCAGTGCGTCGGCCAGTGCAGTTTCACAGGCCCGTTGGTGGGGCTGGACGCGCTTGAGCACGCCTTTTCGGGCAAAGCCCAGTTCGACGTTCCAGTGGTTGTCGCGTTTGTTGGCGTTGACCTGGACCTTGCCCAGCGTCGGCATCAGCAGCGTCACGCTGAACGGGCCGTCGGGTTGGGCGGGCAGGCGCTCGGCGAGTTCGTGGATCAATTGGGTGGGCACGCCTTCGCTCGGGGGCAACACGCTGAAACCGCTGCCACCGAAGCCTGAATGATCGGGTTCTTCGCTCACGGGCGGGACCAGCAGTTGCGAGAAAAACAGGCCGTCGGCGTTCAGCGCGTCGTTGGAGTTGGACTGAGGCCATGCCGTGGTGGGGCGACTGACATCGGATCGGCGGGCGCCATTCAGCGTGAGGCGGTCGGCCAGCGTGGACGGTTCAGGTGACGCCGGACGCTGCGCAGGTTGTGCAGCTGGGCGAGGGGGCGCTTTGATCGGTGCGTTCATCGGGCTCAACCTTATCGTTGAAAATCAGCTCTGTTCGTTGACGGCTTCGGCGAGGCAGGCCAGTTTTTCCACGGCCCTTTGGGCGGCCTTCGCCGCGGCCATCGCCTCGGTGATCCGTTGGCGCTGGTCGTCGATGCCCAGTTTTTGCCGCTCCACGTCCTGACGGATATAGGCCAGGCGGTCGAGCATGCGGTGTTCCTTTTCGTGCCAGCGGTCGAGGTCGTTCAAGGGCATGGCTTTGTTCAGGTTGACCTCGCTCAACACCTGACGCCGCTCCCGCTGATTGACCCGCTCCTGGCTCAACACCTCGCGGGTTTCCTGCAATTGCACCTGCATCGCCTCCAACGCCTGCTGCGCCTGACGCTGCGCCCGCTCGGCAGTCGCCTGACGGTGCTGCCGCAACGGCGTCAGCACGCCGATCACCTGTTCCATCGCCAGGCGTTGCGGGTCAGTTTCGAGTTCTTCTTCCATTGGCGATACTCCAGCAGTCAGGCCCGGACCAATCAGTTGAAACGCGATTCCCAGTGGGAGCGAATTCATTCGCGAAGCGGTGTTTCAGGCGACGAAGCACTGTCGTCTGTGCCTGCCCATTCGCGAATGAATTCGCTCCCACAGGTGTTGTGTGCAGCCAGTTGAAACGTGTCGATTTCGGGTGCTTTTTCGATCAATCAGACTCCAGCAGTCATGCCCGGGCCGACGGGTTAAAACACGGTTCCCTGTGGGAGCGAATTCATTCGCGAAGCGGTGTTTCAGGCGATGAAGCACTGTCGTCTGTGCCTGCCCATTCGCGAATGAATTCGCTCCCACAGGTGTTGTGTGCAGTCAGTTGCAACGGCACGTTCACCTCACTCCGGCAACTGCGACGTCAGCTGCATCAACGCGTCAAGCGTCTCCTGCAACGGCACCGGCTCGCGCAAATCCTGGCGCAGGAAGGCGTTGATCGGTTCGTTCAGCTGCACCGCGCAATCGGTCACGGGGTCGCCGCCAGGCTGGTATTCGCCGAGGCGCAGGAGCATTTCCACCTGTTTGTACGCCGCCATGAGCCGCCGCAGCCGGTTGTTCGCCTGCTGGTGTTCGCGGCCAGTCACGTTGCTGAGAATCCGGCTGATGCTGGCTTGCACGTCAATCGCGGGGTAGTGGCCGCGTTCGGCCAGTTTGCGCGACAGCACGATGTGGCCGTCCAGCAGCGAGCGCACTTCATCGGCCACCGGGTCGTTCATCGAATCCTGTTCGATCAGCACCGTGTACAGCGCAGTAATCGATCCCCGTTCGCTCATCCCGGCCCGTTCCACCAGACGCGGCAACAGCGTGTACACCGACGGCGGCAAGCCACCCCGGCCCAACGGTTCGCCCGCCGCGATGCCGATTTCCCGTTGGGCCCGGGCGAAACGCGTCAGAGAGTCCAACAGCAACAGCACCTTCATGCCGCGCTCGCGGTAGGCCTCGGCGATGGCGGTCGCGGTGAACGCCGCACGGGCCCGCTCCATGCTGGAACGGTCGGATGTAGCGCACACCAGCACCGAGCGGCTGCGCAACGTAGCGTCCAGTTCGTGATCCAGAAATTCGCGCAATTCCCGACCCCGTTCACCGATCAGGCCGAAGACGATCACGTCGCAATCCATGTTGCGCGCCAGTTCGGCCATCAGCGTGGTCTTGCCGCACCCGGCCCCGGCGAACAGCCCGACGCGCTGACCTTCGCCCAGCAGAATCGCGCTGTCGATCGCCCGTACGCCGGTGGGCAACGCGTTGGTGATCCGTGGGCGCTGGGTGGGTGGCAGGGCGTCGGCGATCACCGGCAGCGTCACCCGACGATCACCGGGACCGGCAAAAGCGCCCAACGAGTCCTCCAGCAACGGCCGGCCAAATCCGTCCAGCACGCTGCCGAGCAGGCTGTCATCGACGCCGATACGGTGGGCCATGCCGAGGGGGCGAATGTGCGCGCCGACCTGAATCCCGTCCGGCGTGCCTAAAGCGCTGAGCAACGTGCAGTCGCGGGTGAAACCGACGATTTCCGCCAGCATGGTGCTGCCGTCGGCCTTGCTGACTTCGCACAGGTCACCGACCTTGGCCGCCGGAATCTGGCACTCCAGCAAAATCCCGCTCACCGCACTCACGCGGCCGCTGACCCGCACGGCGGAAAACCCGCTCAGACGTCGGGCGTGGCCGGTTTTCCAGTGATCGAGGGCGGCGTTCACCAGTTCACCTCGTAATGCCGTTCGCCGTCGAACTGAATGCGATTGTCGTCGATGCGGGTCAGGCGCAACCCGGCCAGTTCGTCGCCGACGTACAGCCGATGCCCGTCCGCCGTGACCAGATGCGCGTGCGGCCCGGACATGATCTGCACGATGGTGAACGGCAGGCCGTTGCTGGACGTGGTGACGTTGTCGATCACGCCGATCGGCGCGTCATAACGGTCCTTGAAGCGTTGCAGCATGCGCTGATACACCACCTGCGACTCGGCTTTCAGGTTGCCGCTCAACACCAGACCTTCGGGCGTCTGCTGCACATCGACGCCACTGAGCAGGCGGTCGCTGAGCATGGTGGTGAGCTGGCGCCGGGTGTCGTCGACATTGGCCAGGTGAATACGTTTTGAAGCAGGTTCCGCGACGGGTTTCAAGGCGGGTTTTGTGGTTGCTGCGGAAGGCTTCGACGGTTGGACCATGGCGACGGCGGCCACCGTGTCCGGACTGCCGCTGCTACGGGTCAGGCTCCAGGCGCTGCCAGCAACGCCCAACAACACGCCGACGATGACCCCGGTGGTGCGGTTCAACAGCCTTGAACGCGACTCGACTTTTTCCAGCGGGGGGGCGCTGCTACGGGCGTCTGGTGCAGGGTCGGGCGGCTCGGTCACGGGCGTTTCCTGCGCGGCTTCGACCCTGGGTTGCGGGATGACAACCGGCACCGATGGCCACGCATCCTCGGCCGCCGACACGCACAGCCACACCGAACCCAGCACGAACGCGGTGTTGGGAATCAGCTCGGCGGTCGCGTGGCGATGGCCTTCCTGATCGCCGATCTGGCCCTCGGCCGCGTTCAGCACGAACCCTTCGCCCTGGCGCTTCAAGCGGCAATGCACCTGTTCGACACCCGGATCGTGCAGCGCCAGGTCCTGCTCCTCGTCCGAGCCGATCACCCATTGCTCACCCACCAGGGGCAGGGCAGCGCCTTGATGCAGGCCGGTCAACACCCGTAATTCAAACATGCGACGCTCTCCAGCCACTTACGCGGCGTACTCGTTGTCCAGCGCTTCCAGGTCTTCTTCGAGGTCGAAGCGGCCCAGCACCTTGACCTGCGCAGCGTTATTGATTTCGGCGAACGACAGCACCGGCACGTGATAGAACTCTTCCTGCAACAGCGTTCGCAGCGGGCTGCGCAGGTCCTGAGCCACGAGCAGCACAGCCCGTTCGGCGGTGCGGACCGGGAAGGCAATGTGCAGCTGCTGCACCAGCAACTGGCTGGTCTCGTTGTCCAGCGCGAAAAAGGTCTCGGTCTGGGTCTGGCGCAGGCCGTCGCGCAGGATGCCTTCGCTTTCCGGGGTCAGGACCCACACCAGCAACCCTTCGGCGCCGCAGTATTGGTGGTAGATCTGCGACTTCAGGGCGATGCGCACGTAGTCGGCCAGCACCGTCACTTCCCGTTCGTGCTGGCCGTGTTCGATGAGGGTTTCGGCGATCACCCGGATGGCCCGCAGCGGCACGCACTCCGACGCCAGACGTTGCAACACGGCGGAGAACCGCGCCAGTGGCAGCACCCGTTGCATTTCCTGAGCGAGTTCCGGCTGTTCGCTTTCCAGCCAGCCGAGGATCGCCTTGGTTTCCTGCAAACCGATGAATTGCGGGCCGCAGGACTGCAGCGCGCGCTCCATGCGCTCGATGATCAGGGTCATCGCGTCCACGCGCTCGACGTCATGGTTTTGCAGTTGCGGATCGTCATAAGGCAGCCACAGCCATTGGCCTTCCTGCCGCTCGACGCTGCCGTACACCCCGGCGTCCGGCGAGTCTTCGACCATCCGCGCATCCACCGCCACGTGGCTTTGGGTGAACGTCGCCTTGAGCAGCGGCACCTCGTAGACCGAAAAACGGAATTCATCCGCAGGCAGGTGTTCGGCCTGTTCGATGATGAAGGAGGGCAGGGTCAGGCCGTATTGCACCACCAGCCGGTTGCGGCGCTGGCGGATCTCGCTGACCAGCGCCTCGACCTGCGCCGGGTTCTGGCTAGGGTGGAATTGCAGGACGAACTGCCGGCTCGGCGAAAAGGTCCGCAAGTCTTCACGGCCGTTCATCTCCGGTGCCACGGCCACCGCCTGCACCTGTTCCGCCTGGGGTTTGGCGCGGTGCAGTTGCAGCAGGCCGCCCGTGCCACAGACGATCGAAATGACGATGAACACCGCAGTCGGCATGCCCGGCAGCGCGGCGAACCCGAGCATGGCCACGGCGGCGATGATCCACGCCTTGGGTTGGCTGGTGATCTGCTCGGCGATCTGCCGACCGATATTGGCCTCGGCGCGGTCCTCGTCCGGCACGCGGGTGATGATCATGCCGCAGGTCACGGAAATCAGCAGCGCCGGGATCTGCGCAATGAGGCCGTCGCCAATGGTCAGCACGGTGTAGACCTGCAAGGCATCGCCCGCCGTCATGTTGTGCTGGACCACGCCGATGGCGATGCCGCCGATCATGTTGATCGCGACGATGATCAGGCTGGCGATGGCGTCGCCGTTGACGAACTTCATCGCCCCGTCCATGGCGCCGAACAACTGGCTTTCCTTGCCCAGCTCAGAGCGACGTCGGCGGGCTTCATGGACGCTGATCAGGTTGGCGCGCAAATCGCTGTCGATGGACATCTGCTTGCCGGGCATGGCGTCCAGCGTGAACCGCGCGCCGACCTCCGCCACCCGCTCGGAACCCTTGGTGATCACCAGAAAGTTGACCACGGTGAGGATCAGGAAGATCACCATGCCCACCGCCAGGTTGCCACCGACCACGAACTGGCCGAAGGCTTCGACGATGTGCCCGGCGTCCTGATTGAGGAGAATCAGCCGCGTGGTGGAAATCGACAGCGCCAGGCGGAACATCGTCGTCAGCAGCAGCACGGCAGGGAAGGTCGAGAACGCCAGCGGCCGGGGCAGGTGCATGGCGAGCATGATCAGCAGGCAGGAAATACAGATGTTGATGGCGATCAGCACGTCCACCAGGCCCGTGGGCAGCGGCGTGATCATCATGAAGACGATGGCGATCACCACGAAGGCGCCGACGATTTCCGAGCGGCGCATGGCCGCGAGGGCGAGTTGGTTGAGCAGGTTGATGACACGATCCATCAGGCGAGGCCCCCTTGCTGCGGGTTCTGTTCCAGCCGAGTCAGCTCGGCCATGAGGATGAGCAGGTTGCCCAAGGCGTTCTGGCGGCTTTTCATGTCGCGCCACAGGAGAATCGGCAATTGCTGCAACATCGGCCGCAGACCGTTGAGGAACGCGAGCTGATGCTTGAGCTGTTTGCCGCCGATGTGCTGGGTCAGTTGCAGGGTTTCATTGAGGCTCATGCCTTTGGCGGACAGCGCGAGCAGGTGTTTGAGGAACGCGGCGGAATCCACCTGGACGCCGGGGTTTTTGTTGCGCATCCGCCCCAGCAGGTGTTCGCAGCTTTGCAGCAGGGTCGCGACGTGGCGCGCGGTGTTGAGGCCGTGCATCAGCGTGCGCAATTGCTGGGGCGATGTGGAGGGGGTGAGGGCGGAGAGGTCGTCGGCGAGGGCGCTGCGCATGTCCCGCAGGTTGAGTTCGAACTCGCCGGCCTGCTCCTGTTCATTGAGGAGGGCATCGATCAGGCCGGTGATATTGGGTTGACCGGAGACCGCCACGCCGTACAGGTTGCGCAGAGCACCGCGACGTTTGCTGTCGATGCCCGAGCGGGCGAAGGCCTTGGCGGTGTTGATTCCCGCACGCGTCCGCTGACCGTATTGGCGGCGCAGCAGCTTCAATTGTTGGGTCAGGACCACGTGTTCGCCCGTGGCGCCGTCCGCTTGCGCCTGCTTTCTTGCCGCCTGAAGCACCACGTGCGCCTTGGCAGGATCGCCTTCGGAAAAATCGAGAATCTGCTCAAGGCTGGCGGCTCGCTCCTTTTGCAACTGTTTGCGCATCTTGCGGGCCGCGTCGTCGAGCCCGGAATCCTGATTGCCCATCAACAGTTGATACAACTCCCCCAGCTTCGCCGCCCGAGACTGCAAGGCATTGCCGCTCGCCAACAGCTCGCGCTGACCCAGGCTGCGGCTCTGTTGCACCAGCGCCGACGCGAAACGGGCCACCTGTTGCGGCGAGGTGCCGCCGAGGTTCGGCAGGTTGGTGCGCGGGGGCATCGTGACCGTCGCCGCAGTCTTCGCGAGGGCGGGCTCAGGGGTGTGCAACGCTTGAGGAGCAGCGGGAGCGGAGATCTTCATAGGACGATTCTGAGCGTGGTCATGCGCTCTGAGTGGGACGTCCGGGGATTACGGTTCCATCGATTCCGCACAATCGGCATCTGTGCCAAAAACCGTTCGGGATTCAGTGCCTTCGCGCAAGTTTTTGCACGGATGGTTTTTGTCCTGAATTTATTGTCGTTTGAAATCAGATAGATAGCGTATTTTTGAGGCTGGCACGGCTATCGCTATAGGGCTAACACACTTCAAACAAGGAAGAGCCCTGATGTTCCCAAGCCTCGCACTGCTCGACATCGAACCTAAAAACCGCCACCAGCCGATCTCCGGCATCCGCCAATTGACGAGCGATCAGATCAAGATGATTCGTGCATTCATTCAGAAGCGCGTGATGAACCCGGATGACGTTGACGACATCTTGCAATGCACCTTTCTGGAGGCGCTGCGCAGCGAACACAAGTTCCAGAACGCGAGCAAACCGCAGACGTGGTTGTGCGGGATCGCGCTGAACCTGATCCGTAATCACTTTCGCAAAATGTATCGTCAGCCGTATCAGGAGAGCTGGGAGGACCAGACCCACACCGAGCTCGACAGCCAGGGTGACATCGGGCATCAGGTGGACGGCCACCGCCAACTGGTTCGCGTGATCAAGGCCATCGGGACCTTGCCGTCGAACATGCAGCGAGTGATCGAGGTGTCACTGGAAATGGACGGCAATTATCAGGAAACCGCGAGTTCGCTGGGGGTGCCGATTGGCACGGTGCGTTCGCGCCTGTCCCGTGCCAGGGAGCAGTTGAAGCGTCAGATGGACCCGTTCAGTTGAGGCCGATCTTCTTCAGCCAGGCTCAGCGTTGGCCGAGCGCAGCCGAAACGGCCAGACCGTTTCAGATGTGCTCGGAAACGGTGGCAGCGTTGACCAGGTCGTACAGGGCGAAGGCGCGGTTAACCAGGAAAACGGTGACGGCGGTGAGGGCAACGGCATTGATCAAGTGGATAGTCATGGTCGTGAATCCTGTAGAGAAGATCGTAAGGGAGGTAAGCGATGGAGGCGATGTTACGCGAGGCCCGAAAAACCTGAAGACAATCGCTTTCATGGTGGACATCAATGGGATTGATAAGGGCGGCGGGAGGCTCTAGCGCTTGTGTTTCAAGGGGCTGGGCCGGTGTTGATTTAGATTCTGGCTATGTGGGATGGGCTTGGCGCAATCCGCTTCTGGCCAAAGGCCGTGGGAGTTGGCTTGCCTACGATCTGCCGCGCAGCGGCAGTAAAACCAATCGCCTCGGTTCTGTCAGACAGACCGCATGCGCTGAATTTCCGACTGCTGCGCAGCCGATCGTAGGCAAGCCAACTCCCACGGCCTACGGCCAGAACCGAGCACGTTGCCCGATGGAATCCCGCCAGAAACAGGATCGGCGTAAACCAAGGCTGACGGGAAAATGAAACAACCTGAAACATTTCCCGGAACCGACCTGCATTCGGGACCACACAGTTGCCATCCTTCATTCCCGGATGGCGACTCCCATGCGTATTTCGAACAGCCCCTACAGCGGTATCGCACCTCAGTCCGACAGCGGCGAGTCGGCTCAATCCCTGCCACTGGCAAAATCAGCCAGCACGTTGCTGAGTCAGGGCGCGAACCCCAACGTCCAGTTCGGCGCGGCAACGGCGCAGCCTTCCGGCGACATCGCGGCCACTGAAAAGCAATTGCTGACCCTGCTGTTGCAGCTGTTCAAGGGCAGTGCCCAAGCCCCGCAGACACCGCAAACCTCGCCCCAAGGCACGCCGGCCAACACGTCATCGTCAGCCTCATCCTCGGCCAACACGCCCACACAAGCGCCGGCCAGCGCCAACAAACCCAACGCCGTCACCGACGTCAGCACCTCGACGCCCGTTGATGCCAGTACATCCGCCGACCAGCCCAAATCCACCGAAGCCAGCTTCCTCGACGACTCGAAATACTCGTCGCCCAAGGAGCTGGAGCGTTGGGCGCCGATGGTCGCCAACTTGCCGCCGGACCAGCGCGAGCAGGCCGCCAAGGAGCTGAACCGGCCCATCGCGGCCGCGCGCATGGCCGCTGAAAAAGGCCCCGATGCAGCCAAGGCCATGGACTTCATCAACGCCAACCCGGCGCTGAAAACCGCCGTGGACACCGGCAAACACGGCGGCAAGGCCGACGGCAAGATCACGGACGGCGATCTCAAGGCCTTCGCGAAGAACATGCAAAAGGCCGCCGACAGCGCCGACAAAGACATTTCGAATTACCAGAAAGACCACCCGGACGCCGATCCGCAATCGATGGAGCTGGTGCGCAGCGCCGCCCTGATGCGCGCCAACGAACCGCTGACCAAGGCCGCCGACCCCAAGCACGCGGCGGGCACGGACGGCGAAACCAAAGTCGACGGGCTGACCAGCGCCGACGGTTTGAAAGCCCTGCAGAGCGACAACCCCGGTCTGGCCGGACCGCTCAAACAGGCGGCCAAGACCTGGTCGCAGCCGGGCTTCCTGACCCAGATCGACCAGGGCGGTCTGGAAGGGCGGTCGCTGGCGGCCCACAGCCCCGACAAGCTGTTCAGCGCCAGCAACATCAGCGACTGGATCAAGAAACAGGCGCCCACCAACGGCGGTGAATTCGCCAGCGTTTTGAGCGACGCCGCGACCCTCAATTCGGTCGCCAACACCGACATCAGCAAGCTGGGCAAGGACGTCTTCGACAACCCTTCGGCCTACACCGGCGAGCAAAAGGCTGCGGTGATGGTCAAGCTGCAACAGACCCGGCAAAGCGTCGTGGCGGGGGAAGACCTGCGCAAGACCGGTAAGACCGAAGACGCGCTGAACGAGAAAATCGGCCAGTTGCAGGCCGACCCCGACGTGCAAGCCTTCCTCGATCAGCAGATCCCGCAACAGTCGCGCAACCTGGTCAACAGCACGCCGAGCCTGCAAAAGGCCGTCCACGAGCAGATGCAGAAGGTCAACAGCGGTGAGGCCTTGCAGACTGATTTGAACACCGCCGACAAGGCCACCAGCAAGGACAAACCCAACGCCGATTACAGCAGTGCCCTCGGCGGATTGTCCGCGCAGCTGCAAATGCAACAGGACTTGCTGGGGCCGAACGCTAACGTGCCCACCGCGCAACAGGTGCTGGGCCAACGCCCGGACCTGCAAGGCAAAGTTCAGGACTCGTACGTCAGTAATTTCAGCGAAGGCGGCGCGGTCAAGCAGCTGCTGAACCAGAAGAAAGCCGACGGCGAACAAGCCCTCAACAGCGCCGACGCGCAGAAAGCCGCCTACGACAGCGTGTTGCCGCAGGATTTCGTGCAGGGCCAGCAACAGAACTACGTGCAGTCCACCTTCGCCCAGCTTCAGGACTCCAAACCCGGCCGCAAGATGCTTGACGAAGCGAGCAAGGGTGACAAGGACCATGCGCCGTCCCAGGTCGCGAAAATGGCCTCCCACATGGGCCCGGCTGCCTTCCAGTCCATCGCAGGCTTCGCCTCCGTCTCCGACATGCTGGCCCGTGGCGACAAGACCGATGCCGCCAAGACGATTTACGACAGCACCAAATCAGGCCTGTCAGCCGCCAAGCAAGGCTACGACGCGGTGGCGAAATCCGCCGGGCGCGCGGGGTTGGGTGAAGTGGCGGCGAAAGTCGGCGGGCGCGTCGCTGGCATGGTCGTCGGTGAAGCCGCCGGGATGGCCGCCGGGGCCGCCATTGGCGCCTCGATTCCGGTGGTCGGCTGGATCGCCGACGCCGCCATGAGCCTGGGTTTCGGGATCTCCGCGATCATCGAAGCCGTGAAGAAGCACAAGGCGCAGAAAGCCTTCGACCACAACGTCGACCCGGTCCTGGACCAGTTCGGCATTCCGAAGGCCCATTGATTCTTCCCTGACCTGAAACGAGGTAAACGATCATGAACATGAGTGTTTCGTCGCATCGCCCCCTGCAGGACCTGAACACGCCCACGGATTTTTCCTCACTGAGCGGCAAATCCGGCCAGCACAACGGCCTTGGCAGCAGTGGCAGCGGCAACCAGGCCATCGACCCCAGCGCGTTGCTGTTCGCCAGCCCGACGCAGTCCCAGGTCAATTTCGCGCCGCCCAACAGCCAGGACCCGCAGGTGGACGCCAGCAACCCGGCCTCCAGCACCGACCAACAGGCCGGGGTGGTCCAGCAGATCATGAGCCTGCTGATGCAATTGATGCAGATGCTCATGCAGAACAACCCCAACAGCCCGTCCAACGCGCAAAACCTCGCGGCGCAGAACCCGGCCAGTGGCAGCGGAAGCGGTGCCGGCAGCGGCGCAGTGGACGGGGCGGGTTCGGGCGCAGGTTCGGGCGAGGGCGCGTCGGGTGCAGAGGGCGCTGGGGCTCCAACGAGCAACGCCGCCAGCGCGGTGCCGGGCGATACGTCGCTCACCGGTTCAGGCGATCTGCACCTGCCCAAGCAGCTCGAACCGTACCGCAACGACATCATGGACGCCTCGAACGCCACGGGCGTTCCGCCAAGCGTGCTGGCCGGGCAGATCTGGGCGGAGTCCCGTGGCCAGTTGGGCCAGGACACCACCAACGTCAACGGCAAGACCGATGCGGGCCTGATGCAGGTCAACGCCGATACCTTCGCCGGTCTGAAAAAGGAAAACCCCGACCTGCTGGGCAACGCCGACGTGAACAACGCCCACGACAACATCATGGCGGGCGCGCTGTACATGCGCGATCAGAAAGAGGCGTTCGGCGACTGGGGTTCCGCGCTGCGGGCCTACAACTCCGGCCCGGACAAGGTCAGCAAGGGTGACCTGGCCAACGCAGGCGGCGTGGGCGATCCCGACTACGTCAACAACGTCATGAACTTCGCGAAGATCATCGAAAGCGGTCAGGGGCAATTGCCCGGCTGATCGGTGACTCGCTCAAGGGCCGGGTGACGGGCGGGTGTGTGCCCGTCGCGCCGTCTGGCTCGCCCATCAACAAGAGGTGTTAACCATGAATGGAATCCAGAGAACCCCCCAAGGCGCTCAGCCGGTCGCCAGCACGTCGGCGAACACCGTCAACGACACCGACGCAGGGCATGGCGCGGGGCGGGTTGCCGCGTTGTCTCCGGCGCTGGTGCAAGCGGAAGTCACGCTGATCGCCGATTACCTGAAACAGCACGTTTTTTCTGCCCATTACCAGAATTTGAAAACGGCCCCTCCCGGCGCCAGCCAAGAGGCGCTGGATGACATCAACCAACATAACGAAGGCGTGACCCGGCATAACGCGCAGCTCAACGACATCGCCACCAGCCGTGCCCGCGTGTTGCAGCAGGAGGGCGAAACCCTGAGCGACATCGCCGACACCCTGGCCAAGGGCGAGAAGTTCGACCGGCTGGCGACCCACACATCCAGCGCGTTCCGTGCGATTCCGTTTGCGGCTGCGACGGCGTTGCAGTACGCCCGCCCCGAGATCAACAAGGGCGACTGGCTGCCGACGCCACTCAAACCTCTGACGCCGCTGATTTCCGGAGCGCTGTCCGGGGTCATGGATCAGGTGGGCACCGGGGTGATGAACCGGGTCACCGGCGACAATCAATTCCTCAAGACCACGCCTGACAAGCTGCATGATGCAATGGCGACCTCCCAGCGGCTGCACGCACCGGGGCTGGTCAGGCAGAGCGTCGACATGGGCGTGGCGATTCAAGGTTACACCGCCCGCAACGCAGCGCGTACGGTCATGGCCACCGCGCTGGCGGGGCATCCCAAGGCACAAGGCGCGATGGACACCGCGATCTCCACGGTCGGCGGACTCGGGGCGAATGCTGTATTCGGCAACCGGTTGCAAGCCACGGAACACCGTGACCATCAGCGCGGTGGGGCCTATGTGTTCGGCCGTAAAGACGCCGAGGCCAAGCCGTTGGACGAAGAAACCGAATGGCTCGACGCCTATAAGGGCATCAAGAACGCCAGCTATTCGGGCGCGGCGGTCAATGCGGGCAAACGCCTCGCGGGCATGCCTATCGACATCCTGACCGACAGCAGCAAAGCCGTGCGCAGCCTGGTCTCGGCGACGAGCCTGACCCAGAACGGGCTGGCGTTGGCGGGCGGGTTCGCGGGGGTAGGCAAGTTGCAGGAGCTGGCGACTAAAAACCTCAGTAATCCTTATGCGAAGACCGTTGTCAGCCAGTTGACCAACACGGCTGCATCGGCCGCCGTGTTTGCTGGCTGGACCACCGCAGGTGTGATGACCGATCCGGCCACCCAAGGCGCCGAGGCCTTCCTGCAAAACACCGTTAAAGGTGCGACTTCCACCTCGGCGTCGTTTGTGGGCGACAAGAGCGTGGCCGGCGCCAAAGCCGTGGGCCGCGGTGCCTCCGAAACCGTGTCCACAACCGGCGCGGCCTTGCGGGCGCAGTACGAGAATCATGTGCGGCGTCGTGAACGGGAGCGGGATGTTGAGGGGGAAGGGGGGATGGAGATGACCTGAGGAGGCTTCGAGTTTTGAGCTGCGAGCTGCAAGAAAGAGCAGGATTGACGCACTTCATGGGCTTTTGATTCTGCCCGGAAGCGCGCGATGTATGCGCTGACAGTCGGGCTTGCGCAACCCGCCTCTGCCGAAGGCGTGGGAGTCGGCTTGCCTACGATCGGTCCGGGGTCGCGCTCGACCGCAGCAGTAGCAAAACCTGCACGGGTTGTGTCAGGCAAACAGTGTTGTCCGGGTTTACTGCCGCTTCGCGCCAGATCGCGAGCAAGCAACGCTCCTACGCCTTCGGCAGAAGCAAATCGCGGCGCGGGCAACGCTTTTGATTTTGGACTAACGCCTACGGCTTCCGGCCAGACTCAAAAGCGCGCGTCTTATCGTTAATCGTTGAGCCGTTAGTTCTTTTCCGCCTGCACTTGTTTGGCGCATCAACTTAAGGCCTTCATAACTCGAAAGACTGTTAATACCCCTTAAGACTTGCACAATCGTGCTTTTATTTAAGCCCACAGAACTAATAGCACACCGCCCACTCGAAGCGTTTAATGGCAGATAGTTTGCCATCGGGCGGATGAAGCTTCGTGGTTGAGGCACACGCCCGAAATCAGGACTAACCTGAGCAGACGCGGGCGTTCGCCGTTGATACCGACTGTCCAGTCAAACGCCGCTCGCTGGCTGCACAGGCCATCCATGCAAGTCAGGAAATGTAGACCGTCCTTATTTGGGGACACCGTTTTTATTGTCGAAGACATTCACTGGCCGGGCGCTTCGCCCGCCTCGACAGACATGACACTTGGAGCAATCGGCGATGAATAAGCAATGGGTTTGGGGCCTGACGGTTTCCGTGCTGGCTTTGGGTGTGTCCACCGCGTATGCGGCGTCCGATGTAACCACTGGCAAGGCCGTGGCGGAATACGGCTCCGAGAAAGTCGGCCCGAACCGAACGGCGTCCGATGGCAGCGACCATGTCGGGGCGAATGCAACGGCTTCAGATGGCGCGGATCACGTGGGCGCCAATGCCACCGCTTCCGACGGTTCTGATCGCGTCGGTGCAAACCGCGTAGCGGCTGACGGTGCTGATCGTGTCGGTGCCAATCGCGTAGCGGCTGATGGCGCCGATCATGTGGGCGCAAATTCCGTTGCTGCTGATGGCGCTGATCGTGTGGGTGCAAATCGCGTAGCGGCTGATGGCGCCGATCGTGTGGGTGCGAATCGCGTAGCGGCTGACGGTGCTGATCGTGTCGGGGCCAATCGCGTAGCGGCTGACGGTGCTGATCATGTGGGCGCAAATTCCGTTGCTGCTGATGGTGCTGATCGTGTGGGTGCAAATCGCGTAGCGGCTGATGGCGCTGATCGTGTGGGTGCCAACCGAGTAGCGGCTGACGGTGCGGATCGTGTAGGTGCGAATCGCGTAGCGGCTGACGGTGCGGATCATGTGGGTGCGAATTCAGTGGCCGCTGACGGCGCTGATCGTGTGGGTGCCAACCGAGTAGCCGCCGACGGCGCGGATCGTGTAGGCGCGAATCGGGTCGCTGCCGACGGCGCCGATCACGTCGGCGCCAACGCTGTCGCTGCGAACGGCCAGCCTGAACGCGGTCTCGCATCCGATGGCGCGGACAAGGTCGGCGCCTCCCGCGTGGCGGCTCAGGATGAGAAGAAACTGGACCACATGAACTTCCGCGAAGTGGCCGGTGAGATGGATTACGACAAACTTACCCGGTAAGGGTCACGTAAAAGGGAAGACCGCCCCGGCTCGCCGGTGGCGGTTTTTTTTTGCCTGCGCTGCACACGCGTTCTTACTCGACGGCATAATCGCGCGTTCTTTCAAAGAGGAAACCGCCCGATGACTGACCGTACGCTGATTGTTCCCGACACCATGACATCCATCGTTGAACGTGCCGGTTATGCGCCCGCTGTGAGCGTTGGCGACACGTTGTACTGTGCCGGACAAGTCGGCAGAACCGCCGATCTCAAGGTGATCGACGACCCGGAACAACAGTTCATCGCTGCCTGGGACAACCTGCGCCAGGTGCTCGAAGCGGGAGGCTGCACGTTCGAGGACATCGTCGACATGACCACCTACCACGTGAACATGTCGCAGCACATGCCGGTGTTTCGTGACGTGAAAAACCGGCTCTTTCCTCGGGGCCTGTGCGCCTGGACCTGCATCGGCGTGAGCGAACTGGCGCACCCCGGCATCCTCGTGGAAATCAAATGCGTGGCGGTGCGGCGTCGGGCTTGATCAATGGGCGGTATGACAGCGGGCCGCTCGTGGAGGATGGGCTGAACTAACGCTACGCCTTCCGGGTCGGTTTTACATCGCTCATCCATTGCTGGAGTCTGCCATGCAGCCCTATGTCATTTGCCACATGATGTCGTCCCTCGACGGCCGCGCGCTCACCGACGGCTGGGACCGCGCTTTCAAGAAGTCCGCGGGCGACCTCTACGAAACGCTGGCCCAGACCTTCGAATTCGATGCCTGGATCTGCGGGCGCGTGACCATGCAGGAAATCGCCCACGATGACGGTTATCCGAAAGGCTTGGCGAAGGGCACGATTCCCCGCACCGATCACTTCGTCGAGCGACAAGCCGACACCTATGCCATTTCCATCGACCCCCACGGCAAAGTGGGCTGGAAGAAAAATGAGGCGCTGGGTTCTCACGTGGTCGAAGTGCTCACCGAAGGCGTCTCGGACGATTACCTCGCGTACCTGCAATCCGTGGGTGTTTCGTACCTGTTTGCGGGAAAAACCGAAATCGATCTCCAGCACGTGGTGGACGTGTTAAGCAGAGAACTGGGCTGCAAACGGCTGATCGTCGAGGGCGGCCCTCACGTCAGCGGCTCGTTCGTCAACGCCGGTCTGGTGGACGAAGTGAGCGTGCTGATTCTGCCGCTGGTGGACGGTCGTGGCGAACACCCCGCGTCATTCGAGGTGTCGCCCGACGCCTGGAAACAGCCCGCGCACCTAAAGCTGTCGTCTGCCGAGGTCCAAGAGGGCGGCGCTGTGTGGCTGCGTTACACCAGGGCCTGATGGAATCAACCGGCGAGGCGCGGCTCGTCGGCATGCTGGACGGCGGTCTGCACCAGGTCGATGAAGGCGTTGAGCGCAGGCGAGCGCACGCCCCGTCGCCAGATCAGCCAGATGTTCAAGTAACGGAAGTCTTCGCTCAGCGGATAAGCCCGGACGTTGGGACTGCCTGGCATGCTTTCGAGCATGCTGCGCGGCACCATTGCCACGCCCGCACCCGCGGTCACACAGGCCAGCATGCCGTGGTAGGACTCCATTTCGAGAATCTTGCCGGGGGTGGCCATGTCGGCCTTGAACCAGGCTTCGAAGTGGCGGCGATAGGAGCAGTTCTGGCGAAAGCCATAGACCGTCTTCCCATTCACATCCAGCGCCCGGGTCACAGGATCTTGGCTGGCAGCGGTGATCAGCAGCATTTCCTCTTCGAACAACTCGACGCCTTCCAGCTCGGGGTGACGCAGTGGCCCATCGACGAAAGCAGCACTCAGCCGTCCTGACAAGACACCGTCGATCATGTCTCCGGAAGGCCCGGTAGAGAGGTCCAGCTCGACCTTTGGGTAGCGCTGGTGAAACGCGGCCAGTAAGGAGGGGATGCGCACGGCCGCCGTACTTTCCATGGACCCCAGGGAAAACGCGCCCTGAGGCTCGGACCCTGAGGTGGCCTGACGCGCCTCCTCAACCAGATCGAGAATGCGCCGCGTGTAGTCGAGAAACGTCCAGCCGGTGGGGGACAGACGCAGGCGCAGTTTTTCGCGAATGAACAGATCGACGCCCAATTCCTGTTCCAGTTGCTTGATGCGAGTGGTCAGATTGGACGGCACACGGTGCAGGCGCTGGGCCGCCGCGGTGATGCTGCCTTCTTCGGCAATGGCCTTGAACAGTTCGAGTTGGGTCAGGTCCATGCGTGCTATCAGCCTTTCACGTTTTGAGAATGTATTTTTGATAATTATTCATTATCGGAAATGTTTCGGAGAGCCTATCGTGGTCCCAGGACTTCAGCAATGGGTGGCCGTCGGACGGCATTCAGTGTGAAGGTCACACCACCACAGGAGGCATTTACTCATGTCGCAACACGCATCTTCGTCTCACGCCATTTCGTTGAACCCTGCCACTGGCAAGGTGTTTGCCGAGTATCCGTTCGAACAGGCTGCCGAGCTTGAGCAGTCCCTGAGCCGCGCTGCCGCTGGCTTCAAAGCCTGGCGCAAGGAGCCGATCAGCGTGCGCGCCGAGCAGTTGCGCAAAATCGCCAAGGTCTTGCGCAAGAACGCCGAAGCACTGGCGCAGATGATGACCGCCGAAATGGGCAAGCCCATCGCCCAGTCCCGTGGCGAGGTGGAAAAAACCGCTGCCACCTGCGAGTGGTACGCCGAGAACGGTCCCGCGATGCTGGCCCCGGAAAAGACCCCGGTCGAAAACGACAAGGCGTACATCGATTACCTGCCGCTGGGCCCGATCCTGGCGGTGATGCCGTGGAACTTCCCGATCTGGCAGGTGATGCGCGGCGCGATCCCGATGATTCTTTCGGGCAATACCTACGTCCTCAAACACGCACCCAATGTGATGGGCAGCGCGTACCTGTTGCGTGATGCCTGGGCCGAAGCCGGTCTGCCGGAAGGTGTGTTCGAAGTGATCAACGTCGGCAACGAAGGGGTTTCGAAAGCCATTGCCGATCCACGCATTGCCGCTGTTGCCGTGACGGGCAGCGTGCGCGCCGGTGCTGCCATTGCCGCTCAGGCCGGTGCAGCGTTGAAGAAGTGCGTGCTGGAGCTGGGCGGTTCGGACCCGTTCATCGTGCTGGCGGATGCGGACCTGGACGAGGCCGTGAAGGCCGCGACCATCGGCCGTTATCAGAACAGTGGCCAGATTTGCGTGGCGGCCAAGCGCATCATCGTCGAGGAAAGCGTGCTGCCCGCGTTCACCGAGAAGTTCGTCGCGGCGGTGAAAGCGCTGAAAGTCGGTGATCCGCTGGATGAAGCGAATTACGTCGGTCCAATGGCCCGTTACGATCTACGCGACGAGCTGCATGCCCAAGTGCAGAAAACCCTGAGCGAAGGCGCGACGCTGTTGTTCGGCGGTGAAAAGGTCGCGGGCGAGGGCAATTACTATGCGCCGACGATCCTGTCCAACGTGCGGCCAGGCATGACGTCGTTTACGGAAGAACTGTTCGGCCCCGTAGCGTCCTTGATCGTCGCCCGTGATGCCGAGCATGCCGTCGAACTGGCCAACGACAGCGAGTTCGGTCTGGCGGGCAGCGTCTGGACGGCGGACGTCGAAAAAGCCCGCGACATCGCGGCGCGACTGGAAACCGGCGGCGTGTTCATCAATGGCTACACCGCCTCCGACGCCCGCGTGCCGATTGGTGGCGTGAAGAAGAGTGGGTTCGGCCGGGAGCTGTCGCACTTCGGCATCCGCGAATTCTGCAACGCGCAGACCGTCTGGCTGGATCGTCGTTGATCGGCGTCAGCCGGTAGCACCGAACCCCGCGCAATCGATGACTGCGCGGGGTTTTTCTTTTGTGTTCTGTGATGGCACGCCGTGTTGCTACAAAGAGCCATGTGATCCGCAACCTCCCTGCACGCCGCAGACCTCGTGGGAGACTCCGGAGGTTACGACGGCAGCGAAGCGACTGGCGCAGTTTCAACTGTGGGAGCGAATTCATTCGCGAAAGGCCGGTACATTCACAGCATCTCCATCGCCCGAACGCTCTTTCGCGAATGAATTCGCTCCCACAGGATCGTGTCGTGTTCCGGTAATTTGCGCTGCCGCAATCGCCGACCGCTAAATCGTCTTCTTCTGCCGTTCCCGATGCGCCGCTGCTTTGGCGCGGTTGCCGCAGGCGGCCATGCTGCACCAGCGGCGTTTCTTGCCTCGGGTGTGGTCAACGAACATCAGGGTGCAGGTCGGTCCTTCGCAGCTTTTGACGTCTGAAAAATCCTCGGTGCACAGGAACTCGGCAATCGCCTCTCCTACGGGCAACAACAAGGATTCCGGCGTGCGCCAGCGCCGTTTCAGGCCAAGGGACAGTTTTCCGTCGAGACCATCACCGGCCGTGATTTCCGCGTACTTCTCATCCCGTTCCAGCAAACGATTCAGCGATCCGAGTTCCGAAGCGGCCGACGGATCAAGGGGCTGCCCTCGGTGTTTGAGCACGAATGCCCGAAACCACTCGCGGAGCGATCTTGCTTGCGCGGCGGCGTTGTCCAGCTCGCCCGGCAGCGCGTTTTCACGCAGGGTGTTGAGAACGGATTCGTCGACCCAACCCGATTGGCGCAACCAGTCCAGCCAGCCGTCACCGTCATCGATCCAGTCGACAGGTTCGGTCATCGGTGTGGCGATGGAATTCAGAAAGTCCAGTGCAGGGGCGTCTGCGACGAAAATGGCGGGGCCGCGAAGCTTGGAGGTCATGAAGGTTCCCCAACGAAGAATCGGCCAATGGTAACCCCTATAATGAACTTGGCCAAGTTACGGTTTCGTGGGTGACACCGCGCACTGACGAATGACCGACGCTGCTCATGGCGAGGACAGGGGCGCCAGCGCATCGCGCAGGCGCGGACTGGCAAAATCCAGAAAACGACGAATTTTCAACGGCATGTGACGGTGAGGCGCGTGCAGGATATGAATGGGGAAGGGCGGCAATTCGTATTCTTCGAGGACGATGCGCAGGGTTCCGGCCTGGATGGCTTCATGGGCCTGGTAATGCAGCAGTCGGGCGAACCCCACACCTCGCACTGCGGCGTCCACCAGCGCGTTGGCCCCCGTGAGCAAGCGCGGCGCAAAGGCCACCTCAATGGACGCGCCGGTGTCCGGCGCCTGAAAGCGCCAGCCGGCCGTCAACGTCGGGCCGTCTGTGGCGATGCACGGCATGTGCTTCAGGTCGAGGGGCGTCTGCGGTGCGCCATGTTCGGCGAGCAACTTGGGGCTGGCACAGATCACTCCGCGCACCGCGCCGACGCGGGTCGCAATCATGCCGCTGTCGGGCAGATGACCGATGCGCACGGCCATATCGATCTGGTCGTCGAGCAAATCGACATTACGGTCCCGAAGGTCAAGTTTGACGTTGATTTCGGGAAACAGCCCCAGGAAATCCGCCACCACTGGCAGCACGTGAATCCGGCCAAACAGCAGCGGGGCAGAGATGACCAGTTCCCCCCGAGGCGCTACGAACTCCCCCGCAGCCGTACGTTCCGCTTCGGCGACCTGTTCGAGGATTTTCTTTGCGGCGGCGGCGTAAATCACCCCCGCATCGGTCAGGCCAAGTTTGCGCGTCGTGCGCGTCAGTAACTGCGTTCCCAAGTGCTTTTCGAGGTCCCCGATGTTACGGCTGACCGTCTGGACCGGGATCCGCAAGGCACGGGCGGCAGCGGAAAAACTCCCGGTTTCGATGGTGCTCAGCAACAGGTTCATCGCTTCGATACGGTCCACTTCATCTTCCCGAAAACAGTGAAGGTCTTTCCCGAAAACGTTGGATTATCAAGTTTCCGAGGAGGGTTCATAGTCTGGTCCAGCCCTTTGGGCAGCGCAAGAACCGTCTGTGTCACTCCACGCGGCGGAGTTTTGTCGCGCGCGAACCCGGCGCCGACGCCGAGGCTGGGCTATGACTGTACACGCGACCCAGGGTGATGCCGCAGCCTGGGACTGTCCCTTCAAAATCAACACGGCATCCAAGAGGATTTGTCATGAGTGAAGCACTGACCCAAGGTGTTCACCACGTAGGGCTGGCGGTGGAAAACCTCGACCAGACCGTCGATTTTTTCTGCACATGCCTGGGCTGGAAAGAAGTCGGGCGCAACCCGGCCTATCCTTCGGCATTCGTCAACGACGGCACCGTGACCGTCACGCTCTGGCAGGTGGCAGACCCGCAGACAGCCACACGCTTCGACCGCCGAAAAAACATTGGCCTGCACCACCTTGCCCTGGCCGTTACCGACTTGCCGGGCGTGTTCGAGAAAGTCCGGGCGTACCCCGGCGTGGTCGTGGAGTTTGCACCTCAGCCAACCGGCCCCGACTCTCCACGCTCCCATTTCATTTGCGCAATCCCAGGCGGGATTCGTGTTGAATTCGCCACTCGCGCACCGGCCGCCACGGCCAAGTGACTTCCAACAGCAGGAGATGAGCCGATGCCTTACGTCAATATCAAAATCACCCGGGAAGGCACCTCACCTGGTGCCAGCGCCACCACGCCGGAACAGAAAAAAGCCCTGATTCAGGGGGTGAGCCAGTTGCTGCTTGACGTGTTGGGCAAACCGCTCGATTCCACGTTCGTCGTCATTGACGAGGTTGACCTCGACAGTTGGGGCGTGGGAGGTGTGACCGTTACTGAGTACCGGAACGGCCTTAAGAACAAGTCCTGACTGCGCTGCATGCCGGCAAAACACGGATGTTTTGCCACAGCACTTCAATCTTCTCCCGATGCCCCCACGCTCGTCTGTCTGCGCCCCGCAGTCCTGTCTGTTGTTGCCTGCGTTTTCTGCGACTCCTAAAAAAGTAACCTCTATAAATATTTTTGACAGGTTACTTTTGGCGTGTAAGGATAAATCCACCTTAGCCAAGGGTTGCATGGGAACGCCCGTGCTCATCACGTTGATCACCCACGAAGGATCGCAACAAATGACTCTCAACAAATTGCTGGCGGCATTGTGCGCATGTGCAGCGATCGCTGTCGGTTCAGGCATCACAACCGCCCAGGCGGCCACGGAGAAAACCATGACGTCCAGTGTTCAAACTTTCCAACAAGTGCATTACCGCTACGCGCAAGTCAATGACGTCAAAGTGTTCTACCGTGAGGCAGGCAACCCGACCAACCCCACTGTTTTGCTGCTGCACGGTTTCCCGACTTCGTCGTTCATGTACCGCAATCTGATTCCGATTCTGTCCAAGCGTTATCACGTCATCGCGCCGGACTTTCCGGGCTTCGGCCTGACCGAAAGTCCAGCCCGTGACAAATACGAGTATTCGTTCGAGAACATCGCCAACACCATCGACCAGTTCACCGAGCAGCTCGGCCTGAAGCACTACGCAATGGAAGTATTCGACTACGGTGCACCGGTGGGCTGGCGTCTGGCGAAAGCCCACCCTGAGCGCATCACTGCGATCATTTCCCAGAACGGTAACGCCTACGTCGAGGGTCTGAGCGATGGTTGGGCACCGATTCAGAAGTACTGGAAAGACGCGTCACAACAGAACCGCGACGCACTGCGTCCGTTCTTTGAAGTCGGCGCCATCAAGGACCAATACACCTACGGCACGAAAGACCCGAGTGTTGTCGCGCCAGAAACTTACTTGATGGATGCGGCGCATATCGCCCGGGGTGACAACGCGGAAATTCAACTGGACCTGTTCCGCGATTACCGCAATAACGTTGAGATGTACCCCGAGTTCCAGAAGTATTTCCGTGACCACCAGCCACCCCTGTTGGCTGTATGGGGCAAAAACGATCCGTTCTTCCTGCCACCGGGTGCCGAAGCATTCAAGCGTGACCTGAAAAATGCTGATGTCCGTTTCTACGACACCGGCCACTTCGCGCTGGAAACCCATGTCGACGAAATCGGCGCGGCGATCGTTCAGTTCCTCGACCATAACGTCAAGCGCAAGTAAGACAGCAGCTTCGAGGGTCAAGCGACACGCTTCAAGATAAAAAATGGCGGCCATTGTGGTCGCCATTTTTTATGGGCGTCGGTTGGGTTTCTTCAAATAAACCGTAACTGGTCTAAAGGTTTTAATGAGGTTCTTCAGGCCGCTTCCGCAGTCCTGTGTCAGGCCCGAGCCTTCATGGCGACGCGGCAATAGGCGGCAAGAAGCCGCCGTGCCTAATCCAGAAACAACCCCTGTTCCTGCTCGAAGGTCGCCATCAGATAATCCGCGACCGCCCGAATGGGCAAGTCCTTGCGATCCTGCGGGCGTATCAACAGCCATGCTTCCCTGGGCGGCGGGACATTCTTCAACTGGCAAAGCCGTAGCGTCGGTTCCTGGCGCCCGATGTAATGGGGCAGGAGTGCCAGCCCCGATCCGAATCGCGCTGCGGTGGCCTGGGCAATGTGGTTGTTGGCGCGAAACGGCACCCGTGCGGACGGGAAGTGGCGGGCGAGCCACAACGCTTCCGGCATGTCCGAGTTTTCTTCATCGAAGCTGATGAATTTTGGATCGCCGCCGGCTTCGACGGCGCAGCAGACGTCGTCCGTGCCGTAATACCCGAAGGCCAGCCGACCCAAGGGTTTGGCGATGAAATTGCCGTCCAGTGGCTTGCCAATGCGCACGGCGATGTCCGCCTGATGTCGCTCCAGGCTGACCGAGCGCAGGTCGGTGGCCAGATCAATGTCGAGGCCCGGGTACATCACCGGCAGCCTGGCCAGCCGCTCGATGAGAAAACCGTGGGACAGGGCAGGGGGTGCGTTGATGCGCACCAGCCCTCGCGGCAAATCATCGACATCGCCGCGCCCGAGGGTCTGCACCGACGCCTCCATGGCGCTGGCGACGTCCATCGTGCGCATGCCCGCTGGCGTGAGCACGTAGCCTTCGGGCCGACGCTCCACCAGCTTCTCGTTCAAGGTCAGTTCCAGCGACTGAATGCGCCGGGAAATGGTCGCGTGGTTCACCGACAACGCCCGGGCCGCCGCAGACAAGCTGCCGTGACGACCCAGCGCAAGGAAAACCCGAACGTCCTGCCAATCGATCTCTGTGCGTTTTTTATCAGCCATCGCGAGAGGGTAGCGGATTTGTAACAAGGGTTGAATCCCGGCGCCCTCAATCCACCGCTTAGGCTCCGGACAGCTTCAACACCACACCACCCAGATGACGGGTCAGTTCCGCGGTGCTCATTTGTGGAGACAGCCGGAACGACTGGCCCGCCCACATGTTGGTGAAGTCCGACACGCCAGCCTTGTCGGTCACTGCGCGTAACGGCATCAGCGCACCGCCAGCGGTGGGGAAGGCCGGGGCGTGTTCGGACAGCGGGCCGATTTCGCGCATCAGGCGGTTGAGAATGCCCCGCGCCGGACGGCCTGTGAACAGGTTGGTCAGCACCGTGCTGTCGTCGTCGGCATTCAGCAGTGCCTGACGGTGGAAATCGCTGATCTTCGCTTCCGGCGTCAACAGGTACGCGGTGCCTACCTGAATGGCTTCGGCACCGAGCGCGAAGGCCGCCCGCGCACCCCGCGCCTCGGCAATGCCGCCAGCGGCAATCACCGGGATCGACACAGCATCAACGATCTGCGGCACCAGCGAGAACAGCCCGACCTGCGCGGCCATGTCGTGGGTCAGGAAGTTGCCCCGGTGCCCGCCCGCTTCGTAGCCCATGGCAATCACCGCGTCGACACCACGCTCGGCCAGCCATTGCGCTTCTTTGACCGTGGTGGCCGACGCGATGATTTTCGCCCCGGTGGCACGCACGCGTTTCAACAGGGCCTCGTCCGGCAGACCGAAATGGAAACTGACGACCTCGGGCCGGTACTGCTCGACCACGCGGCAATAGGCGTCATCGAAGGGTGCCCGCGCCGAGGAGGGAATCGGTTCGGCAGGGTCCAGTCCCAGCTCGACATAATAGGGCGCCAGTTTGGATCGCCAGGCCATCTGCTTCACCGGATCAGCGGCGGGCGCGACGTGGGAGAAGAAGTTCAGGTTGATCGGCTTGCGGGTCTGCCCACGGATCTCGTCCAGTGCGACGGTCATTTGCTCGATGGAGAGCATCGCCCCCGGCAGGGAACCCAGGCCGCCCGCATTGCTGGCTTCGATGACCATTTTCGCGGTGGTAGCGCCCGCCATGGGGGCCTGGATGATGGGCAGATCAATACCGAAAAGGTCGAGGATGCGGTGGCTCATGGGTGACTCCTGGTGGTTCGAATCAAGGGTTCAGACGTCCAGGCCTGATCGGAACAGGGGCCCGGACACGTGTCGTCGGTGCGCAGCGGGTGTGCAAAAAAGCACAGCGGGTCGCGCGTTGCAGAGGTCTTCTCGCCCGCTATTTCAGCTCCCTCGTGACCTGGGAGATGAAGCTGCGAATCCACTCATGCTGGGGTTTGTCCTGCTTGGCGATGTCCCAGACCATGAAGCAGCGAAACGACGGCACGGCCAGCGGCACCGGGCAGGTCGTCAGCGGCATGTATTGGGCGAAACTGCGCGCCGCAAAGGTCGGAATCGTCGCCACCACGTCGGTGCTCAACAGCGTCGTCAGCGCCCCGGCGAAGTGGGTGAACGACGCCGTCACCTTGCGCGTGTGACCCGCCGCCTCGAACAGGTCATCGATGAACCCCCGTCGTCCGTCGAAGCAGATTCGCACGTGTTCCGCGGCAAAATAATCGTCGAGTTCCAGCGGCTCCGATTCACCTGCTCCTGGCCGGTACAGGCAGGAATAAGACGACGAAAACAGCACCTGTGACGAGTATTGCGTACTGAAATCCTTCGGCTCGCTGCAGATCACCAGGTCCATCGCCGGATCATGCAGCGCGTTCTTCCAAAGCGAACTGTTGGTCTGGTGAAAGGCGAAGCGAATGCCGAGCCGTTCCTGGGACACGGCACCGACGAGCCGGGGTGCGAGAAACGCTTCGAGGTCGTCCGACATCGCGAGGTTGAAGACGTAATGGGATTCCTCGGGTGAAAACGAGGTGTCCGACCCCAGCAGCGCAGACACGGTGGACAGCGCCTCAGTGATCATCGGCGCGATCTCCAGTGCCTTGCGTGTGGGCTGCATCCCGGCACTGGTGCGCACGAACAGCTCATCGCCAAAGTGTTCGCGCAGACGCCGCAGCGCCGAACTCACCGCGCCCTGAGTCACGTGCAAGACGGCGGACGCCCGCGTGGCGCTGCGTTCCGTCATCAGACAGTGAAACGTCAGCAGCAGGTTCAGGTCCATGCGCGCGATATTACGTACGTTAATCCGGCTCATATTTCCTAATCGTTTGTCACCGTTCCCTGGCCATTTCACGATGCCCCCGCACGACACACATAACCAGAAATGACCAACCAAAGGGGCAGTCCAATGAGCGTGGCACAACATTCGGCACAAAGGGAAGCGTCGGCTTCCGACACGGAACGGGTCGACATCAACAAGCGGGCGATCGCCGTCGGCATCGGCAATTTCATGGAATGGTTCGACTTCGCGATCTACGGGTATTTCGCCGGGATCATCGGCGCGCTGTTCTTTCCCTCCACCGCAGCGGGGGTTTCGCTGCTGTCGTCCCTGGCGGTGTTCGCCGTAGGCTTTTTGTCCCGCCCCTTGGGCGCACTGGTGCTGGGGCCGTTGGGTGACCGGCTGGGTCGTCGCGCCGTGTTGATTGTGACGGTGTTCGGCATGGGCATTTGCACCACGATCATCGGCCTGTTGCCCTCGTACGAGGCCATTGGCATCGCGGCGCCGATCCTGTTGATCGCGTTGCGCTTCATTCAAGGGATGATGGTCGGCGGGGAGTGGTCGAGCGCCGGGATCTACATCGTCGAAAGCGCGCCGAGCCACCGCCGGGCCACGGCCGCCAGTGTGATCACCGGCACCGCCGGGCTGGCGTTTCTGGCGGGTACATTCACCGCAGCGATGCTGTCTTCGAACCTGACGGACGCGCAACTGATGGCCTGGGGCTGGCGTGTGCCGTTCGTGGTCTCGATCGTCATGACCGGCATCGCCGTGTTCATCCGCCGCAAGTTGGGCGACACCCCGGTCTACGAAGAACTGGTCAAGCAACGCCAGTCTGCCCATGTGTCGCTGCCGTCCCGCGCCGCCAAGCGCAAGGCGTTCATCACCACGTACGCGTTTTCGGCGCTGTTCGGGGTGTCGCTGTATTACTTCATCACCTACGCCAACAACCATCTGGTCACCGCCGTCGGCCTGCCGAAAAGCACCGCGTTGTGGCTGTGCAGCGCCGCGCTGGTGGTGTACTGCATCGTCAACCCGATCATTGGCCGCATCAGCGACGCCATCGGCCGCCGCAAATTGGTGCTGTTTTCCGCCGCGGGCCTGACCCTCATGGCGTATCCGATCTTCTGGATGCTCAACAGCGGCAACACGGCGCTGATCGTCGCGGCCCTTTTGGTATTCGCGATTCTGGTGGCGATCACGGCGGTCATGGACGTGGTGTTGCTGGTGGAAGTCTTCCCGGCCTCCATTCGTTCCACCGGCGCCGCATTGGGCCACAACCTGGCGTTGGCGACGCTGGCAGGCCCCGGACCATTCATTGCCGCTGCGCTGATCAAGGCCACCGGCGACGTCAACATGCCCGCGCTTTACCTCACCGCAGTGTCGGCCCTGTGTTTTGCCGTGCTGCTGGTGACCCTTCCAGAAACCAAAGACAACAACATTTCTGCGTACTAGGAGAACAGCATGACCCGTATCGCCGTTGTACAAGCCTCTTCCGTTCCGTTCGCCCCCGTGGCCAGCGCCGAAAAGGCCTGTGAGATTTTGCACCGCGTCGCCAGCCAGGGCGCGCGGCTGGCGGTCTTCCCGGAAGCCTTTATCGGCGGATATCCCAAGGGCCAGAGTTTCGGCAGCGTCGTCGGTAACCGGACCATCGATGGCCGGGACCTCTACAACGAATACTTCGAAGGCGCCGTTGCGCTGGACGGGCCCGAGCTGGCCATCATCGCCGAGTGCGCGACTGAGGTGAACGTGATCGTCGTCATGGGCATCATCGAGCGTTTCGGGCGGACCCTCTACTGCACCGCCGTGACGTTCGTGCCCGGCAAAGGCATTGCCAGCTATCACCGAAAATTGATGCCCACTGGCCAGGAACGCATCATCTGGGGGTTTGGTGACGGCTCGACCATCGAGGCGGTGCCCACCGAGATTGGCATCATTGGCAACGTGATTTGCTGGGAAAACTACATGCCGGCGCTGCGGCAGGCGATGTACGCCCAAGGCACTCAGTTCTATTGCGCACCGACCGCCGATGACCGCAAGGGCTGGAGCAGTTCGATGGTGCACATCGCGCTGGAAGGGCGGGCGTTCGTGCTGTCGGCCTGCCAGGCGATCAAGCTGAACGAGTACCCGCACAGCTATCAGGAGGCGTTCGGTCTGGAATTCAACGCCGACGAATACATCATGCGCGGTGGCAGCATGATCGTCAGCCCCATGGGTGAAGTGCTCGCGGGCCCGGTGTTCGACACCGAAACCGAGCTGTACGCCGACGTCGACCTGGCTACGCTCAACAAATCCAACCTGGACTTCGATGTCTGCGGCCATTACTCGCGGCCCGACGTGTTCGAGTTGCAAGTCAACACCAAGGCAATGAGGCCGGTGAGCTTCAAGTAAGCGGCGGCGACCTGATACCCGGAGGCGCTTGAGACGAGGTTGACACATCGTCTTCAGGCGCCTTTTCGCGTCAGGTCTCATCACCGCCATCGCCTCATCAAGACTTGAGCGCATGGCGGACATCCGCATAACGGGCGCTGACCCAGGACGTGAGGCCCGCGCACAGCAACAGCAGGGCGCCGGTGACGAAGAACACCTGCGACAGCCCGACATGCGCGCCGATCTGCCCGCCGAGCAACGGCCCGGTGACCTGTCCGGAGAATTGCGCCGATTGCAGGTAGCCCAGGGTGCGGCCCGTGTGGCGCTCGTCCACCGAGTGGCGGATGAGTTTGGCAATCGACGGCAGCAAACCGGCGAGGCTCATGCCCATCACGCCGCGCAGGATCGCCAGTTCCCACCATTCAGTCACGAAAGCCTGCGGCAGCATGACCAACGCGGTCACCAGCAGGCAGCCGATGATCACTTTCCACGCGCCGATCCGGTCCGCCAATGCGCCCAGTCTCGGTGCCGTAATAATGCTGCCGAACGCCGAGGCGGCCATGACGATCCCCGCCATCCGCGCCTGATGATCCACCGGCACGCCCAGCGAACCGATGTACACGGTGATGATCGGCTCGATGGACATGTTGGCCAGCAACACCATCATCGCCGTGAGCAGCAGGGTGCCAATGACCGGCCAGTTCGTAGCCTGCAACGGCTCGGCGTGGGCGGAACGGTGCTTGCCATCGAGCTGACGGTCGAAATCCTCGCGAATCAGAAAGATCGTGGCTAACGCCGCGACGGCGATCATCGCGCCACCGACGAAAAACGTGCCGCGAATCCCGACGAGGTCCGGCAGAAAACCGCCCACCAATGGCCCGACCAGACTGCCCGACAGCGCCCCGGTGGAGAGAATGCCCAAGGCCCAGCCGGAACGCTCCCGAGGCACCTGGGAGCCGATCATCACGATGGACGCCGAGGCGTAGCCGCCGATGAGGCCGGCCGCGAGCCGCAGGATCACCAGGTCGGTGACATTACGCGCCAGCCCGATCAACGACATGGTAATCGCCATACCGATGGCCGCACGCACCAGCATGGTCTTGCGCCCGAAGCGGTCGGCCAGCCGGCCCCAGATCGGCGCCGTGATCGCCGTGCCGAAAAACGTCGCGCCGAACGCGATGCCTGACCACTGCACGATGCCGGCCTGGGTCGTTTCCCCCAGCTGCTGCACGTACAGCGGCAGAAAGGGCAACAACATCGACAGGCTGACCAGCGTGGTAAACGAGCCGAACACGCAGACCATCAGATTGCGCCGCCAGAACAGCGCGTTGCGCAACGGGTAGGACAAGGGCGCGGAGTGGGGCGCTGAGGAAGGACGGGCGGTTTCGGTCATAAGTCTGATCGCGGATGACGACGTCAGGGGCAGCACGTCGTGGGCTGATGGGCGTGAGCGAGTGCAAGGTTGTCGCGTCAGGCTACCCGGCACGGGTGGCAAGGCAGTAGCGAAATAAAGCGATGGGGGGTTATCTCCTGGGGAGATGGCTCACGCCGAGTTCGTCGTTCACGAATCGTGTTCGGACTGCTCATGACTCGCGGATGTATCGATGATTGCCTCGGGCATACCATCCGCCGATACGAGGCAGCCCACGAAGGCCTGCCTCATCTACGTCCTCGATAAAAACAACATGAGGCTGTCACCGTGACCGGTTCCATTGAACACACTATCAAGCCCCGCGAGCGCAAGCCTTCGGGTGCTCGTCGTTTCCTCGACGCTGCGCTGACCTACGAGATCGGCGTGATTCCGTTGCCGATCTTTCTTGGCATCGCCGTCATCGTCACCCTGGCAGCGCACCTCGCGCTGATGCCGAAAAACATGATCGGCGGGCTGGCGATCATCATGACCATGGGCGTGTTCTTCGGTCAGGTCGGGCAGCGCATCCCGCTGCTGAAAGACATTGGCGGCGGCGCGATTCTCTGCCTGATGCTGCCGTCCGTGCTGGTGTTCCTCGGCTTTTTCGGTGCGCCGACCCTCGACGCGACCCGGATGCTGATGAAAGAGGCCAATTTTCTCTATTTCGTCATTGCCAGTCTGGTGGTCGGCAGCATTCTCGGCATGAGCCGACTGGTGTTGGTGCAAGGCATGATGCGCATGTTCGTGCCGCTGCTGGTGGGCACGCTGGCGGCGCTGGTCAGCGGATTGCTGGTGGGCAAGGCGTTCGGTTACGAGTTCTATCACACCTTTTTTTACATCATCGTCCCGATCATCGGCGGCGGCATTGGTGAAGGCATTCTTCCGTTGTCGCTGGCATATTCCGCCATCCTCGGCGGTGCGCCGGACCTGTATGTCGCGCAACTGGCCCCGGCAGCTGTCGTCGGCAACATCGTGGCGATCATCTGTTCGGGTTATCTGGCGCGTCTTGCCGTGAAACGTCCAAGGCTGAACGGCGAGGGTTACCTGATCCGCGACAAATCCGCGAACGACGCCTTCACCACGCCCGCCGACACGTCGCCCACGGTGGATTTCCGCTACATGGGGGCTGGCGTACTGCTGATCTGCACGTTCTTCGTGTTCGGCGGGCTGCTGGAGAAAGTGTCCGGCATTCCTGGCCCGGTGATGATGATTCTTGCGGCCGTGGCGCTGAAATACCTGCGCGTGCTGCCCGACCGGCTGGAAAAAGGTGCCAACACCTTTTACAAGCTCGTCTCCACGGCCTTCATCTGGCCAGTCATGATCGGGCTGGGCATGCTTTACGTGCCCCTCGACAGCGTGGTCAAAGTGTTCTCTGTGGGCTACGTCGTGGTCTGCACCTCGGTGGTGGTGTCGATGGCGCTGGCCGGGTTCTACATCGGCAACCTGATGAAGATGTTCCCCATTGAATCGGCCATCGTCACCTGCTGCCACAGCGGGTTGGGCGGGACCGGGGACGTGGCAATCCTGTCGGCGGCCAACCGCATGTCGTTGATGCCGTTCGCGCAGATATCGACCCGCATCGGCGGTGCCTCGACGGTCATTCTGGCTACCTTGCTGTTGCGCTATTTGACCCACTAATGCCCTGCGGGGCGCGTTTAAGCGTGGCGCCCCCTTTTCGTCGTGGCAACGTGTTTATCGTTAACGGTGATAGTCAGCATCAAAGATTACAAGTTCAGTTATGACGCCCGATCTGGACAATGGCCTGCATTAGAAAAGTTGCCCGATGGGCAGCACGAATGACAGGAATCCCCCATGCGTCTGACCCTTGCTTCGATGGCCCTGACGGCTTTCGCCGTGTTGACTGGTTGTGCTTCTGCGCCCAACGAACCCACCTTGACCCTGGAAACCAGCAAGTCGCCGGAGCAGTTCGCGGCCTGTGTGGTGCCCAAGCTGCAAAGTCATTCGCTGAGCCCGTTGCTGTCCCAGACCCAGCGCCACTACCGGATCACGATGTCCAGTTCGCTGGCGGCCGACAACGTGATCGAAGCCTATAAGGCTGGCAGCGGTGGCAAGGTGTTCATCTATGAACGCAGCCTGCTGTCGTCGGGCGTGGGCCAGGCCGCCAAAGACTGCGTGTGATTCAACCCGCTACGGTCTACAGCACCCAACCGAGTCCCAGTGATTTGTGCAGCGCGGCGAAATCCTTGAGCAGCGCTGCATCACCGGAAATGCGGCTTTCCTGCGCCTGATAGCGGGTGCGCTCGGCGTCGAGCCAGTCCAGCGTGCTGGCGGTGCCAGCGCGATAGCGTTGCTGGGTCAGGTCGGCGGCGCGCACGGCAGAGGCTTCGACATTGCGCAACAGTACGACGTTTTCCCGCTGATGGCCGTAGCGCGCCAGTGACACGTCCGCATCCCGCAAGGCACTCAACACCACACTTTTATACTGCGCGAGCGCTTCGTCGTGCCCGGCTTCGGCGCCTTCGACGCTGGCGGCCACGCGCCCGAAATCCAGAATGTTCCAGGTCAGGCGCGGCAATAACAGCCACGTGCCGTTTTCCTTGCGCGCGAGGTGGCCAGGGTCGGCGGCGGAGAACGACAGGTCGCCGGTCAGGCTGAGCTTCGGGAACCAGTCGGCTTTCTTTTCGCCGATCTGTGCGTTGCTGGAAGCGAGGGCGCGTTCGGCCACGCGGATGTCAGGGCGAGCCTTGAGAATCGCCGCCGGGTCGGCAAGCGGCACTTGGCTGGGGATCGACGGCATGGGTTGCGCGGTGTTCAGCTTGTCGTCGAGTTCGCCGGGCTCCAGCCCGCACAACAAACCCAACTGGTCCACCGATTCGACAATCGAGGCTTGCAGCGGCATGCGCTGGGCGCGGGTGTTATCGGCTTGAGTCAACACTTGCTCCAGTTGCAATTGTGACGCCACGCCCCGGCTGCGGCGTTGCCGCGTGAGGTCCAGCGCCTGATCCTCGATCGCCACGCTGGCCTCGACCAGCGCCAGACGCGCCTGTTGGTCGCGAAGGTCGGCATAGGTTTGCACGATCTCTGCCGCCAGTTGCACCTGTGCATCCGCCAGCCGGGCTTGTGACGATTCGGCTTCGGCTTGCGCGGCTTCGATGGCGCGACGTGAGCCGCCGAACACGTCGGCCTCCCAACTGGCGTCGAACCCGGCGAGGTACAGCGTCAGCGGCCCGCGACCACCTCCGCCACTGTCACCCCCCAATACTGAGGTGTCAGGAGAGCGCAGTTTCAGCATTGCGGCATCGCCGCTGATTTTGGGCAGCAACTCGGCGTCGGCGCCTTTGAGGCTGGCGCGAGATTGTCGCAGCCGTGCCTGAGCCGTGGCGATGTCGGGGCTGTGTTGCATCGCCTGACTGATCAGCGCATTGAGCTGCGTATCCCCAAGCGACTGCCACCACTGGGCGACAGCGGGTTCCCGGGGGCCGTGGGTGTCCGCGTGGGGGAGTTGACCGGCTGCCAGGGTTTTCGGCGCCACGTTCGGTGCGCCGTGGTAATCCGGGCCGACGGTGCAGGCCGACAACAGCGCGGTGGACAGCAGCAGGAGGGGGAATGAACGGGAAATCATTATCGTGGACCTGCCTGCGCGGCGCGCTTTTTCAGGATGAAGATCAGGGGGAAGCACGCCAGCATGGCCATCCCCAGCACATAAAAAGCATCGTTGTAGGCCAGCACCGACGCCTGCTGCGCAATGTCGCTGCCCAGTTGCGCGAAGGCCTGGAGTTGCGCGGTGGACGGGTCGCCGGTCTGGGCCAGAAAACGGGCGGTGTCACTGGCCATGTGGTCCTGCGCCAGTTGGCTGTTGGCGAGAATGCCTTCGCGCAGCACGTCGTCGTGGTAGTGGCTGCGTCGGTCCATCAACACACCGAGCAGCGCCAGTCCGAGGGTGCCGCCGAGGTTGCGCGACATGTTGTACAGCCCGGCGGCGTCGCCCGCGTCCTTGGCCTCGACCGAGCGCATCGACAGTTGGCTCAACGGCAGCATCACCAGAATCTGGCCGAACCCTCGGAGCAACTGCGACAGGGTGAAGTCGTGGCCCACGCTCTGCACCGTCAGTTCGGTGTCGAGAAAACAGCTGGCCCAATACAGCAGCAGCCCCGCGCCTACCATCAACCGCAAATCGTAACGCCCTAGCATTTTCGGCAGGATGGGCATCAGGAAGAACGCCGGAATGCCCGACAGCAGCATGATCGACCCCGACTGCTCGGCGTTGTAGCCCGAGAGGATGCCGAGGAATTGCGGCACCAGATACGCCGTGCCGTACAGCCCGGCGCCCACCGCCGTAGCGATCAGCAAGACACTGCCAAAGCTGCTGTTGAGCACCAGTTGCAGACGCAGGATCGGCGTACTGGAGCGGACCTGGCCCACCGCGATCAGAAAGAAACCCAGCACCGTGGCAAGGCTCAGCCAGACGATCAGCAGCGAGTCGAACCAGTGTTCCCGCTGGCCTTCCTCCAGCACCACGGTCAGCGAACTCAGTCCCATCGCCAGGCCGATGATGCCCAGCCAGTCGGCCTTGATGAAGCGTTCCAGGTTCATGCGTTCGCTGGGCAGGCCGGTCAGCAGCAGGGTGATCAGTGCGATGCTGATGGGCAGATTAAGAAAGAAGCACCAGCGCCAGTTGATGTTTTCCGTGAGCCAGCCGCCCACTACTGGCCCCATTAATGGCCCGAGAATCGCGGTCATGCCGAACAACGTGGTGCCTATCGCCAATTGATGCGGTGGCAGGCGCGTACGGACGATGGTCTGCGCCGTGGGAATCATCGCGCCTCCCGCGAAACCCTGGCCGATGCGTCCGGCGATCATCGCGCCGAGGCTCGATGACAGGCCGCAGAACAGCGAGAAGAAGGTGAACATCAGCGCCGTGCCGATCAGAAAACGCCGCAGGCCGAACACGCGGGTCAGCCAGGCGGCGAGGGGGATCATGACGATTTCCGACATCAGGTAACCGGTGGCGATCCAGGTGCCTTCCGTGCCGGTGGCGCCGATCTGCCCTTGAATCTGCGGCAGCGCCGAGTTGGTGATCGAGATGTCCAGCGTCGCCAGCAACGCCCCCAACGAACCGGCCGCCACGGCGATCCAGTCGGTCAGCGAGGCGTTGCGGGGTGTCTCGACGTTGGCCGGGAGGGATGCGGCATCAGCCATGATGCGCGTCTGCCTTGGTGGTGCGAATGTCCACGTCCACCGTCGCGGACAGGCCGGGCACGAGAGCAGGGCGCACGTCATCGGTCACGTCCAGCGCGATCCGCACCGGCACCCGTTGCACGATCTTGGTGAAATTGCCGGTGGCGTTGGACGGCGGCAATAGCGCGAACTGGGCGCCGGTGCCGGGGGCGAGGCTGTCGATGTGGCCTTGCAGGTCGCGACCCGGCAAGGCATCGACGTGCACGACCACGTTCTGACCGGCGCGCATCTCGCCAATCTGGGTTTCCTTGTAATTGGCGGTCAGGTACACCGCGTTCACCGGCACCACGGTCAGCAACCGCGTACCGGGCTGAACGTACTGACCCACCCGCACGCCCCGGTCGGCGACGCGGCCGTCCAGCGGGCTGCGGATCACGGCGTCGTCCACGTCCAACTGACTTTGCGCCTCGCTGGCCTTGGCCACGCCCAATTGCGCCTGGGCCTGTTTGAGTTGGGCTTGCAGCGTGCCGTAGCGGGTCTGGCTGGAGCGCAATGCGGCCTGTTTGGCGGCGACGTTGCTGCGGGCTTGGGCCAGTTCATTGTTCAGTTGTGCGAGGCGTTCTTCCGGCTCGGCTCCGGATCGGGCGAGCGGCGCATAACGGGCGGCCTCGGTTTGTGCGTGTCTGGCATCGGCTTGCGCGCCTTGCAATTGGGCCTGGGCCTCGGCGATGGTCGAGTCCTGTTGCACCAGATCGGCTTCGGCCTTGGCCAGGTCTGCTGTGCGCGCCGCGATAGTGGCCGAGGCTTCGTCGCTCACCGCCTGGTATTTGCGCGCGTCGAGCCGAACCAGAATGTCGCCGCGCTTGACGGTCTGGTTGTCGGCCACCAGCACTTCACCGACGTAGCCGCTGATCTTCGGCGCGACGCTGATGCTGTCGGCCTGCAAATAAGCGTCGTCGGTGGTTTCGATGAACCGTCCATGCAGCCACCACCACACGCCCCAGCCCACGGCGAGCAGCAGGGCGACGGTGCCCAGGGTCAGGAGAATGCGTCGGGCTTTGCCACGTTGGCCGGTGGCGGTTTCTTCAGGGGCGACCTGAGGGGTGGGTTGTGCAGCGGACATCAGGTCAACTCCGAATTTGTATCAGGTGATATAAATTCGTTTCTTCGCCATTTTTTGTCAATCGGTATATTTTGGCGGTCACTGAAAAGGAGCAGCACATGGCACGACACAAACCTGCCGCCGAAGGGGGCTATCAACGGGGTGAAGAGACCCGCGCCCGCCTGATCGAAGCCGCTGTCGCAGTGTTTGGCGAGCGTGGTTACGACGGCGCCTCGACCCGTGACATCGCCACCGCAGCAGGCCTGAATTCCCCGGCCTTGCAGTATTACTTCGACGGCAAGGAGGGCGTGTACCTCGCCTGCGTCGAGCATTTGATCACGCTGCTGTGGGGCAAGATGGGCGCTCCGGTCGAGGCAGCCGAAACGGTGCTGGCCGACGAAACGTCGGGTGACCCGGCGCTGATCGAGGTGTCGCTGGGGATTCTGAGTGCGGTGGTTTCGACGATCCAGGACAGCCCGCAAACCACAGCCTGGCGTGCGTTTCTCGACCGGCATCAGGCCGGGCTGTGCCCGGAAGGGGCCACGAACGCATTCGAAGACCGCTTCAAAAAACGCATCGGCGTGGTCATCCGGCAACTGATCGCCCGCCTGTCCGGGCTGGCCGTTGACGATGAGCGCACGATCATTCATTCCATGGCGCTGTTTACCCAGGGGCTGGCGTTCCGGGTGCAGAAACCCAAGCTGCTGGAAGCGCTGAACTGGACCGCCATTGATCAGCAAGAAATGGAGTTGGTGCGAGACGTGGTGCTGACTCAGGCCCGTTTTACCCTTGAAGGACTCGTCAGGCAGCGGGGCGCGTAGCGGCCTTGAAACCTCGAACGCTCGTCGGACAGCTTCGCCAGAATTTGCATCTGTAGGCGCAATGGATCTAAATTAGCGTCTATAGATCAAGAGGGCACTGTGATGACTGTGGCGCTGCAACAACCGCAACTCTCCCGATCCCAAGGCGTGGTGGGCTTGCGCACGGCCTTGCGGATTCTCGACAAATGGAAGGCCTCCGGCGATCAGGCCTGTCGCATGCTGCGCATTTCTCGCAGCACCTACACCCGGGCTCGGCAGGACGACGCTGATTGGTCCGTGGCGCTGGACCTCGACCAGATGCAACGCATCAGTTTCGTGCTGAACATTCACGCCGCGCTGCGCACCTTGTTCGACAACCCGGACAACGTCTACGGCTTTCCGTCCATGGACAACCACAACCCGTTCTTCAACGGCCGCAAGCCGCTGGACGTGATGGCCCAGGGCGACATGATTTCCCTCTACGAAACCTTCCGCCGGATCGACGCCCTGCGGGGCGCCCAATGGTGAATCCGGACGACTTGCCTGTTCTGCCGGATGAAAAACGGCTCGCCCATCGACTGGTCAACTCCAAATACCCGCCCATCGACCTGTTCAACGACGTGGCCGATGCGGAGGAGTTCGATACCCTGTTTCAGTTCCAGGCCATGACTAACCCACGCCTGTTGAATGAGGTCGGCAGGCTGGAGCTGATTCCTCGTCAGGACATCCCCTTCGGCATTCCCGGATGCTCCTACGCCACCGCCCCGTTCACCCACGTCAATGCCGACGGTTCGCGCTTCAGCGCGGGTGAGTTTGGGGTGTTGTATCTGGCAGACACTGTCGAAACCGCCGTCGCAGAAGTACGGCATCACCAGCAGCAGTATTGGTCCCGAGTCAGCCAGCTCAACTACGAGCGTTTCGTATTCCGCAGCCTGTCTTGCCGTTTTCGGGAAGTCGGCAGCGTCGATGCCACCGTGCTTGCGTCGTCACATCCCATTTACGCCACCGACGATTACAGCGCGTCCCGTGCGTTGGGTGCGGCCCTCAAACACAAGGGCGTGGCAGGGCTGCGTTATCACTCGGTGCGCTCGCCGGGTAATGTGTGTTGGGGGCTGCTCACGCCTCGGCATGTGGCCTCGATCCACCAGAGCGCGCATTACGAAATGATCTGGAACGGTCGGATTACCAGCGTGAGTCGCTTGTCCGGGGCGTGAACGAGCCACTGGCATGATCGCTGCTAGGAATTAAAGAGCTAATCAATTAATTTGTGGGCTCAGGTTTTCAGAGGCTTCAATGGGCCTCTCCCGACATCAAATTCGGCCGCTCAAGGTAACCCGTACCCATGCAGACAATCATTGGCCGTCGTGGCAAAGCCGCTTCTCCCGAAGGGAAGGTCAAGACCAGCAGAAAAGGGCCAGGACGCCCCGAAGGCGCTAGCAATCTGCGCGATGTGATTCTGGATGCCGCCGAGGAGCTGTTCGCCAACCTGGGCTACGCCGGCACCACCATGCGCGAAGTGTCCCAACACGCCAACGTCACCCAGGCGTTGATCAGCTATTACTTCGGTTCCAAATACGGCCTGTTCGAAGAAGTGTTCCTGCGACGCGGCAGCGCGATCTCCGATGAGCGCCTGAAAAACCTCGACACGCTACAAGCCCAGGGCCAAGTGCCGGGGGCGCGGGCGATTGTCGAGGCGTTCTTGTTGCCGACAGTAGTGTTGAGGACTTCCGTGCAGGGGAGACATTTCCTTCGTTTACAGGCGCGACTTCACACTGAGCCGCCTAATATTTCCTACGCGCTGCGGGACAAAGCCTATGGCACGTCCACGCAACGTTACGTCGATGCCTTGAAAGATGCCGTGCCGGGGTTGAGCGATCTGGACGCCAACTGGCGCATCACCTTGATGGTGGGCACCTACTTATATGCGTTCTCGGACAGCCATCGCATGGAAGAGCGCCTGCCGGACGGGCAATACAACCCCGAAGACTGGCAATCGCTGATTCAGCAGGTCACCAGTTTCGTGGTGGGCGGGATGTCGGCGTAACGGGTAACACGTGGGTAAAACGGCACCAGATTGGGGAGCGGCTCCCCAAACGGGTGCGAAGCGTAACGGCGACGAATCGACGGCTTAAATAGAAAATCCATAAGAATCAGGCGGTTGTCACATTTTTTTGCATTTGGCACAGCTTCTGCTATCCATTAATTAAAAGGTTGATTAATTAATTACAGCTTTTGAGTGGTTACACCCAGAAAAAGCAAAGGAGTCGTGATGAACCTGATTGCCGTTTCCTCTTATCAACCGGTCACCGCCGCAGACGGATGCCAAGACCCGGTGCTGCTCAATGACTGGCACGTCGTGGGCTACAGCACCGATTTTGTCGAAGGCACGATTTATCCCGTGCGCCTGCTGGAGCGCGAGCTGATTGTCTGGCGCAGCGCCGACAACCAGATTCACGTCTGGGAAGACCTGTGCATTCACCGTGGCGCGCGTCTGTCCAAAGGCTGGATCAAGAACGACTCGGTGGTGTGCCCGTACCACGGCTGGGAATACAACGGCAGCGGCGCTTGCACGTTGATGCCTGCTGCGCCGGACGAAAAACCGATGAAGAAAGCCCGCGCATTTCCGTACCCGGCGGTGGAACGTTACGGCTTTGTCTGGACCTGCCTGGGCGAACCCGCCTCTGACATTCCGGTGTTCCCGGAGTGGGACAACGACGTGTTCATGAAGGTGCACAGCGGCCCGTACCCTTACGCCGCCAACGGTTTCCGTGCGGTAGAGAACTTCATCGACGCGTCGCACTTTCCGTTCGTGCACGCCGGCCTTAATGGCGTGATGGACAAGCCGGATCGTCTGGAGCCGTACACTGTGGAGGAGGTCGACACCGGCCTGCGTTCTTCCGAAGTGCGTGTGTTCCAGCCGTGGGGCGATGCGCGGGGCAAGCCGCTGGTGGCGTTCTACACCTACCACGCGTTCCGTCCGCTGGTGGGTTACTTCTCCAAACGCACCCAGGATTCCGACGCCGAAGGCAATGTCATCAGCGACAAGTCCGACACCTTCGCGACGCTGTTCACCGTGCAGCCGCTGGATGCGGTGAATTGCATCGTGCGGGTCTGCGCTGCCATGGACGTCAACCCGCGACCGGATGCCGACGCCGTGCGCGCTCGCGCCGACGTGGTGTTTGGCCAGGACCGCGACATCGTCGAAACCCAGCGTCCAGAGCGCATTCCCACCGAGCTGCGTTACGAACTGCACCACCGCACCGACCTCATGGGCCAGCGCTACCGCACCTGGTTGCGCAACAAGGGCATCCAATATGGCGTTATCTGACGGCTTGTTGAGCGTGCGTCTGCGCGCCATCGAATACGGCGCGCCGGGCATCAACCTTTACACCTTCGAATCCCTCGACGGGCAACCGCTGCCGCCTTACGAGCCGGGTGCTCACGTGGACGTGGCGATGGCCCCGGACCTGCTGCGTCAGTATTCCTTGCTGTGGCCGGCAACCGAGCCAAGCCAGTACCGGATCGCGGTGCAACTGGCTGAAGTGGGGAAGGGCGGTTCGCGCAAGCTGCATTTCGAATCGGTGGTGGGCGCGACGTACGAGGTGTCGGCGCCGCGCAATCACTTCCCGCTGATGCCCAGCGACGAAGCGTTTCACCTGTTTGCGGGCGGCATCGGCATCACGCCGATCATCTCGATGTACCAGCAGTTGAAGGCCAGCGGGCGCACGGTGTTTCTGTACTACTGGGCGGCGAGCGCGCAACACATGCTGTTCCATGAAGCGCTGTGTCAGGAAACCGAAGGCGTGCAGCTCTTCCACACCCGTTGCGGCGGAATTGCGCCACCTCGCCTGAAGGACGTGATCGCAAAACTGCCCCATAGCGCCCAGCTTTATTGCTGCGGGCCGCAAGGCATGGTCGATGAGTTTGACCGACTGACGCTGGACCGACCGGAAGCCAACACCCATCGCGAGCGTTTCAGCGCGACGACGGATGCGCTGCAACCCGGCGACAGCTTCCAGGTACGCCTGCAACGCTCTGGGCTGACGCTGACCGTGCCCGCCGAACTGAGCCTGTTGCAAGTCTGTGAATCGGCGGGTGTCGATGTGGCGTATTCCTGCGAAGAAGGGGTATGCGGCGCCTGTGAAGTCAAGGTGCTCAGCGGGCAAGTGGAACACCGCGACACGGTGCTGACGCCCAAACAGCGGGAGCGCAGCGAAAGCATGATGATCTGCTGCTCGCGTGGCGTGGGCGACAGCCTGGTACTCGACCTGTAGCGCTGGAATGCCCGGCGTTTTTTTTGCCATTTAATTAATTGGTTGATCAATTATTACAAGAGGCCGGCGCGTAACACCCTCGCGCGGCAGGAGGAACACCCGTGGACAGAGCATTGCGAGTCGGCATCATCGGCGCCGGTATCGGCGGCGTCACCTTGGCCCGAGCCCTCGAACAGCGTGGCATCGAAGCGCGGATTTTCGAGCGCGCGCCGATGTTCGGCGAAGTCGGCGCGGGCGTGCAGATGACCCCCAACGCGGTCAAGGTGCTGAGTGAACTGGGGCTGGACAATCAACTGAAAACGATCGGTTTTCTGCCCGACGCGATGGTCGGCCGCAACTGGAAAACCGCCCGCGAACTGTTTCGCACGCCGCTTAAAGAATCCTGCCCGGCGCTGTACGGCGCGCCGTTCTATCACGTACACCGCGCCGATCTGCACGCCGCGCTGGCGAGCGACATCAAGCCGGGGCAAGCCACCTTTGGCGCTCATTGCGTAGGCCTTCAACAACTGGGCAGCACCGCCGTGGCGAAATTCGCCGACGGCTCGGAGTTCGAGGCGGACTTGATCGTTGGCGCCGATGGCGTGCGTTCGGTGATTCGCGAGCAACTGTGGGGTGAAGAGGCGGCGAACTACACCGGCCACATGTGCTGGCGTGCGCTGGTCAACGTCGATAAACACCCGCTGCCGTTTGTCAGCCCGGACTCGAGTTTCTGGATGGGGCCCAAAGGCCATGTCGTGACGTATTACGTGAAGGGCGGGTCGATGGTGAACATCGTCGCCGTGAACGAAAACCCATCGTGGGTCGAGGAGTCCTGGAACGCCAAGAGCACGCAGCAGGAATTGCTGGCGGGGTTCGAAGGCTGGCACCCGAACCTGATCGAGCTGTTCAAGCGCACCGACCCCGACGCGATTTTCAAATGGGGGCTGTTCGACCGCGACCCGATGAAGACCTGGTCCAAAGGCAACGCCACGCTGTTGGGTGACGCCGCGCACCCGATGCTGCCGTTTCTGTCCCAAGGCGCGGCGATGGCCATCGAAGACGGTTACGTGCTGGCCCAGTCCCTGGCGTATCACGGCCCGCGCCAATTGCAGCAGGCCCTGCGCGCCTATGAACTGGAACGCCTGCCACGCACCAGTCGGGTTCAACTGGAAGCACGGGAGCGCGGGCGCACCTATCACCTGCCGTCGGCGTGGTCGCAGCTCAAGCGCGACATGGCCTACCGCTGGCGTCAGTTGCTTAACCCGAATGCCGTGGGGATTCAGGCCAACTGGGTCTACGAATACGACGCCCGGGACTGCGAAACCCGTTTCCCACTGGCGCAGAAAATCCCCGCCTGATTGCAATCGCGCAGCCAACGATTGCAGATCGGACAGAACGATAACGGAAGGGGTCATGCCATGAGTCATCTTCGCTACGGCGGCCACGTGCACGCCAACGGGATTCGCCAGCATTATTTGCGTTACGGGCCGCCGGAGGGTGCAGCCGAGGGGCTGGACCCAGTGATCATCGTGCCGGGCATCACCAGCCCGGCGGTCACCTGGGGCTTTGTCGCCGAACGCTTCGCCAGCCGCTTCGACACGTATGTGCTGGACGTGCGCGGGCGTGGGCTTTCGGAATCCGGTGACGCGCTGGATTACAGCCTCGACGCTCAGGCAGCGGATCTGGTCGCGTTCGCCGACGCGCTGGGCTTCGAGCGTTACAGCGTGGTCGGTCACTCGATGGGTGCCCGCATCGCGTTGCGGGCCAAGGCGACCGGCGCCCAAAGCATGGCGCGGATGGTGTTGGTGGACCCGCCTGTTTCCGGGCCGGGGCGTCGGCCTTATCCGGCGCACCTGCCGTGGTACATCGATTCGATTCGCCAGGCCAAGGTCGGCATGAGCGTCGCCGACATGCGCGCTTTTTGCCCCACCTGGACCGAGGCCCAACTGGCCTTGCGTGCCGAGTGGCTGCACACCTGTGACGAGCGGGCAATCCTCGCGAGTTTCAATGGCTTTCACGAAGACGCGGTGGTGGAAAATATCGCCGCCATCGATTGCCCGGCGTTGCTGGTCACGGCCGCCAGGGGCGAGGTGGTCAAGGACGAGGACGTCGCCGAATGCCAGGCGCTGTTACCCACGCTGGCCCATGTGCGAGTCGCGGATGCCGGGCACATGATTCCGTGGGACAACGAGGAAGGTTTCTACACCGCGCTGGGGGATTTTCTCGGCGCGTCATTGAGCGAGGAGGGTGCACGTCATGGCCGTCAGTGATTTCACGATGATCGAGGCCTGGACCCAGGTGTTGCGCCTCTCGAAGTTGCAAGCGGGGCAAGCCGTGACGATCCTCACGGGCGCCGACACCCATCCGCAAACCTTGCGCACCGCGCAGATTGCCTGTCAGTCGCTGGGCGCGGTGATCAGCCGCCTCGACCTGGCCCCGGTCAATGGCGAGCGCTCCCTGAGCCGCGACCCGTTGGCCTATCTGGGCACCACGCCGTTGACCGGCAACAAGCCTGCGATGGCCGCCCTGAAAGCCAGCGACCTGGTGCTGGACCTGATGACGTTGCTGTTCTCTCCCGAGCAGCACGACATTCTCGCCGGGGGCACGAAAATTCTGCTGGCGGTCGAGCCGCCGGAAATTCTTGCGCGCATGGTGCCGACCGAGGCAGATCGCACGCGGGTCATGGCCGCTGCGGCGAAGATAGAGGAGGCCAGCCGGATGACCGTCACGTCGCCTGCCGGAACGTCACTGTCCTGTCCGCTGGGCGAATTCCCGGCGATCAGTGAATACGGCTTCGTCGATACGCCGGGGCGCTGGGATCACTGGCCGAGCGGCTTCGTGCTGACCTGGCCCAATGAATTGCAGGCCAGCGGCACCATCGTCATCGACCGGGGCGACATCCTCTTGCCGCACAAAAGTTATGTGCAGGACCCCATCGTGCTGACCGTCGAGGCTGGCTACGCCACGCGCATCGAAGGCGGCGTCGACGCGGCATTGCTGCGCGATTACATGGAAAGCTTCGCCGACCCGGAGGCCTACGCCATTTCTCACATCGGCTGGGGGCTGCAACCCCGGGCGCGCTGGTCAACGCTGGGGCTGCTGGATCGCGAAGCACACATCGGCATGGATGCGCGGGCGTACGAGGGCAATTTCCTGTTTTCACTGGGGCCGAACAACGAGGCGGGCGGGTCGCGGACGACGGCGTGTCACATCGACATTCCCCTGCGCGGCTGCACGGTTTCACTGGATGACCGGGTGGTGGTCGAGGCAGGCAAGGTGATCAACGAGGAGCAGGTCTGATGAGCAACGATCTTGAAAGCTACCAACGTCAGGGCTTCGGTGCCGACATGGCGCTGCCCGCGCCTTACGCGCTGCTGATCGTCGATCTGGTGGAAGGCTTTGCCGACCCGGAGATCTTCGGCGGCGGCAACATTCCCCAGGCCATCGCGCAGACCGAACTGTTGCTGGCCCACGCACGGGCACAGGGCTGGCCGGTTGCCCATTCGCGGATCGTTTTTGCCGACGACGGGGCGGACGCCAACGTGTTTTCTCTTAAAGTGCCGTCAATGCTCACCCTGACCGAACACGCACCCCGCAGCGCCATTGTGGCGCAGCTGACCCCCGTGGCAGGCGAGTTGGTGGTGCGCAAAACCTTGCCGTCTGCATTCTTCGGCACCGATCTCGCCGCATGGCTGACGTTCAGGGGCGTGCGCACGCTGCTGGTGGCGGGCGCGGTCACCAGTGGGTGCGTGCGGGCGAGTGTGCTCGACGCGCTGAACCACGGATTCCGGCCCTTGGTGGTCAGCGACTGTGTCGGAGATCGAGCCATCGGCCCCCATGACGCCAACCTGTTCGACCTGGCGCAGAAGTACGCGGTGGTCAAGCCGATGACCGAAGCGCTGACGTTGCTGGACAACGCCTGACCCTACAACAAGCCAATCTGGCACACGCGTTGCTATTTAATTAACTGCCCGTTTAATAACGGTGGTCCGAGCCTGGAACGCCCTAATGCTGTGCAAGCCTTTCACCTGATCAGCTTGGAGAACACCATGAACATGCGTGCACGTTTCACGAAATCGAACCTGTTGGCGGGCGTGATCGCCTTGATCGTCAGCGGCGCCGCCTGGTCGGCGGACACCATCAAGATTGGCGACATCAACAGCTACAAATCCCAGCCGGTGTTCACCGACGGCTACAAGAAGGGCATGGAACTGGCCGTTGAACAGATCAATGCGGCAGGGGGTGTCAACGGCAAGCAACTGGAGCTGATCACCCGTGACGACAATGCCAACCCGGGCGACGCGATCCGTCAGGCCGAAGACCTGATCAACCGCGAGCACGTCGATGTGCTGGCCGGTGCGTTCTACGCCCATATCGGCACCGCGCTGTCGGACTACGCCAAGCAGAAAAAACGTTTCGTGCTGATCACCGAAGCCCTCAGCGACAACATCGTCTGGAGCGCGGGCAACCGCTACACGTATCGCCTCGATGCCTCGACCTACATGCTGACCTCGGCGCTGGTGGACGAAGCCGTCAAGCTGCACAAGAAACGCTGGGCGCTGGTGTACCCCAACTATGAGTTCGGGACCGCGGCGGCCAGTGCCTTCAAGACCTTGCTCAAGGCCCGTCAACCCGATGTGGAATTCGTGACCGAGCAAGCGCCACCGTTCGGCAAGGTCGATGCGGGCAGCGTGGTGCAGGCGCTGGTGGACTCGAAACCGGATGCGCTGTTCAACGCATTGTTCGGGGCTGACCTGGCGAAGTTCATTCGCGAAGGCACCACCCGCAGCTTCTTTGGCGAGCAACTGCCGGTGCTGAGCATCATCACCGGTCAACCGGAATACCTGGAGCCGCTGAAGGACGAGATTCCGCCGAACTGGACCGTCACCGGCTACCCCTGGTACAGCATCGACACCCCGGCGCACAAAGCCTTCGTTGCGGCGTATCACGCCAAATACGGCACCGAGAACCTGCGCTTCGGCTCGGACATCGGCTATTCGGCGATCCAGTCCATCGCGGCCGGGATCAAGGCGGCGGGCGGCAAGACGGACTCCGAGTCTTTGGTCGATGCGTTCAGCGGCCTGAAGGTCAACACCCCGGACGGCCCGCTGGAATACCGCAAGATCGACCACCAGGCGACCTGGGGTCTGTACGTCGGCAAGCTGGCGGTCAAGGACGGTGCGGGCGTGATGGTGGATTACACCTTCAAGCCGGGCGACACCCTGCTGCCTTCCGATGATGACGTGCGCAAGTTGCGTCCGGCCGAGTGATTCGTGGTGGGTGATTCTGCCCGAAGGGCGTAGCAACACGTCTTGCTGGCGGTGGTGATCTTACGGACGCTACTGCCGTCAAGCCGTGTTGCTACAGCGATCGACGCAACAGCTACACCGTTCCACCTCCAGATCGAGGGCGTCATGGACTTTTCAGCGTTATTTTCACAGTTACTCAACGGCTTGGCCGAAGCGTCGTCGCTGTTTCTGGTGGCGGCGGGGTTGTCGCTGATCTTCGGCGTGACCCGCATCGTCAACTTCGCCCATGGCTCGTTCTACATGCTCGGGCTGTACATCGCCTATTCCATCGTCGAACACCTCATGGGGTCGATGGGCGCGGCCGGGTTCTGGCTCGGGTTGGCGCTGGCGGCGATTTCCGTGGGCCTGATTGGCGCTGTGGTGGAAATCGTTCTGCTGCGCCGCATCTACAAGGCGCCGGAACTGTTCCAGTTATTGGCCACATTCGCCCTGGTGCTGGTCATCAACGACGCGGTGCTCGGCTATTGGGGCGCGGAAGAACTGCTCGGTCGTCGTGCACCGGGGTTGTCCGGCTCCATCGATATTCTGGGGCGTCAGTTCCCCACCTATAACTTTTTCCTGATTGCCATCGGGCCGCTCGTGCTCGGTCTGGTGTGGCTGTTGCTGGTGCGCACCCGCTGGGGCGTGCTGGTCCGCGCGGCGACTCAGGACCGGGAAATGCTCGGCGCCCTCGGCGTCAATCAGGCGTGGTTGTTCACCAGCGTCTTCGCGTTGGGCGCGATGCTGGCGGGGCTCGGGGGCGCGGTGCAGTTGCCCCGCGAACCGGCCAGCCTTTCCCTCGATTTGCGCACCATCGGCGAGGCCTTCGTCATCGTGGTGGTGGGCGGCATGGGTTCGTTGCCGGGGGCTTATGTCGCGGCCCTGCTGATCGCCGAAATCAAGGCGCTGTGCATCGGCTTGGGGTCGGTCACCCTGTTCGGCATCAGCGTGTCGTTCTCCAAACTCACGCTGGTGATCGAGTTCCTGGTCATGGCCGTGGTGCTGGTGATCCGGCCGTGGGGCCTGATGGGCAAACCGCAAGCCACCAGCCGCAACTCGGCGCCGGTAGAAGCCCCGATGCGACCGGGTTCGACCTCGTTCAAATGGCTGGTCGGTGTGGTGTTGCTGGTATTGGCCGTGCTGCCACTGCTCTCGACCTGGCTGCCCTATGCCAGCGTGCTGACTCAAGACGTGTTGGTGACCGTGCTGTTCGCGGTGAGCCTGCACTTCATCATGGGCCCCGGTGGCATGCACTCGTTCGGCCATGCCGCGTACTTTGGGCTGGGAGCGTACGGCGCAGCGATTCTGTTCAAGGTGCTGACGATGCCCATGCCGATGGCCTTTGCTTTCGCGCCGCTGGTGGCGGGGTTGGGCGCGTTCGTCTTCGGCTGGTTCTGCGTGCGCTTGTCGGGGGTGTACCTGGCAATGCTGACGCTGGCGTTCTCGCAGATCGTCTGGTCGGTGGTATTCCAGTGGGAGGACGTCACCGGCGGCTCCAACGGCATCACCGGCATCTGGCCGTCGGCCTGGCTCGACGGCACGCGCTATTACTACCTGACGCTGATTTTAGTGGCGGTGAGTATTTTTCTGGTCAGACGCATCCTGTTCGCGCCGTTTGGCTACAGCCTGCGGGCGGCGCGGGATTCAGCCTTGCGCGCCGACGCCATCGGCATCGACGTCAAACGCGTGCAATGGCTGGCGTTCGTCATCGCCGGGGTGTTCGCCGGACTGGCGGGCACTCTGTACATCTTCTCCAAGGGCAGCATCTCGCCGGACGCCATGGCGGTCGGCAAGTCGGTGGACGGGCTGGTGATGGTCCTGCTCGGCGGCATTCAGAACCTGCTGGGTCCGGTGGTCGGCGCCAGTGTTTTCAGCGTCTTGCAGGACTCGATCATGCGCGCCACCGACTATTGGCGGGCGGTGTTTGGCGGCGTGATCCTGCTGCTGGTACTGGTCTTTCCGCAGGGCATCGCCGGGTTCTTTCAACAAGTGGGCGGGTGGTGGCACGCGTGGCGATCCCGGTCGCCGACGCATGAGTCGAGCGCCGCAACGGTGATGGAGAAACAGGCATGACGCTTCTGCAAGTACGTGACTTGAACAAGTCCTTCGGCGGCGTCCGGGCCGTTGACGGCATCAACTTCGACCTGCACGAAGGCGAGCTATTGGCCTTGATCGGCCCCAACGGCGCAGGCAAGTCGACCACCTTCAACATGGTCGGCGGGCAGCTCAAGGCCTCGGGCGGTTCGATCCGTCTGCTGGGTCAGGAACTGGTGGGCAAACGCCCGCGAGACATCTGTCGCATGCAGGTGGGCCGCACCTTCCAGATCGCCGAAACCTTCGCCTCGCTGACCGTGGTGGAAAACGTGCAGATGGCGTTGCTTTCCCATCACGGCAAAGGCTTTTCGTTGTTCACCTCGGCGCGCAAACAGTACCGCGAAGAGGCCATGGACTTGCTCGCCCAAGTCGGCATGCAGCGGCACGCCGAACGTCCGTGCAGCGAACTCGCGTACGGCGACGTCAAGCGGGTGGAACTGGCAATGGGCCTGGCCAACGACCCGAAACTGCTGCTGATGGACGAACCCACGGCGGGGATGGGGCCGGAAGAACGCAACGACCTGATGGCACTGACCAAGCGGCTGGTGGTGGAGCGCAAGATGGCCGTGCTCTTCACTGAGCACAGCATGGACGTGGTCTTTGCCTACGCCGACCGGATGATCGTCCTGGCCCGTGGGCGTTTGATTGCCGAGGGCGACGCGCAGTACATCCGCAATCACCCGAAGGTGCAGGAAGTGTATTTCGGTACCGGCAAGACGTTCGAAAACGAAATCGCTCAGTCGCAGGTGCAGGTATGAACGCAGTGCTGTCCACGCAACGCCCGGAGGCCGCTTCAGTCGGTGAATCGCTCCTGGAAGTCACCGGCCTCAACGCTTGGTACGGCGCGGCCCAGGTGCTGTACGACCTGAATCTCAACGTGAAACGCGGCGAAGTCGTGGCCTTGATGGGGCGCAACGGCGCGGGCAAGTCCACCACGTTCAAGGCGTTGATGGGCATGCTGGCGCGGCGTCAGGGTGGCATTCACTTCATGGGGCAGGACATCTCGGCGCTGGCGCCCTTTGAGCGGGCGCGGCTGGGGCTGGGGTTCGTCCCTGAAGACCGGCGCGTGTTCACTCACCTGACCGTGACCGAGAACCTGGAAGTGGGGCGTCAGGCCAACCGGCATTGGCCGGACGGCACCGAGGCACTGAACTGGACGCCGCAACAACTGTTCGAGTTCTTTCCCAACCTCGGCGCCATGCAGGACCGGCCGGGCGGGCAGATGAGTGGCGGCGAGCAGCAGATGCTGACCGTGGCGCGCACGCTGATGGGCAATCCGTTTCTGATCCTGCTGGATGAGCCGTCAGAAGGGGTCGCGCCAGTGATCGTCGAGCAGATGGCGCACATGATCCTGGCGTTGAAAGCCAAGGGCGCGAGCATTCTGCTGTCCGAGCAAAATTTGCACTTTGCCGGGCTGGTGTCGGACCGGGCCTACGTGCTGGAGAAGGGGCTGGTGCGCTATGAGGGCAGCATGGCGGAACTGGCGGCGAACGAGGCGGTGCGCAAGGCGTACCTGACGATGTAGCCGGGGAGCGGGGCAGGCCGCCGTGATATTCTCGCGGCTTGTCTGTCCTGTCTGTGGTTCCCCATGAAATACATCCATCAGCGCGAGCACCTCAATGAAGGTGACATCGTGGTCATCGAGTCGTCGGGCGTGTGCAACATCCGGCTCATGAGCGACGCCAACTTTCGCAGCTTCAAGAACGGCGGCCGGCACACCTACCACGGCGGCGCGTTCGACCGGTTCCCCGCGAAAATCGTCGTGCCGAGCAGCGGGTTCTGGAACATCACGCTGGACACCGTGACCAAACGGGCCATCAGCGTGACGCGCAAGCCCAACATCAAGCATTCGATCAAGATCGTCAGGCGGTCCTCGGGTGGAATGCCTCGATAACCTTGTGGGCGCCCTACAACAGAGCTGTGGGAGCGAATTCATTCGCGAAGGTGGGTCAGGCAATGCCGATCCATCGACCAAACGGGCCTCTCGCGAATAAATTCGCTCCTCCAGGAATCACCGTCGCCGGCATTCCTCGATTGTGGAAGCGGTCACCTATTTGGCAATGAACTGCTCACTCACATACGCCGAATAATCCGGCAGTACGCTTTCAATCTTCCCCTGATCCTTCAAAAACTCCGCCGTCTTGGCAATCGCCGTCACGGTTCCGCCACCCAACAATTCAGGCGATTTCTGTTCTGCCGCCGTGGGGAAGTGCGAGCCGTCCAGCAACTCCGGAACGTCCGCTGCATTGGCACCGGTGAACCGCGCAATGGTCTTGACCGGCGTGGAGTCGGCCGTCCACTCGCTACGATGGGCTGTGTAATCCGCAATGGCGGCCAGACTGACCTTGGCAAAACTGGCGACGACGTCCGGGTGTTTCTCGGCAAAATCCTTGCGTGCCACCCAGACTTCAAACGTCGGTGAACCCCACTGCGACACCTGCCCGGCGTCGGTCAGAATCTTGCCGGACTTGCGGATTTCGCCCAACGCAGGCGACCACGTGAACGCGCCATCAATGTCGCCACGTTTCCACGCTGCCGTGATCTGCAACGGGGTCAGGTTGAGGATGGTGACTTTCTTCGGATCGATGTTCCAGTGCTTCAATGCGCCAAGGAGGCTGTAGTGCGAGGTGGACACGAACGGCACGGCGATTTTCTTGCCGATCAGGTCTTCCGGTTTGTCGATGCCGCTGCCATTACGCACCACCAGCGCTTCGGAACTCTGAATCTGCGAGGTGACGATGAACGCCACCAGCGGCACTTTCCTTGACGCCGCCGCTGCCAGCGGACTCGACCCCAAATTGCCGATTTGCACGTCACCCGAGGCCATCGCCGCGATCACCGCAGGGCCCGCGTCGAACTGGCGCCAGTCGATTTTCTGGCCGATGGCTTTTTCGTACTCACCGTCGGCGATGGCGCGCTTCACCGGGTCGATGCCGGTGATGTAGCCGAACGTGAGGTCAGCGGCCTGGGCGGCCATTGAGAACGCAAACACGCTCAATGCCAAAGAGAGAGGGGCCGTCCAATGTGTCTTGATCATGGGGGTCGATGCCTTGGTTGAAAGTCGGCGCCGGTCACAGCGAACGGCGGTCAGGCATGGAGCATAAGGTTCTATTAATTTTGTTTTAAATATCATTTTGGCATTAGCTTAGGCGTGTCTGCTGGCCGAATCATACGCCTTTCACGGCGCCGCCGAAGCGGTCGGCTAATGACGTTCAGCGGCTATAGATGGCGCGAAGTTCGCATAATGCTATCGATCGACCTTTCAAACTTGAAAGACGGCTCGCCTGCTGTTGCTCCAGCAACACCGCCCGAACAAAAATGCTTTAAAACAGACAGTTACGTCCATCATTCGACGTCTGCAGGCCTTGAAAACGGCGCTAATGACGCATGGCACAAAGCCTGCAATCCCCAGAATCCATCCCGCGATGCGCTGCCCGGCGCGTTGTGTCTGATCGTTCAGGAGTGTCCGTTGTTGTCTTTCCCTGCGTCCTGGGGCTGCCTGCCCTCGCGTGAATCGCCATGAATTTCGATGTCGATTTTGCGCTGTCCACCTTGCCCGCGTTTCTCGTCGCGGTGGGGGTCACCCTGCAAGTCGGGTTGATCGCCATCGCCACCTCGTTGTGCGTCGCCTTGATCAACGCCGCCATCGCCGTATTCGAAGTGCCCGTGCTGCAACGCCTGGTGCGCTGGTACGTTGAACTGGCGCGGAACACGCCGCTGTTGATTCAACTGTTTTTCATCTACTTCGCGCTGCCGAGCATCGGCATCCGCATCTCCGGATTTGCCTCGGCAATCATCGCCATGACCTTTCTCGGCGGGGCGTACCTCACGGAAATCCTCCGGGCCGGTGTCGCGGCGGTGCCCAAGGCGCAGATCGAATCGGGGCTGTCGATTGGCCTGTCGCGCTGGCAGTTGCTGCGTCATGTGATCCTGCCGCAAGCGGGCATCCTCAGCCTGCCTGCATTGTTCGCCAACTTCGTGTTCCTGCTCAAGGAAACCACCGTGGTCTCGGCGGTGGCTGTGCCCGAGATTCTGTACACCACCAAAAACTACATCGCGTTGTACTACAAGACCTACGAAATGCTCGCGGTCATGACCGGTCTGTGCGTGCTGCTGTTCGTGCCGCTGTCGCTGTTGCTGCGCGTGATTGAAAGGAGGCTCCAGCATGGCCAGTTCGGGTCTTGAGTTGCTGTGGGTGTCGGCACCGCAATTGCTGACGGGGATCGGTCGCACGCTGGGCATTTCCGCGCTGGCCATTGTGTTCAGCAGCGTCGGCGGCCTGGCGTATGGCGTGCTGCGCAACCTGGGCATTCGCTGGCTGGACACGATCCTGCTGATTTACCTGGAAGCGTTTCGGGCGATTCCGGTGCTGGTGTGGCTGTACCTGTTCTTCTTCGGCTTGCCGATCTTTTTCGGCTGGAGCATTCCGGGCTTCTGGTGCGCGGTGCTGGTGTTGTCCCTCTGGGGCATCAGCGAAACCGGCGAAGTGGTGCGCGGCGCCTTGCGTTCGATCCCCCGTGGTCAGCGCGAGGCCGGTCTGGCCATCGGTCTGGGTTTGCCCGGTTTGTATGGCCGGGTCTTGTTGCCCCAGGCCTTGCAGCGCATGACGCCGCCGATGATCAACGTGTTCACCCGCATCATCAAAACCAGCTCGCTGGCGGTGCTGATCGGCGTGGTCGATGTGATCAAGATCGGCCAGCAAATCATCGAGCGCACCTACGAATCGGTGCTGATCTACGGCTTCCTGTTCCTGTTTTTCTTTCTCGTCTGCTACCCGTTGTCAGCCGCATCTCGTGTGCTTGAGCGACGCTGGAGTCACGCATGAGTGCATTGATAGAGCTGTCCGGTTTCAGTAAACGTTTTGGCGATGTCCCGGTGTTGCAGGACGTCGATCTCCAGGTCAAAGAGGGCGAGGTGCTGGTCATTCTCGGCCCCAGCGGCTGTGGCAAAAGCACCTTGCTGCGTTGCCTGAACGGGCTCGAAGCGGGCCACGCCGGGCACTACCGTTTCATGGGGCGCGAGCTGGCGGCCAACACCGACTGGCGCCTCGTTCGCCAGCAGATCGGCATGGTGTTCCAGAGCTATCACCTGTTTCCGCACATGAGCGTGCTGGACAACATTTTGCTGGGCCCGGTCAACGTGCAGAAACGCCCGAAGGCCGAGGCGCGGCAGCAAGCCGAAACGCTGTTGGCGCGGGTCGGCCTGCTGGACAAACGCGACGCCTTTCCCCGCGAGTTGTCCGGTGGCCAGCAGCAACGCATCGCCATCGTCCGTGCGTTATGCATGAACCCCAACGTCATGCTGTTCGACGAAGTGACTGCTGCCCTCGACCCCGAAATGGTCAAGGAAGTGCTGGAGGTGATTCTCGACCTCGCGCGCAGCGGCATGACCCTGTTGATCGTCACCCACGAAATGGCCTTTGCCCGTGCGGTGGCGGACCGGGTGCTGTTCATGGACGGTGGCCGCATCGTCGAACAGGCCGACCCCGAAACCTTCTTCAGCTCCCCGCAGACCGCACGCGCGCAGCAGTTTCTGGAGAAATTCTCCTACGTAGAAAATATGCCTAAAAGGAATGCACCGTGAATCTTAAAACTGCCCTCGTTTTCCCTCTACTGGCCCTCGGATTGTGGGGCAGCGTCGCTGCCCATGCCGAAGGGTATCTGGACAAGATCAAGGCCCGCGACAAGCTGGTGGTGGGCGTGTTCAGCGACAAACCGCCGTTCGGCTTCGTCAACGAGAAGGGCGACTACGTGGGTTTCGATACCGACCTGGGCCGCCGTTTCGCCAAGGATCTGCTGGGTGACGAAAAGAAAATCGAATTCGTGGTGGTCGAGCCGGCCAGCCGTATTCCGTTCCTGCAAAGCGACAAGGTTGACCTGATCCTGGCCAACATGACCGTGACCCCGGAGCGCGCCCAAGTCGTGGACTTCACCCACCCGAACCTGCGCGTGGCGGTGCAGGCGCTGGTGCCGGAGAAGAGCGACGTGAAGAGCCTTGATGACCTGGCCAAGAAGACCACCATCGTCACTACTGGCACCACGGCGGACATCTGGCTGACCAAGAACCACCCGGACTGGAAACTGCTGAAATTCGAGAAGAACTCCGAGTCGCTGCAAGCCTTGGCCAACGGTCGCGGCGATGCCTACGCGCAGGACAACCTGGTGCTGTTCAGCTGGGCCAAGCAAAACCCCGGCTATCGCGTGCTGACCCAAAAACTGGGCGACGAAGCACCGATTGCCCCGGCGGTGAAGAAAGGCAACGTCGAGCTGCGTGATTGGGTGAACACCGAACTCGCCACTCTGGGCAAGGAAAAATACCTGCTCAAGCTCTACGACCAGTATGTGCGCAGCCAACTGGCCGATGGCACCGACCCTGCGGCGGTGATCGTCGAAGGTGGGGACTGGAAGCCGTAAGGTCGTTTCCAGCGCGTGGGCGGTGAGTCAGTGATGGATGAGGGTCTGACCTACCGCTTTCGCCACTGTCGTAACCTCCAGAAGCTCCTACAGGATCTGCGTCGGGCACAGCGCCTCGATACGCCAAAGATCCTTGTGGGAGACGCCGGAGGTTACGACGGCAGCGAAGGCGTCGTCACTGATTCACCGCCGCTCCACCACATTCAAAAACCGCCGCGTCCGTTCGTTCTGCGGGTTGACGAGAATCTGATCGGGCGTGCCGTCCGCAACGATTTTCCCGGCTTCCATGAACAGCACCCGGTCGGCAATGTCCTGGGCGAATTTCATTTCGTGGGTCACCAGCAGCATGGTCATCTGCTGCTCATGGGCAATGGCGCGAATGACCGCCAACACCTCACCGACCAATTCCGGGTCGAGGGCCGAGGTCACTTCATCGAACAGCATCACCTGCGGCCGCATCGCCAGCGCGCGGGCAATCGCCACGCGCTGCTGCTGCCCGCCCGATAACTGCGCCGGGTAGGCGTCGGCCTTGTGGCTCAAGCCCACCAACCCCAGGTATTCATGGGCGCGGGCCAATGCCTCTTCACGACTCAGTTTCAGCACCCGAAACGGCGCCTCCGTCACGTTCTCCTGCACGGTCAGGTGCGGGAACAGGTTGAACTGTTGGAACACCATGCCCACCCGATGCACCACCGGCGCCTTCTTCGACCCTGGCCAGCGCCAGCCAGAGGACCGCGCAGGCACGTTGGCGCCCGCCACTTCGATACGCCCTTGCTGGTAGGTTTCGAGCCCTTTGATCAGGCGCAAAACCGTGGACTTCCCCGAACCGCTGGGGCCGATCAGCGCGACTTTCTGGCCTTGGGGAATGCTCAAATCCAGATGATCGATCACCCGGTTTTCACCGAATTGCTTCACCACGCCGTTGAGGACGATCTGCGGCGAACCGAGGGGGAGGCCGTGTGTGAGATCAGACATGACTGCGCCTTTCGAAGTATTTGAACAGCAGGGAAGTGGGGATGCTGATGGCGAGGAACATCAGCGCCATGACCGTGTACGGCTCGTTGTAGCGGTAGCTCATGCCCGCGATCTGTTTGGCCGCCTGGAACAGCTCGGGAATGCTGATGACCGCCAACAGAGGTGTTTCCTTGAACATGCCGATCAGGTAATTGCCGAGCACCGGCACCATTGGTTTCAGCGCCTGAGGCAAGACGATGCGGCGCCAGGTCGTCGTGGCGTGGAAGTCCAGTGCCCGGGCCGCTTCCCATTGACCGGCCGGTACGCCTTCGATGGCGCCGCGAAACCCTTCGGCGATGTACGAGCCGTAATACAGGCCCAGGCCGATCACCCCCGTGGACATCGCTGGCAGCGTGATCCCCGCCAACGGCAGGGCGAAAAACAGCACGTACAGCTGCACCATCAGTGGGGTGTTGCGGAAAAAACTCAGGTAGGCGCTGCTCAGCCGCCTGATCACGGTGTGCCGTGTACGTTGGGCAATCGCCAGCAGCAGGCCGATCAGCGTCGCGAGGAGGAAGCCCAGAATCACCACCTGCACGGTCACCAACAAACCGTCGAACAGGTCCGGGATGATGGACCAGGCGAATGCGGGGTCGAAGATCATCTCGCACCTCCGCGACGCCAGGACGTGATGTGGCGCTCGTAGCGTTTCACCAGCCAGCTCAACGGCCAGGCCATGGCGAAGTAGCAGACCAGCACGATGCTCCAGATCAGCGTTTGTTGGCCGAGGGTGGTGATCAACTGGCCGCCGGAAAAGGTCAGGTCGCTCAGGGTGATCAATGACACCAGCGAGGTGGTTTTCAGCAGTTCGACCAGTTGGTTGCCCATGGGCGGCAGCATGAAGGGCAGGGCTTGCGGCAACACGATGCGGCGGAAGGCGGTGATGGAGTCGAAGTCCAGTGCGCGCAAGGCATCACGCTGACCGAGGCTGACGTTGTTCAGGGCCGAGCGCACGATCTCCGAGCCATAGGCGGAAAAGGTAAGGCCCAGCCCGAGAATGCCGGTGGTCATCGGCGACAGGCTGATGCCGAACAGCGGCAGGATGAAGAACAGGTAAAACAGCAGCACAAGGGCCGAAATACCCCGCAGGATTTCAACGTAGACCGTGGCGATCCAGCGCAGGACTCGCCAGGGCGAGAGCCGCATCAGGGCGATGACGAACGACATCACGATGACGATCAACTGAGCGAAGAACGTGAGCTGGAGCGTGACCCATGCGCCGTTGGCCAGCTGATGGGCAATGAAACGTGCCGTTTCCACGGCGGGAGAATCGAAGAACATGGCCGTACTCGTGTGGGTTGGGGCCGGTAAAGGCAGCGTCCTGTGCCAGACGCGGCTTTGTATGGCGACTCGGAATCCCTTACAGATTCAGTCCGCGTCAGACCAAACATTGCGTGGCGACACGAAATCCCTGTAGGAGCGAATTTATTCGCGAAGAGGCCGGTATAACCGACACATCTCCAGCGCCTGAAATACCTTCGCGAATGAATTCGCTCCTACAGATTCAGTCCGCGTCAGACCAAACATTGCGTGGCGACACGAAATCCCTGTAGGAGCGAATTTATTCGCGAAGAGGGCGGTGTAACCGACACATCTCCAGCGCCTGAAATACCTTCGCGAATGAATTCGCTCCTACAGATTCAGTCCGCGTCAGACCAAGCATTGCGTGGCGACACGGAATCCCTGTGGGAGCGAATTTATTCGCGAAAAGGGCGGTACAGCCGACACATCTCCAGCGCCTGAAATACCTTCGCGAATGAATTCGCTCCCACAGTTCAGTCCGCGTCAGACGGAACATTGTGTGGCGACACGGAATCCCTGTGGGAGCGAATTTATTCGCGAAAAGGGCAGTACAGCCGACACATCTCCAGCGCCTGAAATACCTTCGCGAATGAATTCGCTCCCACAGTTCAGTCCGCGTCAGACGAAACATTGCGTGGCGACACTGAATTCGCTCCTACAGTTGATTCCGCGTCAGACGAAGCCTCAACGGTTACACCGCTGCTCCGCCGTCACATCCGCCGGAGCCAGTTCATTTTCGGTGTAGCCGTACTTCTGCAATATCTTCAGCAGCTCACCCGACGCCCGCAGTTTCGCCAGTTCCCCGTTGAAGGCCTGGGTGAATTCAGGATCGTTTTTCGGCAAACCGTAAGCGTGGTAATTCCAGGTCGGCTTGCCTTCCGTGTCGGGGATCTGGTCGAACGGCAGGGCGCGCTCGATACTTGGGTCGTTGGCTTTCTTGACTAGGTTGATGATCTCCGCGTCCGGGAAATACACCACGTCCACGCGACCGGCTTGCAGCGCGGCGAGGGCGTCGGTGTCCTTGTCCAGCAGTACGACGTTGCTGGTGGCGATGCCGCTGTCTTTGGCTTCCTGCACCTGGTTGCTGCCCGGCTGCGTCGCCAGTCGCGCTTTACCGTTGGCGGCCACATCCTTGAGGCTGTGCAGCTTCAACGGGTTGCCGGCCTTGACGATGAACGCGCCGCCCGAGCGGGTCACCGGGTTGGAATAGCCGATCACCTTGCAGCGCGCCGGATTGATAAACAGGCCCGCGCCGATCAGGTCAAAACGTCCCGCCGCCAGCCCCGGCACCAGCGAACCGAATTCTGTGATGGGGGTTTCGATTTTGCTGATGCCCAATTGCCCGAGAATGGCTTGCAGAATCTCGACGTTGGCGCCGACGGTCTTGCCGGTGGTGTCGATGTAGGCGTAAGGCTGCTCGTTGGCGATCCCGGCGGTCAGGCCTTGGGTGCGGCCTTTTTCCAGCAGACCGGCAAATGCGGAGGAGGCGAACAGTGCGTTGAACAGCACGGCGGAGCCGATTGCAGCAGACAGCGATTTCAGGCCTTTCATGAACAGTGCTCGATAGGAAGTGAACGAAAATCGGTTGCGTGAGATTGAGCCAGTGGCGACGAATCAGGGCGTCCAGATGCCCACGTCCTTGGCATCCACGGCCTTCGGCAGCAGACCCGCGGCGAAAAACGCATCGGCGATTTTTTGCTGTTCGCCCAACTGATCAGCCTTCACCGGCTCGACCTGATAGCTGCGATGGGCGTTGGCGGATTCCACGGTTTCCACGTCCAGATTGCCCCACAGCGGACCCAGCACTTTCGCGGCATCTTTAGGGTTCTTCTTGATCCAGCTGCCCGCTTCCTGCAGCTGCTGATACACCAACTTCAGCACCTCCGGATGCGCGCCCGCGTACGCGGTGCTGGTCAGGTAATAGCGTTTGTAGCTCGCCAGACCGGTGCCGTCAGTCAAGGTGCGGGTCGGCAGTTGGCGCTGAACGCTGGTCAGGAAGGGTTCCCACGTGACCCACGCATCGACCTTGCCGTTCTCGAACGCCGCTCGACCGTCAGCCGGTGTGAGGTAGGCGGGCTGAATGTCGGAGAAGGTCAGGCCTGCCTTGTTCAGCGCCGCGATCAACAGGTAATGGGTACCCGCCGCTTTGGTGACGGCGACTTTCTTGCCTTTCAGGTCGGCCAGTTGCTGGATCGGCGAATCCTTGGAGACGACGATGGCCTGCGCACTGGGGGAGGCCGACTCTTCAGCGAAATAGGTGAGTTTGGCCTGAGCGGCCTGGGCGAAAATGGGCACGGTGTCGGCGACATCCGCGCTGATGTCGACGTTGCCGATGTTCAACGCTTCCAGCAGTGGCAACCCGCTCGGGAACTCGTGCCAGCTGATGTCGATATTGTCGTTGCCCAGCGCTTTTTCCAACGTGCCCTGGGCCTTGAGCAATGTGATCAGCGTCGACGATTTCTGATAGCCGATGCGCACCGTCTCCCGTGCCTGAGCGCTTGACGGCAAAACGAACGCAAGGGCGAGGGCGAGACTCAGCCCCGCGAACAGCGGACGGCGAAGGAGAATACGGCGGGTGTCGGAAGGGCTGGGCATGATGGATTCGTGCTCGAAGTATGTGGGTCGACGTAAACGGTGGCGAACGCCAAGCGCTGAATCATAGAGTTCTAAGAAATAATCTTTAAATACCTTCTGGCTATTAGCTTATTCAGCAATATCAGCGAGGCCACGGGGCGTCGCTTATGCCTGATTCAAAGCGTCTTCGACCTAAATATTCTTTTAAGAGATAAAACGAATCGTGGATTATTCGGCAGGTGACTGCGGCAGGTCAGACGCTCTGGAACGCCGTTGTCATCCTTAAGTGGACATGCAGGAGTGACACATGAGTAATGCCCAAACCGCCAATGCACTGGACGTGCTCTGGCGTCAGGCGCCGGGCGGCGAGCTGCTCGACCTGGGCCGGGTCTATCGAGGGCCGTTGGCGCTGTCGCGGCTGCACACCACGCCCCGGCGCATTCTGAGTCGGCGAGAGGCCGTGCTGCTCGGTGCGTTCGCGCTGGTCTTGCACGGCGCCGTGATCTATTGGGTCAACAGCACGCCGACGCCAGCCTTGCCGGTGGTGCCGCCAGAAATCCCGCCGATGACCATCGAGTTCTCCCAGCCCGCGCCGCCTGTGGTCGAAACACCGCCACCACCGCCCGAGCCGATTCCTCAACCCGTGGTCGAACCGCCGCCTCCGGTGGAAGACGAACTGGCCGTGAAACCGCCGCCGCCCAAACCGATTCCCAAGCCAAAACCTGTGGTGAAGCCCGTGCCTAAACCGGTGGCCAAACCGGTCGAGCAACCGCCTGCTCCGCCCACACCTCCACAACCGGTTGCGGCGCCTGCACCGCCGGCTCCACCCGCCCCGGCGCCCATCACCCCGGCCTCCGCCAGCGCCGGTTACCTGCATAACCCGGCCCCGGAATACCCGGCGCTGGCGATGCGGCGTAGCTGGGAAGGCACCGTGTTGCTGCGTGTGCATGTGCTGGGCACCGGTAAGCCGAGCGAAATCCAGGTCCAGAAAAGCAGCGGCCATGAGCAGCTCGACGACGCTGCGCAAGCGGCGGTGAAACGCTGGAGTTTCGTCCCGGCCAAACAGGGTAATGACCCGATCGACGGCTGGGTCAGCGTGCCCATCGATTTCAAGATCAAATAACGTTCAACCCCTATTCGTGACACCGCGGGCCACCTGACAAAAGGCGCATCGCTACAACGATCCCTTGCCTTGTTGGAGAGCCTCACATGAACCTCATCGCTTCCCCCTTCGATTCCATCGAACACGCGGTCATCTGGCTGCTGATCGTCTTCTCCGTCGCCACGTGGGGCCTGGCCCTGCTGAAAGGTGTGCAGTTCGCCCGTCTCAAGGGGCAGGACAAGAAATTCCACAAGCAATTCTGGGCGGCGTCGAGCCTGGATTCCGCCGCTGAGCTGGCCCAGACCCGACCCGGTGCTGCGGCCCGTGTCGCCTTGGCGGGCTACGCCGCGATTCAGGTGCCAGAAGGCGGGCAGGCCGCCGATTTGAGCCAGGCCATCAATCATCAGGACCGCCTTGAACGTGCCTTGCGGCAGCAGATCGTCCGCGAGCGCCGCTCGCTGGAAACCGGTCTTGCCATCCTCGCCAGCATCGGCAGCACGTCGCCCTTCATCGGCCTGTTCGGGACCGTCTGGGGGATCATGTCGGCACTCAAGGGCATCAGCGCGGCGGGCTCGGCGAGCCTCGAAACTGTGGCGGGCCCGATTGGTGCGGCGTTGGTGGCGACCGGTGTCGGGATCGCTGTCGCGGTGCCAGCGGTACTGGTTTACAACTATTACCTGCGTCGTCTGAAACTGACCGCTGCGGACCTGGATGACTTTGCCCACGATTTCTACAGCCTGGCGCAGAAAAATGCGTTCCGCGTGCTGCTGCACCCGGTGCTGAAATCCGGCGCCACCGGTGCGGGCCAGAAAGTGAAGGAGGCGTCCTGAGATGGCTTTCTCCACACAAGACAGCGATGAAGTGCTGAGTGAAATCAATGTCACGCCGCTGGTGGACGTGATGCTGGTGCTGCTGGTGGTGTTCATCGTCACCGCGCCGCTGCTGACCAACTCCATCCCGATCAACCTGCCCAAGACCGAGGCCGTCGCCCCGGTGGAACAGAAAGACCCGCTGGTGGTGAGCATCGATGACAAGGGCAAGCTGTTCATCAACAAGGATGAAATTCAGCCCGATCTGCTGGAGACCAACCTGCGTTCGGCCAAGGACAAAAATGCCGACGTGCGGGTGCAGTTGCAGGCGGACAACGGCGTGAATTATGGCGAGGTGGCCCGGGCCATGGCGTCGATTGAAAAGGCGGGGATTACCAAGCTGTCGGTGATCACGGCCAAGTGACGATTTAGTCGCCTCAGCACATCAGGATTCAGGCTTTTACAGGTTGCTTCTCAGGCGGAGGGCAACCTGTTTTTTTATGGATCGTTCCCACGGTGTTGGGTCCGCGCCAGGCTACGAACAGTGCGGCAGCGCGAACCCCCTGTAGGAGCGAATTCATTCGCGAGAGGTCAGTACAGCCGCTGCATCTCTGTCGCCTGAAACACCTTCGTCGGAATGCCGCCCAGAATAAATTCGCTCCCACAGTTCAGTCCGCGCCAAATGAAACATTGCGTGGCGACTCAGAATCCCCTGAGGGAGCGAATTCACTCAACCTTTAAGGTAAATCTGCGCTCCGTTCCCGCCCAACCCTTCGGCGCCGACGAAGAAATCGGTCACGCGTTTGTCGTAGACCACCGGGTTTGCCAAGGTCATGACGCCCAAATCCGGCAAGTCTTCGACGACAACCTTCTGGAACTCCGCAAACAACCCGAAACGCTTCTGCACGTCCGTCTCTATCGCGGCCGCTTCCAGCAACTGGTCGACCTTCGGGTTGCTGTAATGCGCGCCATTGGAAAACGGCACCCCTGGCTTGAAATTCTTCGACCAATACAACCGTTGCACGCCCACGGTCGGGTCGAACAGGTTGCTCATGCCGTTCAGCGTGAAGTCGAAATCCCGATCCGTGTACACCCGCTTCACGTAGGTCGCGAAATCCTGGGAACGCAGGGTCACCTGGATGCCGACTTTCGCCAGCGCCTGTTTGATGTAGTCCGCCGTGCGCCGGTAGGTTTCAGGGCCCGGCAATGGGTCCAGCGTCAGCTTGAAGCGCACGCCGCTGCTGTCTTTCGGCAATCCGGCCTGGTCCAGCAATTCGTTGGCCTTGGCCACGTCGAAGGCGTAGCGGGGCAGGTCCGGGCTGTAGAAGTTTTTCATGTCCGGGCTGATCGGCCCGTACAGCGGTTTGCCGTAGCCGAGGAAGATGGTCTTGCGGATGAAGTCCAGGTTGATCGCGTGGGCAATGGCCGTGCGCACGGCGTGTTTCTGCAAGTACGGGTTATCGAAGTTGAACTCGATGCGGGTGATGCTGTTGACGTAGGGCTCGCCGCGATCATCGACGCTCAGGCGCGGATTGGTCTTGATCCGCTCGATGTCGCTGAGGGGCACGCCACCCGTGGAGATGTCGATTTCCCCCGCTTCCAGCGCGGCCACCGTCGCCGCCGAGTCTGCGATGAAGCGCACGATCACCCGGTCCAGATACGGCTTCGGCGCGTCCCAGTAATTCGGGTTGCGTTCGAGGATCACATGGCTGCCGCGCACCCACTCCTTGAACACGAACGGCCCGGTGCCGATGGGTGCGGTGGCGTTGGCATGGGTCTCCGGGCGGGCGTCGCCGTACACGTGTTTCGCCACGATGGGCGACTCGCAGGCGGCCAGGGCCTTGAGCAAGTACGGCGCAGGTTTGCTGAGTTTGAGCTGCACCAGATGCGGGTTGACGGCCGTAACGCTGGCGACGTTGGCGAAGGTCGCACGGCCTCGCGGGTTGGAGGCCTTGAGGGTTTGCAGGGAGAACACCACGTCATCAGCGGTGAAGTCCTGGCCGTCGTGCCATTTCACGCCCTGACGCAGGGTGAAGGTGTATTCGAGGCCGTCGTCGCTCGCCGTCCAGGCCGTGGCCAGCTGCGGTTTCGGGTTGAGGTCCAGGTCGTACGTCAACAAGCCCTCAGTGATCTTGCCCGCGATGTACACGGTGGCGCCTGCGGTGTGCGTCAGATTGACCAGAATCGGCGGCTCGATGGCGATGTGCATTCTCAGGGTGCCGCCGCGCACGGGCGGTTCATCGGCGAAGGAGAAGCGGGGTGTCAGCTGTAACAGGGTGGCGGTGGCACCGGCGTAAACCAGCAACTGGCGTCGAGTCAGGCTCATGGTGGGTTTCCATAGAAGGGCACTAAGGACAGCGACGGGCTCATTTGGACGCCCGGTCGCGGGAGGGGTTGAACGCGTCGGTGAGGCCGTCGCCGATCAGGTTGAAGGCGAGGACGGTCAGGAAGATCGCCAGACCGGGAATCGCGGTGAGGTACCACGCGGTGCGGATCTGCTCCCGGCCGCTGCCGATCATGCTGCCCCAGCTCACCTGATTCGGATCGCCCAGGCCCATGAACGACAGCGCCGACTCCATCAGCACCGCCGAGGCGACCATGATCGACGTGGTGACGATCAGCGTCGGCAGGATGTTGGGCAGCACTTCCAGCGCGATGATGCGCAGGTGGCTGTAACCCACGCTGCGGGCGGCGAGGATGTATTCGCGCTCCCGAATCGAGCGCACTTCGGCGCGCACCAGTCGGGCGACGGTGGGCCACGAAATCACCCCGATGGCGAAAATCAGCGTCGGCACTGAGGGCTGCGCGATGGCCACCAGCGCGACGAGCAGCACGAAGCTGGGCATGGTCTGGAAGATCTCGATCAGCCGTTGCAGGCCGTAATCCAGCTTGCCGCCGAAGTAACCGGCCACCGCGCCAATGCTCAGGCCGAGCAGCACGCCGAACAGGCTGGCCAGGATGCCCACTTGTAACGACACCCGCCCGCCATGGACCACCCCGGCCATGACGTCGCGCCCCAGCGCATCGGTGCCCAACGGGTAATGCCAATCCTGCCCCGGCCAGAGCAAGGCGTCGGCTTCCATGCCCAGCGGGTCGCCGGGATAAATCAGCGGCGCGAACACCGCCAGCAGGGTGATCACCATCAGAAAGGCCAGACCGGCCAACGCGGTGGGATTGCGCAGAAAGCGGCGCAGCCCAGGGCTGCGGCGGGCGCTCATCGGTGACTCCGAATGCGTGGGTCAAGCCAGGTTTGCAGCAGGTCCACCAGCACGTTGGTGATGATCACCAGCAGCGAGGAAATCAGCAGAATGCCCAGCAGCACGTTGTAATCCCGGGCCATCACCGCGTCATACGCCAATCGGCCCAACCCTGGCAGGCTGAACACCGTTTCGATGACCACGGCACCCCCAAGCATGCCGCCGAAGTGCAGGCCGGCCATCGTGGTGATCGGCAGCAGGGCATTGCGCAACACGTGTTTGAAGGTGATCACCCACGGCGACAGGCCCTTGGCTTGCGCCGTGCGCACGTAATCCTGGGCACCGGCTTCGAGCATCGAGGCGCGGGTCAGCCGGGCGTAGATGGCGATGTAGATCAACGCCAGCGAACTGGCCGGCAAGGCCATGAAACGCAGGGTGTCGCCGACAGCCGCCCAGCCGTGAAGGTCGGCGCCGATAGTACCCGCCCCCCCGGTGGGCAGCCAGCCGAGTTTGACCGAGAACACCACGATCAGCATCAGGCCGATCCAGAACCCCGGCACCGAATAGAAGAACTGCGAGCACACCGACAGCACCCGATCCGGCCAACGCCCTTGCCACCGGGCCATGAGCATGCCGAGGGCCACGCCAAATAACAGCGAGAAAAACAGCGCCAGCAGCATCAGGGTCAGGGTGGTGCCCAGACGCTGGCTGATCAACGCTTGCACCGTGGCGCCGTAGCGAGGCGAGTAGCCCAGGTTCAAGTGCGCCAGATTGCTCAGGTAATGCCAGAGCTGGACCGGGATCGACTGATCCAGACCGAACTGGCTGCGTAATGCCGCAAGGCTTTCTTGGGTGGCTGAACCGGATTCACCCGCCATCACATCGGCGGCGTCGCCTGGAGCCAGTTGCAACAAAAGAAAGTTGATCAAAAGAATGCCCAACATCGTAGGCAAGGTATGCAGCAGCGCGCGCCAAAGTGCGCGGCTCAAGGTCAGCCATATCTTCATTAAAGGATTCCATTTCGTGCGGCGCTATTAACGGTTTGCTTATAACCTTTGTCAATGCACGAAAGGGGCATAACGTTATGCAAACAGACACTCTAAGCATAGATAAAAACGATATACGTACTTTCCGTGTCGATGATTGACGCAGGAAAGAGGGAACATTACTGTCGGCCACCTGTCAGCGATGTCAGTTTGGATACATGCCCCAGCGCGAACTACGTTATAGGGCTGCCCCTGCAGGCAGTGCACTTACTTTAAATTGTTTAGATGAGGCACGTGTGGCACTCAATCATTCCATTGAGTCGGGTCAAGTCCGGCATGAACTTTCATCTGCTGATGCGCTGTCGCGTTTGCTGGGTCGGATTCCGGCGCTGGTGGAAGAAGTGGCCAAAGACGCTTCCCGTCGAGACCTGGAACGTGAACTGCCATTCGCCGCCTTTGCGCTGATTCGTGAAGCCGGACTCGGCGCGCTGCGGGTGCCTCGCGACCTCGGCGGGCCGGGCGGCAGCGTGCAGGACTACATCGAATTCATCACCACCCTGGCCAGTGCCGACCCCAACGTCGCTCACGCGCTGCGCTCACATTTCAATTTCAGCGAAGCGGTCATTCACAGCCCGGACACGGCTGAAAAGCGTGATTACATCGCCAAAATCCTCGACGGCAAGCTGTTCGCCGGGGCCCACACCGAGGTCGGCGCGCCGCTGGGCACCATCCTGACGCGGCTCACCCGGGTGGGCGATCACTACCGTCTCGACGGCAAGAAGTGGTACGCCACGGGCTCGGCCTACGCGGACTTCCTCTCGTTTTCCGCCACCGATGACAGTGGCAAGCTGATCAGCGTGCTGTTGCCCGCCGACCGCGCGGGCATCAACGTGCTCGATGACTGGAATGGCATGGGCCAACGCCTGACCGCCAGCGGCGGGGTGCTGCTGGACAACGTCGAAGTATTCCCCAACGAAATCAAGACCCGCAGCCACAACGCTGACGTCGGTCGTCACTGCTCCAGCCTGCGCCAGCTGCACTTGGCGGCCTGCGCAGCGGGGGTGGTGCGCAACATTCGTGAAGACGCCGTGGCGTACGTGCGCAAACAGGCCCGCGCCGCCATGCACAGCCCGGCAGACACCGCCCGTGACGATCAATTCGTGCAACAAGTGGTGGGTGAAATCGCCGCCAACGCCTATGCGGTGGATGCACTCATCGCTCATACCGCCCGTGTACTCAACGACAGTTCACTGGGGTTGTTTACAGTCGCCGACTTGCAACTTGCGTCGGCAGAAACAGTGGCTGTTGCTGTAGCAACACTGGATCAGCAATTAATCAACGGATCGATCAGTAATGCACAGATGCAAGTCGTGGTCGCCAAACTAGCGTTGCGCTCTGCGGAAATACTGTTTGAAGTCGGCGGTGGCTCAGCCACGTCACGCAAGTACAACTTCGACCGCCACTGGCGCAATATTCGCACGGTGTTGAATCACAACCCGTTGCTGCACAAAGCCCGAGTCGTCGGTGATTATTATGTGAATGAAACGACCACTCACCTGCGGGAAGGATTGGTCTTTTAGTGTCAACAGGACAGGGATTCGTCCGCCCCTTATACAATCAGAGTTCATCAGAACCTCCACGCGCAAGACCCCACCAGGTACCGCTTTTCACAATCCTTGTTAGATGGCCAGGAACGTCCACCACGCCAGCAATAAATTGATTTTTTGCAGGTAGTCCCATGAATGCTCGTATCAATACCCCACGCTCACCGCTCGCGTTGATGGTGTCCATTGGCGTGATGACGCTGTGTGGCAGCGCGGCCGTGTTCGCCGATGACACCGCTCCGAAAAACTCCGCGCAATCGGGTAAAGGTGAGGACGCACTGGAAACCGTGGTCGTGACCGGCTCGCGGGCCGAGAAACGCACGGTCGCTCAAAGCCTGGCGCCCATCGACGTGATCAGCGCCGATGACCTGGCGCGCTCCGGCAAGCAGAACCTGCGCGATGCCCTGGCTGCGCAGGTGCCGTCCTACACCAACGACGCGGGTTTCACCGGCGCCACCGGGATCGCCGTCAAATCGGCGACCCTTCGCGGCTTGGGCGGTAACGCCGTGCTGGTGCTGGTCAACGGCAAGCGCCGTCACAACACCGCACAGATCTTCCACCAGTCATCCGCCACCTCCAACGGTCAGTCGCCGGTAGACCTGGACCTGATCCCGATCAGCGCGGTGGACCACATCGAAGTGCTGCGTGACGGCGCCGCGGCGCAATACGGGTCGGACGCCATCGCCGGGGTGATCAACATCATCCTGAAGAGCAACAAATCCGGCGGCCAGGCCTCGGCGATTTACGGGCAGTACGGACAGCGGGAAGGCCACAAGGGTTTCTATGGCGCCACCGGCCAGACCTCCGCCAACCAGGGTTTTGAATTGCCGAACGACGGCTTCTTCAACCTCAGTGCCGACATCAAGATTCAGGAAACCAGCAACGCTGCCGGCGCCGTGCCGGATCGTACCAAGATCTACGCCGGCAATGACCCTCGCGAGTACGGCGAAAGCCGCTACCGGCAGACCATGGGTCAGCCTCGGGTGCAGACCTACAACACCTCGTACAACCTCGACCTGCCGCTGAACGACGACCTCGACTTCTACTCGTTCTCGACCTTCAGCCACCGCGACTCCACCGGCTTCGGCACCTTCCGTACGGCGGTGTCGGCGCAGAACGTTCCGGAAATCTATCCGGACGGTTTCCAGCCCAAGTTCCGCTCCGTCGAAGACGACGTGCAGAGCGTGTTCGGCCTCAAGGGCAAGGACGTGTTGGGCTGGGATTGGGACCTGTCGAGCAGTTGGGGTCGTAACGATCTGCACCTGCACAACGACGATTCCCTCAACGCTTCGTTCGGCCCGGCGAGCAAGACCGACTTCGACAACGGTGAAGCGATCTTCAGTCAGTGGACCAACAACCTCGACATCACCCGTGCCTTTGACACTGGGCTGTTCAAGGACCCGCTCAGGGTCGCGAGCGGTATCGAATACCGCGTCGACAGTTATCAGATTCGCAAAGGCGAGTTCCAGTCTTACGCCGACGGCGGCTACGTGTACCCGGTCGGCTCGCCGAACGCGGGCAAGCGCCCGAATTCCGGCTCGGCGGGCTGGGGCGGTTTCAGTCCGGCGGCAGAGGGCAGCTGGGATCGCAGCAACACCGCAGGCTACGTGGACTTCACCCAGAAGGTCACCGACAAATGGGAGCTGAGCCTGGCCGGTCGTTACGAGCATTACAGCGACGTGGGCGACACCACCAGCGGCAAGCTCTCCACCCGCTACCAACTGACGCCGACGTTCGCGGTGCGCGGCACGGTGAACAACGGCTTCCGCGCGCCGTCGTTGCAGCAACAACACTTCTCGTCCAGCACCTCGGCCTGGGGCGTCAGTCCGATCACCGGCCAGTTGCAGCAGCAGGTCACCAACTACGCGGTGCCGGGTTCGGCGACGGCAGCGGCCTTGGGGTCGAAGAAACTCAAGCCTGAGAAGTCTCAGAACTACAGCATTGGTTTCGTCGCCACGCCGTCGAAAGACCTCGACCTGTCGGTGGACTTCTACCAGATCGACATCAAGGACCGCATCCTGCAGACCAGCTCCCTCAGTGGCCTGAACGATCCGAACGTCGCCGCCCTGTTGAACGCGTCCGGGCTGAGCACCAATCAGGCCGTTTCGTATTACGGCAACCTGGCCGACACCCGCACCCGAGGCATCGACCTGGTCGGCGACTACCGCGTCGATTACGGGCCTTGGGGCCGTGGCAAGTGGACGCTGACCAGCACCCAGCAATTGCAGCAGATTCGCGGCATCAACGAGCCGGACTCTCTGGCGGGCACCGGTGTGTCGGTCCTCGGGCGCGACAAGCAGGGCAACCTGGAAACCGCGTTTCCGAAGAACAAGACCGCGCTGCAACACACCTGGTACATCGATGATTTCGAGGTCTCGCTCAAGGAAACCCGCTACTCGGCGGTCACCGGCAAGAGCTACTACAACGAAAACCGCGACGAGAAGATCAAGCCCGCGTTCATCACCGACCTGGACGTTGGCTACAACATCAGCGACAGCTTCAAGGTGTCGGTGGGCGGCTTGAACATCTTCAACAAACGGCCCGAGCAGCTCTCGCAACAGGCCAAGCAGTTCTACCTGTTCCCGGTCGATAACCCGGCCTACAGCTGGTACTCCCCGTACGGCGTGGACGGCGGCTACTACTACGCCCGACTCGATTATTTCTGGTAACCCGACAGGGCCACGAGACCGCATCCGGTCCCGTGGCCCGGCCTTTCAATCACCTGGAAAAAGGAAACCGAAATGGCTCAAGCACAGCACAACCCGACATTCGAACGCTCGGCCTTTCCCGCGCCGACCGATTACCCCGACAGCCCCCTCAGCCAGGCGCTCAAACAACCACTGCTGCTGGGCGTGTTCCTCAACATGCAGGACATTCGCCTGACCAATCATCCGACGTCCAACACCTGGACGTTCGACTACAACACGCAAATCGTCCAGCAGGCCGAAGCGCTGGGCTTCGAGCTGGCGTTCAGTCGGACCCAGTGGTTGCCGAAAGGCGGGTATGACGGCGAGGCGTCGCTGGACTCGTTCATTGCCCTCGGTGCGATGGCGGCGGTGACCAAAAGCATCCTGTTGGTCTCGACCATTCACGTGTTGTACGGCCCGTTGCACCCGCTGCACATCGCCAAATACGGCGCGACCCTGGACCACATCGCGAAGGGCCGCTGGGGCATCAACATCGTCACTGGGCACCGTCCGGTGGAGCATGAAATGTTCGGCCGCCGACAGATCGAGCACGACCAGCGTTATCAACTGGCGGGTGAGCTGTTCGACGTGCTGAACACGCTGTGGAGCAGCACCGAAAATTTCACTTACGAAGGCGCGCACGGCTGGAAGATCAAGGACGGTTACATCACGCCGAAGCCGCTGTACGGGCGCCCGGTGCTGGTGACAGCCACGGGGTCGGAGGCGGGGATCGATTTTGCGACGAGTCAGTCGGACCTGATTTTCATCACCAATTCGTCGGGCTCCGGCATTCGCGAAACCCTGGAAGACATCCCGGCCCATGTGCAGAAGATCAAGGCCCGTGCGCGGCAGTTCGGGCGTGAGGTCAGGACCATCATCAACCCGATCATCGTCAGCCGTGACACCGAGGCAGAAACCCGCGACTACCTGGAAGGCATCGTCGGCAACAAAGTCCCCGGCGCGTTCGGCAACCACAAAGCCTACGCCAGCGACGCCCACGCCTGGCGCGGTCGTGCAGACGGCTCTCGCAACACCGGCCTGGGGCTGGGCGGCAACATCGAAATCGTCGGCACACCGGAGCAGGTGGTCGAGCAATTGGTGGCATTGAAAGCGGCGGGAATCGATGGCGTGCAGCTGAACTTCCACGACTTTGCCGTGGACCTAAAACACTTTGGCGAGCGGATTTTGCCGTTGTTGAAAGAGGCGGGGTTGCGGGTGTAACGCGGGCTGCTTCGGGTTTTGACGGCGCGTTAATTGACGGATCAAACCTCGATCCCTGTAGGAGCGATTCATTCGCGAAAAATGGTTCGGCCACTGGAGGTGTGGTGCTTGTACTGGCCTCTTCGCGAATGAATTCGCTCCCACAGGTTCGATAGCGTGCCGATTCAAGCGTCAAGACTCGATCCCATGGGTGCAGCGGCGCACCGGTTGATGCGTCAAACCTCGATCCCCCTGTAGGAGCGAATTCATTCGCGAAGAGGCCCGCACAGACGCCACATTTCTCCCACAGGTTCGATAGCGTGCCGATTCAAGCGTCAAGACTCGATCCCATGGGTGCAGCGGCGCACCGGTTGATGCGTCAAACCTCGATCCCACTGTGGGAGCGAATTCATTCGCGAAGAGGCCCGTACAGACGCCACATTTCTATTATCAGGAGCACACCATGAGCCTCGAATTCATCGGGCATACCAGCAGCCGCAGCGGTGCGGAGGTGATCGAGGCCAGTGGTCCGGTCATCGACAAGGCGTACATCAAACACATGGCCCACACCGCCGAGGCCAACGGGTTTGACCGTCTGTTGATCGGCAGTTTTGCCACCTGGCCGGACAACAACCAGATCGCCGCCTACGTGCTGCACAACACCCAACGGTTGGGCGTGATGCTGGCCCACCGCCCCGGTTTCGTCGCGCCCACGGTGGCTGCACGGCAACTGGCAACGCTGGATCAGTTCAGCGAAGGCCGTCTCGCCGTGCACGTCATCAGCGGGGGCACGGACGTCGATCAACAGCGGGACGGTGATTTCCTTGCTCATGATGAACGCTACGCCCGCACCGCCGAATACCTGAGCGTGGTGAAAAAGGTCTGGCACAGCGACCAGCCGTTCGACCACCAGGGCGACTATTACCGGGTCAAGGGCGCGCTGTCGACCGTCAAACCCTGGCGCGACAGCGGGGTGCCGATCTTCTTCGGCGGCTCGTCCCAGGCCGCGTTCGACGTCGCTGGCCAGCACGCCGAGGTCTACGCGCTGTGGGGCGAATCCTTGGCCCAGACCGCCGAAACCATCGCCAACGTGCGCAAGGCTGCGGCCCGTTATGGCCGTGAGGATCAGATCCAGTTTCTGCTGGCGTTCCGGCCGCTGGTCGCCGACACCGAAGAGGCCGCGTGGGCCCGCAGTCGCGAGTTGCTGGCCGCTGCCAAAGCCAAGTATCCGGCCGCTCCGGTCCTGCACCAGAACGTCGGTTCGCAACGTTTACGCGATGCAGCGGCGCAAGGCGCGGTACTGGATCAGCGGCTGTGGACCGAATTTGCCGCCGTGACCGGTGCCCATGGCAATTCCACGGCGCTGGTCGGGACGCCACAGCAGGTCGCCGACGCGCTGTTGGAATACCACAAGATCGGCGTCAGCAAATTCCTGATCCGGGGATTCGACCCCGTACCGGATACCTTGATTTTCGGACGCGATGTCATTCCGCTGGTTCGTGCTGCTGTCGCCCGTCATGGCTGAGCGCCGCTTGCTGGACCAACTGTTCGGGGAGATAGCCGCGAACTTCGATGGACGCAGCTTCCCCTCCACCGTGCGAGTCGGTCATGGTGATCTCCAGCGGTTGCCCGAGCTATTCCAACAACCCTTCCTGCGCGACGTCGAACAACTGGCCGGCCGCTACCGGGGGCGCCTGTCATTCGGGCGCGGATTACGTTCGCCCAAAACCTTCGACAGCCACGCCAACGCCGGCAGCCTGCTGCAACTGGGCCTGACGGTGTTTTTTCAAGACGTGGCGGGCAGCGTTCCAGGTTCGGCCGCGTTCCTGCGTCAACTTGAAAATGAACTCGGCGTCACACCCGGCAGCGCTCGCTTGAGTGCGTTCGCTTCACCGGGCGACGATGGCGTGTCTTGCCATTACGACGCGGAGGAGGTGATCTCCATCCAGTTGCTCGGCCACAAGACCTTTCACGTCGCGCCAATGACCCAGATCGAACACCCTTACGGCGCGCAATTCGGGCCGGACATGGTGGCCGTGGAAAACCTCTACGAACAGGCGCGTGAAGGTTTCCCAGCCCCCGACGACGCTGCGTTCGTCACCCACGACATGGCCCCCGGCTCGGTGCTGTACCTGCCGCGAGGCACCTGGCACAGAACCGAAGCCCGGGAGCCGTCGCTGTCCCTGAGCATCGTCATTCGCCCGCCGGTGCTGGCCGACGCACTGTTGGGCTGGCTTAAACCGTGGCTGCTGGGCGACTCGCGCTGGCGTGCTCCGGTTTACGGTGACCGGGCCGCCCATGAATCGGCACTGAAGCCGCTGCTGGCCGAATTGGCCCAGCGTCTCAGCGAGGGCGCCGAAACCCCGATCCTCAGCTGGAACGCAGGCCCTTCAGTGGAGAACAGCGAGCTGTTGAATGTCCCGAGTTCGCGCATCTCATGGCAAACCACGGCATCGAACAGAGCGCGCATTGAAGTCCGGGCGCTGGATCAGGACTGGCGTGAACGGGTGACCCTCGACACCGAAATCCCCGTCGCGCTGCTCCCCGTATTGGCTTGGATCAATCAACGCCCAACTGCCTTCAATCTGCGCCAACTGAGCGAACAGTTGCCGAAGATCACGCCGGGCGATCTGCGGCAATTGCTGGAGCTGCTGGTCAAGGCCCATGCCCTGCGGCTACTGGTGCCGCGCTGAACCCACGCGCTAGCCCAGGCGCACCTCGGACAGATTGCCAATGAACCCGCCACCCGTCGAATCGGTAAGGTTCTGCACGTTGCTGCGGGCGAGCAAGGCGTCCTCGGTGGAGATGATCGGAATCCTCGGCAAGTCTTCCAGCACCTTGTTCTGCACCTGGTGGTACAAGTCCCAGCGATGCGTCGGGTCGTTGTCCACTTGGGCCTGTTCCAGCAGGCCATCGACTTCGGCGTTCACGTAGTGGGTCGCGTTGGAATAGGCCACCCCGGACTGAATGTTCTTCGACCAGTAGAACCGTTGCAGGCCGATGGCCGGGTCCGGGGCCGTGGACGCGGGGGACAGGTTGGTGTCGAAGTCGTATCGGCCATACACCCGATCGATGAACTGGGCGTAATCCTGATTGCGAATCTCCAGCTTCACGCCGATTTTCGCGAAGGTGCTGCGCAGGAAGTTGGCCGTCTGCTGATACACGGCGGACGGGCTCGGGTCGTTCTTGATGCGCAGGCGCACCCCGTCTTTGTCTTTCTTCAAACCTGCGGCTTCGAGCAAGGCCTCGGCGCGCTTCAGGTCGAAGGGGTACTGCGGCACGTCGGCGCTGTAGAACTGCGGGAAGTTTTTCGGGATCGGCGAGTCGGCGGTGGTGCCCTGGCCCAGCAGGATGTTCTTGAGGATGAATTCCTTATCGATGGCGTGGGCGAAGGCCTGACGCACCCGCAGGTCCTGGAATTCCGGCCGTTGCAGGTTGAACTCCAGGGCCATGATGCCGGTGCCGCCATACGTGTTCAGGCGATCAACGATGGTCAGGGCAGGGTTGGTTTTCAGGCGCTTGATTTCGCTGTTCGACAGGGTGTCGGCATAGGCCACGTGCACCGCGCCGGTTTCCAGCGCTGCCGACACCGAGGACGGGTCGGCCATGAAGCGATAGACCACCTGATCCAGCAGCGGCTTGCCGGACTGCCAGTACGCGGGGTTGCGTTCAAGGGTCAGGTAGTTGCCGCGCACCCATTCCTTGAACTTGAACGGACCGGTGCCGATCGGCGCGGTGTTGGCCGGGTTGTTGAGGATGTCGGTGCCTTCATAGAGGTGGCGGGGCAACACTTGCGAGTCGCGGGCGTTCAAGGCGCTGAGCAGATAAGGCGTGGGTTTCGACAGGTGCCAGACCGAGGTCAGCGGATCGGGGCTGTCCACGCTTTGCACGTTGGGGAACGCCGAGCGGCCTCGGGAACTGTATTTCTTCCAGACCTGCAGCACGGAAAACGCGACGTCTTCCGACGTGAATGGCTTGCCGTCATGCCACAGCACACCGGGGCGCAACTTGAACGTGACCTGCAAGCCATCCGGGCTGAATGTCCAGCTTTCGGCGAGTTGCGGTTGCGGACCGTTGTCGGGGCTGAGGTACAGCAGGCCGTCGAAAATCTTCGGCGAGATGAGCTGCGTGGCCGGTGCGGTGGTCAGGCCGGTCGTGAGTAAGGTCGGCTCAGGGTTTTGCGCAATGATCAGCGTGCCGCCGGGGCTGTTGCCGAAGGCGAAGCGCTGGCCGAGCAGGCCATAGGCGGCGGTGGAGGCCAGGGAATAGCCGAGGAAGGTGCGGCGGGTGACCATGTGGATGTTCCTTTTTTCTCGGTTGATTAGTAGGTGAGTACATGCCTGCTTCTGCCGAAGGTGTAGGAGTGCCGGGGTGGCGTCCCACCTTGCCTACGATCTGGCGCGAAGCGGCAGCAAGGGCGCACAGCTCGTTGTGTCAGGCACACCGCGTGCACAGGGTTTGCTGTCGCTTCGCAACAGATCGCGAGCAAGCAGCGCTCCCACGGCCTCCGGCCAGAATCAAAAGCCTGACCGGGGTGTATTGAAGCTCCCGGCCAGAATCAAAAGCCTGACCGGGGTGTATTGAAGCTCCCGGCCCGAATCAAAAGCCTGACCGGGGTGTATTGAAGCTCCCGGCCAGAATCAAAAGCCGACCGGGGTGTATTCAAACCTCCGGCCAGAATCAAGAGCTGATGGGTGTCTCATCAACCTTCGAATCAGGATCAAAATTTTTGCTGATGCCGCAATCCTGTTTCTGCCGAAGGCGTGGGAGTGCCGGGGTGGCGTTCCACCTTGCCTACGATCTGGCGCGAAGCGGCAGCAAGGGCGCACAGCTCGTTGTGTCAGGCACACCGCGTGCACAGGTTTGCTGTCGCTTCGCGCCAGATCGCAGGCAAGCCGGCTCCCACGGCCTCCGGCCAGAATCAGAAGCCTGACCGGGGTGTATTCAAACCTCCGGCCAGAATCAAAAGCCGGCCGGGGTGTATTGGAGCTCCCGGCCAGAATCAAAAGCCGACCGAGGCGCCATGAAGGCCAGCAGCCGGAATCAAAACCTGCGCCACAATTTTGGTATCCGGCGATCCCCTACCAGTCATAACTCACCCGCGCGTAGTAGAACCCGCCGCCGATCCCGTACGGCGTGTTGCGGTTGGCGTACGGGTCTTCGTGGTTGATGGTGGAGGCGAGGGTGTCGGGCTGGTTCGGGGGGCGTTTGTTGAACAGGTTGTTGGCGCCGAGCGTGGCCTTGATGTTGTCGGTCACCAGGTAGCTGATGGCGGCATCGGTGATGAACGAATCGCTGGTGGTCGAGTCTTGCGACCGGTTCAGGACGTTGTTCACGGCGCGGGTCTTCGAGTAGTAGTGCTCGGTCAATTGCACCTGAACCTTGCCCAGTTGCCAGTCCAGCGCCGCCCGCACGATGTTCTGCGGCAATGCTTCTTCGAGCAGGGTGATGCGCTCGCGGTCCAGCAGGCTCAGTCCGGCGTTACTCAGCACGGCAGGGTCGTCGACGCTTTTCACCTCGTTCTTGTTGCGCGCATAGGACAACGCCCAATGGGCCCGGCCGTAACGCTCGTAGTCGGCGTCGTAGTCGAGCTTGAACTCGATGCCCCGGGTCTGGGTGTCGCCGAAGTTGGTGAAGTAACGCACCTGCTGCTGGCTGGTCAGCCCGGCACTGGTCAGCGCTTGTGCCACCGCTGCGTTGTTGAACCCGTTGAAGGCCCCCGTGAGGAAGATGCGGTCGCGGATGTCGATCTGGTACACGTCCACCGACGCCGACAGCCGATCGGTCGGGGTGAAGACCAGACCGAAACTGACGTTGGTGGATTTCTCCGGCTTGAGCTTCTTCGCACCCAGTGCCTGAGCGGCCGGTGAGTCCGGGCGCAGGGTGTCGTAGTAGTACGAAATGTACGAGGTGTTGGTGATCGGGTCGTTGACCGGCTGCACCGTCGCGCTCTGGTAGTTCTGCTCCGCGAGTGACGGCGCGCGGAAACCGTTGCTCAAAGTGCCCCGCACCGCGACCTGGTCATTGAACTGGTAGCGGTTGGAAAACTTGCCCGCGACCGCCGAACCGAAGTCCGAGTAATCCTCGTAACGCACCGCCAGCCCGGTGTCCCATTTGTCCGTGAGCTTTTGCGCGAGGTCGACGTAATACGCGGTGTTGTGCCGCGCTTCGTTGAAGGCAAATTGCGGACTGAAACCGGTGAGAAACGCCGAACCGGCGCCGGCCAGCTTGCCCCGCAGGTTCACCGCCGGGTAATCGTTGGGGTAGCGGTAACCGCCGCCCGCGTAGGAGTAATACTCGCCGGGGCCGAGTTCCAGTTGGTCGTAGCGGTATTCGGTGCCGATGGTCACGTTCAGCGGTGCCGCGAACAGTCCGGTGTCAAAAGCCCGTTGGCCGCTCAGCGACAAGATGCTCTCGCTGAAGGTGAGGTCTCCGGCGTGCATGTTCTGCAAGGGCAGCAGCGCGCCGAACGACGGGTTGGTGGTGTTGAGAATGTTGATGTCGGCGCGGTTCTGGCCGTAGCTCACGCCCGCGTCCCAGCGCCAGCCCAGGATGTCCTCGGCCTTGAGGCCCAGGTTGAGTTGCAGGTCTTCTTCCTTGGTTTGCAAACGCGAGCTGTAGCCGCCCGGTGTGGTGATGACGTTCGAGGTGGCGTTGGTTTCGGAGCGGAACGAGCCCTTGGCCTCGGAGGTGCGCGGGGCGTAGGTGGCGAAGGAATACAACTCCAGGTTGTCGTTCAGCGGCAGGCCGAGGTTGTAGGCGAAACTGGTGCTCTCCTGAATCGGCACCACCTCGTAGTTTTCCGGCACGTTGCGATTGGCCGTGGCTTCGCGAGGGTCGTTGGGCGCGGCGTAAATCTGCCAGATCGATTGGCTCGGCTGCTTCCACGGGCCGACGGTGTGGCTGTCACCGGTTTTCAGGTACGACAGGCTGAAGTTGGCGAAACCGCCGTTTTCACCCAGTGCGAACCCGGAGTTCAGGCCACCGGTGTAGGTGGCGCCGGCGTCGCCGAGGTTGCCGACTTTCGACACCTCGTGGTTGTACTCGCCATAGGAGACGTCCGCCGAGCCCCCGGATGACGCGGATTTGAGGATGACGTTGATCACCCCGGCAATCGCGTCCGAACCGTATTGCGCCGCTGCGCCATCGGTGAGCACTTCGACCCGTTCCACGGCCGAAATAGGGATCAGGCCGAGGTCTGCCGCCGACGAACCCAAGGTCGCGCCGCCGCTGTTGTTGATCATCGACGTGCCGTGGCGCCGTTTGCCGTTGACCAGCACCAGCACCTGATTCCCGGACAGCCCGCGCAAAGAGGAGCCGCCCACGTTTTTCGACAGGGCGCCGCCGTTGCTGTTGATGTTGATATAGGACGGCGCCACCTGAGACAGCGCCCGCCGCAGGTCACTGGCCCCGGTGGCGCGCAACGCATCGCCCTTGATCAGCTGCACGGGAGCGAGGGCCTTGAGGGCCGTGGTCTCGACCCTGGAGCCGGTCACGACCACGGTTTCAAGGCGTTCCTTTTCGTATTCGGTTTCAGCGTTGGCGGTATCGAACGGCGCGAGACTGGCGGCGCCGACGGAAAGAACCACGCCAAGGGTATGGCGTCTGGACGGGAGTGAAGACATGGGTATGTGCCTGGTGTTGCTTCTGCATTCTTCGCTGTGTGTGCAGGAGTGAGTCGACGCTGGCCGGTTGGGCCTGGCAGGGTTTTTGGGGTGAAGCGGTGTTCGCTCAGAATCAAAAGCAAGACCGGGTGTATTGAAGCTTCCCGCCAGAATCAAAAGCTGATGGGTGTCTCATCAACCCTCCGATCAGGATCAAAATTTTTGCTGATGCCGCAATGCTGCTTCTGCCCTAAGGGCGTGGGAGTGCCGGGGTGGCGTCCCACCTTGCCTACGATCTGCCGGGCACCGGCAGCAAAACCTAGGTCTTCGATGTGCCTGACACACCGAGGTCGCAGGTCTTGCTGCCGGTGCCCGGCAGATCGCGAGCAAGCAACGCTCCCACGGCCTTCGGCCAGAATCAAAAGCCTACCGGGGTGTATTCAAACCTTCGGCCAGAATCAAAAGCCGGACCGAGGTGCATTCAACCCGCCGGCCAGAATCAAAAGCCTACCGGGGTGTATTCAAACCTTCGGCCAGGATGAAATCCCTATTCACCGCCCCAACAACTGAAACTTCCCGATCAAATTGAATTTCCACGCCACCGGGTCGTGGACGGTGTGGGTGCGGGCGTTGCGCCAGTGGCGGTCGTAGCCGTATTCGAGGCGGGTGGAGCTGGCGCCGCCGAGCTGGAACAGTTTGTTGCTGGCCAGCAAGGCCGCTTCGGTGGTGAGGATTTTCGCGGTGGCCAGCGCCGACGAGACCTGAATCGACGGCCCCGGCCCTTGCTCCGCTGTCACCCGGTCGAACAACGCCGCCGCTTTCTCCAGCACCGCTTCTCCGGCGTGAATCCGCGTGTGCAGGTCGCCGATGATTTCCAGCACATACGGGTCTTCGGCGACGGCGGTGACGCCGGTGCGCGCATAAGGTCGGGCGTGTTCACGCACGTAATCCAGCGTGTCGCGAAACGCTGCCCTCGCGATGCCCAGGTCCAGCGCGCTGTGAAACAGGTCGGGAATGCCGTAGGTGTTGGCGCTGACTTTGCCCTGTTCGGTGTCGAGCACGTGGCTGTGTTCCACGCGGACGTTATCGAGCAGCAACGTACCGCTGGCGGTGGTGCGCTGGCCGAAGCCGTCCCAGTCGTCAATGATGGTCAGGCCCGGTGCGTAGCGGTCCAGCACGGCGGTTTTCGACTGGCCGTTCTCGTCCACGCAGCCCACGGAAATCAGCTGGGAAAACAGCGCCCCGGTGGAATACGCCTTGGACCCGTTGACCCGATAGTGATCGCCTTCCCGGGTGATCTGCGTGCGTGTGGTGCCCGCGGGCAGGCTGCCGCCCTCGGCATGGCCGTTGCCCCAGCGATAGCCCTCCAGAATCTTGCCGAAGAACAACGCCTGCTGCTCCGGACGGCCCACCGCCTCGATCACGCTGCACGCCAGGAGAATGCTCAGCATCAACTGGCCAATGGAGGCGTCGGCCTCGCCGATGATCGCCACCACTTCGGTCAGCGTCCGGTACGACACCTCGGCACCGCCAAATGCCTTGGGCACGCGGATCGCCAACAGCCCGCTGTGGGCGAAATCGTCAAGCTCCTGCCACGGCAACTGGCGCTCGACGTCACGGCGTTGAGCGTTCAACCGGAACACGGCGGCCAGCCGTTCAGCCGTCTCCACCGCTTCGCGTTCACCGCGAATGACATGGGCCGGGCGGGCAGGCGCGGTGACCTTAAGCGCTGAGGCTGAAGGGTCCGACGAGGCGTGCCGGGCAAACGATGTGTCGGTCATGAGAGGGGTGTCCTGTTCCTGAAGGGCGTCGGTGAATCTGGCGACTGCATCACGCCTGATAACGGGCGTCGGCGAAATTGCCGTACAGCGCTTCCGAAGAGTTGAAGAAATCCTTGAGCTGTTTTTGGGTGACCACCACCACCGTCGGCGACACCAGCGGAATCTTCGGCAAATCCGTGAGCACGATCTGTTGAAACTCGGCGTACAGCGCTTTGCGCTTAACGGGATCGACCTCGCCTTGGCCCTGTGCAAGCAATTCATCGACCCGGGGATTGGCGTAACGCGCGCCGTTGGAGAAGGCGATGCCGGGCTTGAAGTTCGACGATTGATAAAAGCGCTGGGTGCCCATCACCGGATCGGGACCGGCGGTGGCGCTGATCAGCGTGGTGTCGAAGTCGCGGCGGGTGTACACGCGGTTCACGTATTCGGGGAAGTCTTGGGAGCGGATCACCAGCTTGACGCCGATCTTCGCCAGGTTACTGCGCAGGTAATGGGCGATCTGCAGGGTTTCATTGGCCGGGTTGGGGTCGTTGTAGACGGTCAGTCGCACGCCGTCAGCGCCTTTCTTCAACCCGGCCTCTTCGAGCAGGGCTTCGGCTTTGGCCAGGTCGAAGGGGTAACGCGGCACGGTGTCGTCGTAAAAATCGCTCATGCTCGACGGAATCGCGCTGTACGCCGACTTGGCAAAACCGAAGTAGATGTTCTTGACGATGAAATCCCGGTCCACCGCATGGGCGAAGGCCTGACGCACGCGGACGTCCTGAAACACCGGCTTTTCCAGGTTGAACTCGAAACCCACCAGCCCCGGCGAATACGGCGCGCTGATCTCGCTGACTTGCAACTGCGGCACGTTGCGCAGGCGCTTGACGTTGCTCAGGGCCACCGACGCCAGCTGCACGGCCTGGGTTTCCAGCGCGGCGGACGCGGCAGTGAGGTCGGGAATGATGCGGAAAATCAGGCTGTCCAGATGCGGCTTGCCGCTGTCCCAATAGTGTTCGTTCTTCACCAGGTTGATCGACACGCCACGGTCCCAGCGCTCGAACTTGAACGGGCCGGTGCCGATGGGCTTGATGTTGTACGGGTTGGTCAGCGGATTGCCGGTGGCGTACAGGTGCTTGGGCAACACCTGCGCATCGGTGGATGACAGCGCGCTGAGCAGATACGGCGCGGGGGTGGAGAGGGTGATCACCACCTGCAACGGCGTCGGCGTTTCGACCTTGCTCACCGGCGCGAAGGTGGTGATGCCCCGGGAATTGAATTTGCGCCAGATGTTCTGCAGGGAAAACGCCACGTCATCGGCGCTGAACGGCTGGCCGTCATGCCAGGTGACTCCGGCCCGCAGGTTGAAGGTGTAAACCAACCCGTCGGCGCTGACGTGCCAGTCGGTGGCCAGTCGCGGTACCGGTTGACGCTGGTTGTCGTAGGACAGCAGGCCATCGAACAGTTTGCTGGTGACCGTATAAATGGTGCCGTCGGTGGTCAGCGCGTTGGTCAGGACGGTGGGCTCGGGGAATTGCGAGACCACCAGCGTCTGCGTGCCGTCGGTTGCGGCGAACAGCCCCGAGGCGTGACTGGACAGCCCGGCAGCGGCCGCCAGAATCGTGGAATGTTTGATGAACGTTCTTCTGCTCAACGACATGCTGCACCTTCAATGACGCGGACGAGAGAAACGCGCGCACTCATGATCTGGCCTGCGCGGCGATCTAATTAAGAAGTAAGGGAGGCGATATTCTGTTGGGCGTCAGAATCGAACCGCGAGACTAACGGACTTATTCCAGCGGACACAAGTGCCGGTCTTATAACTTTAAATTCAGACTTCATGCCGCGTGGCTTTATAAGTTTAGAACTTTTTATGCGGTGTTCGCGCCGACGAATTACTGTATTAGTGTTCGCCGTTGAAACAGTCCTCGCTCAATTCGATTGTTTATAGAGAACTCGATGTCGCTCCGAACTTTCTACTCGCGTTTAACCCAGCGGCTGCATTCAGGCTTTCGCAGTTCACTGTTTCGTGCCGTGCCGACCGCCCTTGGCGTGATCGTCCTCAACTTCATTCTGTTGCAGATGGTGCCCGGCGACGCCGTCGACGCCTTGACCGCCGAAGCAGGCTCGGCAACCGCTGAAACCAGCGCCTTGCTGCGGCAGCAATACGGCCTCGACAAATCTTCGCTGGCGCAATTTGGCGACTACGTGAATCAACTGGCCCACCTCAGCCTCGGCGACTCGCCCCGGTACGGCATTCCGGTGCTGGACGTGATCAGCCAACGCCTGCCCAACACCCTGTTGCTGATGGGGCTGGCGCTGGCGATTTCCTTGGTGGTCGGCGTCACCCTCGGGGTGATCATGGCGCTGTGGCAGGGCAAATGGCCGGACCGCGTGCTGTCGTCGCTGGCGTTCGTGCTGTATTCGACGCCCGGTTTCTGGATCGGCCTGATGGCCATCGTGCTGTTCGCGGTCAAGCTGGAATGGCTGCCCAGTGGCGGCGACGGGACCATCGGCGCCGGACTGACCGGCGTCGATAAATTCGTCGACAAATTGCAGTACGCGATCTTGCCCGCACTGACGCTGTCCAGCTTCTTCATCGCGATTTATGCCCGGCTGACCCGCGCCTCGGTGCTGGAAGTCCTGACCCACGATTACGTGCGCACCGCCCACGCCAAGGGCCTGACGGCGTGGCACATCACCTGGCGCCATGTACTGCGCAACGCCTTGCTCCCCTTGACTACCGTGGCCGGGACGCATTTGGGCGGCTTGCTCGGCGGGGCCGCCGTGGCAGAGACCGTGTTCGGCTGGCCGGGCATCGGGCGCCTGACCCTCGAAGCGGTGCAGGCCCGTGAATACAAGGTGTTGCTCGGCATTCTGCTGCTGTCGTCGTTTATCGTCATCGTCGCCAACCTGCTGGTGGACCTGCTGCACAAACGGCTCGATCCCCGGATATCTCCGCGAAAAGGGGGGCGTTGAGCATGACCCTGGAAACCTCTGCACCCATCAGCCGTCCACGGCCCACGCCGGTCAACCTGCCGGACAGTTCCTGGCGGCAGCAACTGGGCAGTTCGCTGCTCGGGCGTTTCGCCGCCACCGGAAAAACCCTGGAGGATCAGCCGGACGACCCTTCCTCTGAGTTTCACGCCCACGACCGCTGGCCCGTGCTCCGTGCCCTGTTGCGCTCACCGGGCGCCGTCGTTGGCATCGGCGTGTTGCTGCTGATCGTGCTCGTGGCGTTGGCAGCGGGGCACTTGTACCCCGGCGACCCGCTGGACATGGCGGGTCAACCGCTGTTGGCGCCGGGCGAAGACTGGGCATTCCCACTGGGCACCGATGCCCTCGGGCGCGACATCGCCGCGGGCCTCGCCCACGGGGCACGGGTCTCACTGTTGGTCGGCATCACGGCGGCGCTGGTCAGCGTGGTGATCGGCACCCTGATCGGCGCGCTGGCCGGGTACTTCGGCGGGCGTATTGACCGGGCCCTGACCTGGCTGATCGAGCTGTTCCAGACCACGCCGTCGTTCCTGCTGGTCGTGGTGGTGGTCTCGATCACCCAGTCCACGGTGGGCGTGATCGCCGTGGTGATTGGTCTGATGTCCTGGGACACCGTCGCCCGACTGGTGCGTGCGGAATTTCGTGCACTGCTCAACGCCGATTTCGTGCTGGCGGCGCGGACTGTGGGCTACAGCACCCGGTGGATCATCTTTCGTGAAGTCCTGCCCAATGCCTTGCCGCCGATCATCATCACCGCCTCGGTGATTGTGGCGTCGGCGATTCTCACCGAGTCGTCGCTGTCGTTCCTCGGCGTCGGTGACCCCAACCTCATCAGCTGGGGCAGCATGATCGGCAGTGGCCGCGACATGCTGCGCAGCGCGCTTTACCTGACCGCGATCCCCGGCGCCGTGCTGGTGGTCACCGTGTTTAGCCTGAATCTGGTGGGTGACGCCCTGATCAGCGCATTGAATCCAAGACTGCGTGGGAGAACGGCATGAACGCTGTAGCCAATATCGACGACTCGGGTCAGCCGTTGCTCAGCGTGAGCGATCTGCGGGTCAATTACGGCGAATACCAGGCGGTCAAAGGCGTGAGCTTCACGGTGGCGCGGGGCGAAACCCTGGCGCTGGTGGGCGAATCCGGGTGCGGCAAGTCCACCACGGCCATGGCGATCATGCGCCTGCTGGGCGGGCGTGCCGGGATCACCGGCAACGTCGATTTCGACGGTCAGAACCTGTCCACCGTCAGCGACCCGGTGATGCGCAGCCTGCGGGGCAACGACATTTCCATGGTGTTTCAGGACCCCATGACGTCGCTGAACCCGGTGCTGAGCGTCGGGGAGCAGATCGGCGAGGTGCTGCGGCGCCATCGTGGCCTGTCGCGCAAGGACGCCCGCGACGAAGCCCTGAAACTGCTGAAAAAAGTGCGCATCCCCAACGCCGAAGCGCGGCTCGACGATTTCCCGCACAACCTGTCCGGCGGTCAGCGGCAGCGGGTGATGATCGCCATTGCCGTAGCCTGCAACCCGCGTTTGTTGATTGCGGACGAGCCGACCACCGCGCTGGACGTCACGGTGCAGGCGCACATCCTGCAATTGCTCAAGGAGTTGAGCGAGGAATACGCCATGGGACTGCTGCTGATCACCCACGACCTGGGCGTGGTCGGGCAGTGGGCGGACCGGGTGGCGGTGATGTACGACGGGCTGATCGTCGAGTCCGGGACCACCGAGGCCATCTTCACCGCGCCGCAACACGCCTACACGAAAGGGCTGCTGGGCGCGTCGTTGCGGCTGGACACGGATGCCCATTACGCCACCGCGTCGTTGCCGGAAATCAACGTGCGCAAGCACAACAGCGGGGTCATCGAGTTCGATTTGCACAGCCATTCCCGCTATTTCACAGCGCGGGATGCCAGCACGGGTGCCCTCGAACAACCGATCCTTGACGTTCGCCATTTGCGCACCGAGTACAAGACCAGTCAGGGCACGGTCACGGCGGTGGATGATGTGAGTTTCCAGATTCGGCCCGGCGAAACCTTGGGGCTGGTGGGGGAATCCGGCTGTGGGAAGTCCACCCTGAGCAAGACGATTCTTGGGCTAATCAAGGCCCGTTCGGGGGAGATCCTGCTGAACGGGACGGATATCGCCGGTTTTGACGAAAAACAGCTGCGTGGCCATCGCCCGTTCGTGCAAATGGTGTTTCAGGACCCCTATGGCTCGCTGAACCCCAAGCACAGCGTCTACCGCATCCTCGACGGCGTGCTGAAAAACCACGGGGTGAAGAGCGCGCAAAGCCGCAGCCAGCAGATCTTCGAGATCATCCACCGTGTCGGCCTGCCTCAATCGGCGGTGTGGAAGTATCCCCATGAATTTTCCGGCGGGCAGCGCCAGCGCATCGGCGTGGCGCGGGCCCTGATCCTGCGGCCGTCGCTGGTGATCCTCGACGAAGCGGTGTCGTCGCTGGACGTCTCGGTGCGGGCGCAGATCCTCAACCTGCTGGCGGACCTGAAACAGGAATTCGGGCTTTCCTACCTGTTCATTTCCCATGATCTGTCGGTGGTCAAGTACATGGCCGACCGGGTGCTGGTGATGCACGACGGCAAGATCGTCGAAGAGGGCGCCCACGACGGCATCTGGAAAAACGCCCGCCATGATTACACCCGCAAGCTCATTGGCTCCGTCCCTGTACCGCGTTACGCGCTGGCGGACGATGAGTCGGTGCCCTATGCGGATTCGGCCTGGCAGGAACTGCCGGTGGCCATGCTGCTGTCGCGCTTCGCGGTCTAGCGGCGACGTTTCCACGCATTTGCTACACACACGATGAAAGACCATTGAGGGAGAAAACATGAGCGCTATCGAATACCGCAATCTGGGTCGCAACGGCATCAAGGTGTCGCCTATCACCCTGGGCACCATGATGTTCGGCGGCCAGACCGACGACAGCGTGGCCAAGCGGATCGTCGACAAGGCCTATGAGCAGGGCATCAACTTCATCGACACGGCCAACGGCTACAACGGTGGCGCATCCGAGGAAGTGGTCGGGCGCCTGATCGCCGACCGTCGCTCGCAGTGGGTGCTGTCGACCAAGTTCGTCAACCCGAACCCCGGCGCCATTGGCCCGAACGACCGTGGCGCGTCCCGTCACAACGTCATTCAGTCGGTGGACGCCAGCCTCAAACGCCTGAACACCGATTACATCGACCTGTTCTACCTGCACCGCGAAGACCACACGACGCCGGTGGAAGAGACCGTGCGGGCGCTGTCCGACCTGATTCGTGCGGGCAAGATTCGTTCTTACGGGCTGTCGAACCACCGGGGCTGGAAACTCGCCGAGTTCAGCCGTGCGGCGGATCTGCTGGGGGTCGAGCGTCCGGCGGCGAGCCAGCCGTTGTACAACCTGGCCAACCGTCAGATTGAAAACGAGCATTTGCCTGCGGCCGAGTATTACGGGATTGGCGTGGTGTCCTACAGCCCGCTGGCCCGTGGCGTACTGACCGCGAAGTACGATCCTACGCAGCCGCCGTCCGAAGGCACCCGCGCAGGCCGCAACGACAAGCGCCTGCAACAAACCGAATGGCGTCCGGAGTCGCTGAACCTGGCGCAACGGGTCAAGGACCACGCCCAGTCGCGGGGCATCACGCCGGGCCAGTTCGCCTTGGCCTGGGTGCTGAACAACCGGCTCATCACGTCCGCCATCGCCGGGCCGCGCACCGAGGAGCAATGGAACGACTATGTGCCCGCGCTGAACTATGCGTTCACGGCGGAAGACGAAGCGTTCATCGACGACCTGGTCATCACCGGCCATTCGTCGACACCGGGCTACAACGACCCGAGCCACCCGTTTGCGGGGCGTAAGTCGCGGGTTTGAGTCTTCATCCTGCGCGAAAGGCGAGCGGCGTCGAACATTGACGCTTCTGCCGAGCGCGTGGGAGCTGGCTTGCCTGCGATCTGTTGCGAAGCGACAGCCATCCCTGTGCACGCGGTGTGCCTGACATAAGGGGCTGGCTGACTTTGCTGCCGCTGCGGTCGGGCGCGACCTCGGGCAGATCGCAGGCAAGCCAGCTCCACGCCGTGGGCAGAAGCAGATCGTAAGCGCAGCCAGTCCCTACGCCTTTCGGCGGAAGCAGATCGATGTACACAAACGCCGCTTTTGATTCTGGCCGCAGGCCGTGGGAGTTGGCTTGCCTACGATCTGCCGCGCAGCGGCAGTGAAATCAGACACCTCGGTGGCGTCGGACAAAACGCGTGCACCGGGTTTGCTGCCGCTGCGGTCGGCCGCGACCTCGGGCAGATCGCAGGCAAGCCAGCTCCACGCCGTGGGCAGAAGCAGATCGTAAGCGCAGTAGAACGCCACCCCGGCACTGCCACGCCCTGCAACTTGAAATAACAGCCCTGATGCTGACGGCTGCTGATCATTTTTACGATTGCGCCGTCAAATCCCACCCACGCCACGGCCGCTGCACCAACAACACACCCGCCAGCGTCACGGCCACCAGCCCCCAGACGGCGATGGTGGTGGTCACGCCCCATCGATCCGCGAGAAACCCGCCAATCAGCGTCGCTACGGGCTGCAGGCCGAAGCCGATGATGCTGAACAACCCCATCAGACGTCCGCGCATGGCCGGAGGAGAGAGGATCTGGACCATGCTGGTGCAGGTCACCATCGCCTGTGACGTTGCCAACCCGAACATGAACAACGCGATCAACTGCAACGCCAGCCATTGACCCAATGCGCTGACGACCAGCCAGCCGCCCATCCACACCAGCGTGAGCGACAACGTCAGCCCCATGCGTTTGATATGGCTGATGACCGGCGACAGAAAGAACGCATACACCAGCGACCCGGACGCCGCCGCTGCCAGCAACAGGCCTGTACGCCGGGGATCGCCGTGGGCCACGGCGGGCAACAGGGCCAGGGTGCCCAGGCCGAACATCGTCAGCGTCGCGCAGCAGATGTAAAGGTTGCGCAGGGTCAGTGTGTCGCGGATGTGCGCCAGTGCCTCGGTCAGCGAAGCGGACGCCTGTCCGTGACGCCGCTCCTGATTCACGCCGCGCAACGAGATCAGCGAGAAAATCACCACCCAGTACGACAAACCGTTGGCCCAGAACGCTGCCGACATCCCCACCTGCGCCACCAGATACCCCGCCAGCGTGGGGCCCACCGTCCGGCACACGTTAAGAATCATCGAGTTGATGCTGATCAGCTTGCGGATGTTGTCCATCCCCGCCAGGTCAAACAGAAACGCCTGCTGGGTCGGGAAATACACGGAGTTCACACAGCCCATGAGAAAGGCGAACACGTAGATATGCGCCAATTGCACGTGCTCGGCCTGAATCATCGCGGCGATGGCGAACGTCAGCGCGATCTCCAGCAGATGGCAACCGATGAGCAGTTTGCGCCGGTCGTAGCGGTCGGCGAGGCCGCCGGTGAACAGGCTGAACGCCAGAATCGGCACGCTTGAACACAACGCGCTGACGCCAAGGGCAAACGCCTGTCCGCCGGACAACTGATAGACCAACAGCGCCATCGCCGTCTGTTGCAGCCAGATGCCGATCATTGAGACAGACTGGCCCGACAGATAAACCCGTGTATGCGCCGTGCGCAAAGGCGTGAAGTTATTCAACCACAACGAAAGGGCAGACATCGGCATTAACCATCCGGTCAGTAATAAGGAAGTGGGTTGTTCAATGACTGTTGTTGATTCAACAGTGCTGTTGCTCAGGCAACACTGAACTAACGTGAGCAACTTAAAAATGCTCGACAGACTGATGAGTGTGTCAATGACTGTCAATCAATCCCCGGTCATAAACTCAGAACGTAACGGTCTATCTGCTGTTATTTAGTTTGCATTACACTCGCTGCACCTCGCACGAGGCCACTATAGACAACCGCGTTGTTTCTATTAAATGTCGTGCGACCACGTCCGCCATTGATGAAGTTTCCCGTTGCAGTGTCGTTGGATTGCGAACAACGCCTGCGAATGCCCAAACCCATTCCGTTAATGGCCGATCTCATGACCGATCTGAACCTGTGGTACACCCGTTGCCCCACCCCGACGCCCCTCGGCCTTGCCGTGAAACTGGGCTATCTGGAATCCGCGCTGGCGCAGCATTCGGTGGGCATCCAGTCGCTGCAAAGCTCGACGGATGAAAAAGTCCGCGCCAGCCATTTCGATCACTCCCAGCCATGGTCCTTCCGCCAGGGCGGCAACATTCCCCCGATTCACGCCCGCGCCGGTGGCCGAGACACCCGATTGGTCGGCATCACCTGGATCGACGAATTTCAGGCGGTCATCACGCTGCCGTCATCGGGCATCACCGACGCTTCGCAACTGGTGGGCAAACGCGTCGGTCTGCCACGCCAGCCACCGGGGATCATCGACTTTCAGCGGGCGACTGCGCTCAAGGGCGTGCTCTCGACCCTCGAAGTCGCAGGCATCCCGCGCAAGGACGTGCTTTTTGTCGACGTCGCGACGCAGACCCCGCAATTCGGCCAGGCCACCGTGGGCTATCCGCCCGAGCTGAAACGCCGCCTGCCGTACGCGGCGGAATTCACACAACTGATCAAAGGCCACATCGACGCGTTTTTCGTCAAAGGCGCGGAAGGCCTGAGCGTGGCCCATCAGTTCGGCGCAGTGATCCTCAGTGAAACCGGCAGCCACCGCGACGCGGCGATTCGCATCAATAACGGTACGCCCCGGCTGCTGACCGTTGACGGCACCTTGGCTCAAGAGCGCCCGGATCTGGTTGAAGCGTTATTGCAATCTGTGCACCGTGCGGGTGAATGGGCAGCGCAGAACCCCGACCTGACCCAGCGCTTCGTGGCCCAGGAAATCGGCGTGTCCGAGGAAGCGGTGCAAGGCGCATTTGGCCCGGACCTGCACCTTAAATTCACCACCCACCTCGACCCGTCGGGTGTGGAAGCGATTCAGTCGTTCAAGCATTTCCTGTTGCGCGAAGGCTTCATCGAACAGGACTTCTCGGTTGAGGACTGGCTGCATGTCTGAGTCGCCCTCTGTCTGGGACGTCATCGTGTTGGGCGGCGGGGCAGCCGGTCTGGTCGCGGCGTTTCATGCGCGTCAGGCCGGGGCGTCGGTGCTGGTGGTGAACAAGGGGCTGGTCGGTCGCAGCGGGGCGACGATCACCTCGGGCGGCGGCGTGTCCATTGCGGGGGAGAGCTTGCGTGCCTTGGGCCTCGACGCCGATGCCAGCGACACCGAAGAGCGCTTTCTGCACGACACCATCACGGCGGGGTCCTGGCTCAACGACCAGCAGCTGGTGGAAAGTATGGTCACCGGCGTGGGCGAGGAGGTCGGCCGGCTGGTGGATTGGGGCATCAAGTTCACCATCAACCGGCGTGCGCCCGGTCACAGCAGCGGGCGCGGGATTCACATCAGCGGCGTGGACATGCAGCGCGCGTTGACGCGCATCGCGGTTCAAGCGGGGGTGAGTTTTCGCGAGGACTTTCAATCGACGCAACTGCTGCAACGCCAGGGCGAGGTGGTCGGCGTGCTGGGCCTGGACCGTCGCACCGGTTCGGTGGACAGCATTTTCGGCCACGCCACGGTGATCGCCACGGGTGGCGCCACTTCGAACTGGAGCTTGCGCACCGCGCCAGAAGAGCTGTCCGGAGAAGGACAGCGCATGGCGGTGGAAGCGGGCGCGACCCTGATCGACATGGAAATGACCCAGTTCTTGCCCTGCTGCCTGGCCGCCCCGGCGATCTGGCGCGGTTTGCAGTTTCCGTGGATTCTCGGCCCGCAAAGCGGCGTCCATGCCTGGTTGATGAACCGCTTCGGCGAACGCTTCATGGCCCGGTGGGACCCGGCCCGGATGGAGCTGGCGACCCGCGACATGGTGTCGGCCGCCTGCGCCACGGAAGTCTACGAAGGGCGCGGCAGTCCCAACGGTGGCGTGTACTTGTCATGGAAACACCTGCCCAACGACATCATCGACAACTTCCCGTTGAACGCCCGCAACATCAGCGCCGATTGGCAGTGGGAAGGCTTCGACATGACGCCGTTGGTGGAACGGATCAAGCAGGGCTACGCCATCGAAGTCGCCCCCGCCGCGCACTTTTCCCTCGGCGGCGTGCGCGTCGACAAAGGCGCCAACACCGGCGTGCCGGGGCTGTTCGCCTGCGGTGAAGCCACCGGCGCGATGCACGGTGCCAATCGGCTGTCTGGCAACGCGGGCGCGCAAGTGTTGGTGCAGGGCAGGGTGGCCGGGGTCGCGGCGGCCCGTGATGCACGGGATCGCCGTGCCCGAGACCGCCACGCGGAAAACGTGGGCAGCGCTTACGCCACGACGCTCGCGCCATTCGAACGGGACAGCGGTGTCACGCCGTTCGAACTCAAGGAGCAATTGTCGCAACTGGCCGAAACGGCGCTCGGGCCGGTGCGCACTGCCGAGTCGATTGCCAAGGCCCAGGCCACGTTGGCAGACCTGAAGGACAACGCCCTGCCGCAGTTGGCCTGCCGCACCCGGGATTCGATGTGGAACCGCGACTGGAGCGACGCGCTGGAATGTCAGGCGGCGTTTTCAGTGCTGGACGCCGCGTTGCTCGGTGCCGCCGGACGTACCCACTCCATCGGCGCACACCAGCGTCACGACCACAAAGGCGCTTATGCCGGGCCGCTGAGCCACTCGCTCATCCGTTACGACGGTCAGTCACTCGTGCGTGACACCAGCCCCGTGGTCTTTCCGTTTCTGGCGCGGCCATGAACCTTTTCGTTATCGGGAGCCTTGCATGCTCATGCACCTGACGCTGTTTCGTGACGGCGAGCTTCGCCAGCTGGACATTCAACTGCCGCCACCTGCCGGTCTGGGGTTGGGCATTGATCGCTGGGAGGGCGCGTCGGTCAGTACCGCGCTGCAATACGCACAACGTGTGTTCGAACCCAACCTCGGTTATTCGCTGTCCTGCCGTCGTGGGCTGTGCAAGCTCTGCGCGATGCGCATCGACGGCGAGGTCAAGCTGGCGTGCACCGTGCCTTTGCACGACGGGATTCGCATCGAACCGGCCAAGCCGAAACTGGCGCTGCACGACACCGTGGTCGAGCTGAGTCTGGTGCGGGAGAAGCCCCAGCGGATCAAGGCGGTGCAAGTGGCCGCCGACGTCATGCCATGAATCGAAAGACCTCAACAACCACCTGACTGCCTGTCGGGATTGCCTTTATCCAACGTCAAGCGTCCCGCGTTAAGCGAACTTATTCAGGAGTCTGATCATGTCCGAAGCACTGCTAAAAGAACCGCAAGCCGCCAAGAGCGCCGCACCGACCACAATCTGGTACACCCGCTGCCCGGTGCCCACCACGTCTGGCATCGCCCAGCACAAACACTGGCTGCAACACGAATTCGCCCGTCACGGCATCACGCTGGATTCGATCCGAGCTTCCCAAGACCGTGCGGTGCGTGAATCGCACTTCCGCCACAGCCTGGCGGGCAGCTTCCGTGAAGGCGGCAACGTGCCGCCGATCTGGGCCAAGGCGCAGGGGCAGGACACCGTGGTGGTAGGGATTACCTGGGTCGACGAAGAACAGTTGGTGTTCGTGCGAGGCGACAGCGACATCAAGACCGTCGCCGACCTGCGTGGCCGTAAACTCGGCGTGGTGCGCAAGGCCGCCAGCGATCTGGTGGACGTGGGGCGGGCCGAGGGGTTGCGCGGGCTGTTGACCGCCTTGCAGCTGGGCGGCGTGCCACGGGACAGCGTGGAAATCGTTGACATCGCGACACCGGAGTGGGACCTCAAGGAAGTCTCGAAAACCCGCGAAGACCATCATGCGATTCCGACACTGGCGTTGCTCAACGGCACCGTGGACGCGATCTTCATCAAGGGCGCGGGCAGTGCCCGTGCGCTGGCTCAGGGGCTGCGGCCGATCCTCAACATCAACGAGCAGGAAGACCCGCTGTTGCGGTTGAGCGCCGGTTCGCCGCGTCCCATCACCGTGGATCGCCAGACGCTGCAAGATTCCCCCGAGATCGTCACCCGTTACCTCGCCGTGCTGTTGAAGACCTACGAGTGGGCCAAGGACCATCCGCAGGAAGTGGTGGACACCATCGCCGCCGAAACCGCGACCGATGCCGAGAGCGTGCGCTACGCGTTCGGCCCCGAGCTGCACCTGTCGTTCGAGCCGAAACTGTCTGAGGTCTACATCGAAGGTTTGCGTCGGCAGAAGGATTTCCTGCTGGCCGAAGGTTTCATCGACAAGGACTTCGACTTCGACAGCTGGATCGACCCCGCGCCGCTGGAAAAGGCCTGGGCATTAAAGGATGACATTGTGTTGGGCTAAACCCCATTTGACAGCGCTGCCATGGGCGGCGCCTGCACTTCTTTTCGCGAATAAATTCGCTCCCACAGGGAGTCGGCGGCGTTGCCAACTGCTGAGTCTGCCGCGGTTTTAGAGTGGGAGTAGGGGGCGTTACCAAATGCTGAGTCTGGCGCGGTTTTTCTGTGGGAGCGAATTCATTCGCGAGGGGCCGGTACATCCAGCGAATCAGTGTCGGCTGTACTACCGTCTCGCGAATAAATTCGCTCCTACAGCAGAGATCGCGTCATGCCTGATGCGTCACGGCGTTACCGCACCCTCTAGCAGCATCAAATCGCATAAGCCAGTCCATCAGGTTATTGGACCGCAGCCCCTCCAGACTCGATGCTGGCGTTTTATCGACTGTCGGACCCTCCATGACCACACCCCGCCAACTCAAACTCGGCGCGTTCATGCGCCCGGTCAGCATTCACACCGGCGCATGGCGTTACCCCAATGCCTGGCGTGATGCGAATTTCAATTTCGCGCACCTGAAACGGCTGATCCAGAACCTGGAAAAAGCCCGCTTCGATGCTTTCTTCATGGCCGATCACCTGGCCATGCTCAACATGCCCATCGAGGCGTTGAAACGCAGCCACACCGCCACGTCGTTCGAGCCGTTCACACTGTTGTCGGCGCTGAGTCAGGCCACGGAACACATCGGCCTGGTGGCCACGGCGTCAACGACCTTTGACGAACCCTTTCACATCGCCCGCCGTTTCGCGTCCCTCGATCACCTGAGCAACGGCCGGGCGGGCTGGAACGTTGTCACCACCTCCAACCCCGACGCCGCCTTGAACTTCGGCCTCGAAGAGCACCTGGACCACGACCAGCGCTACGCCCGTGCACGTGAGTTTTACGACGTGGTGACCGGCTTGTGGGACAGCTGGGCGGACGACGCGTTTGTCCGTGATGCCGACAGCGGTGTGTACTTTGATCCGGAGAAACTGCACACCCTCGATCACAAGGGTGAATACCTGTCGGTGCGCGGCCCATTGCACATTGCGCGTCCACCCCAAGGCTGGCCAGTGATTGTGCAGGCAGGGGCCTCGGAGCCGGGTCGCCAGTTAGCGGCGGAAACGGCCGAGGTTATCTTTGTGGCGCCGGGGACGCTCGATGAAGGCCGCGAGTTCTACGCCGACGTGAAAGGCCGGATGGCGCGCATTGGGCGTGATCCTGATCACCTGAAAATCCTGCCGGGCGCGTTTGTCGTGGTCGGCGATACGGTGGAGGAGGCCCGACGCATTCGGGCGCACCTAGACAGTCTGGTGCACGAGCAGAGCGCGATTGCGTCGCTGTCAGTGGCGCTCGGCGTGGACGCCAGCCGTTTCGACCTCGACGGCTTTTTGCCCCCGATCCCGCCCACCAACGCCAGCCGCAGCACGCAGGAGCGGGTGCTGGCGTTGGCCGATCGCGAACAGCTCACCGTCCGGCAACTGGCGCAGCGATTAGGCGGTTACGCCGGACTGTCCTTCGTCGGCACCGCGCAGACCATCGCCGATGAAATGCAGACCTGGCTGGAAACCCACGGCAGCGACGGCTTCAACATCATGTTCCCGTGGCTGCCGGGCGGGCTGGATGACTTCGTCGCAAAGGTCATTCCCGAGTTGCAGGCACGCGGGATATTTCGCCAGGAATACGAAGGCACCACGTTGCGCGAGAACCTGGGATTGCCAAGGCCGATGAACCGGTTTTTTGGGTGAAGGGTGAGGTCAGCCAATCCCCCTGTGGCTGACCTGCCGCGTTCGCTGCCGTCGTAACCTCCGGCGTCTCCCACAGGTCTGGTGTTGTGATCACGATCGGCGCGCGCTTCAGAGGGTGTCCACACGCCGCGTGGACATGAAACCCAGTCACACGAGTATGAGCCGCGCGCGGTTTTAAACCTGTGGGAGCGAATTCATTCGCGAAGAGGCCGGTACAGGCAGCGCATCAGCCGGGGCATCGGATCACCGCCGATCATGCTGCTTGCGATACGCCCCCGGCTGCACACCCTCGGCCTTGGTGAACGCGCGGGTGAAGGCGGACACCGATTGGTAGCCCACGGCGCTGGCGACGTGTTCGACGGTCTGGTTGGCTTTGAGCAAGTGGGCGGCGTGGCGCATGCGCAGGGCGAGCAGGACGTTGCCCGGCGATTGCCCGGCGATTTCGTTGAAGCGTTTGAAGAAGGCCGAACGCGACAAGCCGGTGCACGCGGCCATGGCCTCCAGCGTCCAGGCATGCTCGGGGCGTTCGATCATCTGTTGCAGCAGCGCGGCGAACAGCGGCTGGCGGGCGAGTGCCACCAGCCCGCCCAGCGCCGGATTGCCGCCGACGTGTTGGCGCAGCACGTACAAAAACAGCAAATGGCTCAACCGCTCCAGGAGCGTCGATGAAGGGCCCGATGCGCGTTGACACTCCTGCAGGATCAACTCGAACACACTGCGCGCCGCCGTAGACGACGGGTCACCCGCTCGGAGAATGATGAAATCGGGCAACGCTTCCACGATCAGCGACGACAAACCGGCGTGAAAATGAAAGAAGCCGCACACCAGCCCTACGCCATCGGCAGCGGCACCGTCCAGGGCGAGCATTTCCATGCGCGGTTGACCCTGGGCGGCCTGAGCGTCGGCCTCATTCGACAGCCGATACGGCAAATCCCGCAGCAGAAACACCGCATCCCCCGTGTCGAGGTGCTGAGGATACTCATGGCCCTCAACGTGCAGCCAGCACTGCCCCTGCACCAACACATGAAAGCTCGAGCGCGCCAGCCCCTGAGTGCTGGCGTGCCAGCCGCCGCAATAGCGGCCCACGTGGAAGATGCTGGCGTCCAGCTCAAGACTCTCTAATAACCAATCGATCAGCGGGGTGGCGAAATTCATCTAATGGAAACACTCAGGAGCAAGTAATCGCTACTTTAGAATATGGAGTGAAATTTTTATAACCAACACACTGGTCGGACCCTCTACCACAGGAGTCCAACATGTCCCGCGTCACCGTGCAAACCCTGCAAAGCGCGCCTGAAGCCGCCAAACCCTTTCTGGAAAACGCGCTCAAGGCCAACGGTTATTTGCCCAATCTGCTCGGCGTACTGGCTAATGCACCGGCCGCGCTGGAAACCTACCTGACCGTCTCGGCGATCAATGGCAAGGCTGAGCTAAGTCTGGCCGAAAGGGAAGTGGTGCAACTGATCGCAGCGACCCGTCATGGCTGCTCGTTCTGTGTCGCGGGCCACACCGCCGTGGGGTTGAACAAGGCACGTCTGGCCCCGGAGGTCGTCGAAGCCCTGCGTACAGGTTCCGCCCTGCCCGAGGCGAAGCTCGAAACATTGGCCGCTTTCGCCCGTGAAGTGATTGCCACCCGTGGCAACGTGTCCGACACCACCTATGCCGCTTTCAAAGGGGCAGGTTACAGCGAAGGCAATGCGCTGGAAGTGATCCTCGGCGTCAGCCTGGCGACCCTGTGCAACTTCGCCAACGTATTCGCCCAGACCGAGCTCAACCCGGAGCTTGAGAAATACCAATGGCAACGTCCCGCGCAGTGAGTGCGGGCGTCGATGCATGAATGAACCACACATAAGGAGAGGTCCCATGGTGGATTCGGTACTTGGCCACTGGCTGGATGCGCACGCCCAGGCACTGGATCTCGGCCAGTGCGATCCGGAGTCCGTGCTGCCGCAACTGGCCGACGCCGGAGTGATGCGAGTCGGAATCGGCCAGGAGCACGGCGGCTCGGGCGGCACGCTGGCCGACGCGGTGGAGACCGTGGCGGCCATCGCGACCCATTCAGTGACGGCTGCTTTCGTATTCTGGGGCCAGCGGGCGTTCATCGAATACCTGCTGCACAGCCCCAATGCGCGATTGAGGGAAACCCTGCTGCCCGCGTTGCTCGACGGTTCGCTGGCGGGGGCCACAGGGCTCTCCAACGCGATGAAGTTTTTATCCGGCATCGAAACCCTGCAAGTGCGCGGCATTGAAAACCCAGACGGCTGGTCACTGGAAGGCCGCCTGCACTGGGTGACCAACCTGCGCAAGCAGAGTTTCGTGGTCGCGGCGGCCATTGAGGGCGAGGCGGGGAAAAAGCCCTTCGTCATGGCCATCCCTTCGACCGCCAGCGGCCTGCGTCGCTCAGAAGATTTGCAGCTCATGGGCTTGCAGTCGAGCAACACGGCGGCGCTGGAGTTCAGCGACATCGAGCTGTCCCGCGACTGGCTGTTGCACCCCGATGCGAAGCAGTTTCTGCCAGCGGTTCGCCCCGGCTTTCTCGGCCTGCAATGCGGCTTGTCGATCGGCCTGGCGCGGCGTTCACTGGACGAAGTCAAACGTCACCTCGACGGCACGCGTTCTGTGCTGAGCGCCGAACATCATGAACAGGTCGAGCGTCTGGAGTCCGTGATCAGCGGACTCAAGGCCGGGTTGCTCGATGGCCGTTTTCTGACCCAGGCCGCCGCGCTGTTCCGCTTGCGCATCGCCCTGGCCCAGTCCGTGTCGAGCGCCGTGCAACTGGAGCTGCAAGCCAGTGGCGGCAAGGCGTTTCTCGATGAGCACGGCAGCGCGTTTGCCCGACGCTGGCGCGAGTCGGCGTTCATCCCCATCGTCACGCCGAGCCTGGTGCAACTTCAAGGCGAGTTGCAGCGTCAGGCCCGAGAGTCGGCGGCATGAACGGGTCCGCGAATCCCGTGTTGAGCGCCCGGAACATCAGCCTGGGGTACGCCCGCGAGCAAGGCTGGCAGCACGTGTTGGCGCAGTTCGACCTGGACGTACGCGCCGGGGAGGTGGTCTCGATTCTCGGTCCCAGCGGCGTCGGCAAGTCGAGCCTTTTGCGCGTATTGGCGGGCCTGCAAACTGCGCACACCGGTGACGTCCACGTGGCGGGTGAGCCGCTGACCGGGCCGCATCCTCGGGTAGCCGTGGCGTTTCAGGACCCGAGCCTATTGCCATGGTTGACCCTGGAAAAGAACGTGGCCTTCGGGCTGGATTTCGCCAGTCAGCCGTCCTTGAGCGCGGCTGAACGGCAAGACCGAGTCGATCAGGCCATCGCGGAAGTCGGCCTGAGCCATGCGCGCGGCTATCACCCGGCGCAGTTGTCGGGCGGCATGGCGCAGCGTACGGCGCTGGCCCGTTGTCTGGCGCGTCAGCCGCTGGTGTTGCTGCTGGACGAACCCTTCGGGGCGCTGGACGAGGTGACCCGCGCCGACATGCAACAGCTGCTGCTGGACGTGACGGCGCGGCATGACACCGCCGCGATCCTGATCACCCACGACATCGACGAAGCCTTGCTGCTCTCCAACCGCATCCTGCTACTGGGCGACACCCCGGCGCGGACGGTGGGCGAGTGGCACATCGATCTGCCACGGCCTCGGGCCGAGCTGGTCGAGGAAATGGGCGCGTTGCGTGTCGACATTCTGAAAACCCTTCGGCGGGCGAGCCGCAACCCACACCCTCGAACCGAATCGCTCGAATCGCCGGAGATTGGCCATGTGCCTGGACGACTTCACTCACACCCGTCGTGACTTTTTGAAACTGAGCGCGATGCTCACCGCCGCAGGCGCGATGCCGCTGCTCAACAGCCTGCAAGCCCGGGCCGCCGCCGAACCGGATGCCCCGGTGCGCATCGGCTACTTGCCGATCACTGACGCCACGCCGTTGCTGGTGGCCCATAACAATGGCCTGTTCGAAGCCGAAGGCATTCAGGCCGAGCGTCCGGTGCTGTTGCGCAGTTGGGCGCAGGTCATCGAGGCGTTCATTTCCGGGCAGGTCAACGTGATTCACCTGCTGTCGCCGATGACCGTCTGGGCGCGCTACGGCAGCAAAGTCCCGGCGAAGGTCGTGGCCTGGAACCACGTTGGCGGCTCGGGTTTGACCGTCGGCCCGGACATCACCGACGTCAAGCAATTGGGCGGGCAGTCCATCGCCATTCCCTTCTGGTATTCGGTGCACAACGTCGTGGTGCAACAGCTGCTGCGTGACAACGGCCTGACCCCGGTGAGCAAACCGGCCGGCACGCCACTGGCGGCCAACGAGGTGAACCTGGTGGTGCTGCCGCCGTCGGACATGCCGCCCGCGCTGGCCAGCAAGCGTATTGCCGGTTACATCGTCGCCGAGCCGTTCAACGCCTTGGCGGAGGACCTGAAAGTCGGTCGCGTGCAGCGCTTCACCGGTGACGTCTGGCGCAACCATGCGTGCTGCGTGGTGTTCATGCACGAGCACGATTTGAACAACCGGCCGGAGTGGTCGCAGAAGGTGGTCAACGCCATCGTCAAGGCGCAGGTCTGGACCCGTGACAACCGCGCCGAGGCCGCGAAGCTGCTGTCCAAGGACGGCGCCAACCGTTACACGCCCCACGCCCAGACCGTGCTCGATCGGGTGTTGTCGCCAGCCGCCAGTGAGCGCCAGGGCTACCTCGCCAGCGGCGCCATTCAGCACGCGCAATGGGACGAGCACCGCATCGATTTCCAGCCTTACCCGTTCCCGAGCTACACCGAGGAGCTGGTGCGCCGCTTGAAAGACACGCTGATCGAAGGTGACAAGGGTTTCCTCGCCAGCCTCGATCCGAAAACCGTCGCCGGGGATCTGGTTGATGACCGCTTCGTGCGCAACAGCATTGCGGCAGTGGGCGGGTTGAAAACCTTCGGCCTCGCCGAGAGCTTTCAACGGAACGAGGAGTACAGCGCTTGACGCCACGCAAGCACTCGTCGCTCGGGCCTTGGCTGCTGGGGATCGGCGGGCTGCTGTGCCTGCTGATCGTCTGGTGGCTGGGCATTCACCTGTTCGGCGATCCGAAGGGGCTGTCGGCCCGGTTTTCCCCGCAGGCAACCCTCGCCAGTCTCTGGACGCTGCTGGGCAGTGCCGAGCTGTACGGCCACGTGTGGGTGAGCCTGAAACGGATTCTGGTGGGGCTGCTGCTGGCCTTGCTGATCGGCGTGCCGCTGGGCCTGTTGATCGGCAGCTCGCGGAATCTGGAGGCGGCGACCACCCCGGCGTTTCAGTTCCTGCGCATGATCTCGCCGCTGTCGTGGATGCCGGTGGTGGTGATGCTGATGGGCGTGGGCGACCAGCCGATCTACTTTCTGCTGACCTTCGCGGCGGTGTGGCCGATCCTGTTGAACACCGTGGCGGGGGTGAAACAGCTCGACCCGCGCTGGCTGCAATTGAGCCGCAGCTTGAGCGCCAGTCGCTGGGAAACACTGACCAAGGTCATCGTGCCCGGCGTGCTGGGGCATGTGTTGACCGGTGTGCGGTTGTCGATCGGCATCCTCTGGATCGTATTGGTGCCGTGCGAAATGCTTGGCGTCAGCGCGGGCCTGGGCTACTTCATCCTCGACACCCGCGACCGCCTCGCGTACTCGGAATTGATGGCCATGGTGCTGCTGATCGGCGTGCTGGGCTTCATGCTCGACGCCCTGGCCCGTGGATTGCATCGGCGGTGGGTGCATTGAGGTCACAGGCTCGCTCCCACAGGGGGCTGTGTCGCTGCGAGTCTCGGGGTCTGGCTCCGGCGCAACGGTGGGAGCGAATTCATTCGCGAAAGCGGTGGTACAGCCCGTACATCTCTATCGCCTGGCCCATCTTTCGCGAATGAATTCGCTCCCACAGAAGTCTGTGTCGCCGCGAGTCTCGGGGTCTGGCTCCGGCGCAGCGGTGGGAGCGAATTTATTCGCGAAGGCGGCGGTACAGTCCGTACATCCCTATCGGCTGGCCCATCTTTTGCGAAGGATTCGCTCCCACAGAAGTCCAGTGTCGCCTCCGAATTTCAGGGCTGATCCGAATCAAACTGGGGGATCAATTTCACAGACGCCATCGCCGGCAAGCCGTTCGGCTATGGGGTGTGCGATTCACTCCTCAAAAAACACCAACGCCCGCAACTCAATGCTGCGGCGCGGCGGTGCGTTGGGTGGGGTGGTGGGGTCGTCGAAGGCGGTGTGGGCGCCGGCCCGGGCGATGAGGTCGGTTCTGGAATCGTAGATCTTCAACAGCAATGCTTCCTCGGGGCGCAGTTGCGGGTAGTAATACCAGCGGTGGTTTGGATTGGCCCGAATGGAAAATGTCTCGCCCACTTTGTCGCGGTACACCAGGTCGCTGGGGATGAAGTCCTCGGCGTCCATCGTGCTGGCGTCGCACAAAGCCAGCGGAGTGGTGAAGATCGGGCCGCCAATCGGGCGCCACAGGTTGACGATCGCGAAACGTTTTTGCAGACGCTGTTCGGCTTCCTCGGCAGGCAGATGATCACGCACGCGGCGGATGGCCGAGCGCTCGGTCTGGTCGTTGTGCACGTAACGCACCGGTTCGCGCAGGCCCGCCGCTTCACGACCTGGCTGATCGACGCGAATCGTGTGGTCAAAAATTACCGTTTTGACCGCGCCGGTCTGTGCCCGCAATAGCGCATCCGCTTCGGCGTAATACTGCTGCACGACCTGCGCCTCGTCTTCCAGATCAGCCACGGCACTGGCCTGTTCGACCCGCTGAAACCCTTGGGCGTCCAGCAAAGGCGCGGTCTTGAGCAAGCGCGCGTTGCGAATATCCACGCGCGTCGGTTGCAGGGTGCCGGTGCGTTGCGGCTGGCCGTCGGGCTGCGGCCAGGTGTAATTGACCGGCCGCACGCCGTCGTCCAGCAGGTAATTGAGTTCGCCGACGACAGACGCCGGGCCGAGGTTTGGCTGATGAATGCCCATGTGAACGTTCCTCCAGTGGAGACGAAGCGCTTCAGAAAGATTCTTTGTAGGGCCGCAGATCGAGCTCCTGAGTCCAGGCGCTGCGCGGTTGTGAATGCAGGTACCAATAGGCGTCGGCGATGTCGTCCAGCGCCAGCGTGCCGTCGTCGCCCAGTTGTTCAAAACGCTGCGGAGCATGGCTGCGGATGCGTTCGCCATTGATCGCACCGTCGATCACCACATGCGCGACGTGCACGTTTTGCGGGCCGAATTCCCGGGCGAACGATTGACTCAGCGAGCGTAACCCGGCCTTGGCGGCGGCAAAGGCGGCGAAGGGCGGTTTGCCGCGCAACGCGGAGGTCGCACCGGTGAACAGCAACGTGCCGCCGCCGTTTTCCAGCAGCAGCCGGGTCGTTTCCCGGGCAAAGATAAACCCGCCGAGGGTGGACGCGCGCCAGGTCTGCTCAAACAGTTCGGTGCTCAGCTCCAGCGTCGGCGCGACCACGGAGTTGCCGACGTTGAAGATCGCGACCTTGAGCGACCCCCATTCACGGATGCGCTCGACAGCGGCAAGCGTGTCCGCCTCACTGCCCGCGTCACCCGGCAAGGCGAGGCCCCGGCCACCGACGGCTTCGATGCTGCGCACCACGGCGTTGAGTTTTTCAGGACTGCGGCCACTTACGGCAACCTTATAGCCACCTTGGGCAAAACGCCTGGCAAGGGCGGCGCCCAAGCCTTCGACGGCGCCAACACCCGTGATCCAGACCACTTCTTTCGCAATGGACGAGGACATGGAATCCACTCTCAGAGATCGATAGAAATCCACTCTACCTGCCCCGATCCAAGACCCCATAGACTTTGGAGCGCTATCCATATAGCTAGGATTTAGCTTTAAGCGCTGATAACCCTGCGGTCACCGAAAAACGGCTGGGGTTTTCTTGAGCGCGGCTTCCGTGGGGGACGGCTCATTCACGACACTCGCCGGATGATCGCTGAGGTCCACGCCCGTGGCGTTCGGCAGGCACATCGCAGCAATGAAGGCGATGAGGTACGAGCTTACCGCGAAGATTCCCATGGCCACGGGCAGGCTCATTTCTGTCGACGCGAAGCCCACGGCGGCGGGCATGATCGAGCCGAAGCCGCGCCCGAAGCTGGTGCAGAAACCGGCGCCATTGGCGCGAATCTGGGTGGGGTAGAGCTCGGAAAACGCCAGTGGCAAACCGGACGCGAGGCCACCCTGGAACGCGCCGAGCAATAAGCCCAACGCCAACACCACGGTCATGTTGACCGGCGCGAACATGTAGACCGAGACCACCAGCGTTTGACAGACCAGAAACAGCATGAAGGCCCGGCCACGGCTGATGTAGTCACTGATCAGGCCATAAACGAACGGGCCGATCAGCGAGCCGATGATGTTCACCGCGAGGTAGCCGGACGTAGACGCAATGGGCAGGTTAAGCACCGTGCGCATGTAGGTCGGCAGCCAGGTGATCATGATGTACGCTGCGCCGAAGATTCCGCTGGCCAGGATTGTGCTGATCAGCGTGATGCGACGGTGTTCGCCACCGAAGATCACCCGCAGGTCGATCTTGCGCGACTGTTTGCTCACCTGCTGGAACGCCTCGGATTCCGGCACCAGGCGACGGATGAACCAGATCAACAGCGCAGGCAGCAAGCCGATGGCGAAAAAGGCGCGCCAGGCGATGTCTTCCGGTAGAAACGCGAAGACCACGGGCATCACGGTCAGGGAGATGGCGTAACCCACGGCGTAGCCGCTTTGCACCGAGGCGGCCACCCGACCGCGCAAGGCGGGTTTGATGGCTTCGCTGATCAGCACCGCGCCCACGACGGCTTCGCCTCCGTAGCCAATGCCTTGCAGGAAGCGTACGGGCAGAAACGACCAGAAGCCGTTGCAGAACCCCGCCATGCAGGTGAAGGTCGCGACCCACAGGACCGTGGCCTGCATGACTTTGATGCGGCCGTAACGGTCGGCCAGCATGCCGGCGCCCCAACCGCCGATGGCGCTGCCGATCAACGAGACCGAGCCGAGCAGACCGGCGTCGGATTTACTCAACGCCAGCACGGTCATGAGCACGGGCATCATCAACGCGTAGATCGTCGAATCCATCGAGTCGAGGGTGAAGCCACCGAAGCAGGCCCAATAGGTCCGCTTCTCCTGTTTGTTCAAGTCCGAATACCAACCCAGTCGCATGGTGCGTTCCTTTATTTTTATAGGAGGACGTCAGCAGGCTAAATCGGAACGGGCAGGCCGGCCTCTGCGAAATGCTGATGGAGCCTGCGATTATGGTTATGGACCCTTTGCGCCAATGATTGCGGGGGCTTACCAGGTGTCGGTGAATTGTCGAATAAAGAAAAGCGATAGCGCTGTAGTCAGCAGCGAATCGTGCTGATCAGTGATCGGCCATTTCTTTCACGACGTGACGGATCGCCCCCATCGCCGCATTGGCGGCCGCCGAATGCAGGCTGGCGTTGCGGTAGATCAGGCCGATGGGGCGCGCCGTGCCGGTCAGTTGCACGTCGATCTGACAGAGCTCACCGGAGGCCATCTCCTGCTCCAATTGATGGCGGGACACCGCCGCTAGCATGTCCGAGCGCAGCAACAAACCGCGAATAATCGCCATGTCAGCGGTTTCGACCACTGGCCACGGCGCCTGCACGCCCGCCTCAGTGAAGCAGGCTTCCAGCAGACGGCGAGCGGGCGAACCGGCGCGGGGCAATACCCACCGGGCATTGGCCAACGCGTGCACGGCGACCGGCCCCGTACTCAGCGGGTGATCATGGCGCGCCAGAACCACCATTTCCTCGACGAGCAAGGCTTCTCCGGTCATGTCCGAGGCATAGTCCGCCGAGCGCAAGGCCCCAAAAATAAAATCGATGTCTCCCACACGCAGTTCCGTGGCCAGGAAATCAAAGGGGCTTTCGTTGGTGATGACCCGGATGCCGGGGTGCTCGGCAGTCAGGCGGACGATGGCTTCGGGCAGGATTCGCGTACGGCCCAAGGGCAGGGCGCCGATGTGCACGACGCCTTCCAGCGCGCCGCGCATGGCGGTGATGTCCGAACGCATATGCCGCAGCTCATTGAGGGCGCGGCGGATGGGGAACAGGATTTCGAGGCTGACGCGGGTGGGCTGCAACCCTTTGGGCGTGCGCTCGAACAATGATTGGCCGCAGCCGCCTTCCATGACCTTGAGTGCCGAACTGACCGCTGGCTGGCTCAGGCCGAAATGCCGGGCCACCGTCTGCATGTGCCGGGTTTCACAGAGTTTGACGAACAGTTCCAGGCGTCTCGCTTGAAACAGGTACAGGGGTTCAACGAGTGGGGTCGCCGCGTTGAGCAGGAGGGGCACGGTCTGCAACTCGTCGAGGACGCGCAATGCCCGGGGCAGAATCCGTTCGCCGGATTCACTGAGGCGCATGCCGTTGACGTGGCGTTCGAACAGCGACACATCCAGTGCGATTTCCAGCTCGGAGATCGCCCGCGTGACCACCGACTGCGCCCGATACAGGACTTCCGACGCCTTGGACACGCTGCCCAACTGCGCAACGCGGACGAATGCGCGGACCTGCATGAGGTTGACGAGATCATCACTGAACATAGAGGGCGGGGCGCTCCGAAAGGCACGAATGACGGGAATATGCGGTGCATCAGCGTGCCGCGCAATAAGTAAAACGTATATCAGCATGGGTTGAACGCATTATTCGTCGACCCTGACGGGTGACATGCTCTGGAAAAAAGCAGGAGGTTCATCCCACATGGTCACCCCACAGAAAACCGCACTGGTCGTCAGCGCTCATTCCGCCGATTTCGTCTGGCGCGCAGGCGGTTCAATCGCGCTGCACGTGAGTCAGGGCTACGCCGTGCACATCGTCTGTCTGTCATTTGGAGAACGGGGCGAGTCGGCCAAGCTGTGGCGCAAGGGCGAGATGACTGAGGACAAGGTCAAAGACGCCCGTCGCACCGAAGCGCTGGCCGCCGCCGAGATTCTGGGCGCCAGCATCGAGTTTTTCGACATCGGCGATTACCCGATGCGCGCCGACCGGGAGACCTTGTTTCGTCTGGCAGACGTGTTTCGCCGCGTGCAGCCGTCCTTTGTGCTCAGCCATTCGCTGAAAGACCCCTACAACTACGATCACCCGCTGGCCATGAACCTGACGCAAGAGGCTCGCATCATTGCCCAGGCAGAAGGGTATCGTCCGGGGGAGAAAATCGTCGGCGCGCCACCGGTCTACAGCTTCGAGCCGCACCAGCCCGAACAATGCGAATGGCGGCCCGATGTGCTGCTGGACATCACCAGCGTGTGGGACCGTAAATACGCGGCCATCCAGTGCATGGCCGGTCAGGAACACCTGTGGGAGTACTACACACGGGTCGCGCTGCAACGAGGCGTTCAGGCCAAGCGCAACGTGGGCATCACCTCGGCGCGGGACATCGTCTATGGCGAGGGGTATCAAAGCATCTTCCCTCGCGTGACGGAGAATCTGGCATGAGTCACTTGATTGGAAAATCAGGTTTCGTGGTGCGTCAGATTCCGCGTGCCGACCAGTCGTCCATAGATGATCTGAGCCGTTTCGGCGTCGCCACCGTGCACGAGGCCCAAGGCCGCAAGGGTTTGCTCAGCAGCCGGTTAAGGCCTATCCAGCAGGGCGTGTGCGTCAGCGGCACTGCCGTCACCGTGTCGGTGGCGCCGGGTGACAACTGGATGTTTCACGTGGCGGTGGAGCAATGCCAGCAAGGCGACTTTCTGGTCGTCGCGCCGACGTCGCCGTGCACGGATGGCTATTTCGGCGATCTGTTGGCCACGTCGCTCAAGGCACGGGGTGTACGCGCGTTGGTGATCGATGCGGGTGTTCGCGACACACAGACCCTGCGCGAGATGGGATTTGCCGTGTGGTCCAGCGCGGTGCACGCGCAAGGCACGGTGAAAGAGGTGCTGGGCTCGGTCAATTTGCCCATCATCTGTGCGGGACAGTTGATCAATGCCGGGGATGTCATCGTCGCCGACGACGACGGCGTGGTCGTGGTCCGACACGCTGAACTGGCGCCGGTGCTTGACGCGACGCGCAAGCGGGCAGACCTTGAGGAGCAGAAACGCGTGAGGCTGGCCAATGGCGAACTGGGCCTCGACATCTACGACATGCGCGGCCGTCTCGCGGAGAAAGGCCTGACGTATGTCGACCGACTGGAAGAGATCGAACACTGACGATGAGTCAAACCCGCATTCCCTGTCTGTTCATGCGTGGCGGCACCTCCAAGGGCGCGTATTTTCTCGCGAGCGATTTGCCTGCGCCGGGGGAGGTGCGTGATCGGGTGTTGCTGGCCGTAATGGGGTCGCCGGACACACGGCAGATCAATGGCCTGGGCGGCGGGGATTCACTGACCAGCAAGGTGGCGATCATCAGCCCTTCCGAACGGGAAGATGCCGACGTGGATTACCTGTTCGCCCAGGTGTTGGTGGACGAGCCTCGTGTGGATTACGGCCAGAATTGCGGCAACGTCCTGGCCGGTGTCGGACCGTTCGCCCTTGAGCGGGGTTTGATCGCAGCCTCTCCGGGTGTGACGCCGGTGCGGGTGTTCCTGGTCAATACCGGGCAGGTGGCGGTGATCCACGTCCCTACGGCCAATGGCGAGGTCGATTACGCGGGCGATCAACGCATTGACGGTGTGCCGGGAACAGGGGCGGCGCTGGCCATCGAGTTCAAGGACATCACCGGGTCAAGTTGCGGCGCCTTGTTGCCCACTGGCCAGGTGCGGGATGTGATTGACGGCATTGAGGTCACGTGCATCGACTTCGGCATGCCTGTGGTACTGATCCGCGCAGGCGATCTGGGCAAGAATGGTCACGAAACCCCGCACTGCCTCGATGTCGATGCGACGCTTAAAGCGCGACTGGAGTCGATCCGTCTCCAGGCCGGTCCTTTGATGAATCTCGGGGAGGTCGGTCAGCGCAACGTGCCAAAGATGGTCTTGATTGCTGCGCCCCGTGAAGGTGGCGCGATCTGCACCCGATCGTTCATCCCGCATCGTTGCCACACGGCCATTGGTGTCTTCGGCGCGGTGAGTGTGGCGGCGGCCTGTCTGCTGCCTGGCTCTGTCGCCGATGACTTCGTGGAACGGGAGGACACCGACCCTCAGCGCCTGAAGATCGAACACCCCACGGGGCACTTCGTCGCTGAGATCCATCGGTCTGAAGGGCAGCTGCTTGGCGGAGGTATTGTCCGCACCGCTCGACTGTTGTTCGAAGGCCGCGTGTGCATTCCTGCCACCGTGTGGAAACCGGCTTGATCCTGGTAGCGCGCACCAACGCGGTCACTCACCCCCAAACTGCTGCCGATACTGATTCGGCGACAACCCGATCCGTTCGCTGAATACCTTGCGCATGTGCCGTGGGCTGCCGAAGCCGCAGCGGGTGGCGAGGGTCTTGAGGGGCAGGTTGCAGGCTTCCAGCAGTTTCCGGGCATGGTCGATGCGGGCGTTCTGCACGTACTGCATGGGCGTCACGCCGACTTCTCGCTGAAAGGCGCGGGCGAAATTGCGGGCGCTCATGGCGGCAAGGTCGGCCATGCGCTGAATGGTGTAAGGCTCTTCGATGTGATCGACGACGTAGGCCTGGACCTTGGCAATGGCACCGCCGTCTCGGGGCACCGCTGCCAGCAGGGGGCCATAAGGGGTCTGGCCGCCCTGGCGCTTCATCACCACCAGCAGGATTTTCGCGACCTCCAAAGCCAGCTCTTTGCCGTGGTCTTCGGCGACGACGGCCAGCGCCATGTCGATACCGGCGGTGATGCCGCCCGAAGTGATGAGGTTGCGGTCCATGACGTAGATCTGTTCGGTTTCGACCCGCGTCTCCGGGTAGTGCTGGGCGAGACGCTCGACGTAATTCCAGTGGGTGGTGCAGCGATAGCCGTCGATCAGCCCGGCCTCGGCCAACAGGAACACACCGGTGCAAATCGCGCCGAAGCGCCGGGCGTTTTTGACGGCATCCGGCAGCCACTCGTTCAGCGCGGGGTGGCTGACACCGTAGGCGCCCGGGCCGCCAGGAACCAGAAGCAGGTCAACGGAGGTGGGACAGTCCTCAAGGCGCAGGTCGGCATGGACCTTGAGGCCACACGAACTGCGAACCAGGCCCGCACGGTCGGAAACGGTGAGCAACTGGTAATGTTTTTCCTTGGGGAGCAGGCGGTTCGCCAGGGTAAAGACGTCCATCGGGCCGGTCACGTCGAGCATCAGCACGTCGTTGAACAGCACCATCACCACGGTCTTGTGGGCACAAGGGTCTTGCATGCATCAACCGCCTTTTTTCAGGGCCGGGCCGGCACAGGCCGGTGGCTCGGGTCTTTCATGGCGGGAGTGTAGGGCAAATCGAAGGGAATCCGGTACAGCGGAATCGGGAGAGTGCCAGCAGGATCGTGTGCATAGAGTTTGCTACTGCTGTGCAGTAGATCGCAGGCAAGCCAGCTCCCACGGCCTGCGGCCAGAGTCAAAAGCCTGAACCACATCAGGCATCTGCTTCTGCGAAATCAGAAGCCTGAACCACATCAGGCATCTGCTTCTGCGAAATCAGAAGTCTGAACCACATCAGGCATCTGCGTCTGCGAAATCAGAAGCCTGAACCACATCAGGCATCTGCGTCTGCGAAATTAGAAGCCTGAACCACCCCACCTATCTGTTACTGCCGAAGGCGTGGGAGTGCCGGGGTGGCGCTCCACCTTGCCTGTGATCTGCCGGGAACCGGCAGCAAAACCAGACACCTCGGTCGTGTCAGGTGGAACGCTACCTCAATGGTTCTTGCACCCCAACGGCAGTTGAAACCGGATCATCGCGCCGCCCAGTTCGGAGGTTTCGGCATAGAGGTTGCCGTTGTGGGCTTCGGCCACGGAGCGGCAGATGGTCAGGCCCATGCCCAGGCCGCTGGGCTTGGTGGTGTAGAACGCGCTGAAGATTTGCTGCCGGTCTTGCACCGGGATGCCGGGGCCGTTGTCTTCGACCGAGACTTGCACACCGTCACGCAGCGACGCGGAAGACACCTTGATCACACCCTTCGACGGCCGTGATTCGGCCACCGCTTCGAGGGCGTTGGCGATCAGGTTGTACAGCAATTGCTGGACCTGAACCGGATCGGCGATCACGGACTGGTTGGCCATGAGCTCGGTGTTCAGTGTCACCCCGGCCCGCGTCAGCGCAGGTGCATGCAGGCGGGCGGCTTTGTGAATCAGATCGTTGACGTTGACCGGCTGTGGCGTACACGGCGACTGCCGGGCCAGCGCCCGCAGGGCTGCCACGATGTTGGCGGCCCGTTCGCAGTCTTTGCGGATGTCGCTGAGGCCATCAATGGCTTCGTCCAGATTCGGGTTGTCCCGTTGCAGCCAGCGGACGCAGGCCGACGCATTGGAGGCGATGGCCAGCAGCGGTTGGCAGATTTCATGGGCGATGGAAACCGTCAGCTCGCCCATCACCTGTAAATGCGCGTTGCGTGAGAAGTCATCCTGCGGGCTGATCGCGGGTGCGGGTTTGCGAATGGCATTGTGCGATGAGGTGGGGACGTGTGGCGCCCAGAGTTCCAAAGTGCCCAGGTGCTGGGCCGGGTAGGGCGTCGGCAGCGGGGTGATGGCGATGCCGCTGTGCGGGTCAGGCATCAGCCGATACATCGACTCGGTCTGCCCCGGTGGCAGTGACATGTCGTAGTAGTCGGACCAGGGCTGATCTGCACCGGCGCTGGCGTAGGAAGCGCGTTGAGGTGAACGTTTTTCTGGCATCGAGCCCCCCGGATTCAAAGCGCCTCGTGTCGTTGTCGCCGAGTATACGCAGCGATTCAGGGCCGAAACGAAAGTCGTTCCCGTTTGGCAGAATCGGGCACCTCGATGGCCGTTACAGTCCCCTCGGTGCCCGGATTGGCAAGATCGTACCCAGAAGCGCAGCGCTGAAGAATCATGCCACGCCGATTTTCCACTGCGCAGGTGGCGGCGTGCCGTTGACCGCGTAGTCGCCGACGATGCGGTCCTTGTAGATGCGCGGGTTGTGGGAGGTGAGGGTGCGGGCGTTGCGCCAGAAACGATCGAGACCCAGCGGGCGCAGGGTGGCGGACGCGCTGAGGGCGTCGAACATCCGCGAGCTGGCGTCGAGGATCAGGTCGCTGACGATGGTTTGCGACTGGGCAATCTCCAGCTCGGCGATGTCCACGGCTTTCTTCAAGGCCTCGGCATCACCGGTGAGCCGCGCCTGATACGCCCGCTCTAATGCCTCGGCGGTTTTCAGCACAATGGCCCCGGCGCTGTAGGCCGCCGCGCGCAGACTGCCCACCACCTGCAAGACCTGCGGGTCCTGGGCCACCCGCGACGCATTGCCGTTGCTGAAACTGCGGGTGCGCTTGGCCACGGCAGCCGCCACTTCGCCGCTGAGAGCACGACCGATCCCGGCAAGGTTGGCCAGGTGCACGATCTGATACAGCGCCGGGGAATACTGAAACTTGTCATCGACGCTGACGATGTTCCGCGTGTCCACCGCCACGCCCCGCAGATGCGTGGTGCCGCTGGCGGTGAGGCGCTGGCCGAAGCCGTTCCAGTCGTCCACCACCTCCACGCCTTCGGCATCGCTGCGTACGGTCACGAACACGCGTTTGTCGTCGTGATCGCTGACCGCCACGTCGATCCATTCGCTGTACAGGCAGCCTGTGGTGTAGAACTTGTTGCCGTCGATGCGCCACTGCTCGCCGTCCAGATACAGCCGCGAATGCAGGTGCGATTGCGGCGTGTCGCCGACTTCGCCGGTGGCCGGGCCCACGGTTTCGCCGCGCACCAGCCGCTCGAACCAGACTTTGCGCCGTTCTTCGTCACGGCTGTTCAGCAGGTTTTCCGTGAACCCCAAATGCCCGCGCAGGGCCTGCACTAGGTTCGAATCGGCTTCGCCCAGTTCGATCAGCAGGTTGGCCAGTTCCGGCAGCGTGACGCCCAGGCCGCCGTATTCTTTCGGCACCCGCACGGCGGTGAAACCCGAGGCCTTGAGCAGTTGCAGCTCCTGGACCGGCAACCGGCGCTCCAGCTCGCGGCTGATCGCGCCTTCGCGCAGGTTGGCAAACAGCGGACGAAACCGCTCGGCCAGTTGTTCATAGCGGGCGGAAGGGCCTGCGCCCCAGGCTGCGTTGACTTGATGCGCCATGGTCAAACTCTCTGTACAAAAAATGAATCAGGAGGCGTCCGCCTCATGGTTTTCTGGAAATCAGACGGCAATCGACGGCTCGCGAAGCAAGGTCGCCGGGTGTGCGGGGAAGGGCAGGCCCAGACGCTCGCGCAGGGTGTTGCCGGTCGGGCCGTCTTGCGGCACCAGCCCGCGACGTTTCAGTTCCGGCAGGATCAGGGCGATGAAATCGTCCAGCCCCTCGGGGTAGGTCGGCGGCAAGATATTGAAGCCGTCGGCCCCGTAGCCTTCGAACCACGCCTGCAACTGGTCCACGACTTCTTCCGGCGACCCCACCAGCGTCCAGTGCCCCCGCGCACCGGCCAGGCGCAGGTACAGCTCGCGGATGCTCAGGCCTTCGGCGGCCAGTTGCAGGATCAACTGCTGACGGCTCTTCGAGGCGTTGGTGGCAGGCAGGTCTTGAGGCAGCGGGCCATCCAGCGGCAAGTGAGACAGATCGACCCCACCCAGCAAGCCGGACAGCAGGCTCAGGCCGACTTCGGGGTGCACCAGGTTTTGCAGCCGCTGATGCTTGGCATGGGCTTCGGCGGAGGTCGGCGCGGTGAAGATGGTCACCCCCGGCAGAATCTTGATGTGTTCGGGTTTGCGGCCCAGCACCGCAGCGCGGGATTTGATGTCGCTGTAGAACGCCTGGGCATCGGCCAGACTCTGGTGCGCGGCGAAAATCGCCTCGGCGGTGGCCGCTGCCAGATCACGTCCGTCTTCAGACGCCCCCGCCTGCACCAACACCGGTTTGCCTTGGGGGGAACGCAGCACGTTCAACGGCCCGCGCACGTGGAAATGTTCGCCGTGGTGGTCGGCGCGGTGCAGCTTGGTGCGGTCCAGGAACACGCCTTTGTCCTTGTCCAGCAGCAGCGTGTCGTCTTCCCAGCTGTCCCAGAGTTTCTGCACCACTTCATGAAACTCCCGCGCCCGGCTGTAGCGGTCGGCGTGGGCAGGCTGCTGACCCTCTGCGGTCTTGGCGAAGTTCTTCGCGGCGTCGGGGTCGCTGCTGGTGACCAGGTTCCAGCCGACCCGGCCACCGCTGATCTGGTCCAGCGAGGCGAACTGGCGCGCCAGGTTGAACGGCTCGCTGTAGCTGGTGCTGGCCGTCGCCACCAGACCGATGCGCGAGGTGACGACTGCCAGCGCGGACAGCAGCGTCAGCGGTTCGAAACTCAAGCTCGGCGCGATCACTCGGTCGAAGGTCGGCGCGTCGATGCCGCGCACGGACACGCTGTCGGCGAGAAACAGCGTGTCGAACCCGGCTGCTTCGGCTTTGCGTGCAAGGTCGATGAAGTGGTCCAGGCGGACGCCTGCGTCGGCCTGAGAGCCGGTGTCACGCCAGGCCGCGATGTGGTGCCCGGTGGCGCGCAGGAAGAGGCCGAGTTTCAGGGTGTCAGTGCGTGTGCTCATGGGATGACTCCGTGCAATCGTGAGTGTTCAGCCAGCGTCCGTTAATGGCACGCGCCTGTTTATCTTGCAGGGGATAAAACAGGCAGGTGCTCGTGGGGTCATTCATTAAGCGGTGCGCAGTAGAGGTCATGAAGTTGCAAGGGCTGTGCCGTAAACGGGCCGTTATTTAAAAGGCGCAATACATCGGTATTTAACCAGGCTCGGTAAACACAGCTTCGAATTGATGTGTGTCAAGGGCAGGGTATCTGTTGTTTGACTGTTGCTGGATCAACACTTGGCTTGAGCGGTGTTATTCGCGTGCGCGGTGGCGGAAAGCCGCATCCCTTAGCAGGCCGCCTTAACGGCGACAGGGGTTGCAAAGGCCTCACCGTTGACCGGTCATTCCATCGGAGTTGCGAACTAAGGCATTGCAGATAGCAGGCATAACTTTAGTTGAAAACGTTATAGCCAGTATCCAAGTGACAATTGACGCTGAATCCATCGCCTCATTATTGTCGCTCCGGCCATAGCCTCTTATTTAAACAGTGCCTGCCGTTCATGAATAACGCGTGCCTGTCTCGAAGATTTAAATAACCAAGGACGCTCGTCATGGAAACGCTTAACAGCCGCAGGGCTTTTATCAAACAGGTGGCGTTATTGGGCACGGCGGCGGCCGCCGGGATGATCCTGCCAGGCTGCGGCAAGCCGGAAAAGACCGCCAACGCTGCGCCTGCCGTGATCAAGAACCGCTCGGATCAGGTGGTCAGCTTCAAATACCCGGACAACCCGTCGTTCGACCTGGTGTACCTCGCCGACTCGTTGGGCTATTTCGAGGGCACCCGCACCCGGCCGAATTACATCGGCAAGATCGCCGCGCCGCAGATCATCCCGTTGGTTGGCACCGGTGAGATCGACTTCGGTTCGCGGATGGTGCCCCTCGTGATCTCGGCGATTGCCAGCGGCCTTGACCTCAAGGTGGTCGCGGCGGGCGGGAAAACCCTTCAGGAAGCGCCGCACATGAAGTATTTCGTGCGCGCGGATTCGGGAATTTTCACGCCCAAGGACATGGAAGGCAAAACCGTAGGCTTCAACAGTTTCGGGGCCTGTGCCGAGTTCGTGACCAAGAAATACCTGCGTGAGCACGATGTGGACGTGGACAAAATCAACTGGGTGGTCGTGCCCGATAACCAGGGCGAACAGACCGTGCTGACCCGCAACGTCGACATCGCGATCATTCACCCGCCAGCGTCCGGCGGCGCGGAACACAACCCCGAACTGCGCAAGTTGTGGAGCGACTACGACCTCGACAAAGGCCTGGGCGGTATGGCGCCGTACAGCGGCTATGGCAAGTTCATCCGGGAAAACCCTGAGGCCACGCAGGATTTCGTCACCGCGATTGCGAAGGCCGCCAACTGGGTCAACGCCAACCCCGACGAGGCGCGCAAGATCGTTTCCCAACGCATCGGCACGCCGCTGGAACTGGTGGAGCGCTACGCCTACGTCGACGACCTGGTGGTGACCGAGCCGCCCATTCAGTACTACATCGACATCCTTGAAAACGAGAAGAAGATCAAGCCCGGGGCAGTGGCCGTGAAGGACGTGTACACCAATGCGTTCAATGCGCTGGCGAAAGCTTGAGCGCAGGGCGTCGGCATGGATTCCCCCGGTCACGCAGCCGCTGCAAAACCTGTAGGAGCGAATTCATTCGCGAAAGGGCCGGTACAGCCAAGAAATCTTCATTGTCTGAACCCCCTTCGCGAATGAATTCGCTCCCACAGTGAAGAGGGCGTCGTGCTCAAGGTCTGCGACCGACACCGAACCTGTGGGAGCAGCCGGAGGTTACGACGGCCGCGAAGGCGGTGGGTCGGGCGATGCATGTGTGCCGGCCTTGACGCAAATTACCCGTAGGAGCGAATTCATTCGCGAAAGATTGTTCAGGCGACGCCTCTCCATCGCCTGACTTTCGCGAATGAATTCGCTCCCACAGTGAAGAGGGCGTCGTGCTCAAGGTCTGCGAGCGACACCGAACCTGTGGGAGCAGCCGGAGGTTACGACGGCCGCGAAGGCGGTGGGTCGGGCGATGCATGTGTGCCTGTCTTGACGCAAATTCCCTGTAGGAGCGAATTCATTCGCGAAAGATATTCCAGGCGACGCCTCTTTATCGCCTGTCCTGGCTTTCGCGAATGAATTCGCTCCCACAAAGAAACAGTATTCACCCAATGAAAGGGGTGGTCATTACAAAGGACAGAAGAGGCATCAGTGCACAAAATCTCCACAGTTAATCTGCACATGGAATATCAGGCGCAGGACGAATCAGGCAAAACCGAGCGGGTCGAGGTGTTGAAGGACTTTGACCTTCAAGTGCGCGAAGGCGAGTTCCTGTCGATCCTCGGCCCGTCCGGCTGCGGCAAATCCACCTACCTGAATATCCTCGCCGGGCTCGCGCAGAAAACCGCCGGCACGCTGGAGATCGACGGAAAACCCTTGCAGGGCATCAACCGCAATCAGGGCGTGGTGTTTCAGGGCTATGCCTTGCTGCCGTGGCGTTCGGTGCTCGACAACATCGCCGTGGGGCTGGAGATCCGGGGCGTCGGCAAAACCGAGCGACGGGAACGGGCACGCGAATACCTCGACCTCGTTGGCCTGACGGGCTTCGCCTCCCGCTACCCGCACGAACTCTCAGGCGGCATGCGCCAACGCGTGGCCATCGCCCGCTCGCTGGTGTACGAGCCTGACGTGCTGCTGATGGACGAGCCCTTCGCCGCCCTCGACGCACAAACCCGCGAAACGCTCCAGGACGAACTCCTGCGCATCTGGGACCTGCACAAAAAAACCATCGTGTTCATCACCCACAGCCTCGACGAAGCGATCTTCCTGTCCGACCGCGTGGCGGTCATGACCCCGCGCCCTGGGCGGATCAAGGAGATCATCGACATCGACCTGCCACGTCCCCGGTTGCCGCAACTGCGCAACAGCCATGCCTTCGTTCATCTGCGTCAGCGGGCGTGGGCGTCGTTGCGCGAAGGCATGGGCAATGTAGTTCCGGATGCGGCGGAGGTCGAAGAAGCCGCCCGTCATGAAAGCTGGCAGCAGGTCGCCCGGCTCGGTGGCTATAAGGTGGGGGTCTGAGCATGAGTGTGTTGTCTCGCTGGTCCCGACACTCACGCCACGCGGTGGACAGTTCCATCGGTATTCTGGCTTTCCTGGCGTTGTGGGAAGCCTTGCCCCGACTGGGCATCGTCAACCCCGGTTACCTGAGCCCGCCGTCGGCCGTGCTGGGCGCCATCGTCGACATGGCGGGTAATGGCGCGTTGCTCAAACACCTTCAGGCCAGTCTGATCCGGTCTCTGGCAGGCCTCGCGTTGGCCATCGTCACGGGCATTTCGCTGGGCCTGCTGATGGGCTGGTTTGCGCGGCTGGAGCGGATTCTCGACCCCTTATTGCAGTTCTTCCGGCAAACCTCGGCGTTGGCGCTGTTTCCTGTGTTCATCCTGTTTCTGGGCATCGGCGAGCTGTCGAAAGTGGCGATCATCTTCTGGGCGTCGTTCTGGCCAATCCTGTTGAGCACCATCAGCGGGGTCAAACAGGTGGACAGCCTGCTGATCAACTCGGCGCTGTCGATGGGGGCCAACCGCCGTTTTCTGTTCCTGAAAATCGTCCTGCCCTCGGCGTCGCCGTCGATCTTTACCGGGGTGCGTTTGGCGGGCGCCTATTGCATCACCGCGCTGGTGGCGGCCGAGATGATCGGCGCCCATTCCGGGCTGGGGTTCCTGACGCTCAATTCGCAGGAGGTGTTCCAGATACCGAGCATGTACGCGGGGATTCTGCTGCTGGCGGTGGTGGGGCTGTTGTTGAACTTCCTGCTGGCGCTGCTGGAGCGTCGCTTCACCCGTTGGCGCCGTGGGTTGAAACATGCGGGCTGACACCGGCGCAGCGTTCACCGGAGGCTGGATTCGCTGGAGTCTGGCCGGGTTGCTCGGCGCGGCAGCGGTCTGTGCTATCTGGCTGCTGCCAATGATCGATGGCGCCGAACAGGGGCCGGGCCCGGTATTGCTGCAGGCGCAGGCACGGCAGATGTTGCGCATCGGTGTGCGCAGCTACCCGCGACCGACTTACAGCAACGATGCGCTCATCGCCGAGCCCGATGAAATGGACAGCGAATTGGCCACCGCATTGGGCCGGTATCTTGGGGTAAAAGTGGTATTGACGGCGATCCCGTCACAGGACGTCGCCGGATTTCTGCGCAGGGGCGAAGTGGATGTCGTCATCGCAGGCAGCCTCGACATTCCGGGGCTGGAGCGGCAGCGGGCGGGGTTGAGCGACGTCCCTTCAGCCTATGAAAAAGGCGCGCTGCTGAGCCTGCGCAACGCGCCGCAAACCTCAATCAAAGGTCAGACCGTGTGCGTAGCCAATGGCAGCCCGTGGATTCACGCGCTGCAGACAAAAGGCGCGCAGGTCCACACCTACGTGTCCGGGATTCGGGCAGCCACAGCGTTCATGGCGGGCGACTGCCAGTTGCTGGCCGACGAACGCACGGTCCTCACCAGCCTCCTGCAAACCCCTGACTGGCGCTTCTACCGCATGCTCCCGCAACGCCTGGAAGCCAGCAGCGACGCACGGGTTTATCTGTCCCGCCCCGACCCGAAAAGCCTGAGTCTGCTCCAGGCCGGACTGCGCGAATGGCAGTCCGACGGCGGGCAGGCGAAGGCTTGGGATGTGCACAGCAATGCGTTTCTGGTCGATAGCATGAAGATCAGCGATGGGTTGGTGTGTCACTGATCCGTACGACCTTTATGCTCGCTTCGGCAACACCCAATCCTTGCGGATGAAATGGCAGGTATAGCCATTCGGGATGCGTTCCAGGTAATCCTGGTGCTCCGGTTCCGCTTCCCAGAAATCCCCGGCCGGGCTGATTTCGGTCACGACTTTGCCAGGCCACAGGTCGGAGGCATCGACGTCTTTCACGGTGTCTTCGGCGATGTGCTTCTGCTCGTCGTTCAGGTAGAAAATCGCCGACCGGTAGCTCAGGCCGATGTCGTTGCCCTGGCGATTGGCCGTGGACGGGTCGTGGATCTGGAAGAAGAATTCGAGGATTTTCCGATAGCTGATCAGCGCCGGGTCGAAAACGATTTCAATGGCTTCAGCGTGGGTGCCGTGGTTGCGGTAGGTGGCGTTCGGCACGTCGCCGCCGGAGTAGCCGACGCGGGTGGACACGACGCCGGGGTAGCGGCGCAGCAGGTCCTGCATGCCCCAGAAGCAACCGCCGGCGAGGAGGGCGGTTTCGGTTTGAGTGGTCATGGTGCAATCCTTCCTGTGTGCGTTGAACGCACAGATGTCAAAGTGTGTCCCAGTGTGCTCGCCTGTCGTCGACCGGTGCAAGGGGGCGAAATAACCCGAACTCCCGGCCCGGTCGCGACGTCTGCTGTGAGAGGCACCCCGTCAAAACCGTCATCAGGACTCTCTTCAGGACTTTTCGTGAATACACCCCGCATCGGCTTCGCCTGCATGTACCGCCACCCGGAGCGCGAACTGTCGCTCAAGGAACTCAAGGCGTTGGAGGGCGGTTACAACCCGCGCACCACGACCTTGCGCTGGATGGACAGCGTCACCGTGCAAGAGGCGCAGGACAAGCTGCTGGACATCGTCGAGCACAACCTGGCCGCACAAGTTCGCCTGTTGGGTTACGTCGCACAGTTGCCGGTGGCGCGGCGGATGTTGAGGCTGAGCAGCGACCTGCTGCCGTTTTACAGCCACCCCAAGGTCGCGGCGTTTTATCAGGCGCCCTCGGTCATGACACGGTTGGCCAGCCTGTTCGCGGCCATTGGCGACACTGCGCGGGCGGCGGACATCCGGCTGTCGTTCCACCCCGGTCAATTCTGCGTGCTGGGGTCGGACCGTCCGGACGTGGTGGAGAACAGCCTTGCGGAGTTCGAATACCACGCCGACATGATCCGCATGATGGGTTACGGCCGCCGTTTTCAGGATTTCAAATGCAACATTCACATCGCCGGGAGACTCGGTGCGGACGGGGTGCGCGCCGTCTGGCCGCGTCTGTCTGAAGTGGCACGCCAGTCCATTACGTTCGAGAACGACGAGAAAACCTACGGCGTCGATGACTGCCTGCAACTGGCGGATCTGGCGCCGGTGGTGCTGGACATTCACCACTGCTGGATTCATGAAAGCCGTTACATCGCCCCCGACGATCCCCGCGTTAGTCGCATCATCGACAGTTGGCGCGGCGTGCGGCCGGCCATGCATTACTCGCAGCCGCCCGAAAGCCTTCAGGCATTGGGCTTCACCGCCGAGCAGAAACTGGAGATGGAGGCATTGCTTCAGGTGGTCAACAAGCGCGACTTGTACCTGCACAGCGACCGCATGTGGAACGACTGGACCAACCGCTACGCCCTGCAATTCTTGGATCGATTCGACATCATGTTCGAAGCCAAGGACAAGAACCTGGCCACCGAAGCGTTCTATCGGCAGTTCATGGACCCCGAACAACCCTGAATTCAAGATTGCGGTTTTGCTGAACCCTGTGGGAGCGAATTCATTCGCGAACGGTTATTTGGGCGACGCATCACCATTGCCTGTCCCGGCTTTCGCGAATGAATTCGCTCCCACAGTGAGAACAGCGCACATTGCGGAAATTGAGGGATGGCGGATCTCCGATGTCATCACCGCCGCCTCTAAATGGCGCGTTGGGACGTTTTTTGGCTTGAACGGTCGGTAAAAGCATGAATTGTCGACGCTTTCGGCGCGTCCGTGTTGTGTGCGGTCATGGCCCGGTGCCACAATCGCGCCTGTGACCGCAGTATGGACAGGCCATTTCGATGTACCTCGTTGAGTTTCAGCATGAGCGCAAAGCCCTGATCGATGCTCAGGTGCGGACGGATCGGTTGCAGCTGCTGTTCAGGCAAACGGTTTTCTCCGTGCTGGGCAGTTTTCTGGCCGCCGTGATGCTGAGTTGGCTGTGCTGGAGCCGGATCGATCACGCGCTGGTGTTTGGCTGGCTGATGCCATTGGGGGCGTCCACCGCGCTGAGGGTAGCGCTGCTGGTCACGTATTTCCGCAGTCCTGTCGTCACGCGCACCCCTGAATGCTGGGAGCTCAAATACTGGCTGACGCTGGTGCTGTCCGCGACGATCTGGGGGTTAGGCGCGCTGGCGTTGATGCGCTCCGATGACCTGCTGATCCAGACCCTGGTGTTGCTGTTTACGGTGGGGATGTCGGTCAGCGCCGTGTCCTGTTATTCGGCGTATCGCTCGATGACCATTGTGTCCATCGGGCTGGTCTTGCTGCCGTGTTCGCTCTGGCTGCTGTTTCAACAGGGCACGATGCAGGTGGGCATGGCCGTGGCGTCGCTGGTGTTCGCGTCTTTCGTGATCACTGCCACCCGCAAACTGTCCGAGGCGATGGAGACGGCGTTTCGCCTGACCCGGGAAATGGAGCACGCTCGCGACATCGCCAATCAGGCGGCGCAAACCGATGAACTGACCGGGATGAAGAACCGTCGGGCGTTTTTCCATCACGCCGAGCAGACGTACGCGCACGGCAAACGCAACCGCCAGCCGATAAGTGCGCTGATGCTGGACATCGACCACTTCAAGCGGATCAACGATTCTTACGGGCATCAGGCCGGGGATCAGGTGTTGCGGCAGATCGGGGCCGTGATCAGCGAGTGCGCCAAAGAGGGCGACATTTGCGGCCGGCTGGGCGGCGAAGAGTTCGCGCTGTTGCTGATCGACACGCCCCTCATCGCCGCCGAGACACGGGCGGAGCAACTGCGCCAAACCATCTCCCGGCTGTGCTGTGATCACGGGGAAATGATCACCGCCAGCATTGGCGTGGCGTCGATGGGGGCGGAAGGGCAGAGCGTTCATGCGTTGCTCAATGACGCGGACAAAGCGCTGTTCCGGGCCAAGGCGCAGGGGCGTAATCAAACCGCAGTGGCTTGAGGGACGGTTTGTCCAGACAAACGCGTGCGTGTCAGACAGACCGCTATTGCTGCCGTCGTAACCTCCGGCGTCTCCCACGGGGTTCGTTGTTCGGCCATGAGATCGCAACCCTTTCTGTCACACCCCCGTGACATTCCCCCTGACTCTTTTCATTCTCTTCAAGCTGTGGCGTAGTGTCTGGCGCACATTGGCCGACTGGAAGAGGTAAAGAGCGATGACCCTGCAAAACCAACTGGACAACCTGTACCCGCGTGCCGAGGACATCCCCGAGTCGTTCCGCGCAGGTCCTGTCATCGAGCAGCGGGATTACCTGGTCAACGGCGCGTTGCATCAGTGGCAGGGGCCGTTGGCGCCGGTGCTCAGTCCGGTTTCGCTGAAGACCGACACAGGCCTCGAAGACGTGATCCTGGGCAGCACGCCGCTGATGGATGCCGACACCGCGATGACCGCCCTTGATGCGGCCGTCAAAGCCTATGACCGAGGTCAGGGTGCCTGGCCAACCATGCGCGTCGTGGACCGTATTAACCACGTCGAAACCTTCCTCAAGAAAATGCGCGAACAGCGCGAGGCCGTCGTGACCCTGCTGATGTGGGAGATCGGCAAGAACCTCAAGGACTCGCAGAAAGAGTTCGACCGCACCTGCGATTACATCGTCGACACCATCAACGCCCTCAAGGAACTGGACCGCCGCTCCAGCCGGTTCGAGCTTGAACAGGACACCCTCGGCCAGATTCGTCGCGTGCCGCTGGGCGTGACCCTTTGCATGGGGCCCTACAACTACCCGCTGAACGAAACCTTCACCACGCTGATTCCGGCGCTGATCATGGGCAACACCGTGGTCTTCAAACCGGCCAAGTTCGGCGTGCTGCTGATCCGTCCGTTGCTCGAAGCCTTCCGCGACAGCTTCCCCGCCGGCGTGATCAATGTCATCTACGGCAGCGGTCGCGAGACCGTCAGTGCGCTGATGGCCAGCGGCAAGATCGACGTCTTCGCCTTCATCGGCACCAACAAGGCCGCCAGCGCCCTGAAAAAACTGCACCCCAAGCCGCACCGCCTGCGCGCGGCACTGGGCCTCGACGCAAAGAACCCGGGCATCGTGCTGCCCGACGTCAACCTCGACAACGCTGTGACCGAAGCCATCACCGGCTCGCTGTCGTTCAATGGCCAACGCTGCACCGCGCTGAAAATCCTGTTCGTGCACGAGAACGTGGTGGGCAGTTTCCTGGAGAAATTCGAGGAAAAACTCGCCCAGCTGAAACCGGGCATGCCATGGGAGCCGGGGGTTTCCCTGACGCCGCTGCCGGAGCCGGGCAAGACCGATTACCTGCAAGGGCTGGTGGATGACGCCGTGAGCAAAGGCGCCAAGGTGGTCAACGAAGGCGGCGCCACGACCCATCGACAGTTCTTCTACCCGGCGGTGCTGTACCCGGTGACACCGGACATGCGCGTCTACCATGAAGAACAGTTCGGGCCGGTGGTGCCGGTGGTGGCGTACCGCGATCTGGAAACCGTCATTGAGTACGTGCTGGACTCGGATTTCGGCCAGCAGTTGAGCATCTTCGGCAACGACTCCAAGCAGGTTGGGCGACTGGTCGATGCGTTCGCCAATCAGGTAGGCCGCATCAACATCAACGCCCAATGCCAGCGCGGGCCGGACAGCTTCCCGTTCAACGGCCGCAAGAACTCGGCCGAAGGCACGCTTTCGGTGGACGACGCTCTGCGCGTGTTCTCGATCCGCACACTGGTCGCGACCAAGTTCCAGGAGAACAACAAAGCGCTGATCAGCGACATCATCCACAATCGCGAGTCGAGCTTCCTGACCACCGATTACATTTTTTGATCGCCCGGTTTATCACAGGGTTTCCTGATGTGTCTCGCAGCGACTTGGGCTAAGATTCCGCAGCCCACGTCGCTGTAGTCATTGCACCTCAAGGAAGTCAGCATGAGCGTCTCCGCTATCGTTTTTCTGGTTGTCGTCGTTGGTTCGGTGGTCTACGTCATCGGCGTCTACAACCGACTTGTCCTGTTGCGTAACCGCTTCAAGAATGCCTTTGCCCAGATCGAAGTGCAGCTCAAGCGCCGTCACGACCTGATCCCCAATCTGGTAGAAACCGCCAAAGCCTACCTCGCCCATGAACGCGACACCCTGGAGTCGGTGATCAGTGCGCGCAATCAGGCGGTGGCCGGTCTCAAGGCGGCATCCGGTCAGCCCGGAGATGAACAACGCATGGCGCAACTGGGGAGTGCCGAAGGGGCGTTGACCAGCGCCATGGGTCGTCTGAACGTGACCATGGAGGCCTACCCGGACCTCAAGGCTTCGCAGAACATGCAGCAGCTCAGCGAAGAGCTGACCAGCACCGAAAACAAGGTGGCGTTTGCCCGTCAGGCGTATAACGACGCGGTGATGGAATACAACACCTACAAACAGTCCTTCCCGCCGGTGTTTTTCGCCGCCAACTTCGGTCACAAGGCCGATGCCGGTGTGCTGGAGTTCGCCGACACCGCGCAGATTCAGGCCGTGCCCAAGGTGGCGTTTTAATCGACCCACCGCAGGGACCGCGTGATGAACTTCTTCGAGCAGCAAGACCGCGCCCGCCGCAACACCGGGCGGCTGGTGCTGTTGATGACGCTGGCGGTCACCGGTCTGGTGGCTTTGACCAGCCTGGCCGTGAGCGTCGGCCTGCAATTCATGGCCGACAGCGGCAGCAAACACCGAACCTTGCACGTGGCCTGGAACCTGGTGCCCGCGATTGCGCTGGTGACGGTGCTGGTGATCCTCTTGGCGTCGTTGTACAAAAGCCGCCAGCTCCAGGGCGGCGGCAAGGCGATTGCCGAGCGCCTGGGCGGGCGGCTGATCAACCTGACGCAGCACAACGACGACGAGCGCAAGGTGCTCAATGTGGTCGAGGAAATGGCCATTGCCTCGGGCAGTCCTGTGCCGCCGGTCTATCTGATCGACGACACCAGCATCAACGCCTTCGCGGCCGGATTGACCCCGCAAGACGCCGTGATCGGCATCACCCGGGGTGCCATTTGCCTGCTGTCACGGGAAGAACTGCAAGGGGTGATCGCCCACGAATTCAGCCACATTCACAACGGCGACATGCGCCTGAACACCCGGCTGGTCTCCGTCCTGCACGGGATTCTGGTGATCGGGCTGATCGGCGAGTTCGGCATGCGCAGCGCGAAAGACGGCGAAAAAGCCGCGCTGCCTTTGTTTTTCGTCGGGGCGACGCTGTGGGTGTTGGGCTATACCGGTACATTTTTCGGCAATTGGATCAAGGCTGCGGTCAGCCGGGAGCGGGAGTTTCTCGCCGATGCCTCCGCCGTGCAGTTCACCCGGGACCCGGCCACCATCGGCGGTGCGCTGAAAAAGATCGGCGGGTATGGGCAAGGCTCGAACTTGCAGGCGAGTCACGCACCGGAGTTCAGCCATCTGTATTTCGCGGCGGGGGTGGCGGCCTATGTAGAGGGGTTCATGGCCACGCACCCGCCGCTGAAGAAACGCATTCGACGCATCGAGCCGCAGTGGGACGGCGTGTTTCCCGAGGTGGTGTGGCCGACTGCTTACACGCACTTTCCTGCGACGCCGCCTGTGCGCGTACCGACCGAATACAACGGGTTGAACCTGACCCTTGCCGGGATCGAAGAGTCGTTGGCGTCGATTGGCGATCCGAAACCGGTGCACCGGGCCTTGGCTCAAGGGGCGTTAGCCCGACTGGACGGGCTGCTCTACGACGCCGCGCACCACGAGATCGGGGCGCAAGCGCTGGTATACGGCCTGTTGCTGTCGTCCGACGCCGCGATGAGGGAGCAGCAATTGCAGCTTCTGAAACCCCGGATCGAGGCGCGACTGGAGGATCGTTTGCAGCGTCTGGTCACGCCGTTGCAACGACTGGATCAAGACCTGCGCCTGCCGCTGATTGACCTCGCGATCCCGGCGCTCAAACAGATGAATACGCAGGCCATCGTCAGGTTCACGGACAGCATGACGCTATTGATCAAGGCGGATCAGCGGATCGAAATGTGGGAATGGACGCTGCTGCGGATCGTCGAGCGCAGCTTGAATCCACCGCGTCAACGCCAGGCGAAATACGATCTTGTGCAGTTGGGCGATGATATTGCCGTTCTGCTGAGCGCGTTGGCCAGGGCAGGCCATGACAACCCGGATCAGGCGCAGGCGGCGTTCGTGCATGCCCGCGCCAGTTTGCCAGTGCCTCTCGCCGGTCTGGAAATGGCCGCACCGGCAGGCCTGAAATCCCTGGCCACGTCCGTCAGCCGCCTGAACCTTTTGTGGCCGTTGCAAAAGCCGCAACTGCTCAAGGCCATGGCCCGCTGCGTCGAACATGACGGACGGGTGACTGCCGCCGAAGCCGAATTGATGCGCGCCGTCGCCGACATCCTCGATTGCCCATTGCCGCCGATTGCCGGGCCTGCTCTGACGCACCCCTAAGGCTGTGGTAAACGCCGGAGGGGCTTGAGATTGCCGTTGCATAAGGCAGGCCCTTGAGACGCATGTTTACACCCAGGCATGGTGTCCATTACCGTGCGAGACAGTTATTTGGCAGAACATTGCGGATGTCTGCCTACGCCCCACTTTTTCATTGCTGACTGGACACCCCCTTGGTTGAAGCTACCCCCGAGTCGATTGCCCTTTCTACCTCATCGTTGCCGCCCGCCAGCGTGTTGCAACAGTTGCGCGCGGCCACGGCGGTGCAGCACAAGACGCTGGAGGCACGACTGCCGCTGACGAGCCCCGACCTCGATCGCTCCACCTATGCGCGCATTATCAAGGCCTATTACGGCTTCCATGTGCCGCTGCAGCACAGCATCGAGCGTTTTCTGGATGCCGCCCCTGACCCCGCACGGCACAAAATCCCCGCGCTGATCAAAGACCTTCACGCCTTGGGCCTCACCCGCGAGCAGGTCGACGGTTTGCCCCTCTGCACTGAATTACCCGTCATCGACAGCGAAGCGCGCTTGTTGGGCGTGATGTACGTGATGGAAGGCGCGACGCTGGGCGGCCAGGTGCTGCGTCGGATCATCGCTGACCGGCTGGGCATCGACGCCGACACCGGTGGTGAATTTCTCGACGTCTACGGCCGTGAGACCGGGCGTTTGTGGAAAGCGTTTCTGGCCCGGTTGGCGGAGTTCGACGACCCTGAGCAAACACCGCGTCTGGTGGACGCCGCATGCGAGACCTTTACCCGTTTCGAACACTGGCTGGATCACGCAGGGGTGTTGAAATGACGTCCACTTCCGAGCAAACCCTGGATTCGTTGCTGAAAAACTGTGCTGACGAACCCATTCGCATCCCCGGCGCCATTCAGCCTCACGGCGTGCTGCTGACCCTCGACGAAGCCTCGTGGACCGTCCAGCAGGCCAGCGCCAATGCTTCGTTGTTGCTCGGCGGCGCCGACGATCTGCGTGCGGGCCAGCCGCTCTCGACCTGGCTGGGTGTGGACCAGGCCGACGCCTTGCGCGAGGCCGTGGTCATCGGCTCGCTGGACGACATCAATCCGTTGCGCCTGCACTGCGGTGGACAGTGGACAGACGGCCTGATTCATCGGCATGACGGCCTGTTGTTCCTCGAACTGGAACCCGTCAATGAGCAGGCGGCGCTGCCGCCGCTGGACCATCACCTGAGTCGGACTCTGCGCCGACTGCAATCGGCGAAAACCCTCGCTGAGCTGTACGACATCAGCGTCAACGAGATACGGACGCTGACCGGCTACGACCGGGTGCTGATCTACCGTTTCCAGGAACAGGGGCACGGTCAGGTCATCGCCGAGTCGGCCACCCCTGAGGTCGACGCGTATCAAGGCCTGTTCTTTCCGGCCAGTGACATCCCCGAGCAAGCCCGCGAGCTCTACCGCCTCAATTGGCTGCGGATCATTCCCGATGCCGCCTACGTGCCCGTGCCGATGGTGCCCGTGCTCCGGCCGGACACGGGACAGCCGCTGGACATGAGTTACGCGGTGCTGCGCAGCGTTTCGCCGATCCACTGCCAGTACATGCAGAACATGGGCGTGCGCTCGTCGATGAGCATCTCGTTGTTGAAGGATGAGCGTTTGTGGGGATTGATCAGCTGCGGCAACCGCGAGCCGCTGCAAGTGCCCCATGCGTTGCGCGCCGCGTGCCAGACCATCGGCCAGGTGCTGTCGATGCAAATCAGCGCGCTGGAAGAGGTGCAGGCACAGCGTCAACGCCAGGCCAAGGACAGCCTGCTTGCCTCGTTGGCCCAGGCGATGGCCATGGCAGACGGCGACGTGTACCAAGGCCTGATCGAGCATCCGGACGAGCTGTTGACGCTGGCCGATGCCACCGGGGCAGCGGTCATCATCGAGCAGGACGTTCACCTGTTCGGCCAGTGCCCGACCCGCGAGCAGGTGCAGGCGTTGCTGGGTTGGGTGCGAGAGCAATCCTCACCGGTGTTGGAAACCTCCAGCCTGCGCGCAGTGTTTCCCGACGCTGTGGACTATCAGCGGGTCGCCAGTGGTGTGTTGGCCTTCACGTTGCCCAAACCCGTGGACAACGGCGTGCTGTGGTTCCGCCCGGAAATCAGGGACAGCGTGCACTGGAGCGGCAACCCGGACGCGTCCAAGGTGCTGGTGGGCAATCGGTTGCAGCCCCGTGAATCGTTTGAAGTGTGGAAACAGCAGGTGGAAGGCACGTCGCGCCTGTGGAGCGTTGGCGATCTGTACGCCGTGACCGATTTGCGTCGCTCGGCGCTGGAGTCGGATCTGTCGCGGCAAGTGCTGCGGGAGAAAGACGCCGTACGAGCGCGAGATGAGCTGGTGGCGGTGGTCTCCCACGATCTGCGCAGCCCGCTGACGGTGATCGTCATGCAGTGCGGGATGATGCAGCGGCTGATCGCGGCGGACGTCAGCCCTGCGTCGAAACGGCTGAATTCCGCCATCGACACCCTGCAACGGGCGACGGCGCGCATGACCAACTTGCTGGAAGATTTGCTCGATACGTCGAAGATCGAGGCCGGGCGGTACTCCATCGACCCGCAGCCGCTGGAATTGAGCCAGTTTTTCGAAGACGCGTGGTCACTGCTGCTGCCGCTGGCGTTGAACAAATTCATCGACCTGACCTTTACCGGTGAGCCGAACCTGAAGATCATGGCCGACCCTGAGCGGATGTTTCAGGTGTTGTCGAACCTGGTGGGCAACGCGATCAAGTTCACGCCGAAAGAGGGCCGGATCAGTGTCACCGCGACCGTCGAAGGGGATTTTGTCGCGATCACCATCGTCGACTCCGGACCCGGCATTGCGCCGGAGCAACTGCCCCATGTGTTTGAGCGCTACTGGCGCATCCGCGAAGGCAACCCGAGCGGGACGGGGTTGGGGCTGTACATCTCGCAAGGGATCGTCAAAGCCCATGGCGGCGAACTGACCGCCAGCAGCGAGCAGGGTGTGGGCAGCACGTTTCGGCTTACCGTGCCGTTGGTGGCCAGCGCTTGAGATGAGTGCCGGTCTTGCGGGCGCTGTCGCTGCCGTCGTCCCTCCGGCGTCTCCCACGGATTGGGGTTAGCCTTGGCATGTTTGAACGGTGCCGCACCTGTGGGAAAGGGCCTGTGAAACTCCGCCATCTTCCACGGGATTGGGGTTTGCCTTGGGATGTGTGCACGGTGCCGAACCTGTGGGGAAGGGCCTGTGAACCTCCGCCATCTTCCACGGGATTGGGCTTGACCATGAAATGTGTGGACGGCACCCGACCTGTGGGAGCCGCCGGAGGGACGACGGCCGGGATGGCGGTGGGTCGGGCTGCCACAGGGCTGAAGGCTTCGTCATCGGGGCGAATCGCGTGACGCCCAACTGTTTTAGAAGGTTTTTCCCACTGTGAACATCGACACCCGCATCAAATTCCGCCATCTGCTGTGTTTCCTTGAGGTCGCGAGGCAGGGCAGTCTGGCGAAGGCGGCGGACAAGCTGGCGATCAGTCAGCCGGCGCTGTCGAAGACCCTCAAGGAGCTGGAAAGCCTGCTGTCGGCGACGCTGTTCGTGCGCAACAAGCGCGGCGCGGCGTTGACCGAAGCGGGGGTGGCCTTCATGCGCTACGCCGGGCCCAGCGTTCAGGCGTTGCGCGAAGGGGTGAACAGCCTGCGGTCGGGCATTCATGAGCCGGTGACGGTGCGTTTGGGGGTGCTGTCGACAGTTGAAAGCCTGCTGGTGCCGGAAGTGATCTGTCGTCTGCACGCCCAGCACCCGTCACTGGTGGTCAGCGTCGCCACGGGCCCTAGCGCTTACCTGCTGTCTCAGCTGCGGCTGGGCGAGCTGGACCTGGTGATCGGGCGCATGACCGACAGCCCACAAATTCTCGGCCTGAGCTTTGAGCACCTCTACAGCGAATCCATGACCCTGGTGGTGCGGGCGGGCCATCCGCTTCTCGCCGAGGGCGACCTTCGCGCCACACTGGAAGACTTTCCGCTGGTGTTGCCGCTGGCGGGGACCACCATTCGCCAGTTCGCCGACAGCCTGTTCGTGCAACACGGCATTCAGCCCCCTCGGCAGCGTCTGGAAACCCTGTCCCTGACCCTCAGTCGTCGTTATGTGGCATCCAGTGACGCGGTATGGATCGCACCCTTCGACGCGGTTCGTCAGGATTTGCACAGCGGCGAATTGGTGGAACTGGAGCTCGGCATGCGCGAACCGGGCGGCTCGGTGGGGCTGTGCAGTAACCCGGCGCTGCCTCTGACGCTGGCGGCGCAGTGGTGTGTAGACGTGCTGCGGGAGGTGGGGCACGCGTACCGCGAGGGCGATTATCCATAACCAGACGGTTATGGATGCCGGCGGTTTTTTCAATGTTGTCGAGGACGTCGCTGCGGGACACTGCGCCGGTGCCTGCGGGTCATCCGGCAGGCGCGAACCTCCCATAACGACAACAAGGAGACTGGCATGTCCGACCTGCACGACAGCCGTTTCGCCACCCGCGACCGTCATTGGCACCCCAAGGCACTGACCCCCGATTACAAGACATCGATTCTGCGCTCGCCGCGTCAGGCACTGGTGAGCATTCCCCAGTCGATGTCGGAAACCAGTGGCCCCGATTTCACACGTTTGCAATTCGGGCGTCATGACGCGGATCTGCTGCTCAACTTCAACCACGGCGGCCTGCCCATCGGTGAGCGCATCATCGTTGCCGGTCGGGTCATCGATCAGTACGGCCAGCCCGTGCCGCACACGCTGGTGGAAATGTGGCAAGCCAATGCCGGTGGTCGTTATCGGCACAAAAAAGACGCCTATCTGGCGCCGCTGGACCCCAATTTCGGCGGCGTGGGTCGTTGCTTCACCGACCGCGACGGCCATTACTGCTTCCGCACCGTCAAGCCCGGCCCGTACCCTTGGCGCAATGGCCCCAACGACTGGCGTCCCGCGCACATTCATGTCTCCGTCAGCGGCCCGTCGATAGCCACCCGGCTGATCACACAGCTGTATTTCGAAGGCGATCCGTTGATTCCCCTGTGCCCCATTGTCAAAGCCATCGCTAACCCGGAGGCGGTGCAAGGCCTCATCGCCAGGCTCGACATGAGCATGGCCAATCCGATGGATTGTCTGGCGTACCGCTTCGACATCGTGCTGCGCGGCCAGCGCAAGACCCACTTCGAAAACGTCTGAGGAGGCTGACATGCCCGTTCATATTCTGCCGGAAACCCCTTCACAGACCGCTGGCCCCTACGTTCACATCGGCCTGGCGCTGGCCGCCGCGGGCAACCCGCCTCGGGAGCAGGAAGTCTGGAACGAGATGGCCAGGCCGGGCGCCCCCGGCGAGCACATCCTGCTGCTGGGCCACGTCTACGACGGCAACGGTCACCTGATTCGCGATTCGTTTCTGGAACTGTGGCAAGCCAACGCCGACGGCGTGTACGAGACGGATTTCGACCTGAACAAGCCCTTCAACAGCTTTGGCCGCACGGCGACCAGCGACGAAGGCGAGTGGCTGGCCAGAACCGTTAAACCGGGCGTCGTACGCAACGCGGCGGGGCTGCCCATGGCACCCCATGTGAACCTGTCGCTGTTCGCTCGTGGTATCAATATTCACCTGCACACGCGGCTGTATTTCGATGACGAAGCGGCCAGCAACACGCTGGACCCGGTGCTCAACCTGATTGAGCAACCGGTTCGTCGTCAGACATTGATTGCGAAACGCTGCACCGTGGACGGCAAAGTCGCCTATCGTTTCGACATCCGTGTGCAGGGCGAAGATGAGACTGTGTTCTTCGATTTCTGACCGCGTGACCGCATGAACTGTATGGACGAGCCGTCAGGAGCAGTACGTTGAACAGATCCGGCAATCAGCTTTTCGACCGTTATTTCACTCAACACACCATGCGCGAGGTCTTTTCCGATCAGGGCCGCGTGCAAGGCATGCTCGATTTCGAAGCCGCGCTGGCCAAAGCCGAGGCCACGGTCGGCGCGATCCCGACCGACGTCGTGGCCGATATCGTCGCGGCGTGTGATGCATCGCTGTACGACTTCGATGCGCTGGCCGTTGCCATCGGCGACGCGGGCAACTCCGCTATTCCGTTGGTGAAAGCGCTGGGCAAGCAAGTTGCCACGCGCAACCCCACCGCCGAGCGTTACGTGCACATGGGCGCCACCAGTCAGGACGCGATGGACAGTGGGCTGGTGCTGCAACTGCGCAGCGCGATCGGTCTGTTGGAGCAGGCGTTGGCCAACCTCGCGGAAGCGTTGGCGCAACAGGCCCAGCGGCATGCCAACGTCCCGATGGCGGGGCGCACCTGGCTGCAACAGGCGACTCCGGTCACCCTTGGCGCGAAAATCGCCGGATGGCTGGGGGCGGTGACTCGCCATCGTCAGCGTCTCAAAGAGCTGAAACCGCGGGTGCTGTGCGTGCAATTCGGGGGCGCGTCGGGGAGTCTGGCGGCGCTGGGCGACATGGCCTTTCCCATCGCCGAAGCCTTGGCCAGGGAACTGAAACTGAACCTGCCCGATCAGCCGTGGCACACCCAGCGCGACCGGTTGGTGGAGTTCGCCAGCCTGTTGGGACTGATGGCGGGCAGCCTGGGCAAGATCGGGCGGGACGTGAGCCTTCTGATGCAGACCGAAACCGGTGAGGTGTTCGAACCGGCAGCGGCGGGCAAGGGTGGTTCATCCACCATGCCCCACAAACGCAACCCGGTAGGGGCTGCGGTGATGATCGCCGCCGCCACCCGTGCGCCGGGGTTGGTGGCCACGTTGCTCAGTGCCATGCCACAGGAGCATGAGCGCAGCCTGGGTTTGTGGCACGCCGAATGGGAAACACTGCCGGAGCTTTGCTGCCTCGTGTCCGGGTCGTTGCAACAGGCGCTGGCGGTCATTCCCGGCCTTGAGGTGGATGCCGAGCGGATGGCCCACAACCTGGCGCTGACCCAAGGGCTGGTGTTGGCGGAAGCGGTGAGCATTGCGCTGGCCGGACGCGTGGGGCGAGACAGGGCCCATCACCTGATCGAGCAATGCTGTCGCCGGGCGGTGGACCAGGGTCAACCGTTGCGCGTCATAATGGGCGCCGATCCGGCGGTCAGCGAACAGCTGTCGCCGCAGGCGCTGGATAATCTGCTCGACCCCACCCGTTACCTGGGGCAGTCGCGGCGCTGGGTCAAGCGCGCGGTGGCCGATCACCAGGCTTTCAATCTTCGTTGAATCGACAGGATCGCAAATGGACGAGAAACACCGTTACGAAGCCGGCATGAGCGTACGCCGTGAAGTCTTGGGCGACGCCCACGTCGACCGCAGTCTGGAGAAACTCACGCCGTTCAACGGCGAGTTTCAGGAAATGATCACCCGCCATGCCTGGGGCGACATCTGGACCCGCCCCGGCTTGCCACGCCATACCCGCAGCCTGATCACCATCGCCATGCTGATCGGCATGAACCGCGAGGGCGAACTGCGCCTGCATCTGCGTGCCGCAAAAAACAATGGCGTGACCCGCGACGAGATCAAGGAAGTGTTGATGCAAAGCGCTATCTATTGCGGCATACCGGCAGCCAACGCGAGTTTTCATCTGGCAGAAGCCGTGTGGGACGAACTGGGGGTTGAGTCGTTGCAGGAGTGAGCGTTGCGAGCGGTGCGAGCGGGGTAAATGGGGGCGCTCGCTTGCGCACCCTGTGCTGCTTACAGCGTCCGACGTGCGACGCCGGGCGCGACAAAAACGACGTCATCCTTGAGGTTTCTTTGGTTATCTGACGACAGCTTCTATATTCTCTGCGTGTCTAGCTCCAGACTCGCAGCGATGGTCGGTCGACTACCCGCTTCCGCAAGGCCAAAGGAAACCTGATGAGCACCACCCGTACGCCGCTCTCCGGCGTCAACCAGCCACTCAAGGGCATCGCACTGATTGTCCTGGCGACCTTCCTGTTTTCCAGTCACGACACCCTGTCCAAATACCTCTCCGGCATTTACCCGATCATGATGGTGGTCTGGGTGCGTTATGTCGTGCACACCGCGTTGATGGCCTGCATTTTCATGCCGTCCGCAGGGCTGCGCGTATTACGGACCAAGCGGCCGGGGCTTCAAGCGCTGCGGGCGGCATGCCTGTTGGGCACGAGTCTGTTATTCACCAGCGGACTGATGTTCATCCCGATTGCCGAAGCCACGGCCGTGAACTTCCTGGCGCCCTTGCTGGTGACGGCCTTGTCGGTGCCGCTGCTCAAGGAACAGGTGTCGCGAGGTCAGTGGATAGCCGTGCTGGTCGGGTTTGGCGGGGTGATGGTGATCGTTCATCCGGGCGGCGAACTGTTCACCCCCGCCGTACTGCTGCCGCTGGGCTCCGCGTTGTGTTTTGCGTGTTATCAATTGCTCACCCGGCTGGTTGCCGCCCATGACAGCCCGACCACGAGCAATTTCTTTGCGGGGCTGTTCAATAGCCTGCTGATGAGCGCCATCGTGCCGTTTTTCTGGCAATCGCCGCAGTGGATACACATTCCATTCATGCTGGCGCTGGGGACCTGCGGGATGGTCGCGCATTTGCTGCTGACCCAGGCTTTCCGGTTCGCGGCACCCGCGTTGCTGGCGCCGTTCGGCTACTGCCAGATCGTGTTCGCGGGGCTGTGGGGGTATCTGGTGTTCAACCACGCGCCGTCGCTGACGGCGCAAGCGGGGATTGCGATTATCTGTTTGAGCGGCCTGGCGGCTGCCTGGCAGCAGCGCAGGACAGGCGGGTAGGGCGCTTACCACGGCGCGATGCGGGGGGCGGTTCAGAGTGCCGCTTGACCCATCCGCATCGCTGACCATCAGGCAGCGCTTGCTTTCACGTCACGCGGCGCCATGAAGAACATCCACACCAGCGCCAGAAAATACATCGCCGGAATCAACGTAAACACCACGTTGTAATTGTTATGGGTCGCCGTCAGCACGGCCCCGACGATCTGGGTCATGAACATCCCGCCGATCGACGCGCACATCCCGCCAAACCCGAACACCGTGCTCACCATGTGCGGGGGTGTGTAATCCATGACCAGGGTCCAGATGTTCGCTGTCCATGCCTGATGCGCCCCCACGGCCAAGGCGATCGCCGCCACCGCGATCCACAGCCCGCTCGCGTTGGCCGCAAACACCACGCAAATGATCGTCAGCGCGAAGATCAGCATCGACACCAGACGCGCCGTCATCGGACGCACGCCCCGGCCAATCAGCCACGACGACAGCACACCACCGCCGATGCTGCCAAAATCCGCCGTCAGCCAGATCAGCATCAATGGCAGACCCATTTCCGTCACGCTGATGCCCAGGTGGTATTGCTGGTTCAGAAACGGCGGCAGCCAATACAGGTAGAACCAGAACACCGGCGCGGTCATCGCGTACGCCAGTGCGAATGCCCAGGTGCCACGCATTTTCAGGATCGTCGAGAGCGGGACTTTCTCCGTCACCACCTCGGGCTCGTGACCCTGATGGATGTAGGCCCGCTCGCTTTCACGAACAGTGGGGTGGTCTTCGGGATTGAAGTATTTCAAGCGCCAGGTGATCACCCAGGTCAGGCCCAGGACGCTCATGCACATGAACACCGCCTGCCAGCCCCAGACCGACAGAATCAGCGGCAGCAGGGCCGGGGTGATCATCGCGCCAACGTTGGTGCCTGCGTTGAAAATGCCCGTTGCGACGGCCCGCTCTCCCGCCGGGAACCAGAGCCGTGTGGTTTTGACGCAGGCCGGGTAGTTGGCCGCTTCGGTCAGCCCGAGAATGAACCGGCAGACCATGAAGCCCGCCGCCGATGTCGCCAGGCCGTGCGCGCCGGTGGCAAAACTCCAGAGCAGCACGGCGAGGAAAAATGCCCGTTTCACACCGACGCGGTCGATGAACCGGCCTTGCAACAGGAAACCGATGGCGTAGCCCACCTGAAACCAGAAATTGATGTTGGCGTAATCCATGGCCGTCCAACGCATTTGCACGGCCAGAATGGGCTGCATGACGCCCAGCGCGGCGCGGTCGATGTAGTTGAGGGTGGTGGCGAGGAACACCAGCGCAAGCATGCCCCAGCGGGTTTTGCCGACGGCGAGCGCGCCTCGGACTTTGTCGCCGATCCCGGCATGAGGGGTCACGTGAGTGTCCGGGGAGCTGGCTGCGACCGGCGCAGACGAAGCGGGGTAGGAGCGCATGAGCATTTAACCTGTCTTGGAATTGTTATGGTTTTGTCGGCGATGGCGGCGTCAATGCGGCGCAGCAAGGGGTTCACACGTAGGCAGAGGCAGCCTTTGTCCGACAATGTGCAAACGATGGTGGAGATCATGGGCAGGAGCGTCAATTGAGGTAAACCGCTTTTGGGCGATTATCGAACACAAAACTAACCAGTACGTACATTTAAATTGCACTGACAGGACGGGCGAAGAATAATCGGTCTGACACCGAAGCATCAGCCAGGCGCTGTCTCTTGGGTGCGTTCATTCTGGAGTCAGTTTATGCAGCGTTCGATTGCCACCGTTTCCCTGAGCGGGACCCTCCCCGAAAAGCTGGAAGCCATTGCCGCCGCCGGGTTCGACGGCGTGGAAATCTTTGAAAATGACCTGCTGTACTACGACGGCAGCCCGCGCACCGTGCGGCAGATGTGCGCGGATCTGGGCATCGCGATCACTTTGTTTCAGCCGTTTCGCGACTTCGAAGGCTGCCGACGCGACCGCTTGCAACGCAACGTGGACCGGGCCGAACGCAAGTTCGATCTGATGCAAGCGCTGGGCACTGACCTGGTGTTGGTGTGCAGTAACACCGCGAGCGATTCCCTCGGAGACGAAAACCTCCTGCTGGACGACTTGGCGCTATTGGCCGAACGGGCCGGTGCGCGGCAGTTGCGCGTGGGCTACGAGGGACTTGCCTGGGGCCGGCATATCAACACTTGGCAGCAGGTGTGGAACCTGGTGCGTCAGGTCAATCACCCGGCCCTGGGGGTGTTGCTGGACAGCTTTCACACGCTGTCGTTGAAGGGCGATCCAGGCGCCATTGCTGATATCCCCGTTGACAAGATTTTCTTCGTGCAAATGGCCGACGCGCCTTTGCTGGCCATGGACGTACTGGAGTGGAGTCGGCATTTTCGCTGCTTTCCTGGCCAGGGTGAGTTTGACCTGCCGGGTTTTCTCGCCCCGATCCTGCGCAGCGGTTACACCGGGCCATTGTCGCTGGAAATCTTCAATGATGGTTTTCGTGCTGCGCCCCCTCGGGCCAATGCGGCGGACGGCCTGCGTTCGTTGCTTTACCTGGAAGAAAAAACCCGCGAGCGGCTGGCCGAGGAGGCGCGGCCTGTTTCGCCCGGGTTGTTGTTCAACCCGCCGAAAGCCAGTGCGTACGACGGCGTTGAATTTCTTGAATTTGCGGTCGATGAGGCGCACGGCGCCCGTTTGGGCAGTTGGTTGCAGGGCCTCGGCTTCGCCCAATTGGGTCAGCACCGCTCGAAGGCTGTCCGCCTGTTGGGGCAGGGCGATATCAAGATCGTGCTCAATGCCGAACCTTATTCGTTCGCCCACAGTTTTTTCGAATCCCACGGCCCGTCGCTGTGCGCCACGGCGTTGCGCGTTGAAAATGGCAGCGCGGCGCTAGAGCGCGCCCGTCAGTTCAAGGGGCAGCCGTACCGTGGACTGGTCGGACCGAACGAGCGAGAGATTCCCGCCGTGCGCGCGCCGGATGGCAGCCTGATTTATCTGGTAGAGCCAGCCCCGCCCGGCCAGTCGATCTACGACAGTGATTTCAACATTCACTCGGACGCCCCCGTTACCGGTGGTCTGCAACGCATCGACCACATGGCCATGGCGCTCCCGGCGGACAGCCTCGACACGTGGGTACTGTTCTACAAGAGCCTGCTGGATTTCGAGGCCGACGACGAAGTGGTGCTCCCGGACCCCTACGGTCTGGTGAAAAGCCGTGCGTTGCGCAGCCGTTGCAGCACCGTGCGCCTGCCGCTGAACATCTCCGAGAACCGTAATACGGCGATTTCACATGCCCTGTCGAATTATCGCGGCTCCGGTGTGCACCACATCGCCTTCGCCTGCGAGGACATTTTCACGCAGGTGGCGCGGGCGAAAGAAGCCGGTGTGCAATTGCTGGACATTCCCCTCAATTATTACGACGACCTGGCGGCCCGCTTCGATTTCGACGACGAATTTCTGAGTGAATTGGCCTATTACAACGTGCTGTATGACCGCGATGCCAAGGGCGGTGAGCTGTTTCATGTGTACACCGAGGCGTTCGACGATCGATTTTTCTTCGAATTACTGCAACGCAAAAATGGCTACGCCGGTTATGGCGCAGCCAACGTGGCGGTGCGTCTGGCAGCCATGGCCGCTTCACGAAAAGGCACGCCACGGCAAGCGAGGTTGTGACAGACGACGCGCATGCTGGCATATGCCGCTTCCGTAACGCGGCGCTGCGGCTCATAATCGGCGGATTCCACCGTGGTCGTGAGCCAAGCATGAAAACTGTCGACGACACTCTTGTCGAAGCGTCCGTAGAGTCGCCACGCAAGGGCCGCAAGAACAATCCGGAAAAAACCCGCGACGGCATCCTCCAGGCCGCCGTCGCTGAATTCGTCGCCCAAGGCCTTTCAGGTGCGCGGGTCGACGCCATTGCCGAACGTACGCAAACCTCCAAACGGATGATTTATTACTACTTCAACAGCAAGGAACAGCTGTACAGCGAAGTGCTGGAGAAGTTGTACGGCGACATCCGCCACACCGAAAGCAGCCTGAAACTCGACGTTCTGCCGCCCATGGAGGCGATTCAGCGTCTGGTCGAATTCACCTTCGATCACCACGACCGCAACGTCGATTTCGTGCGCATCGTCTGCATCGAGAACATCCACAATGGCGAAAACGTCAAACAGTCTCCGACCATTCGGGCGCTGAGCCAGCATGTGCTGCAAGCGCTGGACGAGACGTTGCGGCGTGGAGAAAAAGAAGGCGTGTTTCGCGAAGGTGTACAGGCGGTCGATCTGCACATGTTGCTCAGTTCGTTCTGTTTCTACCGCGTGTCGAACCGCCACACTTTTTCGGAGATTTTCCAGATCGAGCTGGAAGACCCGCACATCAAGGCCCGGCACAGGGCAATGGTGAGCGATTCGGTGATGCGGTATCTCAAACCATGACGCCGTTTGCCGCCACTGAGGCCAATTTCCTCTGCGCGTGACGCCCTGAAACCGCTACGCTAGAGCACTGCCCATTCAAGGACCGGTGCCGATGTCGCAACGCCAATCCACCCTGATCGCGCTGTTGGTGGCGGTCACGTTTTTCATGGAAAACCTCGACGCGACAGTGATCGCCACGGCCTTGCCGCAAATGGCGAAAACGTTTGGTGTGGCGGCAGTCGACCTGAACATCGGCATGAGCGCCTACATGCTGGCCATCGCGGCCTTCATTCCCATCAGCGGCTGGCTGGCGGATCGGCTGGGCTCGCGGCTGGTGTTCGGCGGCGCCATCGTACTGTTCACGCTGTCTTCGTTGCTCTGCGGGTTGAGCACAGGGCTGGAGGCATTCGTCGCGGCGCGGGTGCTGCAGGGCATCAGCGGCGCGATGATGGTCCCGGTCGGACGACTGGCCGTCATGCGTGCCACGGAGAAAAAGGACCTGGTCCGCGCCATTTCTCTGATCACCTGGCCAGGCCTCGTAGCGCCCATTCTCGGGCCGCCTTTGGGCGGCTTCATCGTCACGCATGCCTCATGGCCGTGGATTTTCTACCTCAATCTGCCACTGGGCGCGCTGGCCTTGATTGCCACCTGGGTCTTGATCCCTCGACGCAATGACGTCAGCCCGCGGGCGTTCGACTTTCCCGGTTTCGTGCTGGTAGGGATGGCGTGCATGGCGTTGCTGTACGGCATGGAGATGCTTGGGCAGGCCCGTGGCAGCCATTGGCCCGGGCTGCTGGTGACGGCCATCGGCCTGGTCAGCGCCGTGCTGGCCTGGGCACACATGCGCAAGCGGGCCGAACCGCTGTTGAACGTCAATGTGGTCGGCATCCGCACGTTCAGCGTCAGCCTCTTCGGCGGCTCGCTGTTTCGCATCGCTATCAGCACCTTGCCGTTCCTGTTGCCATTGATGTTTCAACTGGGCTTTGGCCTGTCGGCGTTCGATTCGGGGCTATTGGTGTTGGGCGTGTTCGCGGGGAACCTGGCGATGAAGCCCTTCACCAGCCCGATCATGCAGCGCTGGGGCTTTCGCGCCGTGCTGATGGGCAACGGGGTGATCGGTGTGCTGGCCATCGCGGCCTGTGCGTTGCTCGACGAGCGTATGAGCTGGGGCTTGATCCTGTTCATCCTGTTTGTGGGCGGCCTGTCGCGGTCGATGCAGTTCACGGCCTTCAACACCCTGGGGTTCGCCGACGTGCCGAAGCCGCAGATGAGCGACGCATCGACGATGTTCAGCATGTTTTTCCAGCTGAGCATGGGCGTGGGGGTGGCCATCGGCGCGTTGCTGCTGCGCGGCTCGATGTATCTGCACGGCAACGACGGTCAGGCGCAGACGGCGGACTTTCAGCTGACGTTCGTCGGGGTGGCGCTGATCGCATTGCTGGCGTTACTGGATAACCGGCGGCTGTCCTCCGAATCCGGTGAGGCGGTGCTGCAGCGCAAGGCGTGAGCGACGGCGTGACGTCACGCACTGTCCAAAACCGTCATCGCGGCTGCGCGCTTTGACTATTGCCCATTGCCGGGACAGAGCGGAGTATTTCGTCACTCGAACAATAAGAAGTGAAGGACGGCACAATCATGCAGATCGAAGGCAAGGTATTTCTGGTCAGCGGCGGCGCATCGGGTCTGGGCGCGGCGACCGCGCAGATGCTGATCGAGGCGGGCGCGAAGGTCATGCTGGTGGACGTCAATGGCCAGGCGCTGGACACCCAACTGCACGTGCTCGGCGTCAATGCTCGGGCCAGTGTCACCGACATCACGAATGAGGCCGCTGCGCAGGCGGCGGTGGACACGGCGCTGGCTGAGTTCGGCCAGATCAATGGCCTGATCAATTGTGCGGGCATCGTCGGCGCGGAAAAAATCCTCGGCAAGGAAGGGCCCCATGGCCTGGACAGTTTCAGCCGGGTGATCAACGTCAACCTGATCGGCAGCTTCAACCTCCTGCGTCTGACCGCTGCCGCCATCGCCGAGAGCGTGGCGGACGAGGGTGGCGAGCGCGGCGTGATCGTTAACACAGCGTCCGTGGCCGCGTTCGACGGCCAGATTGGTCAAGCCGCCTACGCGGCGTCCAAGGGCGCCATCGCCAGCCTGACCTTACCCGCCGCCCGTGAACTGGCGCGGTTCGGCATCCGGGTCATGACCATCGCCCCCGGCATTTTCGAAACCCCGATGATGGCCGGCATGACCCCGCAGGTGCGCGAGAGCCTGTCCGCAGGCGTCCCGTTCCCGCCACGGCTCGGCAAGCCCGACGAATACGCCGCCCTGGTGCGCCACATCATCGAAAACAGCATGCTCAACGGTGAGGTGATCCGTCTCGACGGTGCCTTGCGCATGGCTGCTCGCTAATCGAGGACATTCGACATGCCACACAACCAACGTCAGCCCCAGAACGAAGACCCCGTGGTGATCGTCAGCGCCGTGCGCACGCCCATGGGCGGCTTCCAGGGAGACCTCAAAAGCCTCACGGCGCCGCAACTCGGCGCGGCCGCCATCCGTGCGGCGGTTGAACGTGCGGGGCTAGCGGCTACGGATGTCGAGCAGGTGCTGTTCGGCTGCGTGCTGCCTGCCGGACTTGGCCAGGCCCCGGCCCGACAGGCCGCCTTGGGGGCAGGCCTGAGCAACGGCACCTTGTGCACGACGCTGAACAAGATGTGCGGCTCCGGCATGCAAGCGGCGATCATGGGCCACGACCTGTTGCTGGCGGGCAGCGCCGAGGTAGTGGTCGCTGGCGGTATGGAAAGCATGTCCAACGCGCCGTACCTGCTGGACAAGGCGCGCAGCGGTTATCGCATGGGCCACGGGCAGATCGTCGATCACATGTTTCTCGACGGGCTGGAAGACGCCTACGACCGTGGCCGGCTCATGGGCACCTTCGCCGAGGATTGCGCGTCATTCGACAGTTTCAGTCGCGAGGCCCAGGACGCGTTCGCCATCGCCTCGCTGACCCGGGCCCAAGAGGCCATGAAGCAGGGGCATTTCGACGCTGAAATCGTCCCGGTGCAGGTGACTGTCGGCAAAGAGCAGAAAACCGTCTCCCAGGACGAGCAACCGCCGAAAGCCAGGCTGGACAAGATCCCACAGCTCAAACCGGCCTTTCGCGAGGGCGGAACGGTCACGGCGGCCAACTCCAGTTCAATTTCCGACGGCGCAGCGGCGTTGACGCTGATGCGTCAATCAGAGGCCGAACGGCGAGGGCTGAAGCCTTTGGCGGTGATTCGTGGCCATGCGGCGTATGCCAACCAGCCCAACCTGTTTCCGACCGCACCGGTTGGCGCCATCGAAAAACTGATGCGCAAAACCGGCTGGTCCCTCAGCGATGTGGACCTGTTCGAGATCAACGAGGCGTTTGCCGTGGTCGCGTTGGTGACCATGAGCAAGCTGGAACTGCCCCACGAAAAAGTGAACGTCAACGGCGGCGCCTGTGCCTTGGGCCATCCGATTGGTGCCTCGGGGGCGAGGATTCTGGTGACCCTGTTGTCGGCGCTGAAACAGCGGGGATTGCAACGCGGTGTGGCCGCCATTTGCATCGGTGGCGGCGAAGCAACGGCCATGGCGCTGGAGCTGGTTTAATCGTTCGAATTCAACGGGTTAGAGCTTTAGCTTGAAGTCGGGTAATGCTGTTTCTGGCTTCGACAATTATTGATTAACGGGATGAAGAACAATGACTTACGAAACGATCTTGAAGGAAATAAAAGGTCGGGTTGCGTTGCTCACGCTTAACCGCCCACAAGCACTGAATGCCCTCAATGCGCAGTTGATCAGCGAGCTCAATCACGCGCTGGATGAACTCGAACGCGACCGTGACATTGGCTGCATCGTGCTGACGGGCTCGGCCAAAGCGTTTGCCGCCGGTGCTGATATCAAGGAAATGGCCGAACTGACATACCCGCAAATCTATCTGGATGACCTGTTCAGCGACAGCGATCGGGTGGCCAATCGCCGCAAGCCGATTATCGCGGCGGTGTCCGGGTTTGCGTTGGGGGGCGGCTGTGAACTGGCCCTGATGTGCGATTTCATCCTGGCGGCGGACAACGCCAGGTTCGGTCAGCCGGAGATCAAGCTCGGCGTGCTTCCGGGCATGGGCGGCACGCAGCGCCTGACCCGCGCCGTGGGCAAGGCAAAGGCCATGGAAATGTGTCTGACCGGGCGCATGATCGACGCCGAGGAAGCGGAGCGTTCCGGACTGGTGGCGCGCATCGTGCCTCAAGCGCAATTACTCGAAGAGGCGCTGAAGGTCGCCGAGAGCATCGCCGCCAAGTCGTTGCCGGTGGCGATGATGGTCAAGGAAAGTGTCAATCGCGCGTTCGAGGTCAGCTTGTCCGAGGGCATCCGCTTCGAACGTCGGGTGTTCCATTCGGCGTTTGCCAGCGCGGATCAGAAGGAAGGCATGGCGGCATTCATTGAGAAGCGTGAACCAAGCTTCAAGCACCGCTGATCAGCGGCGGCTGACCTCACATGCCGTCGCCTCCCTTGGCGTGCGGCGTATACCGGACGCCGTGCTCGTTGATGTGCAAGGTAGCGCGGGCGCCGCGCAGGGTCAGGGGTTGCTTGCTGTCAACGAGCACAGGCGCTGGCTCGGGCGGTATCGTCGATGGCGACGCAGCGTCCCGGGTGGTTGCCTCAAGGACCGAATGCCGTTCAGGTCCCTCGGCCATGCCACAGACCAGCGGCTGGTCGGGGTCACCTTCGAAAAACTGAATACGCAACGCCATCCCAGCGCGCGGCTCGGAGAGACTGCCGACAACCCGTGCCCAGCTGTCCCTGAACGGACTCGCCGGACCTTCGGTCTGCCATCCATACCGAACCCTGACGCGACCGGCTTCGTCCGCTCGTCCGTCGATCAGGGTGGCGGTTTCCAGCGACGCCACGATGGGTTTTGGGTGCTCCATGGACGGCCTGAACGGCATTGTCCACGGCAGCACGCTAAAACTGTTTTCGTAGCCCGCCAGCGCTGGCCGGTCTGCGCCCGGCGGGACAAGCAGCCATTGCGCAACGCCCATGTCGGCGGCGCCCTCTGACGCCATGGCCTGCAAGATATGGATGACGTCGTTGGAGGTGCAGCCCCTTAACGGCGCCAGTTGCCAGGCGCTGTGGCGCACATCCGTCAACAGCGATTGATCATTGAGCAATGGGTCTGGCTGTCCGTCCACGCGTACGACCAGGCCTGCGCGAAACCAGGGCAAGCGGCTGCGGCCCCTGATTTCCCGCCGTTCACAGCGCAGCCGTTCCAGCAGGCGGACGCTGATCTGTTTCTGCTGCTGTTGTGCGAGGGGGCGATTGGCGTTCTGCACCGCGCAAAGGCGCTGATTGTCGGCATCGGAATGGTGTTGAGGTGCAAAGGCCTGGGGCGTGTAATGCTCGCCCGCATGGCTGCTGTAGCTGGCCTGCACGGACAGTCGCTCGGCGAGGTGATCGATCGGGGCGGGCGCCGACCCTTCCGGGAAACCCATCGGGTCGTCGGAAAACACCAGGATATGCCGTTGAAGAGCGTGTTCATGGCGAAAGGCAATGCCTTCTTCTTCGCACAGCCTCTGCAGGAAGTGCAGGTCGCTTTCGTCGTATTGCAGGCAATGAGGTCGGCGGGGATATACGCCGATCAAGTGATCGAAGCGGAACGCCCCGTCAGTCAGGCCGTGGTCGTGCAGCAGCCGCGTGAGAATTTGCGGCACCGTCAGCCCGTTGAATGCGCGACGCCGGGTCGGGCCGCACAGTTGCTGGAGGGCAGGGCTCAGGCGTAGCCGGTACACGCTGAGGTCAGCGCCGCGATACAGTTGTCGGGCGTCGCTGATCTGCCCATGCACGCCATGCAGCGGGGCAGGCGTGCCGCCGATCTCCAATCCAGCGTTGCATTGGCGCAACGAAGCCAGATCCAGCGCAGGATCAGGGCTCACAAGGTCGATGTCGAAGCAAAATGGCGCATTGAGTCGATCACGACCCTTGACGCCGACGACCAGCAGATCGCTTGGGCGGCTGGCGATGGACAGGGTCATCGTCACTGGCGAGTCTTTGTGCATCGAGTGGGGCACCGTGAAATTTCGGGGTGCAGAGGGTACGAAAAGCGGCGCCACAAAGGGGCCAGTTCTGTATTTTCAGAAAGGGACTACAGGCCGCGTCGCCATATCCAGAGCCGTGTGTTGACGTTTTCCGGGAAACTTATCCGCGCTCGTTTGATCGACGGCAGCACGTCAGGGGTTTCATATGACGCCAGCGCGTATAAAATGCGGCGGGCGCCAGCGTTCTGTCCTGGCGCGTCATCATCGTTCACCTTTTCAGCATTCACCGTCTTCGGTCCGACGCGCCACGCCGGATCGGCCCCGACGGTGTACTGCCACCGGAACAAGAGAGTAATCATGGGCGCACAGTGGAAGGTCAAACACAAAGAAGCAGCAGCCAATGCCAAGGGCAAGATTTTTGGCAAGCTGTCCAAGGAAATCATGATTGCCGCGCGTTCCGGCGCTGATCCCGACATGAATTCGCGCCTGCGCCTGGTGGTCGAGCAGGCGAAGAAAGCCTCTATGCCCCGCGAGACGCTGGAGCGCGCGATCAAAAAGGGCGCTGGCCTACTGGGCGAGCACGTGCACTTCGAGAAACTGACCTATGAAGGGTTCGCGCCGCACAAGGTGCCGGTGATCGTCGAATGCCTGACCGATAACGTCAACCGCACGGTTGCCGAGATCCGTGTGCTGTTCCGCAAGGGGCAAATGGGCGCTGCGGGTTCGATCACGTGGGATTTCGATCATCTGGGCATGATCGAAGCGGCGGGCGACGGTAAGGCCGACCCGGAAGAAGCCGCCATCGAAGCCGGTGCGCAGGACGTCGAGCCGGGCGACGAGGGCGTGACCCTGTTCTACACCGAAGTCACTGACCTGGACGCCGTGTGCAAGGCGCTGCCAGAACAAGGCTTCACTGTGGAATCCGCCAAAATCGGCTACCGCCCGAAAAACCCGGTGTCGGGCTTGAGCGACGAGCAGATGGCCGAAGTTGAAGCGTTCCTGGAAGCGATTGACGGCCACGATGACGTGCAGGACGTGTACGTCGGTCTGGCCGGTTGATACCACGGTGGGTCAGTGACTGATTGGAGTGATTGACCCACCTCATCACTGCGGCTGTGCCTCCGGCATCTCCGAAGAGTCCGAGGCCGCCGCACGCCGGTGATGTTTGCCTAGCGATCCAGTAGCGCCAGCACCTCGGCAAACCCCGGTCGTTTCATGACCTCAGGCTGAACGCAGCGCGCCGTCAGCCCCCGCAGCACAGCCGTTTCTTCGTCAGCCCCGTCGCAACACGTCAGCAACTCATCCAGCAATATTCCGAACGCCCGCACCTCGATGCGCTCCAGGGTCTGGCCTGTCGTTTCATCGGGATAAAACGCGGCAGCGCCGAAATCCCCCAGCAGACTCTCGCCCTGTTCCGCCCAGAGGACGTTATGGGCGTACAGGTCGCCGTGATTGATGCCTTTGCGATGCAAATGCCCGCAGGCGTCGGCAAGGCCGTGGGCCATGCGCCGCACCGTCGTAAGGCTCAAGCGCGTGCTGCCGTAGACGTCGCGTGTGCAGGAATCGAGGCTGGGCGGGCGGGCCAGGGTGATGAATCGCGGAGAAATCAGCTCCATCACCAACCCTCGCGCCTGCTGCGGGTGATCGAACACTTGCCCCAGGACGGGAATCAGGTTCGGGTGCTGACCGGCGGCAATGCACGCAGCCATTTCATTCAATGGGGAGCCATCGCTGGTCAGCTCGCCCTTATAGAGCTTGACGGCCACCTCTTCGATCACTCCGTCGTCGTGCTGCCATTCAGCCTGCTGAATCACCCCGGAAGCGCCTTCTCCCAGCACCTGATGCAAGGTCAGCGCTGACCAGGGAATCTGCCGGATGGGCTCCTCAGTGTGAATGTCGTTCAGCGGGTTGCCTGAAAACGCCAGCCAGGCGAGCGCGGGCATCTGCAGCAGCCAGTCCGGCAATCGGCGAATCTCGTTGGACGCTATGCGCACCAGCTCCAGCCGCTGACACGCCGCCAGTGACGGGGGCAGAGTGCGCAATCGGTTTCCGGCCAGCATCAGTTTTTGCAAGTGTTCGAAACGACCCAGCTCGTCAGGGAGTGATTCCAGGCGGTTATCCGTCAAGACGAGGGCGCGTAGACGGGGTGGCAGCGAGCGGGGCGATACCTCGGTGATCCGGCACGCCTTGAAGCCGACGAAAAACAAATGCTCGCACTGGCCCAACGCTTCGGGCAGGTGGGTAAACAGGTTGTTGGAACAGAACAGGATCTTGAGGTGTTTGAGCCGGTGCAGATCGGCCGGCAGCTCGCTGAGTTGATTGTCCGACAGGTTCAACACCTCCAGCGAATCGCTGAGGCTGAAAATCTCGTCGGGAAACGCCGTGAGGCCGCAGCTGAGGTCCAGCCGTTTGCTGCCCGCCAGGGTGCCGGCGCGCAGGTCTGCGAGAGTGTGCATGGGGAAAAGGCCCGTGGTTCAGGGCCGGTCATGATAGCGAGTTCGTGAGCGTCGCGCTCAACCGAGGCAGCGATCCAGCAGCTGATGCATGCGTTCGAGGGTAGGGGCCGACTCGGCGTAGAGAATCCGGTACACCATGGGCGCCACGACGGCATCGACCAGTTCATCGGCGGACGGGCTGCGCTCGCCGCGCAAGTGGGCGCGGTCGATGATGATCTGCAACTGATCACGGACCATGTTCAGGCACTTGCCCGAGCACAGGGTTGCGCTGCTGGCGACCACGTCGCGCATCATTTCGCGGCCCGGTGCGGAATTGGTTTCTTCGAGGTAGACCTCGACCCAAGTGCGCAGGTCCTCGCGCAGACTGCCGCAATCCACCGGTTCATCGGGGCGCAAACGTTCCACTGCCGCATCGGCCAGCAGCGACGTCAAATCGCCCCAGCGACGGTAAATGGTCGAGGGCGTGACGCCCGCACGGGCAGCGATCATGGGCACGCTCAACGCGGAACGGTCCTGCTCTTCAAGCAAGTCGCGCACGGCGGCGTGGATCGATGTCTGCACCCGGGCGCTACGGCCGCCGGTACGAATGCCTTCTTTGATAGCCATGAATCGGACCTTAACACAAAGTATTTGCTTTAAGCGGTTTCTGCTCGCACACTCTCTAACGCAAATTAATAGCTTTTATGGTGTGCTTTTTCGGGAGAGTGTACGCGTGTCTGAATCGATGCAGAACCCGCAAGTCGATGGTCGGAGCCGGGGCCACCTCGGGTATTTTGCGTTTGTGATGCTGTGCTTCTTTGCCGCTTCCAGTGCCCCGACGCCGCTTTACCATGTGTATCAGCAGGCGTGGGGCTTTTCTTCCGCGCTGCTGACGCTGATTTTTGCGGTGTACGCCTTGAGTTTGCTGGCGACGTTGTTGGTGTTCGGTTCGCTGTCAGACTATTTGGGTCGGCGTCCAGTGATCCTCGTCGCTCTGCTGCTGGAGGCCTTGTCGATGCTCTTGTTCATCGGCGCCAGCGACGTCAGTTGGCTGATCGCCGCCCGCGTGTTGCAAGGGGTGGCGACGGGGATCGCCAGCAGCGCGTTGGGCGCGGCGATGCTCGACACCGATCAGAATCAGGGCCCGTTGATCAACAGCATTGCGCCGATGTTCGGCATGGCGTTGGGCGCGCTCGGCACCAGCGCGCTGGTCGAATACGCGCCAATGCCGTTGCTGCTGGCCTTCATTCTCCTGCTGGCGGCCTTCGTGGCGCAGATCCTGTACCTCTGGCGCGTGCAGGAAACCGTCAGCCCGCAACCCGGTGTGTTGAAGACCCTGAAACCCAGGCTCTATGTGCCGCAGCGTGCGCGCAGTACCTTGCTGCTGGTGTTGCCAGCGGACATCGCCGCCTGGGCGCTGGGCGGGTTCTTCCTGTCGCTGGCACCTTCATTGCTCGCCGCCGCGACCGGCTCGAAATCCGTGCTTCACGGTGGTTTGGCGGTGGCGGCTCTGACGATCAGCGGGGCGATTTCCATCATGAATCTGCGCCTGCGCCCGCCCCAATTGGCGCTGTTGGTGGGGTGCAGCTTTTTGGCGTTGGGCGTGTCGGTGATTCTGCTGGCGGTCAACGTGGGCTGGCTGTGGCTGTTCTTCAGCGGCGCGGTGGTGGCGGGGATCGGGTTTGGCGCCAGCTTCCTGGGGGCGTTGCGGTTGCTGCTGCCGCTGGCCCACGCCCATGAACGGGCGGGGCTGATGTCGACGTTTCTGGCGTTGAGCTACCTGGCGTTCTGCGTCCCGGCGCTGCTCGCCGGGCTGGCGGTCAAAAGCGAGGGGCTGGTGGTCACGACCAATGTGTACGGGGGCGTAGTGGTCGTGTTGGCGTTACTGGCCCTGGGCGGGTTGCTCATGCAGCGCATGACCAAGGCGCGCGCGGCCTGACCTCGGATTGCACCGAAAACGGGCGCGGCGCCGCCCATTCCCTAAAGTCAGGGGCGGTGGTGCCGATAAACCGGCTGGGACACACTCGACTCAATTGAGCATGGAACAGCTATGACTTCGATTTCCTCTATCACCTCCGCGCAGCCTCTGGTGGTCACCCCGACACTGGCGACTCAGCCGGTGGCCACCGCAGCGGTGGCGACGACCCCGAGCACCGCATCGCCTTCGTCTGTCGTGATGTTGGGGCAGGACACCCTCGTCACTAACGCACAGACCTACACCGCCCGTGGTGTGATTGCCGACGCCGATGTGCCGCCCGCGTGGGAATACACGCGGCAGGATTCGGTGACCCTGGCGATGCAGGGCAACTTCAGCACGACGAATGGTGTGGGCCGTTTCCAGGGCCTTGGCGCCACGCTGCTTGCGCAACTGGCGCAGACGGGCAAGGGCATTTCCCAGTCGGTGATCAGCTCGCCTTCCGGACGAACCCTTGAACCCTCCGAGCTGGCGGCCGCCCAGGACAAACTGCACAGCAGTGCCGCCGACAACAGCATAAGCCTGACCCTGAAGACCGCCAGCGGCAAGACCGTGCAGTTGACCCTTTCCAGCAGCGAAAACGGGCTGGCGGTACAGGCACAGGTCAGCGGTGGCGACCTGAGCGACGACGAACTCGCCGCGCTGGGCAAGATGGCGGACGGTTTTCAATCGGCCATCGACGGGCTGACGGCGAAACCTCCTCAGCTCAAGCTGGACGCGTTGACGCAATATGACAGCAATGTGTTTTCGTCGGTGGCGCTGAGCACCCGCATCAAACTGAATGACGGCAGCGTCCAGACCCTCGACATGAATGCCGACGCCGACCAGCGTTCAGTGCGCATGAGCGGTGCGTCAGGCAATCTGGACATTTCGGTCGATCTGAAGAATGCCGCCATTATCGGCAACAGCGACCAGCAGGCGAAAGCCGTTAAAAACTACGTGAGTCAGATTGAAGCCGCCCGGACACGCGGTGACGGCGACGCACAATTGCTCTCCCTGTTCGAAGACGGGTTCAAGACGCTGCACAGCCAATACCCCGGAGCCCGGCCTTCCACTGCACCCCAGACCGTCAACTCCATCGACTTGACCGATACCGATCACGGCTTGCTGACGGGCCTGGCCGATTTCAAGGCGTCGGTCACCGAGAAGACCGAGGCCAGCAACCCGGCACGCCCTGATGAGCTGGACGCGTTCTCGTACAACCTGTCGCAATCGACGCAATCCAAAGGCCGGGATCAGTTGAACCGGAGCATTGTTCAGAACCAGCAATCGAGCCTGATTGCCAGTTACCACAAGGCGCTCACCGCAGGCCAGAAGCTGGACCTGAGCCGCGATCCGACGTCGCAGAATTACCTGTATTACCAGATCAACGATCAGGCCAGCAGCAAGACCAACATCGGTTACGACAAAGGGGCATTGGTGCAGGCGTCGGTCAGCCAGTCCGCAAGCCAGTCGACGCGTATTTCCAAATACGTGATGGGGCACCTGGAGAGCGACACGCGGACGCCGTTGTCATCGTCAAAAACCCAAAATTTCCTGAGCGTGCTGCAACAGGCGCTGCAACAGGATAAGGACGCGAAACAAGGCCGTGGCGTTTCGACGCTCAAGGACACCCTGGCGGGTATTCAGGACAAGGTATTGTTGCGGGGCAGTGCGAGCGACCTGGAGGGTTGAGCGGTGGATCTGTGACAGACCGGCTGTCTGACCCACCGCCCTCTGTTCAAATCGGCTGACGCAACGCCTGTCGCGCAGCCTTGACAGCAGGGTCATCGGCAGGGCTGACCACGGCGTAGTTGTAACCACCTCCCGACCAGTAATCGGCTTCCAGTTCGCCGTCCCGTCGCGTGCCGGGGGCCAGCAAATGATTGTTCGGGCCTGGCGGACGGATGTAAAAACTCAGCGTCCGTCCTTCGTCATCCTTGTACACCACCATCGCGGCGGCACCTTGTTCGGTGCTGGTCAGGCGCCCACTCACGGGTTTGAATCCGGCTGACGCCAGATCGGGCAGGCGGTTGGCCTGGGCGAAATGCTTGTCCAGCCAGACCTGCGCGTTGTTCGGCTTGTCGGTGTTCCAGTCGCTGGCCATGCTGTCGTTGACCGCGAACATCCGATAGGCCTGCACGGCGTCGGCCATGGGCTGAACGCCGCTGACGAGGGTCATTTCCCGGGCCTGCCAGCCACTCATTCCGCCGACACCGACCGCGATCAACAGCACTGCCGCGGTGGCGAACTGGCGGCTGCGGCTACGACGCACGCGCTGGCGGATGAACGCCGGGTCCAGGTCTGGGTTGGCCGGGCGATGCAGTTCGCCACTCAAGCTGGCGCGCAGGTTCTGGGCATCCCGCTGCCAGGCCAGCAGTTGCTGGGCCAGCTCGGGCTGCGTGGCCAGATACGTCTCCATCGTCTGCCGGTCGGCGTCGTTGAGCTGCCCATCGACGTAGGCGTGCAAGTCGCGTTCACTGGGAGGCAATGTCATCATTTCAATATCCGCAGAGCAGGGGTGGTGATTTCGCCTTCGCTGAGCAGGCGCAAAGCCTGGCGCGCGCGAGACAAGCGGGACATGACGGTGCCCACGGGGACGCCGAGGATTTCCGCCACTTCGTTATAACTCAAGCCTTCGACAGACACCCAGAGCAACAGCGCACGTTGCTCGGTGTTCAGCCGTTCGAATGCCTGCAGCGTGGTTTGCGCGACCACGGTGCGCTCCACGGAAGGCTCATGGTGATCTTCCTTGCCGCCGGTAAACAGCTCCAGCATGCGACTGTATCGGCGCGAACGTCGATGGGCGTCGAGAAATTGCCTATAAAGAATGGAGAACAGCCAGGCGCGGAGGTCGCCTTCCGGGCGTTTGCTGCTCCAGGCAGACAAGGCTTTTTCAAGGCTCGACTGCACGAGATCATCGGCCGTGCTGTGGTCACGGGTGAGCGATGCGGCAAACCGACGCATTCGTGGCAGCAGCTCTCGTAATTGATCGTCGACATCATGCATAGGGTGATTTCCTGATCGATCGGCGGGATCGCTCGGATCGTATGACCAGAAAGACGCACGCCCGTGCAAGTTATTCCACCGCACACAAAATAAATATCACGCCATGGAATAAAGGCGTGTATGCCGCGTCCTACCGCTACATGAATGCAGAGAGGCCCCAGGCCCGGAGTGTGACCGATGATTGACCGTGAGCCGCCGTACCCCCGCAAACCACCCTTGACCCCCTCGGAGAAATTCGTTCGCCTCGCCGGTATTGGCCTGGTGGTGGCCATCGCCGCCGGCGCTTTCGCCTACGTGAATGGCAGCCTTGACCCACAACGCTTGACGCCTGCTCGGGTTGTCGATGTGTTCGAACACAGCAACGGCGTTCACCCCGGCTACCGTCGCAACCACCCCAAAGGCATCTGCGTCGCCGGGTATTTCGAGAGCAATGGCGCGGCGGCGACACTGTCCAAAGCCGAAGTGTTCGCCAGTGGCCGCACCCCGGTCGTCGGCCGGCTTGCATTGCCCACCGGCAATCCGTATTCGCCTGACAGCGCAGCGCCCATCCGCAGCTTCGCGGTGCAGTTCACCCAACCCAACGGCCAGCAATGGCGCACCGGGATGAACAGCATGCCGGTGTTCCCGGTGGGCACGCCTGAAGCGTTCGTCGACCTGCAAAAAGCCACCGCGCCTGATCCCAAAACCGGCAAGCCTGATCCGTCCAAGCCTCCGGCGTTCTTTGCCGCGCACCCCGAGGCCCAGCCGTTTCTGGCCTGGGTCAAAACGGCCAAGCCGTCTGCCAGCTTTGTGACGGAGACCTACAACAGCGTCAACGCATTTGTGCTGGTAGATACGCAGGGCAAGCGGCAACCGGTGCGCTGGAGTCTGGTGCCTGAAGCGAAAGGCGATGCACCGGCCCCGGACGCCAAGGATTACTTGCAGCAAGACTTGAGCGACAAACTGGCCAGCGGGCCACAGCGCTGGAACCTGGTGCTGACCCTTGCTAACCCGCAAGACCCGACCAACGATGCGTCCAAGGCGTGGTCCGGGGAGCACAAGACCGTGACGGCTGGAACGTTGGTGGTTGAAAGCGACAGCGCCCAGCTGGACGGCGCGTGCCGGGACATCAACTACGATCCGCTAGTGTTGCCGAGCGGCATCGAAGGGTCAGACGATCCGTTGCTGGCGGCTCGGTCTGCTGCCTACGCCTCGTCATACCTGCGCCGCACAGGCGAAGTCGATCAACTGAAAGCCGCGCCTGCCGAGGAGAAACAGCCATGAGTACGCCTACCTTGCATTTTTCGCCTCTGGCGCGCGCGTTGCACTGGTTGATGGCCGTGATGGTGATCGCCATGTTGTTCATCGGCGCGGGCATGGTGGCCTCGGTGTCCGAACGCCATGAGTGGTTGTTGAACATCCATAAACCGCTGGGGATTGCGATTCTGGCATTGGTCATCGTGCGTCTGATCGTGCGCTTCACCACGCAAACGCCGCCGTTGCCAGCGGATTTGCCTGCGGTGCAAGTGTTGGCGGCCAAGCTCTCTCACTACTTGCTCTATGCGTTGATGCTGGCGATGCCGTTGATTGGCTGGGCGATGATCTCGGCAGCGGGCGACCCTGTGATGCTCGGCAACTCAATCCGTCTGCCTTCCATCGTAGCCGCCCATGCCGAGACGTTTGCGTTTCTGCGCAAAGCCCATCGCTATCTGGCGTATCTGTTTTTCCTGACCATCCTCGCGCACCTCGCGGCCGCGTTGTTTCATGGCTGGATTCGCCGGGATGAAGTGCTGGACAGCATGTTGCGAGGGAAAACGCGGGGGTCATGATGCTGCTCGTCCGGTCGCACTCTTGCCTGTCGCCGTGGTCCATTGATCACCGCATCCCAGGCAAGGAAGACCCGTCATGAACGGTTGGTGGCAGGAAGTCGTCGAGACGTTGCGTTCCGAGTTCTCAGACATCACTGATGCGTCCCAACTGACGCGGGTGAGTGTGCGGCTGGTGATCGCGGCCGTACTGGGCGGGATTCTCGGTTTCGAACGCGAGCACAAAGGCAAGGCAGCGGGGGTGCGCACCCATATGCTGGTCTGCATGGGCGCGGCGCTGTTTGTTCTGGTGCCGCGACTGGCGGGCGCGGATGACGCTGCGTTGAGCCGGGTGGTGCAAGGCATCGTCGCCGGGATTGGCTTTCTCGGCGCGGGCACCATCCTCAAGGGCGACAAACTCAACACCCATCAAGTGAAAGGCCTGACCACTGCAGCGGGGTTGTGGATGACGGCGGCCATTGGCATCGCCGCTGGCATGGGCCGGGAAGCGACTGCCGTACTCAGCACGCTCTTGGCGCTGGGGATTTTCAGTTTGATGCCGCTGATCGTTGATCGGTTCGACCCGCCCGAGGAGCGGGACAAGGACCCGGCCCGCAAGACCGGCGGTGATTCGCACCAACCCTGAGCGCGACGGCGCGCACTCAGGGCTTCTTCATTCAATCATTCTGGAAACGTTTCACCCAGTACCGCAGGCGGCTCCTGACTGGGCGGGTCGCCCTTGGGCGGTTCGATGACAGGCGGCATGGTCGGCGGAGGCGGTTCTTCAGGTTTCGGCACCGGCAGTTCCGGATCATCGATGTTCGGATCGGGCGTTTCAGCGGGAACGGGAATGGTCATTGCTTCACCTTCCTTTGGCGCAGGTCGCAAGAGGCAATCGTGCCGGTTTTTTCTGCGCGCTCGGTGAGTTCGACAGTGAGTCGGATTGAATGATTCAGCGCAATTTCCCGGTGGTTTGCCAGCCCACGACTAAGCTGCCAACGGATCGATTTTTTGCCGCGCAAGCTCTTTGAACTTTTCCCCGAAACTGGCGTTCGGAACCTATGCGGCCAGATTCGGGCACACCTGCCCCGAGGTCGGACGCATGCAGATCAAGGATGAAGTGTCGACGAAATGGACTATTACGGACTTGTACAAGGAGCGTCCCTGGGGCGTGAGGAGTGATGCTCGATGAATGTGACTGCTGATCAGCCATACGGCCCGGATTCCCTGGCCACCGATGTTCCACACCCAACCCAGCCTTTATCCCTGACCCAGGCCCTGCAACTGCCGCGGATCGTCATCGAAGACACGCAGCCGGTGCTTGAGCACGGGCAATTGGCGGCCAAAGCCATCACCGGGCAACCCGTAACGGTCACCAGCAAGGTGTTCGCCGATGGCCACGACAAAATGGCCGTGCGCATCCGTTACCGCGCCGCCGACGAGCAGGAATGGCATCAGGCGCCGATGCGCGAACTGGGCAATGACAGCTGGATCGGTGAGTTCACCCCGACCTCAGTCAGCCGCTACCTGTTTCGCCTGGAAGCCTGGATCGATCAATTCGCCAGCTATCGCTATGAGCTGGAGAAAAAATACGCCGCCGGTGTGCCGGTCGGTCTGGAGCTGGAAGAAGGGCGTTTGCACCTCGTGCATGCCAGCGAACGCAGCCAGAACGAACTCAAAGGGCAGATCGATAGCCTGCTGAAACGTCTCGGCGAGAACACCGAACATGAAGCGCAGGTCACCGTGCTGCTGCACAGTGAAACCGCCGCGATCATGGCGCAGGCCGACAATCACGCGTTCCTCAGCCGCAGCCTTGAATTCCCGCTGGATGCGGAACGTGAACTGGCGCAGTTCGCCAGTTGGTACGAGCTGTTTCCCCGCTCGATCACCGACGATAAACATCGCCACGGCACCTTCAACGACGTGCACAGCCGCTTGCCGATGATTCGCGACATGGGTTTCGACGTGCTGTATTTCCCGCCGATTCACCCGATTGGCCGCGCGCACCGAAAAGGCCCTAATAACTCGCTGAAAGCCGGTCCCGACGATCCGGGCAGCCCGTACGCCATCGGCAGTGCGGATGGCGGTCACGACGCGATCCACCCGCAATTGGGCACCCGTGAAGACTTCCGCAATCTGGTCGCTGCGGCTGCCGAGCACGGCCTGGAAATCGCCCTCGATTTCGCGATCCAGTGCTCCCAGGATCACCTGTGGCTCAAGGAGCATCCGGGCTGGTTCTCGTGGCGCCCGGACGGCACGATCCGTTACGCGGAAAACCCGCCAAAAAAATACCAGGACATCGTGAACGTCGACTTCTACGCGCCGGATGCGATCCCTAGCCTCTGGCTGGAACTGCGCGATGTGGTCCTTGGCTGGGTCGAGGAGGGCGTCAAGATCTTCCGCGTCGACAACCCGCACACCAAGCCATTGCCGTTCTGGCAATGGATGATCGCTGACATTCGTGCGCAGCACCCGGACGTGATGTTCCTCGCCGAGGCCTTCACGAAGCCGGCGATGATGGCGCGCCTGGGCAAGGTCGGTTACTCCCAGAGCTACACCTACTTCACCTGGCGCAACACCAAGGCCGAGCTGGCCGAGTATTTCACCCAGCTCAATGAGTCGCCGTGGCGCGAATGCTACCGGCCGAACTTCTTCGTCAACACGCCGGACATCAACCCGCACTTCCTGCACGACTCAGGGCGTCCGGGCTTCCTGATCCGCGCCGCGCTGGCAACCATGGGGTCGGGGCTGTGGGGCATGTATTCCGGGTTTGAACTCTGTGAGTCGGCCCCGGTGCCGGGCAAAGAGGAATACCTGGATTCCGAGAAGTACGAGATTCGCCCTCGGGACTACACCGCACCCGGCAACATCATTGCCGAGATCGCACAGCTGAACCGCATCCGTCGTCAGAACCCGGCGCTGCAATCGCACTTGGGCCTGCGCATCTACAACGCCTGGAACGACAACATTCTGTACTTCGGCAAACGCAGCGCGGACGGCAGCAATTTCGTCCTCGTGGCCGTCAGCCTCGATCCGCGCAACGCGCAGGAAGCCTATTTCGAGCTGCCGTTGTGGGAAATGGGCTTGGCGGATGACGCGGCGACCCTGGGTGAAGACCTGATGACCGGCCACTCCTGGACCTGGTACGGCAAAACGCAGTTCATGCGCATCGACCCGAACTATCAGCCGTTTGGCATCTGGCGCATCAAGGCGCCAAACCAATAATTCAAGGGACGTGGTCATGGCAAAGAAACCCCGCAACGCTGCCTTCATCGAAGACCCGCTCTGGTACAAGGACGCGGTGATTTACCAGGTGCACGTGAAGTCGTATTTCGATTCCAACGATGACGGGATCGGCGACTTTCCAGGCCTGATCGCCAAACTCGATTACATCGCCGAGCTGGGCGTCAACACCATCTGGCTGCTGCCGTTTTACCCGTCGCCCCGGCGCGACGACGGCTACGACATCTCCGACTATCGCGGGATTCACAGCGATTACGGCAACATGTCGGACGCCAAGAAATTCATTGCCGAAGCCCACAAGCGCGGGCTGCGGGTGATCACCGAGTTGGTCATCAACCACACCTCGGACCAGCACCCGTGGTTCCAGAAGGCCCGACACGCAAAGAAGGGCTCCAAGGCGCGGGATTTTTACGTCTGGTCCGATGACGACCAGAAATACGACGGCACCCGGATCATCTTTCTCGACACCGAAAAGTCCAACTGGACCTGGGACCCGGTCGCCGGGCAGTACTTTTGGCACCGCTTCTATTCCCACCAGCCGGACCTGAACTTCGACAACCCGCAGGTGATGAAAGCGGTGCTGGAAGTCATGCGCTACTGGCTGGACATGGGCATCGACGGCCTGCGTCTGGACGCGATTCCGTACCTCATCGAACGCGACGGCACCAACAACGAAAACCTGCAAGAGACCCACAACGTCCTCAAGCAGATTCGTGCCGAGATCGACGCCAACTACCCCGACCGCATGCTGCTGGCCGAGGCCAATCAATGGCCGGAAGACACGCAGCTGTATTTTGGGGATCGCAAAGGCAAGGACGGCGATGAATGCCACATGGCCTTTCACTTCCCGCTGATGCCGCGCATGTACATGGCCGTGGCGCAGGAAGACCGTTTCCCGATCACCGACATCCTGCGCCAGACCCCGGAAATCCCGGAAAACTGCCAGTGGGCGATTTTCCTGCGTAACCACGATGAGCTGACCCTGGAAATGGTCACCGACCGTGAGCGCGACTATTTGTGGAACTACTACGCCTCCGACCGCCGTGCGCGCATTAACCTTGGCATTCGCCGTCGTCTGGCCCCACTGCTGGAACGCGACCGCCGCCGCGTAGAGCTCCTCAACAGCATGTTGTTGTCCATGCCAGGGACGCCGACCCTGTATTACGGCGACGAAATCGGCATGGGTGACAACATCTACCTTGGCGACCGCGACGGGGTGCGCACGCCGATGCAATGGTCCATCGACCGCAACGGCGGCTTCTCCCGGGCCAACCCGGCGAGTCTGGTGCTGCCACCGATCATGGACCCGCTGTACGGCTATCAGTCGGTCAACGTCGAAGCTCAGGACCACGACCCGCATTCGCTGCTCAACTGGACCCGGCGCATGCTCGCCGTGCGCAAACAGCAGAAAGCGTTCGGCCGGGGCACACTGAAAATGCTTTCGCCGAGCAACCGCCGCATTCTGGCCTACACCCGCGAATACACGGGGCCGGACGGCAAGACTGAAATCATCCTGTGTGTCGCCAACGTCTCCGCCGCTTCCCAGGCGGCCGAACTGGAACTGTCCCATTACGCGGGCACGGTGCCAGTCGAGATGCTGGGCGGCAGCGCCTTTCCACCCATTGGCCAGCTCAATTACCTGCTGACGTTGCCGCCGTATGGCTTCTACTGGTTCGTGCTGGCCGCGGAGAATCAAATGCCCAGTTGGCACGTCGAACCGGCCGAAAGCATGCCGGATTTCCCCACCCTGGTGCTCAAGCAACGTCTGGAAGAACTGCTGGACGAACCGCTGCGCCAGACCATGGAACAGACCTCGTTGTCGGTCTACTTGCCCAAACGCCGCTGGTTCGCGGGCAAGGGCACGGCCATCGACAACGTGCACATCGCTTACGCCGTACGCTTCGGCACGGCCGAACGCCCGGTGCTGCTCAGCGAAATCGAGGTCACGTCGGGCAGCGATGTGGCGCGGTATCAGCTGCCGTTCGGCTTCCTCGCCGAAGATGATTTCAGCAGCGCGCTGCCGCAGCAATTGGCCCTGGCCCGCGTGCGTCGTGGGCGTCAAGTCGGCTTGATTACCGATGCGTTCACCCTGGAGCCGTTCATTCGCGCCGTGATCAAAGGCATGCAGGACAAGACCGCATTGCCCACCGACGATGGCGAGCTGCGTTTTCAGCAGACCTCGAAACTGGCGGCGCTGGGACTGAACGGCGAATCTGAAGTGCGCTATCTGTCCGCCGAGCAATCCAACAGCTCGGTCGTGGTCGGCAACGCGCTGGTGCTGAAGATGATCCGTCGCGTGGCGGCCGGGACGCACCCCGAACTGGAAATGGGCGCGTACCTTACCGAAGCCGGCTACGAACACATCTCGCCGCTGCTTGGCGCGGTGGTGCGGGTCGACAAGGCGGGCGAGAGCAATCTGCTGATGATCGCTCAGGGGTATCTGAGCAATCAGGGGGACGCGTGGGAATGGACCCAGAACAACCTCGAACGCGCTGTGCGCGATCACATGGCTCACGGTTCGTCATCGGCGGAACAGCACGCCAATGCCTTGTTGGAACTCAAGGATTTCGCCGGATTGCTAGGACAACGGTTGGGTGAAATGCACGTGGTGCTGAGCGCGCCGACCGACAATCCCGACTTCAAGACCGAGGTCACCAGCGTCAAGGACAGTCAGGCGTCGGCCAAAAGCGTCGGGGCGCAGATCGAGCGCGCGCTGGACTTGCTCGAACAGCATCGCAATACCCTTGAACCCGGCGATCAGCAATTGGTCAGTGAATTGCTGGGTAAACGCAAACCGCTGCTGGCACAGGTGCAGAGCCTGTCCAAACAATCGGTGGGCGGCCTGCGCATGCGGGTTCACGGTGACTTGCACCTGGGCCAGATGCTGGTGGTGAAAGGCGATGCGTACCTGATCGACTTTGAGGGTGAACCGGCGCGTCCGCTGCAGGAGCGTCGCGCGAAGTACAGCCCATTCAAAGACGTCAGCGGCGTGTTGCGATCTTTCGACTACGCTGCCGCCATGGCGGTACGCAATGCCCAGAGTGCGGATAGCTCGCCTCAGGCAGAGGCCGCGCGCAAGCATGTGGCCGAAACGTATTTGAGACAGGCGCGGGACGCGTTTCTCGGGGCTTACAAAACAGCTACCGTCGACGTTGCCCACGCCTGGAAAGACACCAAAGGGGAGGCGGCCGCGCTGGCGCTGTTCACTTTGGAAAAAGCGGCTTATGAAGTGGCCTATGAGGCCGAGAATCGGCCGACCTGGTTGTCGGTACCGCTTCAAGGTCTACGTGGGCTGCTGGACTTGTCTGATGGAGAATGAAAATGAGTGCGTCTGACCCATTCGGTAAAGGCAACCAAAATGTGCTGCCCAACGCCGGCGACATGGACGCGTTGATCCGCGCCGAACACCGCGACCCGTTCTCCATGCTCGGCCCTCACAGCGACGGCAAGGATGGCCAGGTGATCCGCGCCTACCTGCCCAATGCATTGGGCGTGCGCGTGCTGTCCCGTGACGGTGAACGCGATCTGGGCGAACTGAGCATGAGCGACAAACCCGGCTTTTTCGCCGGGCACTTTCCGGTGCGAGAGCCGTACCTGTTGAAGATCAACTGGGCCACCGGCGAGCAGATCACCGAAGACCCGTACAGCTTTGGCCAACTCCTCGGCGAGATGGACTTGTACCTGTTTGCCGAAGGTAATCACCGCGACCTGAGCAGCGCGCTGGGCGCACAGGTCACTTCCGTGGACGGCGTCAACGGCGTGCGTTTCTCGGTGTGGGCGCCGAATGCCCGTCGCGTTTCGGTTGTCGGCGATTTCAACAGCTGGGATGGCCGCCGTCACCCCATGCGTGTGCGTTACCCGTCCGGCGTGTGGGAAATTTTCATCCCGCGCCTGGGCCCCGGTGAAGCCTACAAATATGAAATCCTCGGCCAGCACGGCGTCTTGCCACTGAAGGCCGACCCGATGGCGCTGGCCACCAAGCTGCCGCCGGACACCGCCTCGAAGGTCGCTGCGCCCCTGAGCTTCGACTGGCAGGACAACGACTGGATGCAGGCCCGTGGCGACAAGCAGGATGTGCATCAGCCGCTGTCGATCTATGAATTGCACGCCGGGTCCTGGAAATGGCACCACGGCGGCGATGACGAACCGGATCGTCCGTTCAATTGGCAAGAGCTGGCGCGGGAGCTGATCCCGTACATCAAAGGGCTGGGCTTCACCCATATCGAATTGATGCCGATCATGGAACACCCGTTCGGCGGTTCCTGGGGGTATCAACTGCTCTCGCAATTCGCGCCGAGCGCCCGTTATGGCTCACCAGAAGATTTCGCGGCCTTCGTCAACGCCTGTCACCAGAACGACATCGGCGTGATTCTTGACTGGGTGCCTGCGCATTTCCCGACCGACACCCACGGCCTGGCGCAATTCGACGGCACGGCGCTGTACGAATACGGCAACCCGCAGGAGGGTTTCCATCAGGACTGGGACACGCTGATCTACAACCTGGGCCGCACCGAAGTGCACGGGTTCATGATCGCCTCCGGCCTGCACTGGCTGAAGAAATTCCACATCGACGGCCTGCGGGTGGATGCGGTGGCGTCGATGCTGTATCGCGACTATTCACGTAAAGCCGGGGAGTGGGTGCCGAACCGCTACGGCGGTCGTGAAAATCTGGAAGCCATCGATTTTCTGCGTCACCTGAACGACGTGGTCGCGCTGGAAGCGCCGGGGGCGTTGGTCATCGCGGAGGAATCCACGGCGTGGCCGGGCGTCAGTCAACCGACTCAACAGGGCGGCCTGGGCTTCGCTTACAAGTGGAACATGGGCTGGATGCACGACACGCTCAAGTACATTGAGCAGGACCCGATCCATCGTCAGCATCACCACGACCGCCTGAGTTTTGGCCTGGTGTATGCGTGGTCCGAGCGTTTTATCCTGCCGATTTCTCACGATGAAGTGGTCCACGGCAAGCATTCGCTGATCGACAAGATGCCGGGGGATCGCTGGCAGAAGTTCGCCAACCTGCGGGCGTACTTGACCTTCATGTGGACCCACCCTGGCAAGAAGCTGCTGTTCATGGGCTGCGAGTTCGGGCAGTGGCGCGAGTGGAACCACGACACTGAGCTGGACTGGCACTTCCTTAACTACGCGGACCACAAAGGCGTGCACACGCTGGTGGGCGATCTGAACCGGCTGTATCGGTCCGAGAAGGCGTTGTACGAGCAGGATTGCCAGCCGCAGGGTTTCCAATGGGTCATCGGTGACGATGCGGGCAATAGCGTGTACGCGTATTTGCGCTGGAGCAAGGACGGCGAGCCGCTGCTGGTGGTGGCGAACCTGACGCCCGTGCCCCGTGAGCATTACCGCGTAGGCGTGCCGTTTGGTGGCAAATGGGCTGAGTTGCTGAACACCGACGCCGAGGTGTATGCGGGGTCGAACATCGGCAATGGCGGGGGTGTGATGGCCGAGGAAATCAAAAACCACGGGCAGGCGTATTCTGTGGCCTTGAACCTGCCGCCGTTGGCGGTGGTGGTCTTGAAGCCGGTGAGCGACCAGTAAAGTCATCTGCTAAAGCAATCGAAGGTGCGCCGCCCAACCGGTGGGAGCCGTCGGGGGCACGACGGCAGCGAGTGCGGTTCATCAGTCACAGCGAGGTTGACTGATACGCCACCCTCGTTGCCGTCGCGCTTTCCGCGTCTCCCACGCTGTTTTTCAGGTGTCTGGACGGCCTGATTCCCTCTGTGTCCCCAGCCAAACCTCTACGCCGCTTCGACGGATCAACCCGGGCGCTCAGACGAACGTCACCCTCCCGCAGTGAACCTGACATCATTTGAATGGTCTGTTGACCACGTTTCGTTCATCGCATGCGGCCCGTCCATCCGGCCATTCTTTTTATTTGTCGAAGATTCCCCATGTCGCTATCTCGCCCTGTTTCAGCTCCCGATTCCCTCATCTCACCACTGCCGGGCGTTCGACGCCGTTTGCTCAGCGCCGGTTTGATGGGCACTTTGTTCGCTTTCGGCCTCGCCGGCCAAGCCCACGCCGAAGGCAAGGACCGTTGGGTCAGCGACACCCTCAGCACGTACGTTCGCAGCGGCCCCACCGACGGCTATCGCATCGTCGGCACGCTGAAGTCCGGGCAGAAAGTCGAGCTGATCAACACCCAGGGCGATTACAGCCAGGTGCGCGGCAATTCCGGGGATACCGTCTGGATTCCCTCCAATGATCTTCAAGAAGTCCCCGGCCAGACCGAACGGCTGCCGCAACTGACCCAGCAGGTCGCCGACCTCAGCGGTCAACTCAAAACCATCGATGACGACTGGAAGACCAAGGTCCAGGGCATGCAGGAGACCCTCGACTCCCGCAAGAAACTCGTCGACGAGCTCGAAGCCCGCACCAAAGACCTCAACGCCCAGTTGACCGACGCCCAGTCGGAACTGCGCTCGACCCAGGCCAAGCTGGGTGACGAGAACAATCAGGTGCTGATGCGTTACATGGTCTACGGCGGCAGCATCGCCGGAGCAGGCTTGCTCTTGGGCCTGATCCTTCCAGCGCTGACCCGTGGCCGCAAACGCAACGATCGCTGGTTCTGACCTGACTGTTCTGTGGGAGCGAATTCAGTCGCGAGAGGCCAGTACATCCGGCACATGTCTATCGACCTAATCGACGTCTCGCGAATGAATTCGCTCCTACATGTCAGATTTTGCAACGGCTCTAAGGATTCTCTGAAATATCTTGTCATTGGCTCTAGGTTGATTCTTCTGGCTGCGCTATTTTGGTGCGGCCCCCCGGTACTGTCGTGGGCCGGGGTGGCTAGCAACAGCGCTCCAACAAATGTGCATCTGCAGTCGCAAGGATGCCGGGCGAGTCGTGAGAGGGCATGTCCCCATCCGGCTCGACCCGCCAATGCTGTTCCACATTCAAAAGAAGAAAGAGAGTCGACTCATGAAGTTTGAACCCTTGGCCAAGTCGCTCATTGCGACCTCGCTCACCCTCGCGTTTTCCTCCACTTACGCCGCCTCCGTCGCCCCCGTTGCCGCTGAAAACGGCATGGTCGTCACCGCGCAGCATCTGGCCACTCACGTCGGCGTCGATGTGCTGAAGTCCGGCGGTAACGCGGTGGACGCCGCCGTTGCCGTAGGTTATGCGCTGGCAGTGGTTTACCCGGCTGCGGGTAACCTCGGCGGCGGTGGTTTCATGACCATCCAGTTGGCGGACGGCCGCAAGACCTTCCTTGATTTCCGTGAAAAAGCGCCGCAGGCCGCCACCGCCAACATGTACCTGGACAAGGACGGCAACGTCGTTCCGGACCTCAGCTCCAAGGGCCATTTGGCCGTGGGCGTACCGGGCACGGTGTCCGGCATGGAAATGGCGCTGAGCAAATACGGCACCAAGAAGCGCGCCGAGGTCATTGCACCGGCGATCAAACTCGCCGAAAACGGCTTTCCGCTGGAGCAGGGCGACATCGATCTGCTGCACACCGCGACCGACGAGTTCAAGGCTGACAAGGACCTGACCCCGATCTTTCTGAACAAAGGCCAGCCGATGCAGGTTGGCGACAAGCTGGTGCAGAAGGACCTGGCAAAAACCCTCAAGGAAATCTCTGCCAAGGGGACCGACGGTTTCTACAAGGGCTGGGTCGCCAAGGCCATCGTCGATTCGAGCAAGGCGGGCAAGGGCATCATCGTTCAGGCCGACCTCGATAAGTACAAAACCCGCGAACTGGCGCCCATCGAGTGCGATTACCGGGGCTACCACGTGGTCTCGGCGCCGCCTCCAAGCTCGGGCGGTGTGGTGATCTGCGAGATCATGAACATCCTCGAAGGCTACCCGATGAAGGAGCTGGGCTATCACTCGGCCCAGGGCATGCACTATCAGATCGAGGCCATGCGTCACGCCTATGTGGACCGCAACAGCTACCTCGGCGACCCGGATTTCGTGAAGAACCCGATCGCGCACCTGCTGGACCGTGACTACGCCACGAAACTGCGCGCCGCCATCGAACCGCAAAAAGCCGGCGATTCCCAAGCCATCAAACCGGGCGTTGCGCCTCACGAAGGCAACAACACCACGCACTATTCCATCGTCGATAAGTGGGGCAACGCGGTTTCCGTGACCTACACCCTCAACGACTGGTTCGGCGCGGGCGTGATGGCGAGCAAGACCGGCGTGATCCTTAACGACGAAATGGATGACTTCACCTCCAAGGTCGGCGTGCCGAACATGTACGGTCTGGTGCAGGGCGAAGCCAACGCGATTGCCCCGGGCAAGACGCCGCTGTCGTCGATGAGCCCGACCATCGTCACCAAGGATGGCAAGGCCGTAATGGTCGTCGGTACGCCGGGCGGCAGCCGCATCATCACGGCGACTTTGCTGACCATGCTCAACGTCATTGACTACGGCATGAACATCCAGGAAGCGGTAGACGCGCCACGTTTCCACCAGCAATGGATGCCGGAAACCACCAACCTCGAAAACTTCGCCGTCAGCCCTGACACGCAGAAGATCCTCGAAAGCTGGGGCCACAAATTTGGCGCACCACAGGACGCCAACCACTTGGCCGCCATTCTGGTCGGCGCGCCTTCGCTGGGTGGCAAGCCGGTGGGCAACAACCGCTTCTACGGTGCGAACGATCCGCGTCGCAATACCGGTCTTTCGCTGGGGTATTGAGGTGTAAGGGTCACACAGTAAAAACACAGTAAATACGGGCGAGGCAGCACAGTTGCCTCGCCCGTTTGTTTGATGCACAGATTTTGGTTGTCATCGGGCATGTCGCGAGTGTTATGTTATAACTCTTTGCGGCGAGCCTTCTCCGGTTCGCGTTGTCCTGATGCTGCGAGAACCTGTCTTACATGAACACTCCGCTTCCCGACGTTGCCTCCTCCGAATTCTCTCAATCGCTGCTGCCGCTGGACTGGGTCGGCATGCGAGGCATTGATATCCCTTTGATCCTCGATGAGCCTGGCATTAACGCGCCGATTCATGCCCGTGCGGATTTGCAGGTGGATTTGCCGATGCCACAGATCAAGGGCATTCACATGTCACGGCTGTACACGCTGCTCGACCGCTTTGCCGAGCACCACGCCGTCAGCCCGGCGAGCCTCGCCGCACTCTTGCAATTGATGGTGTCCAGTCACGCCGATTGCCATTCCTCGCAGGCGAGCGTGTGTTTGTCCTTCGAATTGCTCAGCAAACGGCCTGCCTTGATCACGCAGGGGTTGAGCGGATGGAAGTCCTATCCGGTGGTGGTTGAGGCGCAGTGGAGGGAAGGGCGGCTCGCGCTGACGGTCAGCGTGGACGTCACCTATTCGTCGACCTGCCCGTGCTCGGCGGCGCTGTCGCGGCAATTGCTGGAGCAAGCGTTCACCGGGCATTTCGGTTCAGGGTCAGTGGATGCCGACGCCGTGGCGACCTGGCTTCGCCGGAATGGCTCCCACGCGACACCGCACAGCCAGCGCAGCGTGGCGCGGGTTCAGGTGAATGTCGATGAGGACGCCGAGCGCCTGGGGCTGCTTGGGTTGATCGACGTCATCGAAGACGCCTTGGGCACGCCGGTGCAGACCGCCGTGAAGCGCGCCGACGAGCAAGCCTTCGCCCGTCTCAACGGGCAGAACCTGATGTACGTCGAAGATGCCGCGCGAAAGGTTCAGCAGGCGCTGGCGGGGCGCTTTGCCGCCAGCAGCGTCTCAGTGCGCCACTTCGAAAGCCTGCATCCTCACGATGCCGTCGCGTTCTCGTCCAACCGATAGCCTTGAAGTTCAGGCGCGCGGCAGCAGACTGCGCTCCATGCGCGCCAACGCTTCTTCCAGCATCGGCCGAGGGCAGCCGAAGTTCAGGCGCACGAACTGACCACAGTCTTCGCCGAATTCGAGACCGTCACTGAGCGCGACTTTCGCTTCGCGCAGAAAGAATGCCTGTGGATGCTGGATGTCCAGTGCCGAGCAGTCGAGCCAGGCCAGATAGGTGCTCTGCGGCAGGTGCATGCGAATGCCGGGGAAACGGTTTTTGATGGCGTGGACCAGGTAATCGCGGTTGTCCTGCAAATATGCGTTGACCTGCTTAAGCCACGCTTCGCCCTGGCCGTAGGCCGCCTGAGTCGCTTCGAGCCCCAAGGCGTTGACGCTGTCCACCAGCCCCAGTCGGCCAGCATTGAAGCGCTCGCGTAGATCGGCGTTCTGGATGATGGCGAAGGCGGTTTTCATCCCGGCGATGTTCCACGCCTTGCTGGCCGACATCAGCGTCACGGTGCGATCAGCGATTTCGGCGCTCAGGGACGCAATAGGCGTGTGGCGACGCCCGTCGAACAGGATATCGGCGTGAATTTCATCGGAAACGATCAGCACGTCATGCCGCACGCACGCATCACCGATGGCCTGGAGTTCTTCGCGGTCGAAGACCTTGCCCATGGGGTTGTGCGGGTTGCTGAGCAGAAAAGTACGGGCACTGAGTAGGGCGTGGTGCAGTGCCCCGATGTCAGTCCGGTATTCGCCGTTCGCATCGGCCTGCAAAGGCAGGTCTACCCGTGGCAGTTTCCAGTTCGCCGGAGCACTGAGCAGCGGCGAATAATTGGGCGTCTGCACCACTACGCCACTGCCCGGAGGCGCCAGCGTGTTCAGCGCCATGTTCACACCCGGTTCGACACCGGGCAAAAACACCAGATCCTGCGGCTGAACGTGCCAGCCGTATTGACGCGCCAAGTGCTCGACCAGCGTCTGACGCAACGTGTCCTGCGCCACGGAATACCCCAAAAGCGGGTGCTCCAGCCGGTTCTTCAGCGCCTGCATGATGGGCGGGGCCACTGGGAAATCCATGTCTGCCACCCACATCGGCAACACGTCTTCCGGGTACTGGCTCCACTTCTTGCTGCCGGTGTTCAGGCGCTGATAAACGCTGTTCAGGTCCATGCTCGTGACGGTCTCGACTAAAACGATGGGCGATTGTGCCAGAGACGAGGGCGCGAAGGCATGGCCGTGGCGCAAAGTCTTACCAGAACGTCGTCGCCTGACTGTTGACCCGCCCGGCAATGACCGCGATGGCTTTGTCGACGTCGGCCGCGTCGGTGTAGCGACCGAGGCTCAGGCGCAAGCTGCTGCTGGCGAGCGCAGGCGATAAGCCCATGGCGAGCAGGACGTGGGAGGCGCCGCTGCTTGCCGAATTGCAGGCAGAGGTCGACGAGACTGCAAGGTCGCTCGACAGGCTCAAGGCGTTGAAGCCCGGTTTGTCGACGCACACGTTGAGCGTGTGCGGGACCCGTTGATCCGGATCACCATTCAGGCTGACACCGGGCAATTGCAGCAGGCCTTCCCGCAAACGTTCGGACAGGGCGGCGATGCGTGCGACTTCTTCGTGCATTTCAGCGGCGGCCAACGCGTAGGCGGCGCCCATGCCGACGATTTGGTGGGTGGCCAGCGTCCCGGAGCGGAAACCCTGCTCGTGCCCGCCGCCGTGGATTTGCGCTTCGAGTAACGGACGGGCACGCTCGCCGACGTACAGCGCGCCAATACCTTTCGGGCCGTAGATTTTGTGAGCAGAGAACGACATCAGGTCCACAGGCAGGGCGTTGAGATCAATGGCCACCTTGCCTGCGCCTTGTGCGGCGTCGACGTGGAAAAGCACGCCTTGAGCACGGAGCATCTCGCCGATGGTGGCGATGTCGGTCAGCGTGCCGAGTTCGTTGTTCACCAGCATCAGCGACGCCAGCAGCGTGTCATCCCGCAGGGCATCGCGAACGGCGTCGGGGCGGATCAAACCGGCGCTGTCGGGTTCGAGCCAGGTCACGGGAAAACCGGCCTGTTCCAGTTGGCGTACGGTATCGACCACGGCTTTATGTTCGATGCGGCTGGTGATCAGGTGACGGCGCTGACCCTGCGCACGTTGCGCGATCCCTTTGATCGCGAGGTTGTTGGATTCTGTGGCCCCGGAGGTCCAGATGATTGCATCGGCTGAACAGCCGACGAGCTCAGCGACCTGACGGCGAGCGAGTTCGACTGACTGGCGGGCGAGATTGCCATAGGCGTGGGAATTGGAGGCGGGGTTGCCGAAGGTGCCTTCGCGACCGAGGCAGGTGATCATCGCCTGGATGACACGGTCATCGACAGGGGTGGTGGCGGCGTAATCGAAGTAACAAGGAAGTGTGCTCATGGGGAGAAATCCGCGCTGTCCGTAATGGGAAAAATATTACCTGCGCGGACCTGAAAAAAAATTGATTACTGAACGCTGATTGGGCGGCTGGTTAGAATATTTTTCGTATCTGCCCGCGCTATGGAGAATAAAGTTTCGTGGACTGCGAGATTAGGCTTATCTTTATCGCCATTGGTCATAACCTTCACTCGAGTAGACACCCTACGATGGATAAATTCGATCAGGCCATTCTCGGCATTCTTCAGGCCGACTGTACCCGTCCCATCGCAGAAATCGCCGACGCCATTGGCTTGGGCAGCACCGCGTGTTGGCGGCGGGTTCAGAAACTGGAAGAGCAGGGGATGATCAGGGGGCGCGTTGCATTGCTGGACCCCGGTCAATTGAACGTCAATGTCACCGTATTCGCTGCGATACGTACCAATCAGCACAACGCCCAATGGCTTGGACGCTTTCACGACCTGATCTCCACGCTGCCCGAGGTGGTGGAATGTTACCGAATGGCAGGAGATACGGATTACATGTTACGTATCGTTGTACCTGATATTGCCGGCTATGACGCGGTCTATAAAAAGCTGATCCAACTCTCGGGCATCACCGACATCAGTTCGAGCTTCGCCATGGAGCAGATCAAGTCCACGACCCAATTGCCGTTGACCTACGCCAGCTGAGCTCACGAATAACCTTATAGCCAAACGGTATTTCTACATCCGCGCTTAAGCTCTTTATCCTCACGGCATAACTCGTTATGACAAGTGGTGCGATCAAGCATCACCCGGAGGCTCAGTGATGACGCGCCAAGTGCTGGAACAGGAATACGACATCGTGGTGATTGGCGGCGGCACGGCCGGACCGATGGCGGCGATCAAAGCCAAGGAACGCAATCGCAACCTGCGCGTGCTGCTGATCGACAAGGCCAACGTCAAGCGCAGCGGCGCCATCAGCATGGGCATGGACGGCTTGAACAACGCCGTGATTCCCGGCCACGCCACGCCTGAGCAGTACACCAAGGAAATCACCATCGCCAACGACGGCATCGTCAATCAGGCGGCAGTGCATGCTTATGCGACCCACAGCTACGAAACCATCGAGCAACTGGACCGCTGGGGCGTGAAGTTCGAGAAGGACGAAACCGGCGATTACGCGGTCAAGAAAGTCCACCACATGGGCGCCTACGTGTTGCCGATGCCCGAGGGCCACGACATCAAGAAAGTGCTGTACCGCCAGTTGAAGCGGGCAAGGGTGACCATCACCAACCGCGTGGTTTGCACCCGTTTGCTCACCGATGAGGAAGGTGCAGTGAATGGCGTCATGGGGTTCGACTGTCGCACCGCCGATTTCTACGTGATCAAAGCCAAGGCCGTGATCCTCTGCTGCGGCGCCGCCGGCCGTTTGGGCCTGCCGTCATCGGGTTATCTGATGGGCACCTACGAAAACCCGACCAACGCAGGCGACGGTTATGCAATGGCCTATCACGCCGGTGCAGAACTGGCGAATCTGGAGTGTTTCCAGATCAACCCGCTGATCAAGGATTACAACGGCCCCGCTTGCGCGTACGTGACCGGCCCCTTGGGCGGCTACACGGCCAACAACAAGGGCGACCGCTTCATCGAGTGCGACTACTGGAGCGGCCAGATGATGTGGGAGTTCCATCAGGAGCTGGAAAGCGGTAACGGTCCGGTGTTTCTCAAGCTCGATCACCTGGCTGAAGAAACCATCCAGAACATCGAAGAGATCCTGCACAGCAACGAACGCCCCAGCCGCGGCCAGTTTCACGCCAATCGCGGCACCGATTACCGCAGCCAGATGGTGGAGATGCACATCTCGGAAATCGGCTTTTGCAGCGGGCATTCCGCCTCGGGGGTGTGGGTCAACGAACGTGCGGAAACGTCGGTCAAGGGCCTGTATTCAGCGGGCGACATGGCAGCGGTCCCGCACAATTACATGCTCGGCGCGTTCACTTATGGCTGGTTCGCCGGCAACAACGCGGCGGATTACGTCGCGGAGCGGGACTTCAGCAGCGTGAGTGCGCAACAGATAGAACGCGAAAAGGCGCGGGTCTATGCGCCTCTGGATCGCGAACACGGCCTGCCACCGGCGCAGGTCGAATACAAACTGCGGCGCTTTGTGAACGACTACCTGCAACCGCCAAAAGTGACCAAAAAGATGCAGATCGGCTTGCAGCGCTTTGATGACATCGGGCGCGATCTCGACCAACTGAAAGCCAACAACGCCCACGAATTGATGCGCGCCATGGAAGTCAGCGTGATCCGTGACTGCGCCGAGATGGCCGCCCGGGCTTCGCTGTATCGCACTGAAAGCCGTTGGGGCCTTTACCACCACCGCGTCGATCATCCACTGCGCAACGACCGCGACTGGTTCTGCCATGCGCACCTGAAGAAAGACGAAGACGGCCGCATGGTCAGTTTCAAGAAGCCGGTCGAGCCTTACATCGTGGCGTTGGACGCCGACGAAATGCTCGCCTATGACCGCCTGCGCGTGGGGGCTGACGCTGCCTGATCCGGCGTCGCCTGCACCTTTTAGACAGAGAGCGCGATACGCGCCAAGGACACCGTGAAATGGCTTACCAGCCCCAGGAAATCTTCTTCCGCTCCAACGCCCCGGTCACCGTGGACGAGGACAAGTGCATCGCCGACAAGGGCTGCACGGTGTGCGTCGACGTCTGCCCGATGGACCTGCTGGCGATCAATCCTGCAACGCAGAAAGCCTACATGGCGTTCGACGAGTGCTGGTATTGCATGCCCTGCGAAAAGGACTGCCCGACCGGCGCCGTGAAGGTCGAGATTCCGTACCTGTTGCGCTGACGCCAACAATTGCGAGTGAGGTAACCCGCCGCGTTGGCGATGCACCGTTGCACAGTAAACACCGGACCCTGTGGGAGCGAATTCATTCGCGAAAGCAGCGTGTCAGGCGAGTTCAGTGTTGCGGGTGCCAACGTCTTCGCGAATGAATTCGCTCCCACAGGGATTCGTGACCGCAACAAAAACGCCATCCGCCAACGACGGACGCTGATTCACGCAGCACCCCTCGTTTCCCACCGCGCCCGATCGCGGCGGAGACGACACTTCCTATCAATGATGCGAGGGGATACATCCATGTTATTGCGCGCCACGCTGGCCGGTTTCGTACTGGCTTCGTTGAGTCTGTCGGTTCAGGCCGAGACCATCCGGATTGCCATCGGCACCCAGGACACCACCATCAATTGCGCGGCCGGCGGGCTGCTGATTCGCGAGCTCGGGCTGCTCGACAAATACCTGCCCCATGACGGCCAATACAAAGACGCGCAGTACCAGGTCGAGTGGAAAAACTTCACCAGTGGCGCGCCGCTGACCAATGAGATGGTCGCGGGCAAACTGGATTTCGGCGCGATGGCCGACTTCCCCGGCGCCTTCAACGGCGTCGCGTTCGAAACCGCAGGCAAGCACAGCCTGTTCATCAGCGTGCTGTCGGGCAACATCAAGGGCAGCGGCAACGGCATCGTGGTGCCAACCTCGTCCACGGCGCAGTCGTTGGCCGACTTGAAGGGCAAAACGATCTCCGTGCCGTTCGCGTCCACTGCCCACGGCATGCTGCTGCGCGCCGTCGCGGCTCAAGGCTGGGACCCGTTGAAAGACGTCAACATCATCGCCCAGGCGCCGGAAGTCGCAGGTTCTGCGCTGCAAGCGGACAAGATCGACGCCCACGCCGACTTCGTGCCCTTCGGTGAACTGTTCCCGAACCGTGGCTTCGCCCGCAAAATCTATGACGGCTCCCAATCCAACACCCCGACGTTCCACGGCGCGCTGGTGGACGAGAGCTACGCGAAGAAATACCCGGAAATCGTCGTCGCCTACCTGCGCGCAGGCATCGAAGCCAATCAACTGCTGGCGGCCGAGCCCGAAAAATACAGCGAGCTGATCGAAAAAGTCACCGGCATCGAGGCAGAAGTCAATTACCTGTTCCATGGCCCTTTGGGCTTGCAGACCCGGGATCAGACCTGGAAACCCGAATACCGCCAAGCCGTCGGCACCGCCATCGACACGCTCAAACTGATGAAGAAAGCCGACCGTGGGCTGGACCTGAACACCTTCATCGACGACCAGTACGTCCGTGCGGCGTACAAGGCGTCGGGCGTGGACTATAACGCGCAACTGGCGAACTACGCCCAGTCGCCGCTCAAGGCCAACGACGCGCTGACGGGCAAGCCGATCACCGATTTCAGCCACGTCGCCGAGATATGGGTCAAAGGTGAGCCGACAGTGCGCCATTACGCCTCGGCCGAATCGGCATTCACGGCCCTGCAGGCGCTGAACAAGGAAGGCAAGCCGATCCGCGCTGTGTACGCCCAGGCCGAAGACAGCGGGATCAAGCTCTTGGCCAGTCAGGCGTGGTTTGCCAGTGACAGCAAAGGTCGGTTGAGTGCCTTCCTCCTCAAAGGCCAGGCGCAGCAATTCGCTCAGGCGCAGGGGGGCAAGGTGTTGAACTTCCAGGACGCCAGCACTCAAGTTGCTGTGGCCAGCCGCTAAGGGCGACGGAGAACGATGATGTCCAACCCTGCACTCCGTTGGCTGCCGCGCCTTTCATCCGTGCTGCTCTGCCTGCTGTTCTGGCAACTGGCGGCGAGCAACCACTGGAATCTGGGGCTGGTGACGTTCGCCAACGTCCCGACGCCGCTGTCGGTGATCGAGGCAGCGGCCGGCCTGGTGGATTCTGGTCGGCTAACGCAGCACCTGACCGCCAGCCTCAGCCGAGTGTTCGCGGGGTATCTGGCCGCCTTGATCATCGGCGTTGGCCTGGGCGTCATCATCGGCCGTTCGCGCTGGGCGGAAGACGTGCTGCTGCCGCCGTTGGAAGTGCTGCGCCCGATTCCGGCCGTGGCGTGGATTCCGCTGGCGATCCTGATGTTTCCGTCTTCCGAACTGTCGATGGTGTTCATCACCTTCACCGGCGCGCTGTTTCCGATCCTGCTCAACACCGTGCACGGTGTCGAAGGCGTCGATCCGCGACTGATCGCCTCGGCAAAAAGCCTGGGGGCAGGGCGGCGGGCGATTCTGTTGGAAGTCGTTCTGCCGGGCGCCGCGCCGAGCATCATCACCGGTCTGGCCATCGGCATGGGCACCTCGTGGTTTTGCCTGGTGACGGCCGAGATGATTTCCGGGCAGTTCGGCATCGGCTATTACACCTGGGAGTCGTACACCATCCAGAACTACGCCGACATCGTCGTCGGCATGCTGCTGATCGGTCTGCTGGGCATGGGCAGCAGCCTGCTGATCAAGCGTTTGGGGCAACTGTTCACCCCTTGGCACCGACCGCGAGGAAAAGCCTGATGAATGTCGCGACCCACCCCGCAGGCCGCGTGGACATACACGGTCTCACGATTTCTTTGGGTGAAGGGCAGAACGCCTTTCAAGCCGTGCAGGCGCTGGATTGCCAGATCGAGTCAGGGCAGTTCGTCTGCATTCTCGGGCCGTCCGGCTGTGGCAAGTCGACCCTGCTCGGCGCGCTGGCCGGGCACCTGCAGCCGGTCGCTGGCAACCTCAGTGTCGATGGCGCTTCGGTCAATGGGCCGTCGCCGCAACGGGGCATGGTCTTTCAGCAACACACGTTGTTTCCCTGGCGCACCGTTCGCGAGAACGTCGCCTTTGGCTTGAAGATGAGCGGGGTGGACAAGGCCGAGCGCCTGTCGGCCGCAGATGAAATGCTCGCCCTGGTGGGCCTCGAAGGGTTTGCCGGGCACTGGCCGAATCAGCTGTCGGGCGGCATGCAGCAGCGGGTGGAAATCGCCCGGGTGCTGATCAATCGCCCGCGTCTGCTGCTAATGGACGAGCCCTTTGGTGCGCTGGACGCCTTGACCCGCATGAAGATGCAGGCGCTGTTGCTGGACATCTGGACGCGGATACGCACCACCGTGGTGTTCGTGACCCATGACATCGACGAGGCGCTATTCCTGGCTGACCGGATTCTGGTCATGAGCCCTCGGCCAGGGCGTTTCATCGAAGACCTGCAACTGGATTTTCCGCGCCCGAGAAGCACTGAGCTGGTGACCCGCCCGGAATTTTCGCGCCTGAAACGGCATTGCCTCGAACTGCTGCACCACGAGGACGGTCGGCAGCTGCCACGGCTGAACCCCCTCGGGCTTCCTAACGAACACGACGGACTGCGACTGGCCTTATGACTGACCTGACGAGCTATTTTGAAGACATCGACCACCCGGAGATTCTCGCCCTGCGAAGCCGTCTCGAACATATGGACGCTGGCGTGCGACGCATCGCGCTGATCGAGCTGGCGGACCTTGAAGAGCCGGAGGGGTTGGACTGGTTGGCAAACCGGCTGGCGTCAGACCCGGCAACCGATGTGCGTGCGCAAGCTGCAGCACTGCTGGAAGCCTGGGAAGAGCCGGACGTGGTGCAGGCCCTGTGTGAAGCCTTGACCGACGCCGAGCCTGCGGTGCGTGACGCGGCGGCTCAGAGCCTGAGCGTGTTGAAGACAGTGGAGGCGGGCCGGGTGATTCTGCCGTGGGCGGCCCACGCTGAAGTCAGTGTGCGGACCGCGGCGTTTCGGGCGCTGCGTGAATTGCGCCTTGAAGACGCCGCGCCTGCCGCACTTCACGCGTTGGCCGACGAGGACGCTGGCGTGCGTCGCGAGGCTGTTGGGGTGCTGGGCTGGCTGAAGAACACCGATGCGTTGGCTGCCTTGGCCACCTTGGCCAGCCAGGACCCTGACAGTGAAGTGCGCCGCGCCGCCACCGGGGCGCTGGGGCTGGCCAGCAACGCCGACGTGTTGCCTGCTTTGCGTAAAGCCTTGCAGGACGACGCCTGGCAAGTGCGCGAAGAGGCGGCCACGACGTTGGGCAAGGTGGGGCAACAGGATGCCGGACCGGCGTTGATTGACGCCTTGGCGGATGAGTACTGGCAAGTGCGGTTGCGTGCAACTCGCAGCCTGGGGCGTTTGCGTCACGTCGAGGCGTTGTGGCCGTTGGTGGAAGTCTTGACTCACGGCATCAGCAACCTGCGCAAAGAAGCGGCCTTGGCCCTTGGCGAATTGCGCGACGGCCGTGCGCGACCGGCGCTTTTGCACCTGGAACATGACGGCGACCCCGAGGTGCGCAAGGCCGTGCGCATCGCCTTGGCGCAACTGCCATGATCCCGGCCCCGGTCTGGATCGGCAATTCCCTGGACCGCCAACGATTGCGCCTGAACTGGCCGGATGGCCGAGAGCAGCACATCGGCCACGTACTGTTGCGTCAGCAATGTCCGTGCTCGCAATGCCGGGCGTTTCGTTTGAAAGGGATGAAACCGGTGGTTGCGTCTTCGTTATGTCTGGTTGAGATCAATCCACAGGGTTACGGGTTGCAACTGGTGTTCAGCGACGGGCATCAGCGGGGGATTTACCCGTGGGCGTACTTGGCGGGGTTGAGCGGGGCGTAGGCCGCGGAGCCACTTTTGATTCGTGGGAGCTGGCTTGCCTGCGATCTGCCGGGAACCGGCAGTAAATCGGCCTCCCTCGGTTGTATCAGAATGACTGCGGTGCCGGGTTTTGCTGCCGCTGCACGCCAGATCGCAGGCAAGCCAGCTCCCACGGCCTCCGGCCAGAATCAAAGGCAGAGCGCAGTCAGCGCCGATGGGTCAATACCGCGCTTTATCAATCCATTCCAGCGACGTGCGCCAGATACAAATCCCCAGGAAATACGCCGACATTGCCAGCCACACGCTCAGCACCCACGAGCCGTTGTAGGGATGGTTGATCACCATCAAAAAGCTGCACAAGAACCATACGCTGGTCACCGCGATGTTGAGCGGCATGAAGCGCCGTACGCGGAACGGGTGGAGGAACTTCATGCGGGTGACGGTCAGCAGCGCCAGGCAGATCACCGTGATGAATGTCAGCCACGGCGCGGGCGACAGGATGTAAACGCACAGCGCGACTACGTTCCATGCCGCCGGGAAGCCCACAAAATAATTGTCCTTGCTCTTCATCTCGGTATTGCAGAAGCAAAACAGCGACGACACCAGAATGATCGAAATCGTCAGCAGCAGGGTGTAGTCGGGGAGGGGAATGTAGCGGTAGATAAACAGGGCAGGGATAAAGACGTAGGTGAGGTAGTCGATCACCAGGTCCAGCACCGAACCGTCAAAATGCGGCAGGACCGACTGCACGTTGACCTTGCGCGCCAGCGAGCCGTCCAGGCCATCCACGATCAGCGCGATGCCCAGCCACAGCAGGCACGCCTTGGGCTGGTTATCGAACAGCGCGATGGTCGCGAGGAACGCGAGGACGACGCCGGTGGCCGTAAAACCATGGGCACCCCACGCTTTGAGCCAGGCGATACGTTGAATTGGAATCATGGACGGTCCTTCTGAAAATAAAGCTGGCCGGATCGATTCACCGTGGCGGTGACCGTAGACCTGGCCAGAGGTGCAACTATCGACCGGTTGTCGGTCCATAAGGTTCACCTGTCACCTCTACACGGTAGCAGGCGGCGCGGGGTTTCGTGACGCAATTTTCACATCCCGGCTCGGGATTTACACCCCTTACCGGGTCATTGGTCGGCTGCGGGCGGAAAGAGGCACTATGCTGGCCCCTTTTGCAGAAAATTCTCGGCAGAATCCGCGTCTGATCAGTGACTTAGCCAGGGATTTGCATGCGGATTATCAAGTGGTTTGTGACGTTCTGTGTTCTTTCAGCCGCTCCTAGCCACGTATTTGCACGGGATTTGAGCAAAAACGAACGTGATCTCTGCACGTGGGGCGCAGGCATCGCCAGCACGGCACAGCAATACAAACTAGCGGGGCTGACGTTGTACGGGGCCCGGAAAAAGTTTCAGGCCCGGCACTTTCCTCAGCAATGGATGCGCATGAGCGCATTGGGCATCACCGAACAGACGTACGACAGCGATTCGCGCATGCGCCCCGAAGGCGTTCGACAGGTGTATTACGAAGGGTGCACCCGGCACGAACTGGCGCGCCGGTAATTTAGACCGTTCAGCTCAAACGCTGCATCAGATACGCTTCGCCAGTGACCCTGATCATCGGGTGAGGCGTGATCTGACAGGTCTTCACCACGCTGAAACCGTGACGTTCGTAGAAGCGTCGAGCGCCGGTGTTCTCGGCGTAATCGATCAGGCTCAATCCACTCAGCCCCATGGCGGCGGCGCGGGCCTGGGCGCTTTCCAGAAACCGCAAACCGAGTCCCTTGCTGCGCCAGCCTTCGTGCAACGCCAAACTCGAAATGTACAGCGTGTCAGGGATTTCCATGTCTGCGTAGGGCGCCAGCACCGGGTCAGTCGAGGGTGTCGGGTTCGGGTCTTCGCGCATGGCATAGCTGTGCATCATGCCAATGACCTCGCCATGGGCCTCGGCAATCAGGCAGTTCTGAAAGGAAAAGTCCACGCCCTCCCTGGCATAACGCCGTGTCCCTACGTCCAGCAACGCCTCACCGGGCTCCGCCAACTGACTCCAGATGTAATCCGAAGCCCCCTCCGACGTGATCTGAAACAAACGGGCAATCTCACGGGCATCCGCCGCCGTGGCCGGACGAAACTCGACAGTCATTCACAAGGCTCCACAAGACATTGGGGCGCCTGTTATAGCGTGGATGTTGAAAGGCTCGCCAATGACAGACGTGGGCACGTCGCAGGCAGGCTGACGGCTGTCGCTATTGGTGGGCGAGAGATGGGGGAGAAGCGATCGGGCGCGCCGTTGCGGCGCGCCCTACGTGCTGACTCAGTGCGGTGCCCGAGGGATGGTTTTCATCAGGTCGGCGGGGCTGATGTGCCCCACCACCGGTGCGCTGCCGGGTTGTGGCAGGTTGAGGATGTGGCCTTTCATCTTACCGATGATGTGCATTTCGCACGGCTTGCAGTCGAATTTCAGGGTCAGGACTTCGTCGCCGTGGATCAGCTGCATCGGTGCCACTTTAGTCTTGACGCCCGTGACGCCCTTGGCCTGTTTCGGGCACAGGTTGAAGGAGAAACGCAGGCAATGTTTGGTGATCATCACCGGTACTTCGCCCGCTTCTTCGTGGGCTTCGTACGCGGCGTCGATCAACTTCACGCCGTGGCGGTGGTAGAAGTCGCGGGCCTTCTGGTTGTAGACGTTGGCAAGGAACGACAGGTGTGCTTCCGGGTAGACCGGCGGCGGACTGGTTTCGGCCTTGCGACCGCCTCGTGGGTGGGCAGCGACGCGGGCAACGGTGAGGGTTTCGATGACTTCGCGGCGCAGGGCCTTGAGCTGCGAGTTCGGAATGAAGAAAGCCTCGGGCGCGTCGAGTTTGACGTGGACGGCGTGATACTGGGTGGTGCCGAGCTGGCAGAGCAGGTCGCGCAGTTGATCCAGTGCCTGTTCCGGTTTGTTGGCGATGCCGAATGGGCCGTCCAGCGAGACGCTGGCGCTGATGCCTTCCTCACTGGTTGCGATGACGTCCAGACGCGATTCAAGCAGCTGCACCTGCCACGACACACCAATCCGGCGCTCGGCAGAGGTCTTCTGTAGGGCTTGTTGCCAGTTGTGGTCGAGGTTGCGATTCAGCGGATGATTCGGACGGGCTTTATGCAAGTCCGCTGGCATTTCGTTGGGTTCGACGCGATAGCGGTAGCGCTTTTCGCCGTCTTCTTCGAATTCGCCTTTTGGCTCGGCGATGTTGGCGCGGAAGCCTACCACTTCGCGCTTGATCAGCACGTTGAGGCCGTCGCCGTTGGTCAACGGGTCATGGGTCACGACGTGAAGGTCGCGCTTGCCGACTTTTTCGACGATCCCCACGGGCAGGCCCGTGAAGGTTGGGGTGTCGAAGGCGCCGATGTCGATCTTGCGGTCGGTGACGAAATAGTCAGTGCTGCCGCGGTGGAAGGTTTTTTCCGGGTCGGGCAGGAAGAAATGCGCGGTGCGGCCGCTGGAGGCGCGGGCCAGGTCCGGGCGGTCTTCAAGCACGTCGTCCAGGCGCTGGCGGTAATAGGCCGTGATGTTCTTCACGTAGCCCATGTCCTTGTAGCGGCCTTCGATTTTGAACGAGCGCACGCCGGCTTCGACGAGGGCGCGGATGTTGGCGCTCTGGTTGTTGTCTTTCATCGACAGCAGGTGTTTCTCAAAGGCCACGACGCGGCCCTGATCGTCTTTCAATGTGTAGGGCAGGCGGCAGGCCTGGGAGCAGTCGCCACGGTTGGCGCTGCGTCCGGTGTGGGCGTGGGAAATGTTGCACTGGCCGGAAAACGCCACGCACAGGGCGCCATGAATGAAGAACTCGATGGCGGCGTCGGTTTCGTCGGCGATGGCGCGAATCTCTTGAAGATTCAGCTCACGGGCCAGTACCAACTGCGAGAAACCGGCCTGGTCGAGGAACTTGGCTCGCTCCAGCGTACGAATGTCAGTCTGGGTGCTGGCGTGCAGCTCAATGGGCGGAATATCCAGCTCCATGACGCCCAGGTCCTGAACGATCAACGCGTCCACGCCTGCGTCGTACAACTGGTGGATCAGCTTGCGCGCTGGCTCCAGTTCGTTGTCGTGCAGGATCGTGTTGATCGTGGTGAAAACCCGCGCGTGATAGCGACGGGCGAATTCGACCAGCTCGGCGATGTCGCTGACTTCGTTGGCAGCGTTATGGCGTGCGCCGAAGCTCGGGCCACCGATATAAATGGCGTCAGCGCCGTGCAGAATGGCCTCGCGGGCAATCGCCACATCGCGGGCCGGGCTGAGCAATTCCAGGTGATGCTTGGGTAGGGACATGTTTTTTTAGTCGGATCGTCACGGTCAAGGCGCGCATTGTAGCGGCGAAACGCCCGAGGGGCATCCATGGACTGCCCGATGGCGGAAAACAGAACGCCCCGGCGGACCCAATTCTCTGTAGGAGCGAATTCATTCGCGAAAAATGGGTCAGGCGACAGAGGTGTATGGACTGTGCCGGCCCTTCGTCGGAATGCCGCCCAGAACGAACTCGCTCCTACAGGGATGCCGGTTCGCCCGGGAAGGATAAATCCTGCCTCGAAACGTTAGCCCTTGGCCGCCATCGCCGTCACTTCCACGCGCATGCCTTCCACGGCAAGCGCCGCAACGCCTACTGCTGCACGCACGGGCCAGGGCTTCGCGAAGAAGCGCTTGTACACCTCATTGAACGCAGCCCGGTCGGCCATGTCGGTCAAGTAGATGGTCAGGTGCATCACGCGGTCCATCGAACTGCCCGCACGTTCCAGCGCGACTTTCAGCGCCTGAAGGGTGCATTCGCTCTGAGCCGTGATCGTGCCCAGTTCCAGGCTGCCGTCAGCACGGGTTGGGATCTGCGTGGAGACCATGATGCCGCCGAACGTCGCAACGTCAGAAGAAATGGAATCCGCGTCTGGATCGGGCAGGAAGGTGACGTGCTGGCTGGACATGAGCGCTCTCTGATGAGGAAACGAAACGGCACGCCTGAGGCAGCGCAGCCGTTGTGAAGGGGCCGATGATAAAGCAGTCGCGAAATGGTGTAACGTCGCCCGTTTCGATCAGCACTCAAACGCCCACCCCAGGGAGACAGCAATGAAAGAATTCGAAGGCAAGATCGTTCTCGTCACCGGTGGCTCCAAAGGCATTGGCCTGGCCTGCGCGCAGCAGTTCGCGGCTCAGGGCGCCCGGGTCGTGATCAGTTCACGGGCCCAGGCCAATATCGACGCGGCGCTGAAGACACTGCCGGGGGCGGTGGGTTTCGCGGCCGATGTTTCCGACGAGGCTTTCGCGGCGGCCTTGGTCCAGCGAGTGGTGCTGGAAGTTGGGCCTATTGACGTGCTGGTCAATTCGGCCGGCGCGGCAAAACGCTCCCCGCCGCAGGAGCTCACACCGACGTTCTGGCGCGAGGCCATGAACGCCAAGTTCTTTTCCACGATCAATGTCGTCGATCCGGTGGTCAAGCTCATGGCCGAGCGAGGGCAGGGCGTGATCGTCAACATCATCGGCGTCGGCGGAAAAGTCGCCAAGCCGATTCACCTGGCAGGCGGCTCGGCGAATGCGGCGTTGATGCTGGCGACGTCTGGATTAGGCAACGCTTACGCCGGGACGGGCGTTCGGGTGGTGGGCATCAACCCGGGCCTCACCGAAACGGGCCGCGTGGCCGAAGGCATGGCAGCGGACGCCGCCCACGTCGGTATTTCCATGGACGCCGCCATCGCCCGCAGCGTGCAGAAAATTCCGATGGGGCGCATGGCCCAGCCGGAAGAAATCGCCGATCTGGCGCTGTTCCTGGCGTCCGACAAGGCGCGCTATATCACTGGCACGGTGATCGCCATGGACGGTGCGGAATTTCCGGTTATCTGAGCGGGGTATAGCCAAAGGCTTACACGCAGTTCAGCGAAAGTGCCGTATACGCCGCTCAGGGAAAGCCGTAGATTGGATCCATCGACTGAAGCGCAGGAAGCGCTTCAGAGGTCACGGATGATCTGCCATTTGCCCGGAACGCTACCGACAGGACGTTGGAATGGTCTTGATAGAAAAGAACCCGCCCAGGCGGGTTTTTTATTGCCTGCGATTTACCGCTCGCCGTGTCGAGTGAAGACGTCGATCACTCCTTGACGTCCATGAACTCCTCGGCCCAGGCCACGTAGCTTTCCGGCAGGGTATAGGTGTGAGTCAGTTCGGTGGCACTGAGATTTTCGGTGCTGTGCGTGACCTTGCGCTGTGCACGCAGGCTGTCATAGGTCGCCTTGATCGACGCGAAGTACGCGGCATGCCCGGCTACGACGATACGCACGCCCAGCTTGGCCAGACGGTCACTGTCGCTGAGTTTCGGATTGCCGTAGGTCACCAGCATCAGCGGCACGGTGAGTTTTTCCGAAATCTGTTCGAGGTGGTCGAAGTCCTTGATGCCCACCATGCAGATGCCGTCCGCACCGGCTTTTTCATACGCCTGGGTTCGCTCGATGATGTCTTGCACAGGCAATACACCCGCATTGGTCCGGGCGATGATCGACAGTTCCGGATCAACCCGCGCTTCCAGTGCAGCCTTGACCTTGCCGATGCCTTCCTCAATGGTGATCAGGTCGGTGGACTTGCGACCGAATTGCGCAGGCAGCAAGGTGTCTTCGATGGTCAATGCCGCAACGCCCGCGCGCTCCAGCTCCTCAACGGTGCGCATGACGTTCAGCGCGTTGCCATAGCCGTGGTCGGCGTCGGCGATAAAAGGAAGTTGAGCGACACGGCCAATACGCGTGGCCTGTTCAACGAACTCGCTCAGTGTGATCAACGCAAAGTCCGGTGCCGCCAGGACCTGCAGCGAAGCGACCGAGCCGCCGAGAATCCCGACTTCGAACCCCAGGTCAGCGGCAATACGGGCTGACATCGGATCAAACACGGAAGCGGTTTCGAAGCTGCTGCTGGACGCCAGCAGTTCACGGAAATTACGGCGCAGCGCGGAGTGAGAGATTCTGGACATTGACGTTTCCTGGTGCTGGCCATCATCGATGAAACGATCTACGCCAATTTAAAATGAGCGGCGAGACTAACATGCCGAAAAACCGCAGGTTATGTCGTTTGAGCATGGGCCATGCCTAAGATACATACCTCCCACCGCGCCGAGAAGCGCGACCTGGGGCTTTCCACCCCTGTAACCCAGAGGCCAGACGCTTCCTGATGGGCATAACAGGTGTTATTTGCTGCGTTGATTAAGGCAAAGTTAACGCAATAGTTAAATTAAACGTTAATAAGTCGATGAACTTACTTTAATGATGACTTCATGCGTAAAAGACCGTTGCAGGATATAAGATAATACACATCATCGATTTCAGTAATGTCGCCTATCGATGCTGAGTATTTATCTTCTCATCGTTATTCGGGAAGAATGATCCCAACAGCAAACGAAACCACCGCTTTGCTAATGACGACTTAATGATCCTTACCGACTTTTGGAGAATCACATGAAATACGTAGCCTTCGCCGCACTCTCGCTGTTCAGTGTCTTCGCCTCGGCCAATGAGCTGTCGAACACCCAGGCCAGCGCGCAGCCAGTGTCTCAAACCGAACAGTACAACCGTCACAAAGGCCTCGACGTCGCCAAGGTCACCAGCGTTAAAACCGCTCAAGACCCTGAAAAGTTTGACGGCCTGGTAAAAACCGATCTGACGTATGTTGATAGCAACGGCGTCACCCATAACCTGGAATACACCACCATGGGTTATGGCCGTCAAAACGGCTGATCTTGCTGGGCGATGTTTATATGCTCACGTGCAATAAGAAAAACGCTGCGCTAATGACGCAGCGTTTTTGTGTGCGTTATATAAATTTCCTCTGTTATGACTCGCGCCTTGATCATCCCGGTTCGGCTGCTCGCCTGAGCGTGATGCGAGTCAGTTCCGAAGGCACGCCAAGCCGCAAGGCAAAGCCTGGCCAGAGCGCGGTGCCGTTATTGACGTAGAGCTGCAGGCCGTCAACGTCATAGAACCCTGACACAAAACCTTCGTTGGCCCGGGCGATGATCAGGTCAAGCGGACGAATCATGCCGCCGTGGGTATGCCCCGACAACTGCAACGCCACGCCTTGACTCGCGGCGAGCCGAGCGTTGCGCGGCTGGTGGTCCAGCAAAATGATCGGCGTGTGGTCGGGCGCGCCTGCCAGCGCCTGCTTGAGGTCTGGACCCGGCAAACCGGCCCGTGGAGCGCTCAGGTCGGTGACGCCAGCGAGGACTAAACGAGCGCCGTTGCGCTCGATGAGTGCATGGCTGTTGTTCAGGCGGATCATGCCCAGAGACGCGAAGTAGCGCATCCACGTTTCGTGATCGAAAAAATACTCGTGATTGCCGGGAATCACATACACCCCGTCGGGAGCGTGCAGATTGCGCAGCGGTTCGACGTCTTGTCTTCGTGCGCTGAGCGGGCCGTCGATGAGGTCGCCGGTGACCACGATCAGATCGACCCCCAGCGCGTTTGAACGATCAACCACCGCTTGCGCCCACGGCTGATTAAAGAGGCGACTGATGTGCATATCGGTCAATTGCAGAACGGTATAACCGTCGAATTGCGGCGGCAGGTCTTTAATGGCCACATCGATGTCCTTGACCGGCGGGACCCGTATCGCCTGGTGCACGCCGACAGCCGCCAGTAACAGCGCCGCAGTCCCTATCCCATAGCGCAGCGTGACGGGAATCTCCAGCCAGCGGCGACGAACCATCAGGGTGAGCAGGGCGCCCAGATCAACGACGAGCTGCAACACCGCGATCAGCAGAATCGCGCCGAATGCCCAGTTGAAAAGAATCACCACCCCACGGGGAAACTCCGGCGAGAACACGCTGCCGGAGGAGAATTTCGCGTACAGGTGGTACTGCGACGCCAGCAACAGCACCAGCGCGGCCCCGACTCTGACGGGCAGGGGCCACGGCAGGGGCCAGATGAATCGAACGATCACATACAGGCAAGGCGTGCTGAACATAAGATGAAACATCAGGTGGCTCCTGTGTCCGTAATGGCCTGTGCGCCTACCTCGCTAAATGCTGTGAAAGCGCCAGCCCAGAGAGGTTGAGATCAACGGCCAAGGCGATACGTTCAGAAGCCCCTGTTTTATTCATGGCATGTGCTTCCTGCTGTGAGAGGAGGTACGCCACATCATGTGTGTCCTCGCAGTGCAGGATCAGGCCGCGGTCAGTGAGGCCATGTCGATCACGAACCGGTAGCGGACGTCGCCGCGCTCCATACGTTCGAAGGCGTGATTGATGTCCTGGATCGCGATGGTTTCGCAGTCCGGAACGATGCCTTTACGCGCACAGAAATCGAGCATTTCCTGGGTTTGGGCAATGCCGCCGGAGGGCGACCCGGTGATGCGTCTGCGACCCATGATCAACGGCAAGGTGCTAAAGCCTTCCATGTCACCCAGATTGCCGACGATGACCAGCGTGCCGGCCACGTCCAGCAGGCCCAGATAAGGCGACAAGTCGTGGGCGACGGGAATCGTGTCGATGATCACATCAAAGGCTGACGCGGCGTTGGTCATGGCCTCGTCCGAGGTGGACAGCAGCACATTGTCAGCGCCCAATGCGTACGCCTCGTCGGCCTTCCCGGACGTGCGGGTGATGACCGTTACGTTGGCGCCCATCGCTGCGGCGAAACGCACGGCCAGATGCCCCAGTTCGCCGATGCCGATGACGCCTACGCGGCTGCCGGGGCCGACGTTCCATGTGCGCAGCGGGGAGTAAACGGTGATCCCGGCACACAGCAGCGGGCCCGCGAGGGCTGGATCGAGCTTTTCGGGAAGCGCGAGCACGAAATGGTCTTTGACGACGATGTGTTTGGCGTAACCGCCCAGGGTGACGTCGTGGGTGATCCGGTCCTGTCCGTTATAGGTCACGGTCGGGTACTCGCGGCACATTTGCTCTTCGCCGAGTCGGCACTGATCGCAGTGCGAGCAGCTGTCGATGATGGTCCCGACCGCCACGTGCTGCCCAACGCTGAACGGGCTGACGTCGCGGCCCGTTTCGACCACTTTGCCAATGATCTCGTGGCCCGGCACGCAGGGGTAGTGCGTCTTTTGGAAGGCGCTCCAATCGCCGCGTGCCTGATGCAGGTCGCTATGGCACACCCCGCAGTAGAGGATTTCAATAGCAACGTCATCCGGCCGCAATTCGCGGCGTTCGAAGGAAAAATGAGTCAGTGGGCTGCTGGCATTGTGTGCAGCGTATCCATAAGTCTTCATCGGTCGAATGTCCTGGTAGGGAGGAGCAATGACCATACGGCTGAATGTCAGCCGCCGGTCAGCCCGATACTCCCGGGTCATTGCCCGATCCGCTTGGATGACGGGGCTGGAAGAGGGAGTTGACAGAGTGCGCCGGCGGGAAATAGGGAACGCGCCACTATTCCCACGGAATGGCGAGCCAGAGAATCAGGCAATCCCTCGATAGAAATGGGCTAACTTGAAAACGGCGCATGCCTCTACAGTCGTCATGAACGCAACGTCTCCCCATGAACACGGTGATTCAGGTCCCTCATCATGATTGAATTAAACGAGGCGGATGATATCCGGCGTGCCGAAACCGCCGGCATTCGCGAGGAACTGGCAAACCGCATTGAAAGGTTTCTGAAAAACGATGCCGAGCGCATGACCTCGTTGCCCGGTCTCAGCGTTGCCACGGTTCTGAGGCCGACCGTGCCCAGCTCATATGTCTACGAACCGAGCATTTCCCTGATCCTTCGGGGGCGCAAGCGCCTGCACCTCGGAAAAACCACCTACATCTATAACGAGTCCCGATTCCTGCTCACCGCTGTCAACCTGCCAACGGTGACTGAAGTGCTGGACGCGACCCCCGAAGCGCCTTACGTCTCGCTGTTGATGCGACTCGACTTGCAGACGGCGCGCCAGGTCATGGCCGATGTGGGAACCACCGGTTCGGGCGGCGCTGCTACCGGCATCGGCATGGCCCTCGGACCGGCGACGGTCGAGCTGTTCGATGCTGTGGGGCGGCTGATCAAACTGATCGACAACCCACAGGACTTGCTGCATGTCGGGCCGCTCATTCAGCGCGAGATCATTTATCGGATTCTGGTGAGCTCGGCGGGGCTTCGCTTTCGGGACACGATCATCGCCGGAACACAGAGTCAGCGCATCGCCAAGGCCATCGCCTGGCTGCGGGACCACTATATGCAGCCTCTGCGGATCGAAGACCTCGCGACGCTGGCGGGAATGGGCGTATCGACATTGCATCACCATTTTCGGGTCATGACCGCCATGAGCCCGTTGCAGTACCAGAAACACCTTCGTCTTCACGAGGCTCGCCGGATTCTGTTGACCGAAGCCGTGGATGCCACGACCGCCGCCGTGCGTGTCGGCTACGAAAGCGCCACCCAGTTCAACCGGGAATACAAACGCAGTTTCGGCGCGCCACCTATGCGCGATATCCAATCGTCTCTGGCGGCGGGGAGCCGCGCGACGGAGTGAATCAGGTCCTCACGCGCGTCTCTGGAGTGCAATCCTCCTGAATACTTGCCTAATCCTCCGACCTTTCACGGTATGGATAGAAACTGTCAGAACCAAAGGCTAAAGTTGGGCCACCGGGAGCCTGTTTCAAAAAACCTCCTCCCTGCCAGGCATCGCACCTGGCGCCGGCCTTCGACACGCGTCTACGCAGCCGGGAGACCCCGCCTGTCATCGCTGCCCGCAGCGCCGCCGTTTAAAAAATCAAAAAGCATAATCAACCGATGATGAGCGGGTGAGCCATGGAATTACGCATTAATCAGAAGACCTATCAAGTCGATGCCGACGCCGATACGCCCTTGCTGTGGGTGATTCGCGACGACCTGGGCATGACGGGCACCAAATACGGTTGCGGCCTCGCACAGTGCGGCGCGTGCTCGGTGCTGGTGGATGGCAACGTCGTGCGTTCCTGCGTGACTCCGGTGGCCGGTGTGGTAGGCCGTGAGGTGACGACCATCGAGGCGATTGAGTCCGATGAAGTCGGTAAGCGTGTGGTCGCCACGTGGGTCGAGCATCAAGTCGCTCAGTGCGGCTATTGCCAGTCCGGGCAAGTGATGGCCGCCACAGCGCTGCTCAAACACACGGCCAAACCCAGCGACGCGCAGATCGAAGCCGCCATGGTCAATCTGTGCCGCTGTGGGACCTATAACGCGATTCATGCCGCTGTCCATGACCTCGCCGGACAAACCGTGAAGGGGGATGCCTGATGAACGTTCGTTTCGATGCCGTCGCCCATCTCATGGGGCAACCCCTGACCGACCCCGTCAACTTTTCCCGCCGACGCTTCCTGACCGGCACCGCCGTGGGCGCGTTAGTGTTGGGTTTTGGCTTGCCACTCGGTTCGTCTCGCGTTCAGGCCGCTGCTGGGGGCGCCGCAGAGCGCGGCACCCAAGTGCCTGCGTTTCTGGAAATTCGCCCGGACAACACCGTGCGGCTGCTGTCTCCGTTCATCGAGGGCGGGCAGGGTACGTTCACGGCCATGGCGCAGATCGTCGGCGAAGAGCTCGATGCCGACCCTGCCACCTTTATCGTCGAGTGCGCTCCGCCGGGTGAAGCGTATTACGTGATGGAAAACGGCATCCGCATCACGGGCGGCAGCATGTCGATCCGGATGAGCTACCCGACCATGCGCCGTCTGGGCGCGCTGGCCCGCGCCATGCTGCTTCAGGCAGGGGCTGAGGCGCTCAACGTGCCCGTCAGCGAACTGACCACCGAGCCCGGTAAAGTGGTGCACGCGGCCTCGGGTCGGTCCATTCCTTATGGTGAACTGGCGGGCCGCGCACTGGACTTGCCGGTGCCGGACCCCGCCAGCGTCACGCTGCGCGACCCGAGCCAGTTCCGCTGGATCGGCAAACCGGTGAAACGCCTCGATGCCTATGACAAGTCCACCGGCAAGGCGCTCTACACCATCGACCTCAAAGTCGACGGCATGCTTCACGCTGCGGTGCAACACGCGCCGCGCCTGGGCATGACCGTGGGCACCCTGCGCAACGAAGACCAGGTCAAGGCCATGAAAGGCGTGCATTCGGTGCACCGTCTGCCCGGCGCCGTGGCGGTGGTCGCCGAGCGTTGGTGGCATGCCAAGCGTGCCGTGGAAGCGATTCAAGTGGACTGGCAGGAAGCACCCGCCGATTCGACAATGCGCGTGATGCCCGCTGATTTCTCGACCGACGCCTATTTCAAACGACTGGCCGCTGAGAAAGGCCCGGCTCGCGATGACGAAAACGAAGGCGATGTGGCCGGTACGCTGGCCAACGCCAAGAGCAAAATCGAAGCGACCTACAACAACCAATACCTGCACCATGCCCAGTTGGAGCCGCCATCGGCCCTGGCGCGGTTCAACCCGGACGGGTCGCTGGAAATCTGGCTGCCCAACCAGGCGCCAGAAATGTTCCAGGCCGACATTGCCAAGCGCTTCGGGCTGAACCCGTCGCGGATCACCCTGCATTCGCCGTTGCTGGGCGGCTTCTTCGGTCGGCATTTCCTGTACGACTCGGCCAGTCCGTACCCGCAGGCCATCGAATTGGCGAAAGCGGTCGGGCGTCCGATAAAAATGATCTGGAGCCGTGAAGAAGAGTTTTTGCGTGACGTCTTGAGACCCGGTGCAGCGGTCAATTTCCGCGGCGCTCTGGACAATGACGGTTGGCCTGTTGCAATCGAAGCGATCAGCGCGACAGAAGGGCCGACCGAGGGACTGGCCGGCAAGCAAGGCGACAAGATCGACCCGACGGCCCTTGAGGGACTGTCTGGCAAGTCCTACGCGATTCCCAACAAGCGCATTGCGCAGATCTACGTCAAAGGCTCGGTCACGTTGGGCTACTGGCGCTCGGTGGGTAATTCGCTCAACGACTTCTTCTATGAGTCCTTTCTCGACGAGCTGGCGGACAAAGGCGGCAAAGACCCGTTCGAATTGCGCCTGCACCTGCTGCGCGACAACAAACGCCTGACGACCTTGTTGAACGCGGTCGGTGAACTCTCGGGGGGCTGGAAGCGCGGTCCGTTCACCGCTGAGGACGGCAGCAAACGCGCTCGCGGCGTGGCCATGGCATCGCCGTTCGGCACGCAGACAGCCGTGATCGCCGAGGTGTCCATCGAGCACGGCCAGGTCAAGGTGCACGACATCTGGCAAGCCATCGACCCCGGCAGCATCGTCAACCCGGCGATTGTCGAGGCTCAGGTCAATGGCGCGGTGTCGTTGGGGTTGTCTCAGGTATTGGTGGAGGAAGCGGTGTACGTCGACGGTAAGCCCCGTGCGCGCAACTACGACTTGTATCCGATTCTGCCGCCCTCGCGGATGGCACGGGTGCATGTGAAGGTGGTCGAAAGCGGGGAAAAAATGGGTGGCATCGGTGAACCGCCGCTGCCTGCGGTGGCGCCTGCCGTGGCCAACGCGGTCGCGGCATTGACGGGGCAACGGCCTCGCAGCATGCCCTTGAGCCGATACACCTTTACCTGACCTGCGCCGGAGCCTTTATGAATAACAGCCGATTCGCAAGAACCGCTGGCTGGCTGGCGTTGCCGTGCCTGGTCGCGGTGGGCCTGCTGGCCTGGTACGTTACCCGCGAGCCCGTCTCGCATCTGCAAGCTGATCAGACCGCTGACATGGCGCCCGCGCTGGTGACCCGAGGTGAGTATGTCGCCCGGCTCAGTGATTGCGTGGCGTGTCACAGCGTGCCTGGGGGTGCGCCGTTTGCCGGTGGGCTGGAAATGGCCACGCCACTGGGCGCGATTCATACCACCAACATCACCCCGGACCGGGACACCGGCATTGGCGGCTACAGCCTGGCGGACTTTGACAGGGCCGTTCGACATGGCGTCGCCCCCGGCGGACGTCGTCTGTACCCGGCCATGCCGTATCCGTCTTACGCCAAGCTCACGGACGAAGACGTCCGCGCGTTATATGCGTTCTTCATGAAAGGGGTCGCGCCGGTCAAACAGGCCAACATCGCGAGCGCGATTCCGTGGCCGCTGAACATGCGTTGGCCCATCGCGTTATGGAACGGCGTGTTCACCGATGCCGCGCCGTATGCGGCCAAGGCAGGTAAAGACGAGCTATGGAATCGCGGTGCCTACATCGTTCAAGGCGCTGGCCACTGCGGCAGTTGCCACACGCCGCGCGGACTGGCGTTCAACGAAAAGGCGCTCGACGATTCCGGTACACCGTTCCTGGCCGGTGCGTTGCTCGATGGCTGGTACGCGCCGAGTTTGCGCAACGATCACAACACCGGGCTGGGTCGCTGGGACGAGCCGGAAATCGTGCAGTTCCTCAAGACCGGACGCAACAAACACGCGGTGGTCTTCGGTTCGATGACCGAAGCCTTCAACAACTCCACGCAGTTCATGAGCGACGGAGACCTGGCGGCGATTGCGCGTTATCTGAAGTCATTGCCTGGCGATGGCCAACGCGACGGCGCACCCTGGCAGTATCAAGCAGTGTCCGCCGCTGCCCGGCTGGACGTTCCAGGCGCCCACACGTACGTGACCCGCTGTGCGTCGTGTCATGGGGACGATGGAAAAGGGCAGTCGGAGTGGATGCCGCCCTTGGCCGGGGCGACGTCGGCACTGGCGAAAGAAAACGCTTCGGCCATCAACATCACCCTGAACGGATCGCAGCGCGTGGTCGCGGCTGGCGTCCCGGACGCCTATCGCATGCCGGCGTTCCGCGAACAGCTGTCGGATCAGCAAATCGCCGAAGTCCTGTCTTTCGTGCGCAGCACGTGGGGCAATCAGAGTGAACCCGTGGATGCGCAGGCAGTCAGCAAATTACGTGAACACACAGACCCGGCAAGTAGCAGCCCGATCATTCTGCAAATGCGGTAAGGAGACGCCTGATGGAAAGCATTGACCTTTTGGTGTTGCGCACCGCCCGTGACTGGCTCGCGGCAGGAGAACACGTGCTGCTGGCGACCGTGGCCCGGACCTGGGGCTCCTCGCCGAGGCCCGTCGGCTCGATGATGGCCCTGCGTAACGACGGTCGCGTGGTGGGCAGCGTGTCGGGGGGCTGCATCGAAGACGATCTCATCCACCGCTATACCACCGCCTACGGAGGTGAGGGTTTGAGGGGAGGGCACCCAGAAGTGGTGCGTTACGGCGTCACGGCCGACGAAGCCCATCGTTTCGGATTGCCATGTGGCGGAACCCTGGAGCTGGTCTTCGAGTTCAACCCCTCCTGGCAATCGCTGGATGAAGTATTGGGCCAGCTCGACTCGGGGCACTTGGTGCGTCGGCGCCTGGTGTTGGCGAGCAACGAGGTAAGCCTCGAACACAGCCCTGCGCCGGAGCAGTTCAGCTTTGACGGCCAACAGATGCTCAACACCTTGGGCCCAGGGTACCGCCTGCTCATGATCGGCGCCGGTGCGCTGGCCGAGTACCTGGCCACGATGGCGTTGTTCAACGGCTTCAAAGTCACGGTCTGTGATCCGCGTCCCGAGTACGTCGAAACTTGGTCAGTCAGTGGTGTCCAGCGCATCGTCGGCATGCCGGATGATGTCGTCCGGGATTTCTCGGTTGACCTCAGAACCTGCATCGTCGCCTTGAGCCACGATCCCAAGCTCGACGACCTGGCCTTGCTGGAGGCCTTGCAGAGTCCGGCGTTTTACATCGGCGCCATCGGTTCGCGACGCAACAGCCAACAGCGCCGCGAGCGCTTGATCGAACACTTTGGCGAAACCGAAGTGTCACTTCAGCGACTGCGCGGCCCCATTGGCATTTATATCGGCAGTAAGACCCCGGCGGAAATTGCCGTCAGCGTCATGGCTGAAATCCTCGCCGCCAAAAACGGCGTCGTCCTGCCTCGGGACGTCAGCGTGACCGAGGCCAAGGCGCTGGAAGACCGAGTGACGCTGGAGCTGGAGAAAGAACTGGTCTGAGGGGCTTCACGCGCGGGCGACGACACCCGCATCTCACGGCGCCTCGAAGCCCGCGCAGACTGCGTCGGTGAACAAGCGTGTGTGCGTGTGTCGCGCCGGGTCAATCTGCCGATGTTGTGTCAGGGTTGTCAGCCTCTCTGCTTTCTGCCTTGAGCCAGTCAAGAACGGCGCGAATCTCAGGCGAGCTCTGTTTGCCTGGGGCACAGAGAAAGTGATAACCCGTGTCACTTTCCATTTCCTCATCCAGCAGTTTGCGAAGCGTGCCGGTGCGCAGTTCATCAGAGATGTGCGATGTCCTGGCCATCGCGACGCCAAGTCCTCGAATCGCCGCCGAGACGGCCATGTTGGAGTGAGGCACGACCAGCACGCAATTGAGCGAGGAGGGTGCCAGTGCGTTTTTTTCTAGCCAGTAATCCCAGGAAGGCGTCGATATCTGTTCGCCATTGGCCATGTTCCGGGAACGCAGAATGACCGGGAACTTGATCACGTCTTCGGGGGTTGCGGGAGGGCCGATCCGATCGATCAGGGCAGGGCTGCACACCGGGAAAATCCGTTCAGGAAGCACGAACTCCGCGTAAAAGCCCGGCCATGTGGCGTCGCGGGTTTCCAGGCGTATGGCGGCTTGTCCGCTGGCATTATCGAATCGCGAGAAATCCTCGGTGTTGAGCTGAATACGGATGTCGGGATGCCTGGCGTAGAAGGCGGGCAGGCGAGGGATCAACCAGGTGTTGGCGAACGAGTCGTGAACGAAGAGCTCGATCAGCGATGCGCCCTGAGCACTTCGCTCGAAGCGCGTGGCGAGGGCGGCAAAATCCTTCAGGAACTGGCGCACGACAGGGAGCAGTTCGATGCCAGCCTGCGTCACGACCATCGCACCGGCACTGCGATCAAACAGCTCGGCGCCCAGTATCTCCTCCAGTTGTCTGACCTGGTGGCTGATCGCGCTTTGCGTGACATGCAACTCCAACGCCGCCTGCGAAAAATTCAGGTGCCGAACGCAGGCCTCAAACCCCCTGAGCGCAGCCATCGAGGGGAATTTCCTAGCGGCCATTGCCGAGCCTCAACTGGACATTCATAGGGCATAAAATCCTTTCATTAACGACCGTTTCCCGCGTCGGGACAGAATAGCTTTTCCCTGCCGCGAACACTCACCATGACCTCATCAGCTCCCGCGCCTGACGTCCCGCATACTAAACGAACATCACGTAAAAATGCGCTCACCGCCGCCTGCGCGGCCCATGCCACACACGATGGTTTGTGCGATCTGGTGTATGTGTTCCTGCCGGTCTGGCAGGACATGTTCATGCTCGGCTATGTGTGGCTGAGTGTGCTCAGAAGCGCTTATGCCTTGACGCTGGCCGTGTTGCAAATACCGGTGACCTCGTTGACATCAAACGTTCGTCCGGTCCATTTGCTCGTCGGGTCGACCACTGTCACCGCGCTCGGCTGGTTACTGGCGGGGCTGGCCGGGAGCGCCGTCGGTTTGGGTGCTGCACTGGTGGTCGCCGGGATCGGCGCGAGCGTGCAACACCCCGTGGCGTCCGCCATGGTGTCTCGGGCGTACGGCAGCGGGGCCAAGCGGCCGCTGGGGATCTACAACTTCGCGGGGGATGTCGGCAAATCGGTGCTGCCCGCTTCAGCGGCGGTCCTGCTCACCTATGGCTCGTATCGTAATGTGATCTTTGTCTACGCAGGCGTGGGCGTGCTCGCGGCGTTATTGATCGGAGCGCTCCTTAAGAGGACTGACACCGTTCACGCGTCGCCTGAGCCGAGTCACCCGGCAGACGATATCAACGGAGTGGCCGAGACACCGGGCGCCTTTCGGGCACTGCTCGCCACAGCGATACTGGACAGTGCTGTGCGCATGGGATTTCTCACCTTTCTTCCGTTCATCATCAAGTCCAGCGGCGGCTCGTTGGCTCAAACGGGCGTTGGCCTGACGCTGGTCTTCATCGGCGGCGCCGTCGGCAAATTTTGTTGCGGCTGGATGGCGGAGTCACTCGGCAGCACCAGGGCAATCATGCTGACGGAGGTCGCGACCGCACTGCTCATCGTGCTGGTGCTGACGACACCGCTGACGATCGCCATGCTGACACTGCCGTTCCTGGGAGTGGTGTTGAATGGCACATCTTCCGTGTTGTACGGCGCGGTCACCGACGTGGTCGACACACCCGGGCACGCCCGAGCTTTTTCAGTGTTTTACACCGGAACCATTGGCGCCGGCGCGCTGGCCCCGGTGCTGTATGGCTACGTGGGTGATCACGCAGGTATCGCGGCGGCTGTCATCGTCATAGCGGTCACGGCGGCCGTGTCGTTTTTGCCGGTCACCCTTGCGACCCTCCGGCATCCTGAAGGGGTGGGTGAATCGCGATGAACATAAAGGCTTAATCACGCTCCCTCATGGGCAGCCGTTTTGCCGAATACGCGCGTTTTTCGTCCTCGGAGTTGTAGTAGACGTTCTGGGTCGTACTGAGGCTGTTGTGCCGCAAATCGACCTGAAGGTCTTTCATGTCGCGATGGGGCGCATCGAACGTCGCCGAGGTGTGCCTCAACCAATGCAAAGATGCCGCACGCAAGCGTCCAACGTCTTCATCTGCCCAGTTTTCCGCCTGCATCCGTTCCAGTGCCCGGTCAAATACCTCTTGGAGCAACACCCGGATATGTCGATCCGACAACCCGGCGCGCCCTCGTTGCGTCGCGATCAACGGGGTGGTTTCGCGGAAACCGGGCAACGGCGACAGGCCCTGATGCACCCGCCAACGCTTGAGGTAGTTCTCGACATAGTCGTCCCGCACGCTGATTTTCCCGGCCTTGTTGCCTTTGCCAACCACGTGATACCACCAGTTGCCCGCGCCATCCTTGCGCATGTCGCCCATGCTCGGCGTCCAGTTCTCACGGCCGACCAGGTCGGAGACCCGCAAATACATCGCAAAAATCGTCGCCACGATGAACAGCGTGCGTTCATATCTAGCATCCTGGGAGGCCAGCAACTCGGCTGTTTCCAGCACAAAGTCCCACTGCAATGAGGTCAGAATGCGCGTGTCGGCGTCGCCCGTGGTGCGCTGCTTGTACTTGCTCTTCTGTTTAACTGCCTTGAACGGATTGTGCTCACAGAAACCCTCATCGATGGCATGTTGAAAAAAGCTGCCGCAGACCGCAAATATCTGCGCGATCGAGCCTTGCGCAGGCTTGTAATGGTCCTGAAGGAGAGGGCGGTTGTCCTCGTTGGCGCGCTTGCGTTCCTCTTTGGAAGCCGACTGACTGAAAGGCCGCCAATCAGGGTTCAACACAGACGTATCACTGGCCAGCTTCTTGCGACCGCCGACCCGTAAGAAGCGCGATTTCACGACAGGGCCGACCCAGGCGGGATCGGGTGCGAGGCAGAACTCCAGAAACGACTCTGCGTGTGTACGGCGCATGTCCAAAAGGGAAACGCGAGACTTCAGCAGGGTCCATAGCAACAGGCGCTCGACGTGCGTGCGGTAGGAATTGAACGTAGACTCGTTGCCGGCATAGGACTTCAAGAAACCCCGCACGGCGCGATAGCCCTCAAGGGCCTGCAATTCGGCGGGAAATTGCTCCAGATAGCGGGTGACGGCGGGCAGTTCCTCCTTGAGCGAACTGAAATTCAGCTCGACGAAACGGGCAAAAGTCTCGAATAACGGATGCGGTGTCGAAGGCGTGGACATTGAAAATCGCTTGCAGAAGGCTTTGGAATGGTCGTGATGATCCTATGCGGAGCAGTATTGTGCAATATCCGGGTCTGACAGTTATCGGATATTACAAACGCGTCAATCCGGCTACCCAAATGCTGATTCCAGCGAATTTCCGCAATATCTGGCCCAACCGCTTATTGGCATGCGTCGTTGCATCCGATAAGCAATCACTGTGTGCTCAAATCCCTTTCACGCATTTCCGGACATCGTCATCAATGACGTTCCCTGGCTTGATGCAGTCCCGAAGCGGCTTACGGTCTTGAAGCTCATCGAACTCGGCCCGTTGTCTGTTTCGGCATTGTTTGTCCAGTGCCAGGCCGAACGGAGAATGATCAACCTTAGAGATTCGCACAGCGTTGCGTTGGCGAATGTTGACGCCTGACCGGCGATCGTTTGTGCAATGGAGTCTGCAGACCAAGCGTTGAAGCTTGCGCAGATGAGTAATGCGGCGAATGCGCGGTTCATTGTTCATCCTTGATCTGGGCGTGAGCATTGGTGCTGAGTCGATGTTGCTCAGCTTGATGTGAGGCGTGGAGGCATTCGTGATGGGAAGATCGGGATGGAGAATGAGGGTGGTGACTGGATCGGCTTGAGGATAGACGGCGAGGTAGCGATTTGAAGACTGGACGCCCAAGGATGGAATTTGGGGTTTTGAGCGTTGCAAAGCGTCACACTCACCACCCAGTGCTGACACAGGCTGTTACGTATAATGTATATTATGTTAAATCCTGTAACTGGAACGGAACCGGTCGGTCCTGTTCAATGTCACTAACCTCCGTTCACGTTTGCACAAAACCCCGTTTCTCGAAAAATCAGCAATTTGAAAGCTCATCCTCATCCCCTGTCTCATGTTCGCTTCCCGCTGCTGTTTCACTAATCGCCGGTTAGCACCGCATGTCACGATCAGATTGGCCGTACCTCAATCACTCTGCTACACGTATACGTACCCTGATATTCGTCTACAAGGATGTATCGATAGCCTCGCAGTAGCTGCTCGCAGATGTCATCGTCTTCTGCAGAGCCTTGAGCACCGCCCTCCAGCAGTTCCACCGCGGCTGTCATCACTGCGGTAAGACGAGCCTCGTCAACGACCTCTCCTCGCTCAAAACGAGTGCCTGTCAGCCGCATCGCCATGCTGTGGTAAGTCATGACGCTCACACCGTAAGCATCCACACCTACCAAGCTAAGCAAGCGGCGTCGAATTTCATTGGCAGCATGTCGATTGAATGTAAGTGCGATGATGCTACTCGCAGGAACACGGCGTACTCGAAGAAGGTACGCGATGCGGTGGACGATAACCCGTGTCTTACCTGAACCTGGCCCTGCCAGTACGAGGCGATTGATATCGTCATTATCGGCAACCACCAGGCGCTGGGTTCCACTGAGCGAATGCACGATGGATTTCCAGGACTGCTCGCTGGTTGCAAGCTTTAGCACCTCCTCACGGCCGCCGAAGTATTCCTGGATGAAATCGCGCTTGGGATTGCTGAAATAATCAAACACCAGCCGCAACGCAGCAGCCATGTCCTTGAGGCCTTTTTCGGCGTACTCACGCATCACGTGAACCTGAATGCACTTCTCGCGATAATGCTCGTCAAGCCGCTGAAAATCTTCCTTCAGATAACCAGCCTTCTTATCTGCGTTAACCTCAATCGTCATCGCTCGGCGCATGACAGTCATGCCATGGTTCAGGATCAAGACCTCCTGCTGATGGAGGTACAACAGGACGTGTTCAATCGCGCGTCGGCGCTGATCGGGCGGGATTGTTTGGGCGAGGATCAGATCACCCTCGATCACCCCGATCAATTGGCCGAAGGTGGTCTCTATGAGAAGGTCTTTTGAGCGCGCCCCCGGGGCGAGAAGTGAGATAAAAAACGTCAGCAAGCTATGTGCGATGGCACGTCGTTTCTCTCCGAACTTGCTGATTTTACGCCACGAATGGCCGCCGATAATCCGCAGCTTCAACTGGTCTCGGTTGAGCTGACGAAGCTCGAAGCTGCTGCGCTGCTGGCTCTCTCCATCACGATCCTGAGCAAGACTGCGTAGCAGCCTAGCCACATGTAAAGGAAGGACATCCTTGCGATCCACATGCGCGCGCAGAACGGTCGTCAGGTGAGGAAGATTTACGTCTTGCCAATCCCCATTTTCTGCTTCTGGCGACCACTCTGGTAACACATTGAAAAGCGCTTCTTCTAGCTCTAGTGCATCCTTGAGCCGCTGGTTAGATGCACCGACCACCCCATGGCGGACATAGAGAGTCAACTGGGAGTCGTTAATAAGGATTCCCATCTCCTCCATCTGCTTTAACGCACCGGCGAGCTCTTCCTGAGACTGGCTCGTCAAAGCGATCAGCTCATCTGTGCTGATCCTCTGATCCGCTCCCGCACCGTATATGAATCCAACGATCGCCTTGAATTCTTCGAGGCGGCGCAGGGATAAACCAGCCAGCTGGAGGCGGCGATTAGCTTCCTCCAGCGTTAGTGCGGGTCGTGCTGGAAAAATCCGCGTCTGGTTTTCTTCTCTTTTGAGAAAGTCGCTACGCTCCAACCAAGCTACAGCAGTGACAACCTTGGTTTCGGCGTCTCGATCGTCCGCGGCGAAACTCGTATCTACAGCGGCATCTAGCAGAATTTCCCCTGCCGTGATGACTAGCTCCCGCCCCTTACGCTTTCCGCTTTCAGTGCGGAGTTTCTTGAGTATTTGCTGGATATCCCGAAGCCCTAGTCGAGACCGCTCGCTCATACCGAACTGAGTTTCGATGTCCTGAGGGTCATACAGCAGAACGCAGCGAGCATCATCCTGGTCTCGACCGGCCCTCCCAGCCTCCTGCAGGTAGTTTTCCAGAGAACCTGGAATGTCAGCGTGAACCACCAGCCGGATGTCAGCCTTATCGACCCCCATGCCGAATGCGTTGGTGGCCACAATCACCTTCAACGTACCGTTCTTGAAGGAGTTCTGGATGTCGGTTTTCTCACTTGGTGGTAGCCCAGCATGGAAATGCTTGCACGGCCATCCCTGGGCGATTAAGAACTCAGAAAGCTCCTCTGCTCCTTTTCGACTGGATACGAAAATCACGGATCCGCCGTTGCCCGAACTCAGATTGTCGTCGAGCAACTCGTGAGTTCTGGGCCATTTCTCAGCTTTGGTGCAAGGGATGACTTCGAAGCTTAAGTTTGTACGCTCGTGAGAACCTAAAAATTCATCGAACGTGATGCCTAAGCGATCGGCAAAATGTGCTCGGATGTCCGTCAGAACATCGGGCTTAGCTGTGGCAGTGAAACAGCCGATGGGAGCAAGAGGTCGATCACCGTGGTAATCCCGAATGAAGCGTGACGCGTAGAGGTAATCCGGGCGAAAATCGTTGCCCCATTTGGACAGGCAGTGCGCCTCGTCAAAGATCCACGCACCAACCTGGCGTTGCTTGACTGCGCGACGGAATGACTTGTTTCGGAACTGCTCGGGAGAAACCAGCAATATGCCGATGTCGCCCATCTGGATTTTTTCGAGGACATCGGAACGCTCTGGCATGGTGAGTAGGCCGTTGAGCGCTGCAGCACACTGAACGTTCCTCTCAAGCAACCCATCGACTTGATCTTTCATCAGCGACTGCAGCGGAGAGACGATTACAGTGAGGCTCCCGTTGCGGTGGTATCGGTTGAGCGCCGGTAACTGGTAGCACAGCGATTTGCCTCCGCCCGTAGCAAGAATCGCAAGCACGTTACGCCCTCGCATCCCGGCAGAAACGATATCGTGCTGCAGGCTTTTACCTTCCTCCTCGTAGCGAAAGTCCTCGAACCCGAAATACCGCTGCAGCTCATGTCGAGGATCATGCGTCGTCCGGCAATACCCGCACGAGGGTTCTCCACAGGGAACATCTCGCAGTTGAGTGATCAATTCGCCCACCCGCGGGAACTGGTACCGCACCCATGGCGCCAGCACCGAGTTACCACCTGAAACACGAAGCCAAGCCAGCGTATAAGCCAGAGGCCAATGCAGGTCTTTTTTTTCAAGCTCCGCTCGGATCAAGTGATCAAGCCGCGTCGAGCAAACCTTCAGCTTCCTCTGAAGCGTCGGATCCGTCTCCTGCAACAAATGCCTTAGCTGAGGCCCCAACAGTTCAGGGGCAATCGCAGAGGCATTGGTGAGTTCGTAAAACAACGGCTCCAGATCACTTCCGGGAGGAGCGATCAAGCTTTGATAGCATTGTAATTCCGCCCGACTCGACGCTCCTAACACCGCGAACGCACCTCGTTGATCGTTGAACAACGTGAAAGTCGAGCGGCAGTCGGCCAGAGGCGAGTTGAGGGTATCCCTGATCAATTTGTAATCCTTGATCAGTCGATGGTAGGGATTTTGAGGAAACGCCAGCGGTGAGAGCATTAACGTGTCAATCACCGGAAGCTCATGGAGTTTCAGATCGGGCGCCGTTCTCCGAAGTAACGGCAGATCATGCAACAACACGTTATGGCCAAGCACCCACTCAGCGCCCCGCACAAGGGAATCCATTCGCTGCAACGCTTGCGCTAGGTTGTGGGTGGTATTGAGCTCAACCTCTTCATTGCTATCGGGCCTCATAGCGCCGAGTTTGATGATTTTTTCAGCGCTGGTGTCGGAAGCGGGTACGACTTCCAAATCAAAAATCAAAGCGCTTACTGCAGAAGATACGGCCATGCGATCAAGAATCCATCCAATAAATCAACCGCATCGGCTCTCAAGCAGCTCATTAGTTCAATCCGCACGCGAATCGATGCCGCCGAGGCCCCAGGGTAAAAAGGAACACCAGGATTATGATTTCCTGTAATCCAGATGGCAAATCGACAGCATCGATGCGACCCCACCTTGTCCGATCACTAGATAGCGTGAGCACTGGACGCGAGTAAATGGGGGGACAAAGCCTCCCTTTGCGCTGCCATCGCCGTGAACAACAACGTGTCCATCCGCGGCAACAACAATCCACCGTGCCGGTTCGCCCAAACGTCCCCGAGTCTCAGTCTTGTCGACTTCTGCTCCTCAGGTTTCACAGACTCGCATCTTTTTTGAGTGATTCGGAAAGCGAGCTTGAATCTAAATATGTCGACCGCAATACTACAGCAGCAAAAGGCCATCGAGAAAGCTCACGCAACGGAATCATCAATCGGACACCCAATCAATGAGCTTCGCTTGGGTTGGACGTGCGAGAGATCCAATGGCCAAACGATGAGATACCCCGCAAAGCCGTGATGCAGGCTCAAGCGCCTACGAAAAGTCGCACCCTGGCAACACAATTATTAATACCACTAGGAGCAGAGTGTGAGCACAACCGATAGCGGGTTCGACTACGAAGAGTATGCGCTGTCCAAAAATGAGCTACGCAAAGTTATAAATGACGATTTGTCAGAACTCATACCTTTTACCTTCCCTGTGCCCGTCAGACACAACGCTCAACATACAAGATATTCTTCCGACGCAAGTCGCCGATGTTCGCCGAAGCGCCCGCACGAGAATCTGGCCCCCTGGCGGGTTAAAAGAGCAAAAGAGTTGATGATAGGTCTAATGGCCCAGGGCTGTTCGATTGAAAGGGTGGCGAATGAATGTGCAATATCGAGAAGCCATTTTTCCCGGGCCTTTAAGAACGCCACCGGTTTGGCTCCCCACGATTGGCTGCGCCAAGAAAAAATTCTGAGGGCTGAAGAGTTGCTGAGAACGAGGCAACTTCCTATCAGTCTCGTGGCTCAAGAATGTGGGTTTTCAGATCAATCATATTTTACGCGTGTGTTCACGCGGTCAAAGGGCGTTAGCCCTCGGCGGTGGCAGAACCAGTACTGCCCCATTCCCACCAGTGACGGAAGATAAGATCACCAAGCGGAGCACGCAGACGCGAGGACGGAAGCCGACAGAGCCCAAACCGATGATTTTGTCGGGTTTGGCCTACGGCAGCCGCTCCCGTAAGGTCGTTAAGCAGAAAGACAGTCCCCCTTAATTGGCCGCGCCCCTCAGATATCGCCGGAAGGCCTTCGTCATCTTGTTAATCACATAACTCTCTACTTTTGCCTTGGCTGGATCTATTCCTACAAGGTACGTCTCGTTTGGCTTGTTCGAGCACCAAGGATCCCTTCATCCTCTTTTGACTTCGTACGATTTCGTCTGTCTTGGCCGCGTTGCCGCGAAGCCTGCTGCTTCGCATGCGTAGCCTGAGTTGCAGTCACAACGCCGGCTGGCTGACCACTCAAATCCAAGCGGGGCGCGTTCTCGACCATGCTTGCCCAGTACCGCGTTCCTCTGCACCAGGTCGAGATACCCAGTTTCAGCTGCTCGCTGGTCAAGCCGAGTAGTTCAAGGTGCTGCTCAGCATCTTTGAGAATGCCTTCCTTGAGCGGAACTTTCGGGGGTGGGTTAACAGGGAACGCCAGCGGAAAATGCTTCTGCAGAGGCCAGATCGCTTCCACAGCCGGATCCTGATTACGTGGCTTCGCGTGCGGAGAGGACTTACGCTTAAAATGCTTCGCGTTATCGGCCTTTGGCGGCTCTTTTTCAGCCCGCAAGCGGTCACGTAGCTCAGCCAGTTGTTCAAATCCCATCGTTCTATTCACTGCTTGAAGGTTGATTGCGAGGTGCAAGAGTAATCCATACGGCGCTTGGGATCATCTGAGACGGGATACTTCGACTACATAGACTTGACTGAAACAACTTCTACATACCGGTACTTCTTCCTCGCCGCCTTCACCGCCTCTTGCTCCGCCAAGAGCTTGCTGAGTGTGTCGGCTTCGTGGATCAGCTCAAATGTTTTGCCTTCAAACTCGTTCCCCACGCGGAGCGTGACTCGAAGTCGCGGAGTGAATGCCTTCGCCGCTTTCTTCTTCGCTGTCGGCGGCGCTGGCTTTACGAACACCACTTCGGGGGCGGGTTCTGGAATCGGGGCAGCGGCAACCTGCGGTGTAGACTCAGCGTTACCGAAAAGCGCGCGGCGCATTTCTTCTTCAGTCAGTTCAGGATTCATGCAAAATCTCGGAGAGAGCTACATTCAGCTGGTTCGATTCTATCAGCAGCGCTGGAGTATCCCTAACGGATACAGGCCAGCGCAGTATTACTTCTTCGACAATACTTCACGCGGACGGATTGCAACCCAGGTGCAACGGAGTGCCTATGAACCCACGTTTCCATGAGATACATAGAACTCAAATTCAGAAACGCTTTTATCGCTCGGTTGACCAGCAGTGGGACGCCCTCCTGGCATGCTTCTCCGCTAGCATCATCCTGGTGGGCTTCGGGATTCGCCTGTGCGTGCTGTCAACGTCAGGAGGCGGTGTATTGGGGGGCTTTTTTCTTTTCCTAGGTGGATGCTTTTTTGTCATCTACAGAGCCCATCTCGGGACACTGCGGCAAAGCTTTCATACGGAATGGCTTACCCTCCAAGACCAATCGATGTTCATCGCGATCTACTCCCCCGCCATATTTCTATCAGGCATCCATCCCGCCCTCATGCTCCCCTTTATGTTTGGTGCAGGAGCCTTCGGTGTGTGGCGACTGAGAAGGAACGTGCGACCGTACTGGAGACGCTATTACTTTCGTGAAGCTCGGGCATATATCCGGGAAATCCGTGGGTACAGTCAAAGGGGCTCTGCGTTTCGAAAAGACTCGCACTGAGCTTCACACAGGCTTCATAACACCGAAGTTTGATATGAAAGATGCTTTCACCGCCGCCCACTCTGACCTGATTCAAAATCAGATCGAGCTCACTTCGTCCATCGAATCGGTTCTTGCCGAAGCGGCATCGAGTAAAGCCACCGCAAACCAGATCACAGAGGTCGGACAGATGCTGGAAGCATTCAACGCAAAGTTGAACCAGTCGGCCAAGCGGTTAGCAGCTCTTCACGACAAAAGTTAGCCCACCTCTGTAAGACAAGCGGGTAAAGCGTTTGATGGGACGCCATCACGACTCGACTTCTGAACTGAGATTAGGGCTCTGCAGGCGGAGAGCGCAGGTCTTAAGAGGGAAGCGCGCTGGGCCAAGACGCCCGCTTAGCGAGGCTGCTTGGTTCACGACAGCCGTCCGTCGCAGGCGGCACACCCGAATACCAACCAGTTTGCGCATGAGGCAGTACACCAACCCCCGGCAGAGATCAGGAAAGCAAGATGTAATCGTTACGCTGGACTATCCCAGCATGTGGCCCATCGATGAGATGCACATACCGTCCACTGACCTCATCAATGGGTAAGCAATCATCCACGTCCAGCACTGTATCTGTATGTGCTTGAGTCCAATGCGACAAAGGCTGTCGCTTACCTTTCGCCATGGCCTCTCGCTTGTCCTTGGCCACCACTAGCAGATAGTGGTGCGCTTCGCCAAAGGTCTGTGATTCGTAGCCACCCAGGTTGATGAAGTACAGACGAGGTGAATCAGGTGATGGAGCCAGTGAGCTGAACTCCACACGCGAGTTTTCAACGCCATTGACAGCCATCCAGGAGTCGATATGAACGCCCTTAGGGCTGCCGAACCAGCCATCACGAAGCTGCGGGTATGCCTGTTCCAGTGAATCAGCGACGACAAAAACCACGTCGTGCACCTCGATCTTTGCGCGAGGATGTTTCCCGCCAAGCATCACCACAAAAAGCATCAATGCCCATCCGTAAATACGTTCGTCACTCGTTGAAAAACACCGCGATCTTGTTGCCGGGTTGACCCGGTGCAGATCCGCTTGCCCTTGCTGGATCGCATGTACAAAGAGTATCCGAAAGGATCTGCCCCTACCGGACTCGAAGATCTCGCGACGCTCTACCGGAGAGCTGACGGATTTCTTTTGGTGAGCGCGGAATATAATCATGGGGTGCCGCCAGCGCTGAAGAACCTTCTCGATCATTTTCTCGAAGAAGACATGTGGCGCCCTTCTGCGATTGCTTGTTACTCGGTTGGAGGTTTTGGCGGAGTCCGGGCGGCTATGCAGCTGCGGATGATACTGGGTGAATTAGGCATGCCAAGTATCCCCAGCATCTTCTCTGTTCCGCATATCAATGATGCTTTGGCTGAAGACGGTCAGCCCAGAGACGAGCGCATAACCAAACAGATGGACAGATTCTTGGACGAGTTCGAGTGGTATGCCCATGCACTCCGGCATCAGATGGAGGGTGGCACCCCCTACTGATCCGTCATCACACATTGAATTGTTCAGCTTCTCAGCAGATCCCTAAGCCTGAGCACTACTGAAACGGGCGCCTATACGGCACAAATTCTGGATGATCGGATGATTGACAGTTTGAATCCGGAATTTACTTCTCGTCAATCAAAGCCTTGCCTCGTCAGATGATTCTCTTCATCCACCGGTAGTGGAGTCTTCAGCCGCTGGCTACGGCAAGCCTTTGCCCCAGCTACCTCTGAAAGAATGAGGGACTGCGAGGGGCAACCGAGTAAATAGATGAAATTGGGACTGTCGTTTAGTGATGAGCGATGCCATCGGAACCCAACTCAAACCCAACACTTGCGATACCATCGCTGTCTGTATGGGTGGTTGCATGTAGCCCATGAGACCTCTTGAGAGTCTCGATCGGGTAATACTTACTCTCGGAGACAGAGGCGGCTTCATCATTGCTCGTCTCCAGGCCAGCGGCGGTAACTACCGTACGTTGAATGAAGCCGTCCGGGAATAAGCCTCTATCTTGTTTGACGCTCTGCATCACGCTGGCTTTCTGAGGAGGGTCTGCATTAGGAACTCCAGCCTGCTGCAATCCGCTTCCAAGCACATCCCCGTAACGTCGAGCCCAAGCATCGTAATCTGTGATATTTCCATCATAGGGGATTTCGTTCGCCAGCTGGATCAGCTGATCGAACTCACGCTTTTGTCCCCCAGCAACCCACTTTACCCAGCCGTCCTGCTTCAGCTGGGCTAGTAGGCGGGCGCGCTTCGCCCAACGTTTTTGAAACCCAGCTCCTTTTGAGCTGGTACTCGAATTCAAATCTGGCACTGCACCAGTTGTTCTTGCGGAGCCTGCCTTTTGCCGATGCTCCTCAAGGATCTGTTCACGTGAGCGCGTGGCGACGATCGTGGTATTACCTTTGGAATCAATAATGCTTATAGCCATGTGTTTGCCCCCTGGACAGTTTTCATCAGGCCTATCTCTTCATCATACACTGTCACAAACTCGAACGCACGATCAAGAAATAATGTCAACTGCTCTTTTGCGATTGAAATGTTGAAGTCGATTTCCACATTGGAGTCGACCACCACTACACAATTCCTTGAGCGTGAGTTCTGTGGCGCAACATATGACAGAGGGAAGCACGCAATCCACCGTACCTCGTTCCAGATCCGCTCGCCTGGATCAAGAGCATGTGAGGGCACACCGTTTTCAATAATGTGCAGACTCGGCTGACCTGTCTTGAGTGCTTGATCAAAAAGCCAGCCTTTAGCTCGACGGGTCGCGTCGCCGTCAAGATGCGAATTTTCAAAGCCCGCTGTGAATACGTTTGAAAGCGTGTTCACGCCAGCGCCTCGCTCCGCGGCAATCGCAACTCGTACCACTAGCGCAGGGTGGCCGCGGTGCCATTCCGCGGTGGCCGACTCTAGCTCCCGGAAAAACCAGTCTTGGATAGCCTTGGCAGCTTCCCGCATAAGAGCAGGCCCTTCGACAAGTGCTGTGGAGAGGTGCGTGCTGGCATCGACCGCAGTCTTGCCGACCAGGTCGTAGACGTCATCGGCAGACACGTCGAAGGCAAGCATCCCAAGCTTCGTTTTCAAGGGCACTGTAACGATCTTGCCAGCGGCACGGGTGTGGATCACACCCGAGCCGTTCACCACGGTTCCAGCAATCCCTTTCATCCAATGCTTGGTGACATCGATTACGCCGGCATCAATGCTCAACGCAATGGTGGAGATACTAGGATCAAGTAAACGTTCTTCATCGAATGGCCATGCTGGTAAATTTGAAACGATGCCTCCGTCCAGGAATCGGCCATCAATGAATTCAATAGCATTGGCCGAGTGGCGATCAAAAGAGACCGGCCACGGACGAAATATAAACGGCAGGCAGATAGAGGCGGCAACGGCATCCGCCACGCACACGTTCGGTGTCCGATCTAAGCAAAATAGTTCCAGGCATTCATAGGCAACATTGGTCGCCACTATCTTCAGTGGCACGCATCTCGCGTTGTCCATATCAGCGAATGTGACATTCTTGCTGACAGGATATCCGTTCTCCGTCAGCTTATCGGCTATAGCCTTGTCTATCAGTTTACGAACGCGCTCCACCCCCGTAATCCCGTTCCCAATCCATACAGCAAGAACTACTGCCATGACCAGCAAAACAAATGTCACGGTGGGAAATGCCGTAATGAAGAAGTAGGCCATCAGCGCGATCAGCAGTCTGATAAACCATTTATAAACCAAAGCTCGCGCCTTCACTCCTGGGATTTGTTTAGGGAAATAGGTACGAAGTCGTTTGCAGATCTTGGAAGACGTCAGGCGATTGGTCGCCACATTTAGCTGCTCACGAGCCTTGCCCACAGCCGCGGAGCAATTTCGTACTGACTTGAGGATAAACCACCCTGTCCGAGTAAATAGGTCAGTCGGTCGGTGATACCCATACTTCGCGCCGAAACTCTCGAAGATGTGGGTTCTAGTCTCAAGGTTCACCAAGTCATCGGCGCCATAACCCGCAGCAACCAGCGCGGCGACAATCGATCCCGCCGACGTACCGGCAACCCCGCGTATATCGCAATATAGAGCCTCTACCGCCAGAAGTCCTCCCACATGAACGACACCTTTCGCCCCGCCACCCTGCAAAGCGAGAAAGACAGGGCGCTTCGGTGATTGGGACTCCCTGGTATCAGTTCTGTCGCCCTGCTCCGAAGCACCGGATTTTGCAGTTGATTTCATTCGCTCGTTTTCTTCCCTAATTCATGGTGCGCATAAGCGTCGCGTACCTACGCCAAGTACGCAGGCCGTGCCACCGAGGCGTACTCGAACCGTGCAGCTCCATGAGCTGCGCAATCATCGATGCTGTCGTTTCGGCGCACTGCCTAAGTCGGCCCATATCATATGACCAACCTATGGGAACGGATAGACGGATAGTTAGATTTAAAATGGTGATTTAGGGGCCATTAAGCCACTCGGCAATCCCCAGCTGCCAAGCCTGGATGCCCCCACTGACCACGTACTCATCACTGGAACAGGGACGAGCACTAGTACCTCCAATGCAGTCAGATTAGCGACTAAAAGTACATAATAAATTTCTGTACGAAGACATCAAGGATGGCCGCCGCAATTTCTATCCAGCGCTTGAGCTTTTGACGACTGGGTTGAGCATCCAAAGCCGTGTTCTTGGGGGGCGCCTTCGCCTGAAACGACGCAAACGTTCGGCATTGGTAGTGAAATCGGAAAAGCCAGCTCAGCACGGGCATAGACATGCTTTCGAAGGGACATTAATGTAGCCACAGGCCCAGCATGCTCCTCCCGACTTCCTCATTTCAAATCTCAGCAATGTGGATGATCAGGTAGCTGCTCCCGAGAAATGGGTAAATCAAAAAAACTCAATCGCATAAAATTTCGAACTATCCGTTTCGCATTCCTTCCTGCAGTAGGAAACTTCAATGAGCGATCAGCCAAGTATTGATATTGAGTCTTCCACCTCCTCCCTCCCCGCTAGCCTGAGTGAACCGACGAACCTCACCCCTGCGCAGGCTGATATCCGAAGGCAGGTCTTGGAGTATTATACGGCGGCGACCGCTGATTACCGGACGTGGAGCAAAGGCCTCAACATGCACTTCGGTTATTGGCGTGCAGGCATGAATCCCTTTCGACGGGAATCAATGCTCCAGGAACTTAACAAACAAGTACTGCAGCGCTTGTGCCTGTCAGGGGATCAGCCTGTTCGATTGATTGACCTTGGAGGTGGGACGGGCGCCACCGCGAGAGCAGCCGTTGCGGCCTACTCAAACGTCAAGGTGGATGTGGTTACTATTGTGCCAACGCAAATTGAGATGGGTCGGCAACTGAACCGGCAGGTCTTGCGCGGGGACGCGATCACGATGCATTGTGTGGACTTCGCCTTCACGAACCTGCCAGCCGGGTCAGCAGACGCCGTGTGCATGATTGAGAGTGCCTGTCACGCCGAAGGCCCCACCAAAGCGACGGTACTCGCCGAAGCCTATCGGCTGCTGAAGCCGGGTGGATACTTCCTCATGGTCGATGCGATGTTACTGCGTGAGATCCCGAAATCGGGTCTGATCTCTCGATTGATGGGTTATGCCTACCGACGATGGTGCCTTTCTTGGGCTGTCCCAGAGATGTGCCGCCAAGACCTGCTACCCCGCGAGATGGAACAGCAAGGCTTTGAGACCATAAATATCGAAGACTGGTCTTGGAACGTCGCCCCCTCCGTCGCCCATGTTCCCGTCCTAGCATCGTATTTTGCGGTGAGAGAAATTGTAAAGGCTCGCGGCCTTCTTCCACTTTGGCGCTGGAGACACATCGTTGCATCATTTCTGACTCCGCTTATCGGTCTGAGGCGCTGCACGTTTACCTATGCCGCCGTGCTTGCACGCAAACCTCTTAACCCTGCCGCGCTCAGAGATCAAACACCATGAGTACGAGAAAAGAAGCCTTATCTCGCTTGTCAAAGCTGGTGATAGAGACACGAAGCGAAATCCGCGCAGGCCTGGAAGTCGTCGAAAAAGATCTGCGGGAAAGCGTTAATGGTCTGAGTATCTACGTCTCCGGAATGAAGATCACGTTGGGGCAAATCGACGAGGACGAGTGGGCATACGGCATGCTGAATTTCGATGGGCAAAACCTAAGAATTTTGACATCAGATACGATTGAGGATGCCCAGAATCATGGAACGCCTTACGAAGGCTCGATGACAATCAGTTACATCAGCGACATCAAAGATGATGATAAAATCATCAAGCTGGCGTCGTCAGAATCGATTAATTCCATTTGGATCGCGATCGAAGAAAAAATCAGGGAAATGCTCGGCGAAGCCAAAAGCGCTGCAAGACTTTTGTCCGAGTTTTCGGAGGGTGAAAGCGAAGGCATTCACCGGGATCTCTCTGGCTTGATGCATGGCGACTACTTCGAAAAGCAGTGGGCGGGAGCTCGGCTGGCCATCGACATTGACGCCAGTGACTCCCTCACTCGCACTACACAATTCTTAGAGTCTGTTTGTCGGCACTATCTCGAAAAGCGAAAAATCCCTTTGGGAAACAGGAAAACGATCTCGGAATTCATCAACGCGGTAGCAGATGACTTCCCCCCTCTGACCCTGCCCGATGGGACAGATTACTCAGGTGACATCCGATCCCTATTGGGCGGAATAAAGTCCATCGCCCAGGGAACAGGTACCTTGAGAACTCATCTTGGCACAGCACACGGTGGAAACAAGACTGCCAATGCGGACGAGGCGCGGCTCTCCAACAACCTGGCGGGAGCTGTTGCTATCTACATCTTGCAGAGGCTCAAAGTTCACATGAGTGCTAGCTAGAGGTGCTGCAATTCATCCCGATTTTTCCCGCATTTCACACGTCAAACCAAGCTACTTCTGAAGCGCCTTTATGCAGCGTGGGCAATAATCGGTGGAGTGGTAGCCTGCACTGGCTGCATGCAGAGCCAACCGATTTCAAAAGCCGAAGAGCCGTTCCCTCATGATCCAGGCTGTGCCGTCAAAGATGAGGTGGCCTCGAAGCCATGGGCAGAACTGCATCAGATTCTTGATGAGGAGCGTGGTTGACAGCCGTCCCTCATGTCTAGGCGACTTACGCAGAGACTGAATCCTGCCGCACGATTCTGCCGACATTGATCCCATCAACGATGGCGCTCACCTTCTCCTCTCCATCTTGGAACACCTTAATCATCCGGTGGAGGGCTTGGGCATCTGGCTCGTTCCCGGCCTGACTCAAACGGTCGGCAATCCTCACCAACTCTACTGCTGACCACTTCAAATCAGCAGCGACTCCTTGAAGGTCTCTACGAAGGTTTTGGGTCAAATTATTCATGTTCCTATTCCTATATCGCTCTAACAGTCCAAAGCTGATCGATCTTGGTCGTATAGCTTCTGCTCATCAAATCTCTGCGCATCGCCCAGCCTGGGTCTTTGGGAACACTGGCCACTCGAAGTGTTCCTCGCCCCCATCTGTCATTGATCTCATCCAAGACCCCCATCAACGTATCGGCCAGAGCCGGCTGTGAGTGAGCAAAGAGGTCTTCCGTGAATTCGCCTGGCTGCCGCAGATCCAAGAGGAGGACTTCGGCCTTGCTGTACTTGAAGCCAGGCCTGAAGAGGCGATTCACCGCTTCGGTCGCCGCCTTGGTCATGAGCCGCACGTCGTTGGTGGGATACGGCAACTCGACCAGCGCCCCATTGGCGTACTTCGCTTCCTCCGGATTGAACATGCCTGTGCGGATGCTCACGCGGATCTTCTTGCACAGAGAGTTCTGCGCCCGAAGCTTCTCTGCTGCCCGCTGGGTATACGTGGCCACGGCCTCTTTGATCGGCTCAATGTCGGTCAAGCGATTGCCGAACATCCGGCTGCAGCAAATCTCCTGCTTGGGCGGATCAGCTTCTCCGAGCTCCAGGCATGGAGTGCCGGCGAGCTCACGAGCAGTCTTCTCAATCACTACGCTGAATTTCTGCCTGAGCGTCCAAGCATCGGCCTTGGCCAAGTCCATCGCGCTCTTGATCCCCATAACTTCGAGATGCGCCTTCATCCGCTTGCCAACGCCCCAGACCTCACCAACCTCGGTATTGCGCAGCGTCCAGTCGCACTTGAATTGATCGCACAGATCGACCACGCCGCCAGTCTGATCGATCAAGCGTTTTGCGGTGTGGTTCGCAAGCTTGGCCAAGGTCTTGGTTCGAGCGATCCCGACCCCGACAGGTATGCCGGTGTGTTTGAAAATCGTCGAGCGCAGATTTCGCCCAAAGGCCGTCAAATCACCAGGGATACCCGTTAAGTCAGCGAACGCCTCATCGATGCTGTAGACCTCAAGCGCCGGCACCATCGACTCGATGATGGTCATCACGCGCTCGCTCATATCGCCGTAGAGGGCGTAGTTGCTGCTGAAGGCAACCACGCCATTACGTCGCAGATGATCTTTGATCTGGAAGTACGGCTGCCCCATTTTCACGAAAGGCTTGGCGTCGTAGCTCCGAGCGATTACACAGCCGTCGTTGTTCGAAAGCACCACGATGGGAGTGCGGGCGAGATCCGGCCTGAAGACCCGCTCACAACTCGCGTAGAAGCTGTTGCAGTCAATCAGCGCGAAGACAGGCTCAGGTATTGTCATGATCGCGGATGCTGTATTTCACTACACCCCAGATCACCAACTCGTCGCCTTCCATCACATGGCGAGGTGGGTACTTCGGGTTCTCCGATCTCAGGATCACCGAGTTACCGTGCATGTCCAGGCGCTTGCAGACCGGCTCGGTGTTGAGGGCCGCGATGACGATATCCCCGTGCTCGGCATACAGGCTGCGGTCAACGATCACCATGTCACCGTTGTAGATGCCCGCCCCCTGCATGCTGTCTCCCTCGATCTTCACGAGATAAACGTGAGGTGCGCGGACATCGAACAGCTCGTCCAGTGAGATGTGCTTCTCGATGTGATCGGCGGCAGGCGACGGGAAACCTGCAGGCACCTTAAATGAGTAGAGAGGCAGCTTTTCGCCGCCGTTTTCCAGTGGGCCGAGGATTGTGATGCCCATGATGCAAACCTTGTTGTGGGTTACTGTACGTATATACAGTTAACGTTCTACTCGGCTTGCGGTCAATCTCGTAAGAGAGGAAATTCGACAGGTGACATCATGTGCGGACGCTACTCGATCTATGAATCGATGGATCACTACCTCAAGGAGCTTGCTCCAAAGCAGCTGGTGATCAATGGCTACGACCTCTGGCCTATTGAACGCTACAACGTCGCACCGACCACTCGTGTTGAAATCATTCGCCCTGTCGAGGATGGCTTGAGCGTAGACAAAGTGCGCTGGGGATGGGCTCCGTTCTGGGCCAAGGGCAAGCGACCTGATCCGATCAACGCTCGGGTCGAGACCGTCATGAGCGGGAAGTTTTTTCAAACAGCTTTGGCCCAATGGCCGAGTTCTGGCTCCTGCAAATGGCTGGTATGAATGGGTCAAGGATCCAGTTGATCCCAAAAAGAAGCAGCCCTACTTCATCACCTTGAGAGAGCAGACTCCGATGTTCTTCGCCGGGCTAGCTGAGGTGCATGGAGGCCTTGAGCCGGATGACCGCGATGGCTTTGTCATCATCACGGCAGCAAGTGACCAAGGCATGGTCGATATCCGTTATCGTAAGCCTCCGGTGCTTGCACCTGAGCATGCGAGGGAGTAGGTAGACCCTGAGACGTCACCCGAGCGCGCGGCGGAAATTGCCGTCGAGCATTGCCGGCCTTGATCGGGATGACACGACCGTCTGCATATACCGCTCGGTTCGATTGATCGGCTACATAAGCGGTGCGGCTAGCGCTAAACAAGCGCCAGCCTCACTAAACTCATAGCTCGAAATACTCAGCGCCCAACACGCCTCTGAGGCGCTCCTTCAATGCAGCAGAAAGCTTGTTGATTGCGCCTAATGGGCCGTGATGAATACCTACAGCAGAAATGTTGCCCGCCGCATTTCTGCTGAGTGTTACAACACCGTGGATGGCTACTCCACCGAAAGCCAGCGCGTCGTATTCGAGCAGTTCTCTATCTGCAAAAGTGGCCCGGAATACCACCGTGTGTTTTTCATACATCCCACCTGCGGCCTGTACGACTTTAATGATCGCTTCCCGGCCTTGCAACGAACGGTTGAGCACGGATGAAATGAGGATGGCATCTGGCGCCAACTGATGCAGCCAGGGTGGCGATAACAATGGAGCAAACGACGCGCTCATGGCGCGATTCTCAACACGACCTTGCCCTGCGTGCTTCCCTGCCCCACGAGTGAGTGCGCCTTCGCGCCTTCGCTTAACGGAAATTCATAACTGACGTGCGGCGTCAGCTCACCCGATTCAACCCACGCAGCGAGTTGCTGCATTCCGGCGCTGTCAGGTTCAACGGCAACGCTGGAGAAACGTCGTCCGGCAGCCGCTGCCAAGGCAGGCATGTGAGCATGACTTAGGCCCAATGCCGTGACGACGATGCCATCGGGTTTGAGCACCGATAACGCCCGCTCGGCGTATCCCTGACCTACGGTGTCGAACGCGACATCGACATCGCTGAGTACAGTGGTGAAATCGACCGTTTGATAATCGATCACTTCATCGGCCCCAACGCTGCGCACGAAATCATGTTTCCCCGCGCTGGCTGTAGCGATGACATATGCCCCTAACGCTTTGGCGATCTGAACCGCGACGTGCCCCAGACCACCTCCGCCGCCCAGGATCAGCACGCGCTGGCCTGGTTCAACTTGCGCGATTTCACCCAACCCCTGCAGCGCGGTCAGTCCGACGAGTGGCAGCGCTGCTGCTTGCGCGTGGCTCAGGCGCGCCGGTTTTAACCAGAAGTGGCGCGATGGCGCAGCAACGTATTCGGCATAGGCGTTGGCGGCGCGCGGGAACAACGGCATGCCAAACACTTCGTCACCCACCTGGAAACGAGTAGAGCCAACATCGACTTCTTCGACCACACCGGACACATCCCAACCCGGCACAAAGGGCACATCGCCCAGCAACGGGAATACGCCCGATCGCACGATCAGGTCGACCGGATTGATCGAAGCAGCATGCACCCGCACCAGCACTTCGGTGAAATTGCGCACAGGCTTTGGAACATTAACCAACTCAAGCACCTCGGGGCCGCCTACGCGGTATTGAATCAGGCTCTTCACGGTTTCGAATTCCCAGATAAAAGCTCTGTAATAGAGCCGACAGAGCTATACTCGGCGACATGATCTCCTTTGTAAATTAGGCACCTTTCTGTGCTATAGGTACCCGATGGATACTACCTTTAACCATATTTCTCGTTCCGGGATCAGCAAATTGCGTGCAGGTGATGTGTACGATGTCGCCTGCCCGTCCCGAAGCGTGATTCAGATGCTCGCGGATAAATGGACGATGTTGGTGATCGACTCCCTGTCCCGTGGGCCTATGAGATTTGGCGAACTGCGCAGGCAAGTGGGCGGTGTAACGCAGAAGATGCTGACTCAAACGTTGCGTTTGCTAGAGCGGGATGGTTTGGTGTTGAGAGAGGTGTATCCGAGTGCGCCGCCCAGTGTGGAGTATTCGCTGACACCGCTTGGCGTCAGCATCACCGCTATCACCGAACAGATGTGCCTCTGGGCGCAGGACAACATGAAACCGGTATTGGTGGCACGGCTAGATTACGACAAACGCGCGGAACGTGAGTATCAACCGCTCCCGAGCGCAGCGAAACGGCGTAACGAACGACACTAATCCACTTAGCGCCTTAGCCATCCGCACATTTGCCGTGCTATCTAGTGCAAGCAATGCTTGCTGACCCTAGGCTGGGAGTCGTTGACCTTATCCTTGGAGCTTGCTCACCGTAGATTGTGGGAGTCAGTTTGGGAGTCAGCTGAGCATCGATTTTTCCGCTTCCCAAACAACGCTATTGGGTATCGGATCGCACCCAGTAAAAATTCAGACAGGAGTGCAGGATTTGGCTTGCTGCAAGGGATGTGTTCGGCGTTTGTAAAAAAGCCCGCACCTCAGCAAAAGTTTAGTCATAACGGTCAGCGTTGGGGTTGTGGTTTCAACTGGTCGACGCATCAGAGGTTAGCGAGGCATTTCTGGCTGCTATAGCGACCCTTCCATGTCTAATGGCGGGCTCAAGAAAAATGGTGCAAGGGCCACTTTATGGGAATGAGATGGAAAATTTGTGCTGGCTGCCGTCGCTTTTAATCGACATCATCACTCCTCAAGGCACAATGAACATACAGGGTTTATTTTGAGTGAACGGCGAGCAACTGCATCTCATTGGTATAGAGACTTTGGCAGCACACCATCGAGGCGATGCCGCCAGTAATCTTGCAGTCCTCGGAGGCTTGATACTCAATATACAGTTTCTAGAGTCATCACCATTACCGTGACATCATCAGTGCCTCGGCTGTAGTCTCGATTCAAAACTGCAGCGATCACCGCCGGATGACGATGCAAAAGTCCTGGATAGTCATGCAGATCCCAACGTGATTTCAAACCATCACTGAATAAAATCAGTAACTGCCCAGCGCAACCATCTATGTTCGCGACAACGCCCTTCCGGTGACGGTGCCCAACGATCCCAGGGTATGACACCAACCCCCTCGGCTTCTCCTGACCGATCAATACCGCCCCGATGTCACCGATCCCCAAGAATCGCAATCTGTCCTGCGCAGCATCAAATTGGGCGATCGCCACAACCCCACCGCGAGTACCATGCATCTCTTGGTGAATCTCCTCTAGGAGCAAAACTGGCTCGGCAAAGGGGTCTCGGTTGAATCCTCTTGCTCCGGCCATCGCCGCAGATTCGGCGTCCGGCCCATGCCCTAGACCGTCAATCATCAGCATACTTACGCGTTTGCCTTGTATCGCTATCTCCCATACGTCTCCACATGCCGGATCGTCACGCAGCGCATGCTGACTGATCCCTAAGCGCACATCTCTCACAATCGCGGAACGAGGATAGAAACGCGCCAGAATCACGGTGCCACGATGGTCGGAATAAGTGTCGAATACTTCAGTGTTGTGCTGGATCGAATATGCCATTTCCCCCTGAAGACGCGTATCAAAGCCATCGAGTATCGGGCTTTGTAGTTCTACAGCTGAGGGGAGATAAAGTGCGACGATTTCGAGGCCGGGGCCTCCCCCCGGCAGAATGCGGATGTGCAGTTCACCACCCCTTTTGCCAGTGAAGATGGTCTTCGCGAGCTCATCAACACATAGCTCCATGCGGCTGGTGTCATTGGCATCAAATCCAATCCGCTCAGCCGCACTCCGGACTCTCCGCGTCGCATACGACGCCTGAGTTCGATCTTCGATTAGCAACACCTGAGTGAGACTGGTGTGAAAGTTTAAATTCATCTTCAACCAACTCCGTGGGCTGGCCAGAAGCTACGGAATGGGATTAGGTTCCTGCAGGCCGCACAGCCTAACTGGAAATGCGAGGATGTCGTCATCAACGGTTACTCAGGAGGTTTCGGGCTCACAAGCTTAGGTTGCGAATCCTTGGGTACTGTATTTGTAATGCGCGTACCTGGTTCCGATCCTTTGAGAGGATTCGCCAACCCGCGTTCCATAATATTTTCGCACCTCTTCCGCGCCGCAGCCTCGTATCTTCAACCCCACCCCATCCCGCAATTTAGCTGTCCATCAAAGGCTATCGTCAATCACCCCAGCTCCCTTCTTGCGCCGCTGACGATAGATTTCCAACGGCACACCGCCTTGGCTTATGTCCTCGATCTCGTGCTCATGGAAAATAACGGTGGTGTCTTCACGGGGTTTGCCCATGACGTGGAATAGCAAGTCGGCAATGCCTTCGTAGACAGCTGCTTTCTGATCTGCGGTGGTTCGATCTGCACCCGGCGTGGTGCCTTCCCGGGTAACCAAGATGTTGACGATCGGCATAAGCGTTCTCCGAAATGATGCGGAGAGCGTTGTTACCGCTCTCCGCCGACGATCAACGACCGGCGATGAGGCCGCCGTCAACGTGAAGGATTTCACCGGTCGAAAAGGCGGCATCCTCCAGATAGAGAACGGCACGGACGATGTCCTCGACCTCGCCTAGCTTTTTCATAGGGTGGAACGCTGCCAACTGCTCGACAATCGCCGGATCGTGCATCGGCGTCCGAATAACACCGGGGGCAACGGCATTGACCCGAATCCCTTTTGTGGCGTACTCGATGGCCAGGCTTTTAGTGGCAGAGTTCATGCCGCCTTTGGTTAACATGGCAATGAAGGCAGGGGACAGCGAACTGGCAAACTCGGCTGTGGAGGCCGTGATTTGCACGACGTGACCAGTGCCTTGTTTCAGCATCACCGGAATGACTGCCTGGGTCGCGAAGAAGAAACCGTCCAGGTTGGTCTTCAATTTCAGGCGGTAGTCTTCTTCCGTGTAGTCAGTAAACGCTTTGCCAATGAAGATGCCGGCGTTGTTCACCAGCGTATCGATGCGGCCAAACGTCTCCAGGGCCGCCGCCACCAGGCGCTTGCTCGTTTTCGGATCACCAATATCTCCAGCGACTGTGACCAGACCTGCGTCATGGGATGGCTGCATTTTGCGGGACGTTGCGACGACGCCGTAACCTCTCGCGCGGTACGCCTGCACGATCGCTTCGCCCATCCCCTGTGAAGCGCCGGTGACAATGGCGACTTTCTTGAAATCTGACATGGCTTGACTCCTTGAATGCTCGTTGGTTGAGCAGAAGATAAAGCGTTGTCAGCTGTTCAAAAATTCCCTATCTTCGATCAATGACTGATCAAAAACGAACAGCCCTCGATTGGCAAGATGTCGGCGTCTTCCTAGCCCTCGCCCGGCATGGCAGCCTTTCCGCAGCTGCCCGGATGCTTTCTGTCAGCCACGCAACGATCGCCCGACGTCTCCACTCTCTTGAGGACAGCCTTGGAGAAAAACTCGTCGAGCGACGCCCAGACGGGTATGTCCTGACGATGGCAGGCACGCACGCGTTGCAGGCCGCCAGCGAAATGGAAGACGCAGCCCAAGCGCTCACCAATGGCACGCACGATGGAACGCCCTCAGGCCTCATCAGGATTAGCTCATCCCCCGGCCTCTCCAACGGTTTTCTAATCACCCGCCTCCCGGCATTGGCGGCCCGTTACCCCAGATTGAACATCGACCTTGCACCAGCACTTCGATCGGTGAGCTTGGAACGGCATGAGGCCGACATCGCGATTCGCGTGGATGTCCCTAAAGACGGCGACATCATTGCGCGGCCATTGACCACCATTGGCTATGGTTTCTACGGCACTGAAGAAGCCTGTCGCACGGCTGAAGCCGGAGGCGATCTAGTGTTCATCGGTTTCAACGAGGCCGATGCCTACCTGACGCAAGCGGCCTGGCTAACGAAGCACTTCCCTCGCGCGCGCGTGGCATTTCGCGCCAAGGATCAGTTTTTACAATCCTTGGCTGCCCGCTCCGGCATCGGACTGGCTTTGATTCCGCACTACATTGGCAGGAGTGATCCAGCGTTGCAGATCTGCGATCTCGGTGTGCTCCCCTCCAGCAGAGATGTCTACCTGCTTACCCGAAGCCGCGATCGAAAAAATGCGTCTATCCGAGTAGTCGCAGACTCAGTGGCGGGTATGTTCGAACAGGAACGTGATTTGTTCGCGTGAATCTCAGAAGAGAACAAAGCTGTTGTACGTTGTTAGGAGCTAAGTATTGTTTGCTCCCGGCAAACGGCCTAATAGCCGGGCAACAAACCTCTGAATACAATGACGTCGCCATGCGCAAGCGGAGCGCGCACCTCGTGGCCGAAGGTGGGAGGATGGAAGCCCGCCAGGGCCAAAACCCAGCGGCAATGAGCAGGCTCGGTTCACGACAGCCGTCCGCGAAAGCGGCCTACACGAGAACTGTTGGCAGCGCCCGCCCCTCCCTCTTGGTCACCTGCGCTGCCTGAAGCCGTGCTGATGATCTCCATGGATATCTCTGAGCCTTCCACCAACACACTTAGACTGGATTCAGTTCGCAGCCTGCTCCGCCGCAGCAACGACAGTTAGAACCTGACCACCCTCTTTCAACTTCGCACGATTTCGTCGGTCTTGACCGCGTTGTCGCGAGGCCTGCTGTTTCGCATGGATAGCCTGAGTTGCGGTAACAACGCCTGTCGGTTGACCACTCAAATCCAAGCGCGGCGCACCCTCCACCATGCAGGCCCAGTACCGAGCACCCCGGCACCAAGTAGAGATCCCCAGTTTCAGCTGCTCGCTGGTCACGCCGAGTAGTTCGAGGTGCTGCTCAGCATCTTTGAGAATGCCTTCCTTGAGCGGAACTTTCGGGGCAGGGTTCACAGGGAACGCCAGTGGAAAATGCTTCTGCAACGGCCAGATCGCTTCCACAGCCGGATCCTGGATACGGGGCTTAGCCTGCGGCGTAGACTTGTGCTTGATGTGTCTCGCGCTGTCGGCATTTTGCGGTTCTTTTTCAGCCCGCAGGCGGTCACGTAATTCAGCTAATTGTTCAAAACCCATCGTTCTATTCACTGCTCGAAGGTTGATTGCGGGGTGCATTGCCGGGTGAAAGGATATTGCATACGGCACTACGGATCAGCCGAGACGTTATCCTTCGGCTACAGAGATTTGACTGAAATCACTTCGACGAACCGAAATTTCTTCCTAGCCGCCTTCACCGCTTCTTGCTCCGCCAAAAGCTTGCTGAGAGTGTCGGCTTCGTGGATCAGCTCAAATGTTTTGCCTTCAAACTCGTTACCCACGCGGAGCGTGACTTGAAGTCGCGGAGTGAATGCCTTCGCCGCTTTTTTCTTCGCTGCGGGCACCGCCGGCTTCACGAACACTACTTCGGGGGCGGGTTCTGGAGTCGGGGCAGCGGCAACCTGCGGTGCAGGCTCAGCGTTACCGAAAAGCGCTCGGCGCATCTCTTCTTCTGTCAGGTCATGGGTCATGCGTCGTCTCGGAGGTAAGGCATATTTGCTGCTCCGATTCTATCAGTCGCACACTAGCGAGCGTAGGATGACGCTTGGCTACTTCCACCGAGAGCGAAGCTAGACACCCATGAATCCTATACAACTCGATCCAAACGACCCTGAGCAGGCCTTGTCAGCTTCGATAGACCAAGAAGAAGAGCGGAACCGGCTGACACGCAAGGCTCTGGCCGATGTAGATTCGGGAAGAGTGATAGACCATCAAGCCGTAAAAGCTTGGGCCGAAAGTTTGAGCACCGAAGCGCCGCTATCGGCACCGCACTGACGCCTGTAAATTAACTTTTTAACGTGTAAACCACGATGGTTTACGCATCAAAATAGTGGTTTACGTCTAGTCCGGCTGGCTCAGTTGCAGCCTCGGCTGACTTGCTTCACCTCCAAGCATTCCACCGCTCGGTTTTGCCGAGTCGCAAGCAGATTCTTGAACTGTATTGGCTCGCCGGCGCAGTTGCTCGATCATCCAAGCCTGCGCGTCGTCCAGCTCGCTCATCATCGAGTCGAACTCTTGCCGCGTGAGCGGCCTCGGTAGAAGTTCATGACCCATATGGCCTCCCCAGAAAATTCATCCAGGCTACCCCCCATGATGTTCACAATCCGAGATCCGTACTCAGGTGATTCTCGCTAAATTCATCAGCAGTTCCGAGGGCAAGCATTATTTGATGCTGAAGAAAGTGCCTTAAATGCAGTCTGAGGTGCGATCTGATCACAAGGAAGCCGTGACCACCCCAATCGTCTTCGAGCATGTCATGCGCGAGCAGAGCGTTCTGAAGCGCGTCGAATGCCGCCGACCCGATCTGTGAAGCATGCATACGAGTTGGATGATCGTGTCCAGGCTGACGCTTGAAACTATCGATCCCTTCCTCAATCAGGTCTCTCAGCCGGGCACCGAAGATCCGCGACGCTTTCTTCCATACCCGCGCTTCAAAATCAATATCCACGCAACCTCAGTTTGGAAAGATTCACGCACGTTGTACGACACTGGTACCAAATTGGACGCACCTAGAGTGCTCTTAAAAAAACCAGTGGTTTGGTACCAAAGAGAAAGCAGCAGACTGCGCCTGCAAATTTACGATCTCCTTAACACCCCACCCTGCCGCAGGTCGCAAACCTGCGTTTCAATCTCCGCATGGCCTACCCCGGGATCGCGAAAATGGGCAGCCGTGTAGGTATCTGTCGGTAGGCTGGAATAGTTGACGCCCGTAATCGTCGGCGGCTCGTCAAGCGCTTAGCACCCCGAGTCGGAGCATTGAAAAGCGAAACGGGGCCAGGGCGAAGACAAGGAAAAATACGCTCTACGTGCCTCGGTAATCGAGACAGTCCCACCTAACTCTACACAGTACGCTTCGTTGATTCGAATTTGCCGTGGCATTCCCTAGCGTCTCCCGTTCCTGAGGTTTCAAAATTCCACAGAGACTGGACACCGGCTCTCACCAGTCCAGCACCTGCTTGGCCGAAATTTATATTCGACCAGGACGTACCGCGCAAACAAAAACGCGGCCAGCGGCGAGAAAATATCGGATACAACTGTGTAATTGCGCCCCGGGGCTGCGAGGCGTCTAATCAGCACATCCAGAGGAGATAATGGTATGTCAACCCGCGCCAAAACCTTCATGACCGCCCTTAACAATCCACAACCCCGAGAGCAGGTACTTATTGCGTACCTCGCAGTGACGATGTTGATTGCCGGTGTCTACCAAACCGCGCAGATTACAGATCCGATCGCCGCCGTCGGCTTCCCTGACGAGCTCGCACCTCTACTGGTCGTGGTCTTCTTTGCGCCGATTTTGGCTTACCTGTTCCGCAACCTGCGAACCCTACATTCAAGATTGGGGATCAAGCGTGTGTACACCGATGAGGCTTATCAAGGGCTCGCCAAATTGGGTCAACGCCTGGCCATCGCTGCTCGACTAGGCAGAATGGTTCTGAAATTGAAGAACGTATCTCTTCTACCAGTTGGCGTTGCGCTGCTCATAGCATGGTTTCACTAAGCGACCTTGATGCTTGCAGGATGTCTCGGCTATTGAGGGGATTCCAGTCCTGAGCCTAGCTTGGTAGGCAGAAATGCTGCCGGTCATCGCGCGTTCCCGATGGATGTCTCAAGCTCGTTCTCTATCGCCTGGAAAACCTCTTTCAGATTTGGATGCTGCCCCGCCTGGCGAAGCCCCCTGACCAAGGTTGCCAGCTCACCAGCTTGCTCAACGGACATCTGGAGATCGCAGTACACGTTTTCATTAGACTCATTGAGTGCCCTGAATGCCTTGAGTCCTGACGGGCGACCCGGTGGATCCATGACCAACTCACTGGCGTTTATCCATCCCTCAGGGAGGAAGCTCGCTGTCTTGGTAGTGGCTGACCGCCGGAAGCCCTTTCCTAACAGTATGTAAATCGTATCAGAGGTCTGAAAAATGCCACGACCGTCATATTGGGTCGCGTAGCCGGCCAAGATCGAGTCACCCTTCCGAAATCTTCCACGGCTGTGGTGCTCAACGTAATGGCCGCAGAGCAGCCGCGGAAGGCGAGCTGGGTCAGCATCTGACTTATCAGACCCAGCCCCTCCCATCCCGCTCTCCGTTATCGTCGAAGCCGATGCCTGGTTTAAATCTGCGTCCGGGACGTCAAGGACAATCCAGGAATACAGGCCACAAACCGCCTTGGTGGTATTCGCACCGAGCGCTTCTAAGGTCGAAATATCCTTGGAAGAAGCCCCATCCTGTAGCTCCCCACTCAAATCCAACAGCCCCACGGATTTAGGCACCTTGGCACTCCATTGATCGGCGCCACGAGGACGCCAGTGCTGAAAATTAAGTGGCCGCAGCACCGGCCGTTTGATTAATGAATATTTCCCTGTGGGGTATGGGATGCAGTATGGGTAGGCTAAGCATGTGCTCGCTCCCGATCGTGAACCAGCACGTATCGACTCTTGGCGATAGTGACTGCAACCACATACCCAGCCTCTTCGTACAACGACATGACCACAGACGTTCGAATCAGGCGACCATCTTTGAAGCGACCCGTGCGATCCATGTAAACCGTTCCGATTACACAGTGAAATATCGCCTCTGGCATCCACAGGTAAGCAGTGATGGCTCGGCAAAATTGACCGAGGACGCCTTCAAGATGGGCGCTGGCCATTCAATCGCGCTCGCCATCAGTACCTCTTCAGGTGGAGAGCTCGGAAACGATCACGTAATGGTCGAACGCAGCTACCGCACGTAGTAGTTGAAAGCCACCCTGCGTAGATAAGTGCTCTACAGCGGGCGTTGCGACCGTCGTGCCGTCGCTGGCTCTGCCAGAGCGGTCACAGAAAACAGTGGCTGCGTATCTATCCCCCACCCGACCGGCATCCATGAGATAGGCATCGACAAGTACACCCCAGTCATAGGTCATCGCACGCTCGACTTCTGCTGGTAACGGCGCTTGGCTGACCGCCTTCGGTGCAATGCGTGAGTTGATTTTGTGCGATCCAATCATTCGTTTCAAAACATCGGTGCTCTTCAGATTTGTATTTCGAACAGGGGATCAAAGCCCGTCTGCTCTCGCGGGTATCCCCGAGGGTTTGAGACGACCCGACAGCCCGCTAGCTCGACATCGACTGCCTGATGCGTATGGCCGAATACCCACAGATCTGCCTTTTCGATAAGCCCCGGCCAGTCATTGGTGTACGCGGCGTTAAGGTGGCCGTCATGCTTGGTACCCACCACTGCGGGCGATGGTGAGTGATGGGTTATGACAATCGTTTTGCCTTCAAAAGGCTGGGCAAGCTTTTCGGTTAACCATGCTTTTGCGATGCGATTTCGGGTGATCAGGTCATCAGGCCGCAGCCGCCGGTAACCCGCATCGACGCGGATATAGTTAAAATCGTTCATCCACTCCCAGGCCATCTTGCTCGCGGCCACCTGATCGCCCGTTGAGGAAAAGTCCGTCCACGCTGCTGTGCCCAAGATTCGGACGCCGTTGATAATGACTGAATCATTTTCCAGGACATGGACGTGGCTTTCTGCGGCATCTCGCATTTTGCGCAGAGTCCTGTCGATATGGCCGTCGTAGTATTCGTGGTTGCCGCTTACGTAAGTCACCTTGCACTGGAACGTTTCATTTGCCCACTTCACGCCACGGGCCTTCTTGTCGATGTCCCCCGCGAGAATGACAAGGTCGACGTCGGGATCGACGGCCGGCGGGTCGAAGCGGTGAAATTCGTTATGCAGGTCTGAGTAAATTCGTAGCTTCATCGGTCGGTCACTTAGGAATTTGCTGTGTTTCAAGGTGGTTTAGAGGTTGCACGGCGTGAGTATTTGCTCACCTGTTCGACCACCTCGCCGGCACCGTTACGAGCTGTGCTGTTTTCAAATACGTTTGATAGTTCATGCGGCCTTTAACGGCTGGGCTTGCGGGATTCGTGTCCCAAATGCCTAGTGGCGTACGCCAGAAAATTGTGGGCTCAATCCGTCCGGTGCCCATTCGCAAACGACGTATGTGCTTCCGTTACGCGTTTCGAATACGTGATACCCGCAGCTCTCGAACCGCCGTTGTAGGGAGGACGTCCGAACGGTCGCCCCATCTCGAAAACGCCCTCGTTGTTCTTGGTAAACCACACCTACCAGGCAGTTGAATTCGTGATCGACCCTCGCGCAGCACATGTAAGCGGTTGCTGAAACTTCAAACCGCACGCCCATAGCACGCTCGACACTTGCGGGAATCGAGGTCGGCTTGATCTCCGCGGCGGTCTGATGGGTGTTTAGGGGTTCATAATCTGTAGGCATAGCAATTCACTCGATCTGTCCCAACGTGATGCCCTGTGTTGATGTCCTGTGTCTATGCACTCCGAAAAAGGGCTGACAGCTCCGTTTTTGAAGTAATGGCGGGCAACCAAGAACTGCCCGCCCGTGCCCGCCTCCCCACCAAGTACCCATTGCGGTGAACCGCCTCAGCACTGGCGGCTCATCCAGTCTCGAGGCCCACACCGCAGCAGACTACCGACACTCAGACGTAACCTCTGCTGACATGGACTCTGCTGCTTGCCTAGGCCGAGAGGATAAAAATCACAATCACGGTTTAGGGCTAAATTGATATCTGGTAGTGAGATGTCGCCCTGAGCCGTTGCGCTCACCCGCCTGCCCGTACCCACGCAGGGATGGGTCGAGCCACGCGCTAACGCCGTAACTGTACGACTACTATATACGGTAGAGTGTTACGGCACAACATGGCTACATCCTCGGTTTTGAGGAATGCCTGTGTCGATGAAGGTACCTTTAGCCGCGATCCTTCGCGCGCTGCGAGCTCATAAAGGGTTGACCCAGGAGTCAATTCCCGAGGGGAGCAATCGTCAGTACCTGAGTCAGCTTGAGCACGGCAAGTCGAGCCCTACATTGGACAAGCTGCAGGATTTGTCGGACGCGCTGGGCATCAGCACCCTCGCTCTCATCGGAGCGGTCACCGCGCTCAAAGAAGACCTGACAGTCGATGATCTGATAGCAAAGTTTACCGCACAGATGAACGCCTTCGAGTCCGAAGGCATCTTGGCTGCTGCCCGCTCTGAATTGAGCGGTGGCGAGCTGCTCACCCGCCCCGCCGGCCGGGTGATCGACCGGGCCTTGAGGGCGTCGATTCAGGAATGCAAAACACAGGGGCTGACTCAGGCTCAGACATCCCAAAATCTGGGTGTGAACAAGATGACGGTAAGCAGATATTGGCGCGATCGTGACTGACGACCTCAGGGTGCTGATGGTGCTTATGATTGGAGGGCTTGAGAGCATCCGCCATCCAAGCGCATTTTTTGTTCGAGCCATGAGGCCGCAGCAGATCTCAAGATTCAGGTGAAGTCAGCATTGCCGAATGCTTTGCCAAGACTGAGGCTGCGACGCTTGGGGTTCGCAGGCGGGACTCACTGGCGCACGGCACGCTTACCACGCTTTTGCGTCTTGGCGAGTTTAAATCTGGAGTCACCAAGTTGCAGCGCGCGGCCAGGATCTATTAGCGCCATTATTTCAAGTGAGCTGAAATCATATTCCCCGGCCAAGTTATCTAATTCAGCCAAAAAATGTGCGACCTTAACAACTTCAGGATCACGCAAAAGCGGCGCAATCGCCTCATACTCCATCGTTATTCTATTGCTAAGCTCGATAAACTCTTCCACGCTAGTCATGAGACTTTCCTCCGACCTTAGAATCATTATCTTCCACATCAGTCGCCAGATTCAGATCATGCTCCGTACCGCGACCGTTAAGGGAATAAAATCCACTCTTCTGAGCCGGATTTCGATCTGACTTTGAATACACTTCAGAGTTAGATTTTGATTTGGCGGAACACTCAGTGGAAGACTTTTTTGGCATGCCGTCTACATCTTCTGGCGATGGATCATGTCTCGGCTCGAGGCGCTGCATCATTTCCAGAAGCGCAGTATTAGTTCTCGCGTTCAGATCCCCGGCGCCACCACTAGCTTGTTCAGCTGACCCCTCATACCGTGACATCAGCAGATCAAACACCTGTGTCATGCTGTATCCATGGCGCTCGGTCAGCTCTTCAAGCTTATGGTAAAACTCTACGTCCAGCTTGTAATCAAGCTCTTCCTGCTGCTTTTTGAGGTTGCGCAAGGCCTGCTCAAGCTCAAACTCCTTGAGCCTGTACTCGACAAGCGTGTGCGTTCTGACCATCAATGACTCCGGCTTCGAGAGAGGATTCGAGAGACGACGTACCCAGTATAATAGCCTTCGACCTTGAGAAAAACCTGTATCGAACGCCGACAAATAACGATGAAATCTTGTTACTTTTCAATTAATTATGTTTCGAAAGGCCTGCTTTCATTACCTTCTGTCGGAATGGCAAACCACAAGGCATAGACCTCATTTCCGGGAACATGAGTTTTCTTCAAGACATGTTCACCGCCGTTTCGACTGTTACTCAGAAAGAAATAATTCCCACCCCCTTTGTCAAAAGGTGGCGCTAACGCCCTCGCACCAGCCATTTGTCAATAGATTGATAAATAGCACAAATGAAGCCATCTGGGACGGATGGATCAGCCTGATTCCCATGCCGCTCGTCTTGCCCGATAGAAGCCAATACACGGATACGAGGGAACCATGCCGCGCCACGATGGTTGAGAAGTCCCAAGGACATCAGCGTCTTGCCGCATGCTTGGCATGTCGATTGTAGTCGAAGTCAAACATGAGCAAGCCGAACCTGGCGCAGAATGCGGGCGTCTGCCCCTATCAATATCACCCTAAAACGACGTCATCCTTCGCCTGGGCACGCGTAATGGAAAGCTGCTGCTAGGTTCACGATCGCAGCATGCTCGTCGGTCTGTCAGAGCGGGCTTCTCACTGTGCCTGGTTCGCGTCGGGTACCAAGCACAATGCCAAGCGGCTCAGTGCCAGATCAGCCGTGATCGCTTCAGTAATTCAGAGGTAGAGCGATTGGCTTCGCGATCGAGGTGGTCAAGAACGAATCGAAGTCGGGATGGGCTGGCGCCACCTCTCAAAACTTCACAGTGGATAATATTGAAGTCAAGTTAGCACGCCATTATCCGCGGTTCCGACGCTTGCGCTGACGTTTAATTGTAAAGGCCCAAGCGATGCTCTTTAACTCATGTTCGCAAAGCCTAGTTTTTGCCAAGGCCAAGTAACTCCTTTTCTGCCTCTTACTGATTGCAAGCAAACCTAATATCCCAACCTCGTCGCGAGAAACCGGGAAGGGGATAGAGTACGGTTGAGTAGTGCCTCTTATGAAGAGCGCATCGGCTGACCCAATCACATTGAATGCTATTCCCAGCATCCAGTAGCCAACCGCGACATCACGAGGCCGCGCTGAGTCTGGCTTAAGTTGAGTTGACAATTTACCTTGCTGACGCTTTGTCGCGGATATTGGCTTTGATGGACGAGAAAAAAAGTACGATCGGGCAAAACCTTGAGCGCCAGTCTCGCTTGAGTCTTGAAGCCAGCATGCCAACAAGAACTCTGCGGCATCTGCGGAAGGCGAAGTCGTAGCCGATAACCCCTCGAACCAGGATTGGACTTTGGCCGTCAATGCAACAAGACGATCGCTGTCCTTCCCTGCCTGATTGGAAGATGAGTGCTGAAGGGGAAATTTGGTCGTGAGCCTGGAGGCTGGGCTGTCGATGTACTCCGCGTAAGCTCGCCAGGCCTTGTCCAAGAGCGTGAAACCCGACGTACCGAGTCTCTCAAGCAACACGGGCGCAGCGTGCCGCAAACATACACACCGTCGCGCCTGTCGCCATTCAAGTCGCCAGGCCGGGCTTACACCCGCTGCGAGATCGCATGTGAAGCATGCTGGACAGTAATTGAGAGCCTGCTGGTAGGGGATCAGCTCAGCCACGGACGTTCTAAAGTGCTCGGATATGTAGAGTCGATCTGCCACGCTCAGCGATCGAAGCAGGTCAAGATTGCCGAATTGCATGTCAGGGTCGGCTCCGCCCTTACTGCAGAGTTCAATGAGCTCCTCAACCAGCATGTGCTCAGAGCTGTGCGTCACCACCATGCTGAGTCTCGCCACCCAGGAGGAGAAAGACTCGTTGTCTATGGCTGGAAAAGAATGCCGCAGATCCGTCATAAATGGCTCCGCTGCGATGACAGGTGTATGCTTACCGCTTCCTGTATTACCTACCGCTTCGCCATGATCGCGGGAAACCGATTCATCTTCCTGATAAGCCTCGACCCACATGGTGGAGATTTCAGACGTAACCTCGGCTACGTAATGGTGCTGGTGCGCTTCGTGGGGTTTGCGGTGTTCGATGTGGTCGGTTGACGTTTCTGTAGAGCGATCGACGATCTGCTGCATCAATGTCGTTACCGCTAGTCCTACCTTCCCTTTCGACATTGCATGCACAGCAGCAACATCTATCTCATCTATACGTTCTACCGAGCAAGGCTGCTGGAGACGTAAAGCCAGACTTGTGATGAAGTGACCGAACCGCGCGTCAGCGGGCATCGGCAGCAGGTGCAACGTTCTGCTTTCGATATTGGCATCTCTCAACGCGACCTTCATCCATCCAGCCTTAGAGGGGACACCCATGAGCACGAATCTGGCCTCGGGGCTACCTCGAATAAGCTCGACAATAGCCGCCGCATTAATCGACTCATCAACCTCATCGCTCCCGTAATTCTCAAGGTCGTGAACAATGAAGGTGTCGTAATGCCGGGCTTTCAATACAGCTCGCTGCAAGCGATGCAGGCTAGCCGAGGTAGACCCAGCCTTTTTGCTAATTTCATTAATCTGAAGCGAGACGTCCAGATTGGATTTGAAGCGGCCAGGATCAAGGACAGAGACCTTGTTCATCAGTAGAACCCGTTGTCCCCGTCCCCCCAGTTGGAAATTGAGTTGCCTAGAAAAGGCCGTGGCTCCGCAACCAGGCTCTGCAAGGATCATCAAAACTTCACGTCGACCAAGTACCGCCGGCTCACGCTGACAAGTCAAGAGATCGAGGCAGTCGTCCAGCGCTTCTTGGTTGCCAGAGTCATCAGACCAAAACTCAAGGGTGTCGTGCCTGACCAAAAATTGAGTCCTCCTGAAGTTTGTTCGGGCTCTTGTAGACTCTGCAAGAGCCCATCACACTTGCTGGACTAGCAAGGTCGGTAGCGACAGCAGTGCTGCTGAATCCGCTCGGGGCATCTGCATGACGGCGCCGATGTTGGTTCATATCAGGGTTCGGGAATATTCGCTTGCGCAGCGACTTCCCGGATGTTCAGTTCTTTCAGAGCACTGTTCTTGCCCTGCATGCTGTTCCAGGCGCGAATGATGCTGTCGGCATTGATGTATTCCTGTCCGCTCTCCACCGCCATACGGCAAGCCTCCGCCAAGATATCTCTGAGCGCGCGGCGGGAGCAGTATGTGATGTACGCTCCATCGACCAAAGCCGTCGTCTTGGCGTACGTTTTCAGATTGGCCAAGAGAGTGTCATTCACGACTGATGGCTGCATCAGGGGCATGTAGTACAGATAGCCTCGGATGAACGACTCACCCTCAAAATCATTGTCCCATGGTGCGAGCGTGGCCACCCTGAGGTTGAATCGGGACTTCAACGTGTCGTCCTCCCCATAGACCTTGTTCAGCCCTTTAGGTGTCCCGCTCAGGATCACATTTAGCTGCCAGTCGGCGCCAGCAAAGCCTTTGATCGCTCCGTACTCTCGGTTCATCCGCTTCTCCGACAACGTCTGTTCTACCAGCGGGATCTCATCGATGAACACACCGCGCACGTTCTTTTCCCTGATCAGCCTCTGTGCCGTCGCTACGTCCCGGTAAGATTGGTTAAGGGGTCTTTTATGGAACCTAGTACCAATCTCGGCCAGGAAGAGCTTCATGATGTTGAGGTTTGCAATGTTCTTGACGAGATCGATGTAGATTACTTTTCCCGCCCACTCAGATTCCGGCATGGAGCTTTGCGTTTGCCACCGTTGCCCCAATGAAGATTTTCCGAGACCAGGGAGCGCGACCAAGGACATGCCGGGGTTAGAGGTGGTACGAGGCAAAGACAACAACCGTTGGACACTCTGTTCAGCTGCCATCGCCGTAGGGTGCAGCAGGAAAATCTCGCGCATGCAGGCCAGGGCCCTCTCCTCGCGAGGCAATTCCAACAGTTGCTGAGTCTTTTCATTGAGGTGATTCATAGGTCATCATCTCCCATCATCGGAGGGGCTGGGCCGCGCTGCCGTTGAGTGCCATCCTCAGGTTTTTTGTCGCCGACACCTTTTGTAGCGTTGTCGAGGCCTGTAGGGAGCAACGTAGACGCCACACGCTCCCGCAGAGCAGCTGATTCTTCGAGCCTTCTCCGCTCGCGATCAGTAACCAGGGTTTTCATCAGATCTCGTTGATCATTAATCATGTGCAGTCCAACATCGGTCACCTCGCCCCGGGGCAGACCAGACTTTCGCTTGATATTCCACTCCCACATCGTTTTTGGAACATAGAGTGGATGACTCTTGTCGATACCCTCGTTATTCTTCAGCTCTATTACATGCCATTTATCTTCAAACTCAACCCAGGCACGCCTTAGGTTGTTATGGTCAAGTTTGACCCGGACACGCGCGCCAACTTTATTTCTGTATGGCCCAACTTTATAAAGCAGACCTAAAGTTAATATCCCTTCACGCCGAACTCTGACATAGCACTCATGCATGGCATCTATTCTAAACTGAAGAGGATCCTTCACAGTCCTTGGAGCTTTTATCACCCCATCCTGGACTCCAAAGCTTTTGATCCACAGTTGGTTTGGAGTAAAGCCATCATCTCCGGGAGTCTCATGCCAAATACAAATCTGAGTTATGATTAGTATAAATAAGTCAGTAACGCTATACGTCGCCATAGACTGGGGATCTTCGCCACGTGCAATCTTTCGATTAGAGGCTATCGCACCTTTCAACCTTTGCATAAAAAAAGGATTTATCTTGCCGAATCCCCGTTCGACCTCTCCTCCACTCTGGGGGCGCATTCGATTGTCAGGCTCTATACCGTGTTTAGCTAGCGCTGCTAAAGCAGTTTTTGCATTCAAATCCCCGCCGCCATCGACACGATATACCTCTCCGGCGCCGTACTGTATCCAGAAATACGATCCCGAAAGTCCAAATTCTACAAGAAGGTCGACCTTAGGCGTTAAGGCCATCAACATAGCATCAGCAAGAGTATTTCTGGATGGGTATCGATACGAAAGCGAAAACCCTAGGAATGACCGAGTATGATCATCCACAATTATCGTCAGGTTGGGTCTACCGAGCCATTCTCCAGTTTCAGGATCCACGGCGTGACAGTCTAGCGGGCTGTTATCTGCATGGACAATCTGCAGAGCGTGAGTGGTCAAGACTCCATTATCGAACGTATCAAACTTGTCACGCGCAGCTTTCACTCCTTTGTTGCTCGCAAGAGCTTGGCGAGCTGAAATCTGGGCGTATCGTCTGCGGATGGTCGCATCTGCCGGAGCTTTCTGATTACGTTGCAAACAGCGAGCACGAACTCCATTTATGACAGCCTTCACTGTCCCACCTGGGCCAGTATGATCCTCGACGATAGCAGTAGCTATGATGTCTTCGATATCCTTATCAAAACGGGTATCGCCTTTGCGTCGCCCTGGTTTGCCAGGAATAAGAGATTCCCAACTGGGCCACTTACGGTATTTCGATAAAAGATCATTAAGAGTTGTCAACTTAATGCCTAGCTTCGTCATTGCGTGTTGCTTATCTTCTTTCGTCACCTCTGCAGCTTCGTGCAAGGGCTTGATGACTCGCTCTCTCGCCTTAGCCACCAAGATCTGCTCAGGTGTGTAGCGGGACGCTGGTTTGGGTTCGCTGTCCTCCTTCGCACGCTGCTCGGCATCAGCCAGCGTCTGAACACGTATACGATCTGTAGCCTCTGAATTGATTTTCTCCAAGCTACCCCGTGGCGCGAGGAAAGGCCCTGTCAGCCTGTCTGAGGCTTGGACGATATAGCTGTCCGATGCAACATCGTATTCAGTAACCGTGAAAAGGCCACTGCGATCTTTGCTGAACACGGGCTCGCCGACTTTGAATTCCATCGGTCACTGCTGCCGTAACTTGTCTTTAGTGCTGTATTTATCGCCTTTCAGCTGCTCCAGTTCAGCCTGGAAGAGATGGCCGCGGTAGGCCCCCAATCGCGATCGTACAAAACCGAGCGTTGGGCGCGGAAGGCCCAATAGGTCGCATCGTACGCAGATATGTCTCCAGCAAACGGCGATGGAATATTCAGGATGGGCAAACCTCTTATATTCATGCTGGAGTGAGGTACGTAGTTATGGCAGGAAGCCGATAGCTGGCGTCAGCTAAGGACGTGATTTCGAGGTACTCATCCATAAAATGACCCTCGTTCTGAGGCGATTCTTGAGCAACTTGAGCGCTGTAGAGCTTCCGAGCTTTTTTGATTTCAACAGCCATGTGCTCTTCAAACGCACCGGTGCCGTCAGGGATGACACTCACGCGCGAAGGGGGCAGCGTAAGCCGGACACCATCCGAAAGCCTGCATAGTCGAACTAACTCGCGAGGCGGCTTATGGATGCTGGTGACGATAAGCAGCTCTGGGTGAATGTCCGAATTGGCGAAAGCTCCTACGTAGGTCATTGCTCGACTCCAAGGTAGCGACCGGTATGGTCGGAAAGCTATTGGAGGAAAGAATAGACGCAGGAGGCCAGCGGTGTAGACCGCTTGTCCAAATTACCGGAGATATGTAACCTATTGATTTATATAGAGTAGGTTTCATTTATCACCGTTTTTTTGGTTCAAATTGCCGGAGTTTAGTGAAAGCGAAATTTTTGGTTTCGTGATTTCAAGGGGTTAGGGAATGGCCGGAGATAAGTGAAATTGAACAGGTCCATCACACGGGTTCCAGGCGAACACGTTGAGCTAGTACTGGCTTACGCCGAAACATCGCCCCCCGCCGTCACCTCTAATGCGAAGAGACGAAGATCGACGGTGTACTGGGCTCAGGTAATGCATATGTCGCCTTCATCCACGCGACCTCCGCATGAGGCGTGCGACCGAAAAAGCGTTTGAATTCCCGACTGAATTGCGAGGCGCTTTCGTAGCCGACATCGAACGCCGCGGCTGCCGCCGAAACATCGTTACGCAACATCAGTAAACGTGCCTGGTGCAGCCGCGTCGACTTCAGGTACTGCATGGGGGAAGAGTCAGTAACCGTTCTGAAGTGCAGATGGAAATTGGGGACGCTCATGCTAGCCTCCTGCGCCAGTGCTTCCACGTTCAACTGCTCCTGATAAGAGCTGTGGATTTTGCGGATGGCGCGAGTGACTTTGCCGAAGTGCCCCTGCTTACTGAGTGCAGCACGCATGGAGCCGCCCTGCTCGCCGGCGATGATCCGATAATAAATTTCGCGAACCAGCGACGGGCCGAGGATCTGCGCATCGACCGGGTGACTCATGGCGGCAAGAAAGCGCAGGGTGGACTCACGCAAACGGTCGTCCATCGGTGAGGAATACATGCCCTTTGGGGGAGCTGCCGTCGGGCCGAATGTCTCATCGATCTCCAGAATCAGCTCGCCTGCCAGCTTGAAATCCAGTCGCATGTATACAGCAAACATGGGTTCTTCTTCGCTGGCGTCGGTTTCCATCGTGAACGGCACCGGCACCGACACCACCAGATAGTGCTGGGCGTCGTAAATGTAGACGTCGTCCCCCAGGTAACCGCGCTTGCGGCCCTGACACAAGATCACAATGCCAGGCTCATAGAGCACGGGGGTGCGGGTCAGCGGGCGGTTTGAACGCAAAAAACGTATGTCATCCAGGGGGCTCAGGTTGTAGCCTTCGAGCGGTGCCAGTTGCTCCATCAACTGGACCATGCGCTCAGTCGTTTGTGCATCATTACTCATGTTCGATCCTCCTGCTCGCCGCGTTCAGCTATCGGTAGAGCGGTCAAGGCTTCCCATTGTGATGGGTGAGCTTCATTCAGCCCGCTGGCTCAGCCATTCACGAAACGTGCTGAGCGCCGTCGATTCGGTTTTGTTCACTGGCCAGGCGAAGTAATACGAAAAGCTTTGCCGATCGATAACCAGGTCAAAGGGCATGCGCAGCAATCCGGCCTCAAGCTCTTTACTCACCAGCGACTTCTGAGCGATGGCCACACCGTGGCCTTCGATAGCGGCCTGGTATGCCAGTAGCGAGGTTTCGTAGCGCATGCCTCGGTACGGGTTGACTTGAGGCACACCCGCTTCACGCAGCCACAACGCCCAGTCGTCCAGCCGGGCGAGGGAATGCAAGAGCACCTGATCGACGAGCTCTTCGGGGGCCCGCAGATCCGACGCAAAACTCGCGCTCACCACAGGCACCAACTCGTTGCGGGTCAGCATCTGGGTGCCGATCCCCGGCCAGTCGCCGCCGCCCAACTGAATGCCGCCGTCGAGGTCTTCGTGCTCGAAATCCAGCGCGGCAGGTGACGTGGTCAACTGCACGTCAATGGCCGGGTGCGCAATATGGAACCCCGCCAAGCGCGGAATCAGCCAGCGCACCGCGAAGGTCGCCGGTGCACGAATCTTCAGCAACTGACGCCGCGTCGAGCCACCGACAATGGCATTGGTGGACTCGCGCAGGGCGTTAAACAACGGCACGATATCCGCCAGATAACGCTCGCCTGCAGCCGTCAACTCCAAGCCCGTAGGCATGCGCCGGAAAAGCTGCACAGACAGATAATCCTCCAGCGCCTTGATCTGTCGGCTTACCGCGGCAGGCGTCACCGACAGTTCATCCGCCGCACGTGTGACGCTGAGCGAACGACCCGTGGCCTCAAATGCCTTGAGCGGGTTGAGCGGCGGCAAGGGGCGGGAATGGGCGCCGTTGATGTTCACTGAGAATCTCCAGGCTGTCAGAGCGGATCGACGGGCCTATTGAGTATCGGAACTGCGCTGGCGGTCAATGCGGACACCCCAGATCGCTGCAACCAGAATGCACGGCAGAAGCGACACGATCGAATAGACGATGCCGGCCAGCGGGTTGCCACTCCAGTTAACCAGCGCCAAGCTGATCATAGGCAGGAAACCGCCGAACAGGATGTTGCCAATCTGCTGCGAAAGCCCGAAGCCAGTGGTTCTGCTCTGCGGCGGAAAACTGTCAGCGATGAACGCAGGCAGCGGCGCCATGACCATCGCCGTCAACGCAGCGAGCAACGTGATGCACGCGATCAACCCTGGCCAGGCCTGAATCCTGGCCGAAGCTACAATCTGCGCAAAACACGGATACGCGGCGCCCGTCCACAACACCATGCCGACCAACATGATCCACGCCCGCCCATACCGGTCGCTAAGGGCGCCGAACAGCGGATACAAGGGCGCCGCAATGAGGATGGCGACGCCGACGCACAGGTTCGCTTCGTACACGGGCACGGCCAGCACGTTCTGCAGGAAATACAGCATGTAGATGATCGAGGTGTACAAGGTGACGGACGTGCCCCCTTGAGCACCGAATACCGCCACCAGAAGGTTCTTCCATGAGGCTCGGCTGGTCAGGGTGTCCGCCAGTGGTGAGCGCGATACACCGCCCTCCTCCTTGAGCGCCTGGAAAACGGGCGTTTCTTCCATCCCGAGGCGAATGTACGTCGCGACCAGCACGATCGGCGCCGAAACAAGAAAAGGCACCCGCCAGCCCCAGGCAGCAAAGTCGGCGGGTGTGAGGTAAACATTGAGCAAGGAAACCACCAGAAGCGCCAGCAACAAGCCCAGGCTGGCGGTGCTCTGCAGGAAACTGGTAAACAGGCCGCGCCGCTCACGGGGTGCATGCTCCATGACGTACACCGCCGCCGAACCGTACTCGCCACCCAGGGCGATCCCCTGAATGATGCGCAGCACAAGCAGGCACACCGGCGCGAAGATCCCCGCCGACTGATAGGTCGGCAAACACCCCATCAGCACGGTCGACGTTCCCATCAGCACCAGGGTGATGACGAACGCACGTTTGCGCCCGATGCGATCAGACATGGGACTGAAGATCAGCGTGCCCAGCGGTCGCGCCAGGTAGGCAACGCCAAAGGTGCCTGCCGTGAGAATCGACGAGACGAAGGGGTCGAACTCAGGCAAAAACAAGGCACGCAAGGTGCTGCCCAAGGCGACATAAACGAGGAAGTCATAGTATTCGAGCATGGTGCCGAAGCTGGCAGTGCCAACCACGCGTGACATGCTGGGCCGGTAAGATGCAGCGGTTGCGGCGATGTCCATTGATATGGTCCTTATTGTTATGGGCTGCGACGAAAGATCGACGCGGTCAGTCGTCACTGTGTCGATGCAAGGAACGCTTTAACGGCAGCCTTGTGTTCAGCGCCGCAAAGCAAGATGGCTTGAACGGCGCCTGCTGATTCCAACGCTTGAGGCAGGTCGCTGCTCGCGGCCTGACGCACCAGGCGCTTGGCCAGGCGCAAGGCCTTCGGCGGCGCACTGGCAATGGTCGTTGCCAGTTGCTCGACGGTGCTGTCCAGCGCTTCGGCATCCACCACACGGTTGATCAGCCCCATCTGCAAGGCTTCTTCAGCGGTGTGGAACTGGCTGGTCAGCGTCATTTCCATCGCTTTGGCCAGCCCGACTGCACGGGTCAAGAACCACGCGCCGCCGATGCCCGAGATCAACCCGAGACGCAAAAAGCTTTCAGCCAGGCGCGCGCCTTTCACGGCAACCCGCAGGTCGCACATCAGGCTCAAGTCGAGCCCCGCGCCAATGGCCGAGCCGTTGATGGCAGCGATCACCGGGACGTCCACCGCTTGCATCGCCAGCGTAATGCGGTGCAGGTAGCGGCGCAGACTCTCGAGCACGTCCTCGGTGGCGCCCTGCATCAGGTCTTCCCCGCTTTGCATGTCCTTGACGTTGCCGCCGGTGCAAAAATGCCGACCACTGCCGCGCAGCACCACGCAATGAACATCCGGACGGCCATTAATGCCTTCCAGTGCCTCGGCCAGGGCCACGCACATCGGCGTTGTCAGGGCGTTGCCGGTATCGCTGCCGTTGAGGGTCAGGTACAGGACAGCACCACGTTGTTCGATCAGTACCAGATCGTGTTTTTCAGGATTCATGAAACATACTCTCTAAGGGTCGTCGGTTTTTTATCGATGGTTGAAATGCGGTACACGTCGCTCCAGAAACGCCTCGCAACCCTCGCGCTGGTCGTCGAGTGCGAAGCAGACGTGAAAAGCGCTGCGCTCGTAGGCCAGTCCTTCCGCCAGCGACGTCTCGAAGGCTCGGCAGGTGGCAGCCTTTACTGCCATCAGCACCGGCAACGAATGCCGCGCGATTGACTGCCCGATCGCCAGCGCCGCATTAACGACGTCCACGTCCGGCACCACTCGAGATACCAGGCCCGCCGCCAATGCCTGGGCAGCGCTAATGGATTCACCGGTCAGGTTCATTTCCATGGCCAACGACTTGCCGACCGCCCGCGGAAGACGTTGAGTCCCACCCGCGCCAGGCACCAGGCCGAGCTTGATTTCTGGCTGACCGAATACCGCGGTCTCGCCCGCCACGACGATGTCGCAAATCATCGCGAATTCGCAGCCGCCGCCCAGTGCGTAGCCGCGCACGGCCGCCACCAAGGGTTTGCGCAGCGTGCTGACGCGCTGCCATTCAGCCGCCAGGAAGTTTTCGTTGACGGCGCGGGCGTACGTCATCTGCGCCATGGCTTGAATGTCTGCGCCCGCGGCGAAGGCACGGGCCGAGCCCGTCACGACAATCGCCCGGGTCTGGGTGTCTTCATCCAGCGTTTGCAGGGTATCGCCCAGTGCAGTCATCAGCTCATGGGTCAGGGCGTTCAGCCCGTTGGGACTGGTCAGGGTAACCAGGGCGACAGCGCCCTGATGCTCAAGGGTGACAAAGGGCAGCGTGACAAGGGGGGTGGTCATGCGCAGGACTCCTGACGTGGGCGTACACCGATGGCGCCTGCGGCTTCGAATTCCGCTATCTGGCGTTCGCTGTACCCCAGTGTTTGCAGAATTTCGAGGGTATGTTCGCCCACGGCGGGGGGGGCGTTGAGCGGCGCGTCGGGGTGGCTATTGATGGCAAAGCCCGGCATGCGGAGTACGCCCGCATCCGCCTGGGGCAGTTCAACTTCAACGCCGCTCTGGCGATAGTGTTCGGTCGCGGTCAGTTCGTCGTACCCTGCCACCGGCGCGCACAGAATGTCCCGGGCTTCCAGTTGCGGCAGCCAGTGCGCAGAGGCTTCGCCAATGAACCGTTGCTCAAGCAACCGGTGGAGCTGATCCCGATGCTGCACTCGGCCCGGGTTGTCGATGAAACGTTCGTCCTGCATCAATTCAGGCAAGTCCAGCAGATCGCACAGTGCCGTCCAGCGCACCGGATGATAAGCCGCCACCATGATCCAGCCATCGGCGGTCTTGAACGCTTCGTTCGGTGCAGCGTACGGCGCGGCGCTGCCGGTTTTTTCGGGGACCTGCCCGGTGGCCAGAAAGCTGCTTAACGACAGGTGCTGCAGCATCAATGTGCAGTTGTACAAACTCACATCCAGGTGCTCGCCCTGCCCCTGCTGCCGACGGCCGTTGAGCGAGGCCAGTATCGAGATGGTCGACAGGTAGGCCGTCACCATGTCGGCGATAGGAATCGGCACCTTGGAAGGGTTCGAATCGGGGTGACCGAGCATGCTCATCAAACCGGTGACGGCCTGAATGATGCCGTCGACCCCGGGGCGGTCGTGCCAGGTGCCCGTTTGGCCATAGGCGGACACCGAGCAATAAATGACACCGGGATTGGTGGCCTTGACCGAGGCGTAATCCAGGCCTAGTCGGGCCATCACGCCGGGCCTGAAACTTTCGATGACCACATCGGCATCACGCATCAATTCCAGCGCGATCGTGCGGCCACGATCGCTTTTCAGGTCCAGCGCAATCCCTCGCTTGTTGCGGTTCACACTGAGCGAGGTCACGCTCTGACGCTGTTGCCAGGGAGGGCCGATCGCGCGCCCCAGCTCACCGTCCAACGGTTCGACCTTGATTACGTCGGCGCCCATGTCACCCAGCAACATGCCGCAGACCGGTCCCGCCACAACATGCGAAAAGTCCACGACTTTTATGTCTTTCAAGCTGTTGGTCAGCATCTTCAACATCCGGTTGCGCACCTGTACGTGCTCGTTTTTTGTAATGGGTCGAGGATAGGGAAAGCCGTCCAAAGGCGGCTATCGACTTTATGAGCAGGGGGGATTGAGTTTTTGTTAAGCGCCTCGGCAGCGCGCACCAGCACACGTTTTACCCGAGCGGCAAGCGTCACCGCGTTTGCCGCCCAGGTCGCTGATCAAGGTCAGAAAAGCGCAAGCGTGTAGGTCAGGATCAGGCGGTTTTCATCGACGTCACGCGCGAAGTTGTTGTGCGCCATGCCGTTTCGCCAGCGCACGCCGAAGTGCTTCAACGGGCCGCTTTGGACCAGGTACTGCACCTCGACGTCGCGCTCCCATTCCTTGCCCTCCTCGCCGCTGGCCAGGCGGATGTTGTCCCCGCGGACGTACAGCGTCCTGAAGGTCAGGCCCGGGACGCCGAAGCGGGCAAAATCAAGGTCATACCGTGCTTGCCAAGAGCGCTCTTGGGGCTCGTCGAAGTCATTGATCAACACGAAATTGGGCAGATAGATGTCAGTGCCATTCACGTAAGGAACTGCGGTGTCGCCACCGTTGTGAACGGCGCTGAGCGTGAAGGCATGGCCTTTGAGGCTGTAGGTGAAAGCACCGCTCAGCGAGTGGCTGTCCACCTTGCCGCCCTTCCCGGCACCCGCTTCGTCACTGACGAAATAACGCACATCGCTCTTGAACGTGCCCTCGCCCACTGGCGTGGTATGCATCAGGCCAACGTAGTGCTGGCGGTAGATGTCTTCGAGTTCGGCACGCTGGTAGGTCACTGCCAATTGCGGCGAAAAGGTGTAAGTGCCACCGCCCATGGTGAAGTGATCGGATTCGATAATGCCCTGGAAACGTCCATTTTTGCTGAACAGCGCCAGGTCCTCCGAGGCGGTCTTCGCCCGGTCGGTTTCGCGGTCGAAACGCACCCCCGTCAGTGAAAGGGATTTGATTTCGGTGGAATCCAGGGTGACGCCCTGAAAGGTCTGCGGCAGCATCCGGCCGTTGTTGCCGACCAGCGTCGGTTGCACGGTCGTGAAACCGTTACCGAATTTAAGCTCCGTCCTGGATACCCTGATTTTGCCCATCACGCCGCCCTTGGAAAATTCAGCCGGCGCACGGCCGTCACTGTGCACCGGCAACAGGCCGCTGTTGGTGCGGTCGGGGCTGGAGTCCAGTTTCAACCCCACCATGCCCAGCACATCCATACCGACGCCTACCACCCCTGACGTGTAACCCGAGCGGTAATCGATCAGAAAGCTCTGCCCCCACTCGTCGCGCTTGCTTTGCCCGGGGCCGTCGCGAAAGTCTCGGTTGAAGTAAAAGTTTTTCGTGATGAATGTGGCTCGGCTGTCTTCGCTGAACCCGTCAGCCCGGACCCCTGCCGCCAAGGCTGAAAGCATCAGCACACCGCCAGTGGCACGCATTGTTTTCTTGTTTTTCATGAGGTCTCCAACGCTGTTCCCGGGCACGACAATGAATGCCGCGCCCTGAAACCAGCCGGTTTTTATTGTTTTTGAGAGAGCTTGATTCGCTGCGCCACAAGACCGCACGGCATCACGTTCGCTGAGATGAAGCGCGTGAAATGACAGGGTGTGGAACGCGCTTCTGAATGCGCTTCTGATGACCGTGCAGCAACCTCCGGCGCGCCGAGCTTAGAAACATCATGCCCATCGTCGCTATCGATTTTCTTTCACGGCGGCCTTGAGTTTTTGTTAATCCGACGGCGTGGAGTGAGGGTGATGCAGGTATCGAGGATCACCCCAAATGAGCAGGCGTTGACGGCGGGTTCGCTCCCAAGCCCAATCCCGGCAATAGGATTAGGCAAGCAATGGAGATGAACCGGCATTCGCAGCGCAGCCTCCTCACCGTACCGTGGGCCCTCAGCTTTTTCCGCTGAATCGATATTCAACGATTGGAGATCAGCCCATGTTAATCGTCTACAACCCCGCAGATGGCAGCGAAGTCGGCCGTGTTCCACAGAGCGATGCAGCAGCAGTTAACGCTGCCGTCGACCGTACCTGTGCAGCGTTCCCTGAGTGGTCCGGCAAACTCGCCAAAGAACGCGGCGACATCCTTCGTCGCTGGTTCGAAAGCGTCAGGGCTGACAAGGAAGCGTTCGCCGAATTGATGTCGAAAGAAAACGGCAAGTGCCTGACCGAAGCCCGTGGCGAGATCGATTACGGTATGGGGTTCATCGAGTGGTATGCCGAGGAAGCCAAGCGCGTCTATGGCGACACCATCCCCACCCACGACAAGAACGCCTCGGTGATGGTGACCAAAGAGCCGGTCGGCCCGGTTGCCGCTATCACTCCGTGGAACTTCCCGTTCATGATGATCACCCGCAAGGTCGCGACTGCACTGGCGGCCGGTTGCACCATGATCATCAAGCCGGCGGAAGACACGCCGCTGACCGCATTCAAACTGCTGGAGCACGCCCGCAAAGCCGGCATACCGGAAGGTGTACTGGAAGTCGTGGCGGGCGATCCCAAGCAGATCGGCGAGATCATCACCTCCGACCCGCGCATTCGCAAAGTCTCGTTCACAGGTTCCACCAACGTCGGCAAGCTGCTGGCGGCACAATGTGCGCAGACCATCAAAAAAATGACCATGGAGTTGGGCGGCAACGCGCCTTTCATCGTGTTCGACGATGCCAATATCGATGAAGCAGTGAAGGGGCTGGTGGGCGCCAAACTACGTAACTCGGGCCAGGTGTGCATCTCGCCGAACCGCATTTTCGTGCAGGACACGATCATCGACGCATTCATCGAAAAAGTGAAAGCGGCTGTGATGGCAATCGATGTCGATCAGGGTCTTCGAGAAGACTTCGTGGTCGGTCCGATGATCAACAAAACCGGTTTCGAGAAAGTCGGGGCGTTGGTCGAACAGGCCAAGGCAGCAGGTGCGACGGTGTTGTTGGGCGGCAAACCCCACGCCAAGGGCGGGTTGTTCTACGAGCCGACCATCCTCACCGGCCTGACGGACGATTCACCGTTAGCACAGAATGAAATTTTCGGCCCGGTGTTCGCTGTTTACTCGTTCTCGAGCGAGGAGGAAGTCATCCGGCGCGCCAATCAGACCGAATTCGGCCTCGTTGCCTACGCCTATACCAGCGCACTGGGGCGTTCGCTGCGACTGTCTCGTCAGCTTGAAGCGGGTATGGTCATCCTCAACTCGGGCTCGGTGGGCACCGTGTCGATTCCGTTTGGCGGCATCAAGCAATCCGGCTATGGCCGTGAAGGCAGCTATTACGGCATCGAGGAATACGTTCACGTGAAATACGTGCTGCTCGCCGGCGCACAGCTGTAATCGTCCCTCGGCGGCGCGAAGTGCCACGATCCACTTCGCGCTGCCTCTCGCTTCTAGCGCCGATAATGGACTTGCCGTGTCGACATTCAGCCATCGATCAAACAACAGAAAACTCGGTATCAGGACGGCAATTGCAATTATTGGCTACAGCCTTCAATGGCGATCTTTCTCCATCGCATCACGCAAACGCTCGATACCCAGCCGAAATTCGCGCTCATTCAAACTGCCATAACCCAGACGCATTGCTTGAACGTCCGAGGGGTCATCGCAGAACATGCTGCCTGGCAGAATTCTAACTTTATTCTGCAACGCTAGCTTCGCCAACAGTTGCATATTCTGTGGCTGAGAAAATCGAACCCATAGCGCCAGCCCGCCGCTGGGAGGGGTGACGTGAACAGTGTCTCCCAGGATTTCCTGAACCGCTTGCACCGCTGACTGACAACGTTGTTCGTAGACCTTCAGCGCCCGGCGGATATGCCGCTTCAGCTTACCGTTTTGCAATAGCTGTGCAGCCGCCCGCTCGGTAACCGTATTGCCCTGCCGGTCAATGAGCATGATCTGGTTTGCCAGCCGGTTGATGACCGACGCAGGAGCCACTACATAACCGACTCTCAAACCGGGTGCGAGAATCTTGCTCAAAGAACCGACGTAGATGACACGGCCACTTTGATCCATGCTCGCCATGGGTAGCATCGGGTTGTGCGAGAAGTGAAATTCGTGATCGTAGTCATCTTCTATCACCACGAAATCGAATTGCTCGGCCATGGCTAGCAGGCGCATCCGACGATCAATGGGCATCGTCACTGTGGTTGGGAACTGGTGATGCGGGGTGAGGTAAATAGCACGGATACGATGGCTGCGGCACACCCGCTCAAGGTCGTCCGGAATCATCCCGAACTCATCTTGCTTGACGCTGTGCACCAAGCCCCCACAGGCTCGAAAAGCCTCTCTGGCAGGAGGATAGCTCAGTCGCTCCATCGCCACGTTGTCGCCCGCACGCACTAGGATTTTCGCAACTAAATAGATACCCATCTGACTGCCCCGAACGACGCACAAGGTGTCTTCTTCTGCATTGATACCTCGCTCGGCTCGGAGCATGGTCGCCAACTCAATTCGCAAGGTGCTTAGGCCTCGTGGATCACCGTAGCCCATCCGATTACCCCGGGCAGACTCCATAAGCGCAATTCGAAAGGCCTTGGACAGGTCTTCAAAGGGGATAAGGCGAGTATCGGGTGCCCCATCGCTAAAATCCGTTGAGTCCTCATCAAGTACGCTCACCGGCAGATGTTCATCACCGTAAGGTAGGTAGGTAGGCGGGCTCTGCCAGACGGCCCGACAGTCGTTGTGCTACTGCCGCCACTCGCTGCTCTTGCTTGAACACCGGAAGCTCCGGCGAAACGAACGTGCCGCGTTTTTCGTGGCTGACCAGCCAGCCTTGGGCTATCAATTCATCGTAAGCCAGGATCAGGGTCTTCCGATTCACACCGAGCCGGGCCGACAGTTCGCGGGTGCTTGGCATAGCATCTCCTGCCCGTAATAGCCCTGACCTGATACGGTCCGTCAATGCAGCCACGATCTGCATATTGAGCGACGTGCTCGCAGCGCGGTCGATGTCGATACTGATATCCCAACTGTTAGTCATGAACGAATCTCCAACTTCTGGACCATTCAGGTTTTTTAATCTGGATGATTCAAAGGGTCCAGGCAGAAGGTAGCATTTTAGTCATCCCTAGCGCACGGACAGCATCCAACTGATGCCTTACTTGAACGCTTGGTAGATAAGCTGACTGCGCAAACGGCGCGGATCTCCGTTGACTAAGTTACCTATAGGCGAGAAACCAGTATGCAGACGACCCCACAGCTTCTCCCGTTCCACATTGCGTTTCCTGTGCACGACATTGCCGTTGCCCGCCAATTTTATGGTGAGTTGCTCGGTTGCTCCGAGGGCCGTAGCTCTGCTCAGTGGGTTGATTTCGACTTCTATGGTCATCAGGTTGTCGCTCATCTGGCTCCGGAAGAAACGGGGGTCAGCCCGACCAACAGCGTTGATGGTCATGGTGTGCCTGTCCGCCACTTCGGTGCGTTGCTGACGATGGAGCAATGGACGGCACTGGCCGACAGGCTCAAGGCGGCGCGCACGCAATTCATTATTGAACCGTACATTCGCTTCAAGGGTGAGCCTGGCGAACAGGCCACCATGTTCTTCCTGGACCCAAGCGGCAATGCGCTTGAGTTCAAAGCATTCGCGGATATAAATAGTTTGTTCGCCAAATAACCCGAACGCCTGAATGGCTTATCCGCACCCGCCTACTTCTGAAAACGAGACGCCCACCATGCGAAGATGGAACATTGCCATAACCGGCTTCGGTGCTATCGGCAAAACCGTGGCCCAGATGATCCACCAGCGTAATCAGCGCTATAAGACACTTTACGATGCCGACGTTCGTATCGTGGCGGTGTGCGGCTCCCGTGCAGGCTTGATCAACCACGAAGGGCTGCCTCTGGATGACTTGGCAGCGCTGGCATTGCAGCCTGGCCTGACCGGTGACGGCTTCTTGCAGCGCGCCGGGGCTGACGTCGTAATTGAGGCGGGTCCAACGGATTACCAGACGGGTGGCTCGGGATATCGTTATCTGCGGGAAGCATTAATCGCCGGCTCGCATGCCATTTCGATTTCCAAAGGTGCGCTGGTCTTTGACTTTCCAGGCCTCGCAGAGCTGGCTCGGGCCAATGGCGCACAGCTGAAGATCAGTGGTGCGACTTCCGCAGCGTTGCCGACCATTGACCTGCTGCAATACAACCTTGTCGGTTGCCGGATTCTCGAGATCGAAGGAATCGTCACCGCGACCAGCAATTTCGTCCTCAGCAAGTTGATGCACGGGGTCAGCTACGCCGATGCAGTCGTTCAGGCGCAACAACTCGGCATGGCGGAGCCGGACCCACGCTTCGATCTGGAAGGCTGGGACACAGCCTGCAAGATCAATATCTTGGCCAATGCAGGCTTCGGCGCCAACTTGAAACTCCATGACATCCCTCGCGAAGGCATCAATCAGATCACACCTTCAGATATACAGCGTTGGAAGGTCGCCGGTGTCGTCCCCAAACTTGTCGGTCGCATTGACAACACCGGGCCGAGGGTCACGGCATCGGTAGAGCTGAGAACCTATCCGCTGGACCATCCATTTGCCCAGGTGAGCGCTCGGATGAAGGCAATTCGAGTCAGTACCGACGTCATGGGAGAAATCTCTGCCATCGGTCTGACGAGCCCATCTGCCACTGCGGCTGCGGCATTGAAAGACTTCGAGCACTTGCTGATGGCCGCACAGTATTGAATTGAGTTGTGGTCTTCAAAGTTTTTATCAAATCTTCATCACCACTCCCGCACCGTCAACTGTGCGCAAGAGGAATTCACATGCGCGTCCATGTCTTGCAACACGCCTTCTTTGAAGGCTTGGGAAACATTGAAAACTGGCTCAAACAACAAGGGGCCACCATCAGTTATACCCGCCTCTATGAAGCGGCCAAGTTCCCGGCGGTGGAACAGCTCGATTTAATCATTGCCTTAGGCGGCCCCATGAGTGTCAACGACGAGGCGGAGTTGCCATGGCTTATTCAGGAAAAACAGTTCATTGCTCAGGCGATCAGAGAAGGTGTTGCAGTCCTCGGAATTTGTCTGGGTGCCCAACTCATTGCTTCCGCGATGGGGAAGCGCGTGTATCCCGGCCCTGAAAAGGAAATTGGCTGGCACCCTATCCATGCCACGGATAATTCTTCAAGCACCTTCAACTTCCCGAACACGGTCAGCGTCTTGCATTGGCATGGCGAAACATTCGACCTGCCTGACGAAGCGGTCAACCTCGCCGAGAGCGTCGTCTGCAAACACCAGGCTTTCCAGTTGGGGCGTCGAGTCATTGGCCTGCAGTTCCATATGGAAATGACCCGTGAAAGCATCGAGAAAATGCTTGTTCATTGCGCTGGCGACCTGACGGAAGGCAACTTCGTGCAATCGGAACAGGTCATTCGCGCCGCGTCCAACGAGCGCTTCAGCGCACTGGAACATCTGATGGCAGAGCTGCTCTCCTATATCACCCAAGGTATCGATAAGCGGTCTGGACACCACCTGCTAGCAATGACCCGCTGAGTCTCACTTCACGACTCCAACGCTCTTCAAGCAATGCATCTCTATGGCGCCAGAGGCGTTATTGAGCTAACGCCTGCGCGCGTGTAAAGCCACTCGCACGTCGTTAGAACTCCCCGAACGGAAACTTCGTCAAGTTCCCATGATTCAGAGGATACGGTATGGCAACGACACTCGAATTATCCAAGGACCAACTGGTCAGCCAAGCGTTGAGCCAGATGCAAAACAACCTCGCAGACACGACCTGGACCGCCCGCCAAAAACTGGCGCTGACGTGCCGCATCCTGTTCGAGAACGGACACGATTCGGGGCTGGCAGGTCAGATCACTGCTCGAGGCCCTACACCAGGCACGTACTACACACAGCAATTAGGCCTCGGATTCGACGAAATCACTGTCGGTAATCTGCTGTTGGTAGACGAAGATCTCACCGTGCTTGAAGGCAATGGCATGGCTAACCCGGCCAACCGCTTCCACAGCTGGGTGTATCGTGCTCGACCGGATGTGAACTGCATCATTCACACCCACCCTACTCATGTCGCAGCCTTGTCGATGCTTGAAGTGCCGCTGCAAGTCTCACACATGGATCTTTGTCCTCTGTACGAAGATTGTGCGTTTCTTGAAGGATGGCCGGGTATTCCAGTGGGCAACGAAGAAGGCGAACTGATCGCTGGTGCACTGGGCGACAAGCGCGCAGTCCTGCTCTCGCATCATGGTCAGCTGTCAACAGGGACGAGCATCGAAGAAGCCTGCGTCATTGCGCAACTGATAGAGCGCGCCGCCAGGCTTCAACTCATGGCGATGGCCGCAGGCGACATCAAGCCCATCCAACCCGAGCTAGGCCGCGAAGCGCACGACTGGATCGCAAGACCCAAACGGTACGCTGCGACTTTCAACTACTACGTCCGGCAAACCCTGCGTCAGCACGCTGACTGCCTGAGCTGAATTCACCGCTTTTTCATAAGGAGAGACATTGTGTCCACTTCACCCATTCACGGCATCATCGGTTACACAATCACCCCGTTCTCGGTCGACGGCGACAGCATCAACCTAGACGCGCTCGGACAATCCATTGATCGCCTGATCGCCAGCGGCGTTCACGCTATCGCGCCGCTCGGTAGCACCGGCGAAGGTGCATACCTGAGCGATTCAGAATGGGATCAAGTCAGCGAATACAGCATCAAGCGTGTGGCCGGGCGCGTCCCTACGGTCGTCAGCGTGTCAGACTTGACGACCGCCAAAGCAGTGCGTCGCGCGCGATTTGCCGAAGCCCATGGGGCCGACGTCGTGATGGTGCTCCCGGCGTCTTACTGGAAACTCAGCGAAGCAGAGATCCTCGCTCATTACCGCGCCATTGGTGAGAGCATCGGCCTGCCCATCATGCTTTACAATAATCCGGCCACCAGCGGCACCGACATGTCGGTTGAGTTGATTCTCCGCATTTTCAATGCCGTTGATAACGTCACTATGGTCAAGGAAAGCACCGGCGATATCCAACGGATGCACAAGCTGCAAGTGCTCGGCGACGGCCAAGTGCCGTTTTACAACGGCAGCAATCCTCTGGCGCTAGAAGCATTTGCCGCAGGCGCAAAAGGTTGGTGTACTGCTGCCCCAAACCTTATTCCTCAGCTCAATCTCGATTTGTACGCGGCCGTGCTGGCCAATGATCTGCACAAGGCGCGTGCGTTGTTTTATCGGCAACTGCCGCTGTTGGACTTCATCCTCAAAGGTGGCTTACCGGCGACGATCAAAGCTGGGTTAAGCGCCAGTGGCCTCGACGTTGGTAACCCGCGCCTGCCGGTATTTCCGCTGTCTGATGAAGGCCGTCAGGCCTTGCAAAAACTGCTGACCAGCCTGCGCTGACTCAACGGCTTGGAGGGCGCCCCTTCTTACTCGCAGAGACCGCCGAGAAACCTCAAAGCGGCGGTCACGACAAGTTGGTTTTTTTTCAAAATCCGGTTGGCTTTAGCCCATCGCCCGTAACGGCGAAGGATGGCTGTCGAGGGAACAGTTTTGCGTTTGGCAGCCTGGCCAGTTTTGTGGCCGAGCGTGAACGACCTCGCGAAAAAGCGGGTAGCGCCTGCTTGAGGAGACTCATTCCCCGTGAGGATAAAAGTGCCTGACTCATGTTTCCATCAAACGCTTTTGCCACTCCTCCTGCGCAACAAATCCATGAAGTGCTGCAACGCTCGGCTCACGGGTTCTCCTTTGCGACGCAGCAAACCGAACGGCGCCATCTGCGCGTTGAGTGTGACGGGTAAGGCTGTGACCAGTCCCATCTTGAGGTAATCGCGCATGGCCGATTCAGAAAGCACCATCACTGCGTCCGTCAACTGAACCAGTTGTTGCATCGAGTAGACGGAGCTGCACTCGATGATGTCTGCCGGGGTTGGCAGATTCAGTTGTTGCAGTGCCTGATCGATGGCAATGCGCGCCGGGCTGGTTTCAGGCTGAAGAATCCAGGGCCAATCCTTGACCAGCTCATGCCACTCCAGTTTGCGACGCTTCGCCAAGGGGTGTCCGCGGTGAACGACGGCGATCAGCTGTTCGTTGCCTAACGCTTCAAATTCATACTGTTCTCGCTCGGTCACAAGGTTGCGCCGTGTCACTGCGACGTCGATGCGACCCTGTTCCAGTAGCTGGACCACTTGGTCGCTGGTGTCTCCCATGATGCGGATGCGCAACTGGGGATTCAGGCCTTTGAGCTCTGCCACGGCGTTCATCACAAGGTCGGGCGCTGCTCCCATGATGGTGCCGATGGACAGATACCCGTACCCGCCTTGCTTGCGCACCGCGATGTCGGCAGCGCAACGGTCCAGGCCGCTGAGCGCCGCTTCCGCAAAGCGCAACAGTTCGCTTCCCAATGCGGTGGGACGCATCCCTCTGGGCAGCCTCTCGAACAGTTCGCAGCCAAACATGTCTTCGATTTCTTGAAGCATTCGTGTTGCCGCAGGTTGCGACATGCTCATGCTGACTGACGCGCGATGCAGATTCAGACTTGATCCGAGCACCACCAGCATCTGGAGATGCTTGTAGCGCAGTCGGCCAAAAAGATGGTGAGACGACCGTTCGCTGTTCATACCGTTTTCCCGAGCGATAACCTTAAGGTATCGAATATAAGCTTAATTCGATTGGTCATGCATCGTAACGAGGCATACAGTCGACTCAACAAAAAACAACACCCATTGAGGTGCACACCATGAACGTTATTCCCGCCCCCTATTCATTCGTTGCCTTGCCGGATCGAAGTTCACCGGCCCTCCTCTCTGCGCCTGAGCCCGTTTGAGGAGCTTCCCCCCCTCCTGTCATTCGTTAAACATTACGCAGTCAAATAACTCCAAAAAAGGATACTGACGTGACCACTCTTCCCGCGTCCTTGTTGCGCAAGGTCTCCTGGCGGCTGCTTCCGTTCCTGCTGCTGATGTACATCATGGCTTTCCTTGACCGCGCCAACGTTGGTTTTGCGAAGCAGGCATTCCAGGCCGACACCGGGATCGGTGATGCAGCGTTCGCGTTTGGCGCCGGTGTGTTCTTCGCGGGCTACGCGCTGCTCGAAGTGCCGAGCAACCTGATCATGCACAAAGTGGGCGCGCGCTTGTGGATGTGCCGAATCATGGTCACCTGGGGGCTGATTTCGGCGGCGATGGTCTTCGCTCACACTGAAACCAGCTTCTATGTGCTGCGCTTTTTGCTAGGCGTCGCGGAGGCCGGATTCTTTCCCGGCGTGATCCTTTACCTCACTTACTGGTTTCCTGGCGCCGCGCGCGGCAAGGCCATGGGGTTCTTTTATTTCGGTGCGCCGTTGGCGTTCATCTTCGGCAGTCCGTTGTCCGGACTGCTGCTGGAGCTGGACGGCGTTCTGGGCAGCCATGGCTGGCAATGGCTGTTCGCCGTCGAGGGTTTGATGGCGACGGCCGTGGGCATCTGGGCGTATTTCTATCTGGATAACAGGCCTGCCGATGCGAAGTGGCTGACGGCCCAGGAGCGCCATCAGCTTCAGGCCGTGCTCGACACCGAGGACAGCCACAAACAGTCCCATGGCAGCGTGCTCAAAGTGCTGTTTCAGCCTGCCGTCCTGTACCTGAGCCTGATCTATCTGCTGATTCAAGCCAGCGTCTACGGCGTGGTGTTTTACTTGCCGAGTCAGGTCGCAGGCCTGCTCGGCACCAAAGTCGGGCTGATGGTCGGTCTGGTCAGCGCCGTGCCCTGGCTGTGCGCCTTGGTCGCGGCGTGGAAGATACCGGCGATTGCCGACCGCACGGGTCAGCGCCGCACCGTGGCCGCCTTGACTCTTGTGGTGTCGGGGCTAGGCATCGCGGCGTCCGTCTCTTTTGCCAGTCCGTTGCTGGGCATTTTGGCCCTGTGTTTTGCGGCTTCGGGCTTCATTGCCGTGCAACCGGTGTTCTGGACGTTTCCCGGCAGCTTCCTCGCCGGTTCTGCCGCCGCCGGCGCCATTGCGCTGATCAATTCCTTTGGCGCTGTGGGCGGCTTCATTGCTCCCATCCTGAAAAACTGGGCGGAAGGCGCATTCCACTCACCGGCGGCCGGGCTCTACCTGCTGGCGGTCACGACCCTGATCTCCGCCGCGCTGGTGATGGGCATTCGTCCTCCTCGCGCGACCCGTTCTCACAAGCAACCCACCTTCCAGATCTGATTCCAAGGAACGCATTATGGCCACTCCAACCATCAAACATGTTCGTGCCTTTGTCCTTCGGGGGGGCGGTGCCGACTACCATGATCAAGGCGACGGTCACTGGATTGACGATCACATCGCCACGCCCATGAGCAAGTACCCCGAGTACCGTCAAAGCCGCCGCAGTTTCGGCATTAACGTCCTCGGCACCCTGGTGGTGGAGGTCGAGGATTCCGAAGGCAACGTCGGTTTTGCGGTGACCACTGGTGGCGAGCCAGCCGCCTATATCGTCGAGAAACACTTGGCTCGCTTCGTCGAGGGCGCCAAGGTCACGGACATCGAGCGGATCTGGGACCAGATGTATTTCTCGTCCCAGTATTACGGCCGCAAAGGCCTGGTCATCAACACGATTTCCGGCATCGATCTGGCGCTCTGGGACTTGTTGGGGAAAGTGCGCAAGGAACCCGTGCACCAGTTGCTGGGCGGCGCCGTCCGGGACGAATTGCAGTTCTATGCCACCGGCGCCCGTCCGGACCTCGCGCAGAAAATGGGTTTTATTGGCGGCAAGTTGCCGCTCCACCACGGCCCGGCCGAAGGTGAGGAAGGTCTGCGCAAGAATCTGGAAGCGCTGGCGGTGATGCGTGAGCGCGTCGGCAAAGACTTCTGGCTGATGCTCGATTGCTGGATGAGCCTGGACCTGAACTACGCCACCAAACTGGCTCACGGCGCTCAGGAGTTTGGCTTGAAATGGATCGAGGAAGCGCTGTCCCCTGACGACTATTGGGGCTATGCCGCGCTCAAAAAAGCGGTCCCGCCGGGCATGCTGGTGACCACGGGCGAACACGAAGCGACACGCTGGGGCTTCCGCATGCTCTTGGAAATGGGTTGTTGCGACATTATCCAGCCGGACGTCGGCTGGTGCGGCGGGATCACCGAGCTGATCAAGATTTCCGCGTTGGCCGATGCCCACAGCGCCATGGTCGTGCCCCACGGTTCTTCGGTGTACAGCTACCATTTTGTTGCAACCCGCACCAACAGTCCGTTCGCGGAATTTCTGATGATGGCGCCCAAAGCCGATCAGGTGGTGCCGATGTTTCACCCACAGTTGTTGGGCGAGCCGGTCCCGGAAAACGGTCGCATGCGCCTGTCTAGACTGGATCAGCCGGGATTTGGTGTCACGTTGAATCCCGAGTGCGCGTTGCATCGCCCTTACCAGCACTGATGAAGCTCGACAGGAGTTCGACATGAAAATGCCGCGTAACGCATTCAAGGCCGGACTGGCCAAAGGTGAACCGCAATACGGGATATGGGCCGGATTTGCGACGGGCTACGCTGCGGAAATCACCGCAGGTTTTGGCTACGACTGGATGCTCATCGACGGAGAGCACGCCCCCAATACCGTGCCGTCCATCCTGGCGCAACTCCAGGCGGTTGCGCCCTACTCCACCGCGCCCATCGTTCGCGCCGTGGGCCATGATCCGGTGCTGATCAAACAGCTGCTGGATGTTGGCACCCAGTCGTTGATGATCCCCATGGTCGAGACGGCCGAACAGGCCCGCGCCCTGGTTCAGGCCACCCGCTATCCACCCCATGGTATTCGCGGCGTCGGCGGTGGCCTGACCCGGGCCACGCGTTGGGACGGTGTACCGGAATACATCAATACCGCCCATGAAGAACTCTGTCTGATCGTGCAGATCGAGTCCCGCGCAGGCGTCGACAATGTGGCGGAGATCGCCGCTGTTGAGGGCGTCGATGCGATCTTCATTGGCCCGGCGGACCTTTCTACGGGCCTGGGACACATTGGCAATCCATCACACCCGCACGTGCAGGAGAAGATTCGCCGTGCCGTTGACGCAACGATTGCGGCGGGCAAGGTCTGTGGAATTCTCGCACCCGCTGAAGAAGACGCACGCCGCTACCAACAATGGGGTTGTCAGTTCATTGCGGTGGCCATCGACATCAGCCTGATGCGCCAGGCGGCGCTCAGCAACCTGGCGCGTTACCGCAACACTGAACAACACGCTGCATCCAAAACCTATTGATTGGAAAGGAGCCCGACCATGACGTCAGTACCCGTGTACGAGAACTACATCAACGGTGAGTTCGTCCCCGGCACCGAGCATTTTGATGTGCTTAACCCTGCCACCGGTGCGCTGCTGGCCAAAGTACCGGCCTCGAATGCCGATCACGTCGACCAGGCGCTGTCTGCCGCCCGTTCGGCACAGCGGGACTGGGCTCGCAAGCCCGCCAACGAAAGGGCTGGGCACCTGCGTAGCATTGCGAAAAAACTGCGTGAAAACGTGCCCCATCTGGCCCGCACCATCACGCTGGAACAGGGCAAAACGTATGGTCTGGCGGAGGTCGAGGTCAATTTTACCGCCGACTATCTCGATTACATGGCCGAATGGGCGCGTCGCATCGAAGGCGAGATCATCACCAGCGACCGGCCGGGCGAGAACATCTTCATGTTTCGCAAACCGCTGGGCGTCGTCGCAGGCATCCTGCCGTGGAATTTCCCGTTCTTTTTAATTGCCCGCAAAATGGCCCCGGCGCTTGTCACCGGCAACACCATCGTGATCAAGCCCAGCGAGGAAACCCCCAACAACTGCTTCGAGTTCGCCCGGTTGGTGGCTGAAACAGACCTGCCGCCAGGCGTGTTCAACGTGGTATGCGGTGACGGCCGCGTTGGGGCTGCACTGACGGCGAACCCACGCGTCGACATGATCAGCTTCACCGGGAGCGTTGAAACCGGTGCGCGGATCATGAGTGCCGCCGCGCCCAACATCACCAAGCTCAATCTGGAGCTAGGGGGAAAGGCGCCGGCCATCGTGCTTGCCGATGCGGACATAGCGCTGGCGGTCAAGGCGATCCGCGACTCGCGCATCATCAACACAGGCCAGGTGTGCAACTGCGCTGAACGGGTTTACGTCGAGCGCCGAGTGGCGGACGAATTCATTGAAAAAATAAGCGCTGCCATGGCCGCCACTCGCTACGGCGACCCATTGGCCGACCACCGTGGAGATGGGGCCGCTGATCAATCGTCAAGGGCTGGACAGCGTGGCGGCCAAAGTCAAGAAAGCCCAAGAGCAAGGGGCGTCGCTGGTGACCGGAGGCAAGGTCGCGGACCTGGGGCAGGGATTTCACTTCCAACCGACCGTGCTGACCGGCTGCCGCGCCGAGATGGAGATCATGCGCAAAGAGATCTTTGGGCCGGTGCTGCCGATTCAAATCGTCGATGATCTGGATGAAGCGATCGCCATGGCCAACGACTGCGAATACGGGCTGACCTCTTCCCTGTACACACGAGACCTGGGCAAGGCCATGTACGCCATGCGGGAAATCGATTTCGGCGAAACCTACATCAATCGTGAAAACTTCGAGGCGATGCAAGGCTTCCATGCCGGGGTCCGCAAGTCGGGTGTGGGTGGGGCTGACGGCAAACATGGCCTCTATGAGTACACGCATACCCACGTCGTCTACCTGCAAGCCTGACCCGCTGAGGGGCATTTCTGCGCGAGCGTGATGCCCCTCCTCGCCCTTTCCCTACCGCTGTTTCAGCGCATTCCGTTGCCCTGGCCAAACTTCCCGGTCCGGAGCGTTTGGTTACCGATTCACCTGCTGCTTCGACAACGACAAGCACACCCCGGCGGCCAGCACCAGCGCAGCGGCGATGACGTAAAGCGCATAGTCGGTGGAGGACGTTGCATCCTTGACCCAGCCGATCATGTACGGGCTGGCGAAACCTGCGAGGTTGCCGATGGAGTTGATCATCGCGATCCCGGCAGCGGCAGCGGCGCCGTTGAGAAACGCAGGCGGCAGGCACCAGAACTGACTCATGCCGCTCATGACGCCCATCGCGCCAATGGCCAGCGACATCGTCAACAGCACCGGGTTTGCGCCAGCCCAGGTGGCGAGCACCAGTCCGAAAGCGCCGACCAGCGCCGGAATCGCGGCATGCCAGCGACGTTCGCGGTGCAGATCAGAACGACGACCGATCATGATCATGGCGATGGCCGCACAGGCGTAGGGGATGGTGGTGATGATCGAAACCGTCGCCGCACTTTGAATGCCCGCGCCTTTGATCAGCGAGGGCAGCCAGAACGTGATCCCGTTAAGGCCCATCATCAGCCCGAAATACCCCAGGCTCAGCAGCCAGACCATTTTGTTTTTGAAGGCGCCAAACGCCGAATGGTCGTCGGATTGCGTGGCCTCGGCCGCGAGGTTCTGTTGCAGCGTTCGCTTCTCGTCCTGGGTCAGCCATTTCGCATCGTCGATCTTGTCTTGCAGGTAAAACAGCACCGCAATACCGGCCAGCACTGAGGGAATCGCTTCCAGAAAGAACAGCCATTGCCAGGCCGAATGACCGTGCCAGCCCTGGGTCGTTGACATGATGAGCCCGGACAGTGGCCCGCCAATCACACCCGCCATGGGAATCCCGGTGAGAAACATCGCGGTGATCTTTCCGCGCCGGGAGGACGGGAACCAGTACGTCAGGTACAGCAGAATGCCCGGTACGAATCCGGCCTCGGCCACGCCGAGCAGGAAACGCAGCACATAGAACATCATCGGCGTCGTTACGAACACCATGCACGCTGAAATTATGCCCCAGGTGATCATGATCCGGGCGATCCAGCGACGCGCTCCGACCTTGTGCAGAAGGATGTTGCTGGGGACTTCGAACAGGAAATACCCCAGAAAAAACACCCCGGCGCCAAAGCCGTAAATGGTTTCACTGAACCCCAGATCATCGAGCATCTGCAATTTCGCGAACCCGACGTTGACCCGGTCCAGGTAGGCGAACACGTAACACATGAAAAGGAACGGCAGGAGCCTGAGGGTCAGGCGCCCATAGAGTCTGTCGTGCGTGCGCGTTTCGCCGGTCGCGAAAACGGCAGGGGCTGCTTCGGCCATCGGTCTATCTCCCACTTATTGTTATTGTCAGGACGGGGATGCGGAGTCAGTCGAACATGTCCGGCTGGGTCTCGACGAGGTCGCTCCACAGCGTCTGGAAATGCAGCCAGCCGATGTATTCGCTGCCCACATGCTCGCGGCTGTAGCGCGCACGCTCTTCAGTTACCAGTTTTGGGGTCGCGCCGGTGGCCTCGATCAGCAGCTGCTGCTGGCAGCAACGTTCCAGCGCGATGAACCAGAACGCAGCCGAATCGATGCTGTGGCGGCTGGCCGTGAGCAGGCCGTGATTCTGGTGAATGGCGGCTTTCACCCCGGCAAACGCGTTGGCGACTTTGTTACCGCCCTGCACTTCCACGGCCACTTTCCCTGCTTCATCGCTGATCACCACGTGGTCCTCGAAGAACGCGCAGGCGTCCTGCGAGATGGGCAACAGAGGCTTGGCCAGAGACGCGAACGCCGTGCCGTAGACGGTGTGCGCGTGGCACATGGCGACGATGTCCTGATGCTGCTCATGCACCGCCGCATGCAACACGAACCCGGCGCGGTTGATCGCGTAGCTGCCCTCGACCACATTCCCATGGTGGTCGGCGCAGATCAGGTTCGACACCTTGACCTTGTTGAAATGCACGGCCATCGGGTTGGTCCAGTACAGGTGCGCATGCTCAGGATCGCGGACCGTCAGGTGACCGGCGAAGCCGTAATCCAGACCATGAATCGCGAAGGCACGGCAGGCGGCGACCAGACGCTCCTTGAGGTGCTGGCGGTGTTCGGCGTGGCTGGAAAACACGGGAAGTTCGGGAAACGTCAGCCCCACCTGATCAGGCTGATAGATCGACACTTTTTCGGGTTTGGAAACCGCTTTCAACGGCAAATCCAGGACTTCAGACATGTCAGGCACCTCATTTATTGTTATGGAGATTGCGCGCCAGCGTTCGCTTCGGGCGTAAATGACGCGTCGCGCTTGGGGGCCATGATCGGCACGCGGGGCATCCTTGACAAACGATGTCTATGCATAGAAGCATGAATGCCATTCAGGGATTAACGATTTAATGGGACATAACTGATGCGACGCATCCCCAATTTTGTGCTGTTGCGCGCCTTTGAAGCCGCCGCCCGACTGGAAAGCTTCACGCAGGCGGGAGAGGAGCTGCACCGTTCACAATCGGCGATCAGCCATCAGGTCAAGGAGTTGGAGGAATACTTCGGCCGTCCGCTGTTCTACCGCCGAAACCGACGGGTCGAACTGACCGCCGAAGGGAAGCGTTTCTACGACAGCCTGGAGCGGGTTTTCGATGTGCTCGAAGCGGCGTGCCAGGATGTCTCGCTGGAACGCGGCGCCCAAGTTCTCGCGCTGCATTGCGCCCCCAGTCTGGCGGCAAAATGGCTGGGGCCGCGCCTGCCGGAGTTCACGCAGCAACACCCGGACATCACCATTCGCTTGTCCACGGGCGCCGAACCCATCGACCTGATTCAGATGCGCGAGATCGACCTCACCATTTCATACAAGACGGCCGTCAGCCGTTCTGGCATCGTGGTGCAGCCAATGGGCGTCGAGCGGATTATCCCGATGGTGGCGCCGTCTTCCTTGCGGGCCGACCTTTCGGCCCGGGAATTGGCGACCCGCCTGACCCTGATCGATTCGCAACTGAGCCGCGTGACGTGGAAAGACTGGTTCAAGCTCAACGGGCTGACCTTTCCTGATCGGCCAAGGCAGTCGTTCGACCGGGGGGCCCTGGCCATTTCCGCCGCCGTCGACGGCATGGGGATTGCGTTGGAAACCGTGCGACTGGCCGAACGCGAGTTGGCCAGCGGCGCCTTGGTCGAACTGGGCGCGGGGCAGTTCAAAGCCATCGAATGCGAAACGCACTTTCTGTCGTGCCGGACGAGTGAGCGCAATCTGGAAAAAATAAAACTGTTCTCCACCTGGCTGTTCAGCAAGATTCACTAGGTCCCAGGAAAAAGGGGCATGCCCTCCTCCTCAGTCGCCTGGCGGGTCACGGTTCTGAACATCGCCATGTTCGAGTCAGAGCTCTCCCGTCAGAAACTGGGCGCGGCCATGCCCAAAGCTCCAGTCCGCATCCGAGTTGGTAACGATGGACACCATCAGGTCGGATGGCTCGATGCCGCAACGCTCTTTGAGCAACTGAGCCAACAATTGGTAGAACCTGGTTTTCGACTCTTCGGTACGGGGTCGGCTCACCGCCCTGATGACCACCACGTTGTGGGTCCGGGGGATATTCAGCCCTGTGTCCTCAACGATCAGTCGCCCCGGACGTCGTTCGTTGACGATCTGGTAACGATCGCGCTCAGGCACCTGGAACGCGTCGACCATGGCGCGGTGCACGGTGTCCAGAAGGGTTTGAAGTTGCTCATCCGAGCGGCCTTCAACCAGGTCAATCGTGATCAGTGGCATGACAGTTACCTCAACAATGGCTCAGGGGTGTGCCCGGTCAAAGCCAGGCGATGAAGCGACGATAGCCCTTTGTATTGTTCTGGACGAGATGGGATTATTGAATTCATTGTTTCCTGTAGAGAACAATCGAATCATGCAGAAATCTGACGCGGAAGGCCTGTGGTCCCACATCCACTGGCTGGCGATTCTCGAAGAGGTCGGCACCTATACGGCTGCCGCCACGCGCTTGGGGGTCAGTAAATCAGCGGTGAGCCAGCGGATTTCAGAGCTCGAAAAAGCCACCGGGCATCGTTTGGTGCAACGCACGACCCGCAGCGTTCGCCTGACGGATGCAGGGCAGTCTCTGGTGCGGGAAGTCCGTGGCGCGTTCGCGCACATTGCCGACAGTTTTTCTCAAGTGAGGGATTCTGCCGGGGCCGTACGCGGTCTGGTGAGGCTCACCGCGCCAGTGGCTTTCGCTCGCCAACACCTCGTGCCTCGGCTGTCGGGTTTTCTTGCGCGGCACCCGGACGTGCGCGTGCAACTGGACGTCTCGGACCATCTCAGTTCCATGGCGGCTGAAGGGTATGACCTGGCGGTGCGCCACAGCTATCAGGTGCCCGACACTCATGTCGCCTGGAAACTCTGCGATACACGATCGGTCCTGGTGGCTACCCCTGCCTACCTCGCAACCCACGGCCAACCCGATAACCCGATGGGGCTGGTTGATCACAATTGTCTTTTTTACCCACGCGGCGTGGATGCCCCCGCCTGGACGTTCGAACGTCCCGCCAAGGGAAAGCGCGCCGGGGAACGCCTGACGGTGCCCATCACCGGGAACTTCGCGACCAACAACAGCGAGGCCCTCCGCGATGCCGCGCTTCAACACCTGGGCATCGCCCTGCTTCCGGACTTCAGCGCGCAGGCCGCCCTGGACAATGGGTCGCTCGTGCCGGTACTGGGGCATTGGGCGCTGAAAGGCGCATTCGCCGAAGAGATTTATCTGATTCGCCCCTATTCTCGCCAGATCCCTCGTTCGGTGACCGCGCTGGTGGAATACTTACGGTCATGTTTCCACACAGGTTTTTAGACCCATGAATGCCAACCTCGGTAGCGCTGATCCATGAAAGACGAATCTCCTAAAACCGACGTCGGCCCATCGACCTCCCCGGCGACCGGGCCAGGCACAGGTGCTGGTGCAGGCAAACGGGCGCCACGCGTTGCACAAGCCAAACCCGTTCACGCCGTCCAGTGCGAAGACGGTCTGGTGAGGCCGCCCTGGGCGACGACCGATCCGCTTCTGCGCGATTACTACGACACCGAGTGGGGCATGCCTGTGCGTGACGAACGAGGGCTCTTCGAGCGCCTCAGCCTTGAGGCGTTTCAGTCCGGGTTGTCCTGGGTCACCATCCTGCGTAAGCGTGAAGCCTTCCGGCGTGCGTTCAAGCAGTTCGATCCGGAGGTGGTCGCATCATTCGATGAGCACGACATCGAGCGCCTCATGGCCGATGCCGGGATCATTCGCAACCGCGCGAAGGTGTTGGCCACCATCAAAAACGCCAAAGCGACCCTCGCGCTTCGCGAACGCGGTGGCTTGGCGGCATTCATCTGGTCGTTCCAGCCCGAGGTAACGCCTGAACCCCGGACCATGGCCGAAGTGCCGACGACCTCGCCCGAGTCGTTGGCGCTGAGCAAAGCGTTGCAGAAAGCGGGATTCGCCTTCGTGGGACCAACAACGATGTACGCCTTGATGGAAGCCACCGGCATCGTGGACACCCACCTGATGCAGAGCCACCGCCGTGGCAGTTCGGGGGTGTGGAGCAGCTCTGGTGTACCACGCCATGTGGGTCGCTCAACGCCTGGCGCGCCTCGAACATAGGACGCTGCCGTCGTCCCTTCCGCTGTCGAGGCGCAGCCGTCGGTAGAGCGATGCAGCGACAGGCCACCGTCGGGTGCTCAATACCCGCCAGTCGGCGACGGCGGCGTATCCAGACTCTTGAATCGGCTGGACAACGCCTTGAGGCCGCGCATCAGTACCGTCGTATCGACACCCACGGCAACAAACGTCGCGCCCAGCTCCAGATAGCGCCGTGCAAGACGTTCGTCTGGGGTGAGAATGCCCGCCGCTTTGCCCGCTTCGCAGATCCGCAAGATGGCGTGCTCGATGGCGTCCTGCACGTCGGGGTGCCCGGGGTTGCCGCGATGGCCCATCGCAGCCGAGAGATCGGCGGGACCGATAAAGACCCCGTCCACGCCCTCGACCGCGATGATCGCGTCAAGGTTGGCCAGGCCTTCCAGGCTTTCCACTTGCACCAGCAGGCATACCGCGTCGTCCGCCTGATCCAGGTAATCCGCGATGGCGTTCCAGCGAGACGCCCGGGCCATGCCACTTCCCATGCCACGAATGCCCTGAGGCGGATAGGTCACGGCACGCACCAGCGCTCGCGCCTGGTCGGCGGTGTCGACCATGGGCACCAGCAAGGTTTGCGCGCCGATGTCGAGCAGTTGCTTGATCAGCGCAGCGTCGCCGGACATCGGGCGCACGATAGGCCGGGATCGGTAAGGCGCGACCGCCTGCAACTGGCTCAGCACACTGCGCAGGTCATTGGGCGCATGCTCGCCATCGATCAGCAGCCAATCGAAGCCGGCATTGGCCGCCAGCTCGGCAGAATAAGGATCTGCCAGTCCCAGCCATAGGCCGATCTGCGGTTGGCGTGCCATCAGGCGCTGTTTGAATTCGTTCATGGGCGTCACCTGCGGTGGAAAAACAAAGCGGGTCAGGCGAAGTGGCACGACACCGTGCCGAACTCGCCGTAATCAGCCATGACGGTGTCGCCACGGACCACATCGATGGGCCGGATGAACGATCCGGCGAGGATCACCTGCCCGGCCTCCAGCCCCACGCCGTGGGCGTGCAGTCGATTGACCAGCCAGGCCACGCCGTACGCCGGGTGATTCAACACGCCGGCGGCCAGTCCCGTTTCCTCGACCTCGCCGTTTTTGCTGACGATGGCACCAATCCGGCGGATGTCCGCGTCGACGAGGCTCGGCTTGAACGCCCGTCCGCCGAGAATGATCGCGGCATTGGCCGCGTTGTCGCTGATGGTGTCGAGCACCGTGCGCGTGCGTCCGGTCTCGCTGTCCCGGCGCTGGATGCGTGCATCCAGCACTTCCAGCGCGGGCGTGATGTAGGCCGTCGCCTCCAGCACGTCGAACAGCGTGCAGTCCGGCCCGGACAGCGGCTTGCTCAACACGAACGCCAGTTCCGCCTCGATTTTCAGTTCAATGAAACGCTCAGTCGGAATGCGTGCGCCGTCGGCGTAAAACATGTCGTCCAGCAACACGCCAAAATCCGGCTCATCGATGTTAACGGCGCGACGCATGGCGTTGGACGTCAGGCCGATCTTGTGCCCCTTCACCTGGCGGCCCGAGGCGACTTTGTGTTCGATCCACGCCGACTGAATGGCATAGGCGTCCGCCAGGTTCATGTCCGGGTATTGCAGGGAAAACTGCCGACATTGCTGGCGGTGCTGTTCGGCGTGCGCCAGTTGCCTGACGGCGTGCCACGTTTGCTCAAGCGTGAGCACCGGCTTCATGATTCCTGCTCCACAGGGTTGCGCAGCACGCCCACGCCCACCACCTCGACTTCCACCACATCGCCCGGTCGCAGGAAACGCGGCGGGTCGAAACGGATGCCAGCCCCGGTCGGGGTGCCGGTCACGATCAGGTCACCGGTTTCCAGCGTGGTGAACGTCGAAAGGTAGGCAATCAGGTGGCCGAAATCGAACATCAAACGGGCTGTCGTGTCCTCTTGGCGCAGTTCGCCGTTCACGCGCGTGAGCAGATGAAGATTGCCGTAGCCCTCCGGAAATTCGTCAGCCGTCACCACCCACGGCCCATAGGAGCCGGAACGGTGGAAGTTCTTGCCTTGGGTCACGTTGAATTTGGCGTGGTGTACCCAGTCGCGAATCGTGCCCTCGTTGACGCAGGTCAAGCCGCCGATATGAGCCAGCGCCTGATCGGCCGGGATGCGGCGACCGCCCTGGCCGATGACGATACCAATCTCCCCTTCGTAATCCAGCTGCCGGGACTCATGGGGCTGGAGCAACGCCTGATCCGGGGCCGAAAAGGAATCCGGCACGCGCATGAAAATGCTCGGGTATTTCGGCAGCTCGCTGCCGTCCTTGTATTCGGCATTGCGCTGGGCGTAGTTGACCCCGATGCAGAAAATCTTTTTCGGCGCCGGGACCGGCAGTTGCAACGTGACGGCGGACAACGGGCAGTCCGCCTGAGCGCCCGCGACCAGGGTGTTGACGTCGGCCAGCACTTGAGCCGGTGCTCCCAGCAGCGCAGCGACGCCGTCGAGCTCAGGAAAGCGCTGACCGAGGTCGATCACGCCGTCGTCAACCACGGCGCCCCACGTGCTGATACCTGCGTGCGTGTACGTGATCAGTTTCATGGCTCAAATCCAAAGAGGTGGGCAGGGTTGGTGACCAGAATGCGCTGCAAGGTCGTGGGGTCAGGGGCGAAGCGATACAGCAGCTCCATCAACGCCCCCTCGTTCGGCGGTTGTTTCGTTGAGAGGGGGTGCGGCCAGTCGCTGCCCCACAGGCAACGTTCGGGTGCAGCGGCGATCAGCGTCTGGGCGAGCGGCAGAACGTCGTCCCACGGTTCGCCTTGAGTCGAGATTTTTTCGGACAGCGACAGCATTACCCAGAAATGGCCTTCGCCCAGCAGTCCCAGCACCCTGTCGAGACTCGGGTCGGTTCGCCCCAGCGAGGGTTTGGCGCGCCCCATGTGATCGATGACCACCGGCACCTTGAGGTGTTCGAAATCTTTCAGTTGCTCGACGACGCCGTCCGCCGAGGGCTGCACTTTGACGTACCAGCCCAACTCGGCAACAAGGTCGAGCGCCCGGCGCAGTTCTGCCGGGGAAAAGCTGATGCCCAGCCCGGCGCGGCTGAATCGCGCACCGCGCACCCCGGCGTCGTGCAGGCGTTGAAGCTGGCGTTCATGGCCGTCCATCAATACGGCGGCGTTTGCACAGCCTACGTAACGACGGGGGCCTCCACCGGCATTCAGGCCTTCGAGAGCGTCCAACACGACGCTGTGGTCGGCCCCGTAGGTGGTGGCCTGCACGATCACACCGCGCTGGATGCCCAATGTGCGATGCAGATCGCGGGCCACTTCCCACGTGGCGGACGGCATGCTGTACGCGGCTTCCGGCTGGATCGGGTAACGGTCCCGAGGGCCGAACACGTGAAACTGGCTATCGCAGGACAACGCCGGCGGCAGGGGCACCGGTGCACGGGGATGGGGATCAAACGGCAGGTAGTCAGGCATGGGGTGTGCTCGTGTTGGAGAACCTGATCCGACTGTAAGAACGGCTCGGCAGTCCAGCAACGGGCCTCTTGGATTTGATTCCGGCTGGTGGACTCTTTGCAAGGATGCGGCTTGTGGCACCGCGGCAGGGATCGCTATCAATAACGTCACCCTTCTGCCTTATCGCGTTTTGCGGAGTACGTCATGAGCCATCGCCAAACCATTCACCTGGATCAGTTTTCCCACACCAATCCGATTCCGGCCGCCTGCCGCCGCGGCCCGCTGCTGATGACCGGCATCATCAATGGCAACGACCCGAAAACCGGGGAATTGCCCGAGGACCTCGAAAGCCAATGCCAGCACATGTTCAGCCACATCAAAGCCATCTTGCAGGCCGCTGGAGCCTTTCCGGACGACATGGTGAAAATGACCGTCTGGATGCAGGACCGGGATCAGCGCGGCCCCTTGAACGCGCACTGGCTCAGTTTGTTTCCTGATCCGGACAACCGCCCGGCACGCCACGCCATTCAGGCCGCGACGCCCTCAAAATTTCTGATCCAGTGTGAGTTCACCGCCTGGGTCGATGAAATCCGCACCCCACAGGCCAGATAAAAGTCCACGCTGCGGAACGAAATCTTCCGCCACGTCTGTTCAGGACGTGTGAGCCGCACCACTATGCAGAACAACGTGAAGAGCAACGTGAAGAGCAACGTGAAGACCAACGCCGCGTTCATCGCGGGCACGTTCAACTGACCGACCACCCGCTTCGAGGCGCCGATGAGCCGTCAGCCAACACCCACTGACATGAGTGACAACACGTCGACCGTGCGCTCGCTGACCCGAGCCTTTCAGGTGCTGCGCATCCTGGCTTTGGGCCAGGAGCAAGGCATGCGGCTGGTCGACGTGGTGCGTCACACGCAACTGTCGCGGCCCACGGTGCACCGCCTGCTGCAAGCGCTGATCGATGAAAATGCGGCGGAACAGGACCCGGTGACCCGCCGCTACCGAGTGGGCGGAGAGATTTCCATGCTGGCGCTGGCCCGCCCTTCCCGTTCGCCGCTGCGCAAACTGGCTGAGCCGCACTTGCAGTATTTGAGCGATCAACTGGGCGACACGGTGTTCATCACTGTGCGCAGCGGTCGAGACTCGGTGTGCCTGGACCGGCGTCTCGGCAGCTACCCCATCAAGGTGATGTCCATCGACGTCGGCACCCGCAGGCCCTTGGGTGTCGGCGTCGCCGGTGTGGTGCTGCTGTGCGGCCTGCCCGATGAAGAGGCCGAATACCTGCTGCAACTGGACAAGGCGCGTCTGGAGACGTCCAACCTCACCCTTGACGAGATCAAATCACGCATCACTGCCGCCAAGGCACGAGGGTTTGCTTACGCCGCGCAAGGCGTCACCCAAGGCACGGCCGCTGTTTCGGTGCCGATTTACGGGCCTGCGGGAGAAATCGTTGCCGCCCTGAGCGTGGCCGCTGTCGCCAGCAACCTGACGCAAGACCGGGTGCCCGCGACGGCCGCCACGTTGGCCGAACAGGCCGCCTTGATCAGCAAACGCCTCACCGCCCGAGAGCACTAGTTCGCACGTTCAACTGCACCAATCCGCTTCATTCCGATTTCTGTTCCCACTCGAATAATAAGAGGAACCGTAGATGCGCACCGACCTGCATCGCTCTGTCGTAGAACCCGCCGTGTCCAGCTCGGACGCGCTATTGAACCGGATCGCCTGGCGTATCCTGCCGTTCCTGTTCATCTGCTACGTCCTGTGCAACATCGATCGCTCGAACGTCGCCATCGCGCACCTGGAATTCAGTGCCGAGATTGGCCTGAGCGCGGCACAGTACGGGCTGGGCGCATCGCTGTTTTTCATTGGCTACATCCTCTTCGAAGTGCCCAGCAACATGATGCTGGAACGCTTCGGCGCACGTTTCACGCTGACCCGGATCATGGTGCTGTGGGGGCTGGTCACGGCGGGCTTCATGCTGGTCCAAAGCGTCGGCGGGTTTTACCTGGCGCGGATCCTGCTGGGCATCGCCGAGGCCGGGTTTCTGCCAGGCATGATCCTTTACCTCAGCTACTGGTTTCCGGCATCACGGCGCGGCCGGATCACCTCGTGGTTCACTTTGGGGATTCCCGTTGCCGGGGTCATCGGCAGCCCGCTGTCGAGTTTTCTGATGGTCTATTTCAACGGCTGGCACGGTCTGAGCGGCTGGAAATGGATGTTCATCATGGAAGGCGGCATCACCGTGCTGTTGGGCGTGTTGGCGTGGGTCGTACTCGATGACAAACCCTCCACCTCGAAACACCTGAACAGCGACGAAAAACAGACGCTGATCGACGCCATTGAACGCGAGCAGACCGGCCCCCGCGAAACCGTCGTCAACCACCGATTGCTGACTACGCTGCGGTCCCCCGTGACCCTGGCGCTGGGCTTCGTCTACTTCGCCATAGTCATGTCGATGGTCGTGCTGAATTATTGGGCGCCGTCCTTCATCAAGGAAGCGGTCGGCGGCACCACCAGCACGATTGCCATGCTGTCGGCAGGCCTGTACGCCGTGGGTGCGATGGGCATGATTGTGATGGGGTGGTTGTCCGATCGCTACATGCAGCGACGCCGCTTCGTCGCCGCCGCCCTGGTGGCAGGCGCCCTCGCCTACAGCGTCATCGCTTCGCAATGGGTATCGGGTTTCAGCTCGTATTCGGTGCTGATGCTCGCGGCTTTTTTCACCTATGGCGCGATGCCGGTGTTCTGGAGCATCCCGGCGTCGGTCATGAGCAAACAACAGGCCGCCATCGGCATCGCCGCCATCAGCGCACTGGCCAACGTCGCGGGCATGATCGGTCCGGCGATTATCGGCTGGTCGAAAAGCGCTACCGGTTTCTATGCCGCTGGCATTTATCTGATCGCGGTGACGCTGTTGCTGGGAGCGGTGGTCGTAATGCTCAGGTATTCGAAACCTGCTTGAGAGGTTAAAAGATAGAGGGCGGGTTCAGCCTCCTGTCATGTTCATGAAGCGCACCACTTGGACGTCGCCGTGAGGGTCGAACTCATGCCGGAGCGGCTTTCTGCGCAACGCGTCCTGCACGGCGTCGATCAACGGCCCGTCCTCCAGCGGGTGGCGCCGCAGCAACGCGCGCAGGTCGAGGGCATTTTCATGGCCGAGGCATAACAGCAAACGCCCTTCGACGGTCATCCGCACCCGATTGCAACTGGCACAAAAGTTTTGACTGTGGGGCGAGATAAGACCGATTCGGGTGTCCGGGTGATCGGTCAGACGCAGGTAGCGCGCCGGGCCACCGCTGCTTTCCAGACTTTCATGCAGCGAAAACTCACGGGCAATGAGGTGCCGAACCTCATCGCTGGAACAGAACGCCTCTTGCCGCGCCCGCCCCACCTCCCCCAGCGGCATTTCTTCGATGAAGGTGATGTCGATGCCCTGCTCGATGGCGTAGCGCACCAACGGCAGCACCTCATCCAGATTGCGTCCCTTCATCACCACGCAGTTGAGCTTGACCCGCTCGAATCCGGCCGTTGTTGCGGCCTCGACCCCGCGCAGCACCTGATCGAGGTCGCCGTGACGAGTGATCGCCCGAAAGCGCTCTGGGTCCAGGCTATCGAGGCTGATGTTCAGGCGTTTGACACCGGCCTCTGCCAGAGGCCGCGCCAGCCGCTGCAACTGCGAGCCGTTGCTGGTCATCACCAACTCGCGCAGCCCTGGCAACGCTGCGATGCGGCGGCACAGCTCGACAATGCCAGGGCGAACCAGGGGCTCACCTCCGGTCAGCCGAATCTTGCGCACGCCCAATCCCACGAACACGGCGGCCACCCGATGCAGTTCCTCAAGGCTGAGCACCTGTTGGCGGGGCAGGAAGGTCATGTGTTCGGCCATGCAATACACGCAGCGAAAATCACAGCGGTCGGTCACTGACAGCCGCAGGTAATCGATGTGTCGACCAAAGCCGTCCTGCATCAGCGTGTTCATGTTCTGCCTCCTTTTACTGCACAAGCGGCGAGTCGGCGCCTCGCAGTTGAATGCCGCGGATATCCGCTGCACCGATGAGGGTTTGCAGGTACTGCACCACCGCTTTCTGCCATACCCCTTGCTGCAACAGAGTGCGAATGGCGGGTGCGACGGCCTCGTAGGGCAACGGCTGACCTTCGACCCGCTGATCGACGCTGATCACATGCCAGCCATAACGGCTCTCCAACGGCGCGTCGGCCAAACCGATCGGCAAGGCGAACAACTGACGTTCGAGCTCCGAAACGGTCTGGCCCTTGCTGATCTGCCCCAGAGACCCTCCCTGTGCCCTCGACGGGCACGCGGAATGAGCCTTCGCCAGCTCCGCGAATTGCTCGGGAAACTGGCTCAATTTCTGTTGCAAGGCTTCTGCGTGGGTCAACGCCAAGCTGCGGGCCTCATCGTCGTCCGGGGCACATTCGAGCAGGATGTGCCGCACCGCGAGCAAGGGCGCGCTGTGGAAGCGCGCCTGGTTGCGTTCGTAGTAACCCTGACAGGTGGCCTCGTCGCAGACGGGCACCGGCACCTCACGTTCCAGCAGTAACCGCGTGGCCGCTTCCTCTTCGTTTTCTCCTGGGCCGATCTGCAATGACAGGCCCAGCGCAGCGATCCGTTGCTGCAACAGCTCACGGATCACCAATGCCCGCGCCGCACTGTAGACCGCCTCTTCACGACTGCCCGCCGGGTGATATTGCACTTCCAGCGCTATGGCCTGAGGGGTAATCGGCACCTCGTTGACCGAGACGATGGGCCATTCCTGCTCGCTGCTGGCAATCACCTCGGCGTGAGGGGCCGGCGACTCCGACGCAGCGGCATTCAACGGTTCTTGAGGCGCACAGCCGCAACCGCTGCCGCATCCACATGCTTCTGACATGATCGTCTCCTTACGCTCTCTGCCGAACGATCTGATAGCGTCGACCGAGGTACCAGATCGGCGCGCTGACCACGTGCACCAACCGCGTGAACGGAAACAGCACGAACAGCGTCAGCCCCAGAAACACGTGCAGCTTGTACACCAGGCTGACCGGCGCGATGGCGGCCGCGGCCTCTTCAGGACGCAATAGCACCGTGTTCTGCGCCCACTCAGCGAGCAACACCATGACCGAGCCGTCCAGGTGTTGGGTGGAGGCGACAATGGTCAGCAGACCGAGCACCAACTGAGCCAGCAGCACCAACAGAATCAGGATGTCCGACACGCTCGACGTCGCACGAACCCGTGGGTCGGTGAGCCGTCGATGAATCAGCATGAGCAACCCGATCAGGCACAACCCGCCAAAAATGCCGCCGGAAACCATGGCCAGCAGCTGCTTGTTTTCAGTGCTGATGACCGTGTGGTAGATCGGCGCCGGGGTCAGTAGACCGACGAAATGTCCGGCCAGCACGAACAACACCCCGATGTGAAACAGGTTGCTCGCCAAGCGCATGCCCTTGTTGGAGAGCATCTGGCTGGACCCGGCTTTCCAGGTGTACTGCGAGAGGTCGAACCGCGCCCAACTGCCGATCAGGCAGACGGCCAGTGCCACGTAGGGATAGACGCCGAACGCCAGCAAATTCCATTTAGACATGACCCACCTCCTCGTCCGGCGCGCTGGCCGGTCTTTGATCCTGAAAATCCACCCAGTGCAACGGCACAGCGCTTTCTTCCCGGGCCTTGCCCGGTGCGTTTGGCGTGACGCCACAGCGGTCCTGCTGCTCCGCCTGCATGAAGTCCACTGCCTCTTCCTCCCACACTTTGTCCAGCGCTTCCAAAGAGTCGTCCCGGGGTTCGGCCGCGACTTTTTCGCGCAACTGGGCAACGGCCTCTACGGGTTCGGCACCGGCGATTTGCAGCAGCGCCCGGAAGCAACTGGCGTAGGCGCTTTCGCGCTCTTCAAGCCGCGCAGCCAGCAACGCCAACAGGTGGGCGATATCGGCCAGGCCCTCGCGAGCCTCCAGATCTAGGCGCGTGGACAGGTATTCCAGGTACAACGGGAGGTAGTCCGGCAGCTCCTTGACACCAATGGCAAACCCGGCGGATTCGTACTGGGCAAGCATGTCGACCATGGCCTGCCCCCGGTCGCGGGACTCTCCATGGACGTGTTCGAACAGCAGCAACGACAGCGCCCGGCCTCGGCCGAACAGCGCACCGTAGTGCTCCTGGCCATCCATCAAGTCCTGATTGCAGATCAGCGCCAGCAACTGGAACAACGCGCCCCGTTGAGACGGGCTGATTTCCCGCGCTTGAAGGATGGCTTGCTCCAACTCTGCCCTGCCGTCCACCAGGTGTTCAGCCGGGTAGTCCAACAGCAATGAAATCACCTTTAGAATGCGCATGCTCACTCCTCCCACAGCTGAACGGTGTTGATGATGTCCCGGCGATTGGCCTTCTTCGCGCCAAAAAGATTGGTATCCGACGTCCCGTTGCAGCCACTGCCGAAACTGAAGCCACACCCGGAACGCTCGGCGAAAGCATCGCTCATGGCCTCTTCGCGGTGTGCACTGGGGATCACGTACCGGTCTTCGTAATTGGCAATGGCCAGGTAGCGGTACATCTCTTCGACCTGGCTCACGCTCAGCCCCACATCGTCCAGAACCTGAAGATCCTGGATGCCATCGACCTGCTCGGAGCGTTTGTAGGCGCGCATGGCCAGCAAGCGCTTGAGCGCCCGCTTCACCGGTTTCTCATCGCCCGCCGTAAGCAGGTTCGCGAGGTAGCGCAACGGAATGCGCAGGCTGTCGACGTCCGGGATCACCCCGTTCATGCCAACGGTGCCCGCTGCGGCGGCGTTTTGAATCGGCGACAGCGGCGGGACGTACCAGACCATCGGCAGCGTCCGGTACTCGGGGTGCAACGGCAGCGCCAGCTTCCAGTCCACCGCCATTTTGTAGACCGGCGAGCGTTGCGCCGCGTCGATCACCGATTGCGGTACGCCGTCTTCCAGGGCCTGGCGAATCACCGCCGGATCGTTCGGATCGAGGAAAATCTCCAGTTGTTGCTCGTAAAGGTCTCGCTCGTGAGGGGTGCTCGCGACTTCACTGATGCGATCGGCGTCGTACAGCAGCACGCCCAGGTAACGAATCCGCCCGACGCAAGTTTCGGCACACACGGTCGGCATGCCGGCTTCGATCCTCGGGTAGCAGAAAATGCATTTCTCGGACTTGCCGCTTTTCCAGTTGAAGTAAATCTTTTTGTACGGGCAGCCGCTGATGCACATGCGCCAGCCACGGCATTTTTCCTGGTCGATCAGGACGATGCCGTCTTCTTCGCGCTTATAGATCGCCCCACTGGGGCAGGACGCTGCGCACGCCGGGTTGAGGCAGTGCTCACACAGGCGCGGCAAATACATCATGAACGTGTTTTCGTACTCGCCGTAAATGTCCGCCTGGATCTGATCGAAGTTCTTGTCTTTGCGCCGTTTGGCGAATTCAGTGCCGAGGATTTCTTCCCAGTTCGGGCCCCACTCGATTTTTTTCATGCGCTTGCCGGACACCAGCGACCGGGGGCGTGCTGTTGGCTGATGCACGCCCAGCGGTGCGGTGTGCAGATGCTGGTAGTCGAAATCGAACGGCTCGTAGTAGTCGTCGAGGGTCGGCAGATCGGGGTTGGCGAACAGGTTCGCCAGCACGCGGAACTTGCCGCCAATGCGCGGCGTGATCGAACCGTTGGCGTTGCGCAGCCAGCCGCCTTTCCACTTATCCTGGTTTTCCCATTCTTTCGGGTAGCCGATGCCGGGTTTGGTTTCGACGTTGTTGAACCAGGCGTATTCCATGCCTTCTCGGCTGGTCCACACGTTCTTGCAGGTGATCGAACAGGTGTGACAGCCGATGCATTTGTCCAGATTCAGGACCATGCCCACTTGTGAACGAATCTTCATGACAGCGCTCCTCACTCGATCTCGGTTGGCAGAGGACGCGGCAGGTCATCGCCGTCCGATCCGTCAAGCCAATCGACCTTGGCCATCTTGCGCACCACGACGAATTCGTCGCGGTTGCAACCGACCGTGCCGTAATAGTTGAAACCGTAGGCCTGCTGCGCATAGCCGCCGATCATGTGGGTCGGTTTGAGCACCACGCGGGTGACCGAGTTGTGGTGGCCGCCCCGGGTCTTGGTGGTCTCGGAGCCAGGCACATTCACGATGCGTTCCTGAGCGTGGTACATCATCACCATGCCCTCCTTGACCCGCTGGCTGACCACCGCACGGGCGGTCAGCGCACCGTTGGCGTTGAAGCACTCGACCCAGTCGTTGTCTTCGATGCCCGCGCGTTTCGCGTCGACCTCGGACAGCCAGATGATCGGGCCGCCGCGGCTCAGGGTGAGCATCAACAGGTTGTCGCTGTACGTGCTGTGGATGCCCCATTTCTGGTGCGGGGTGATCCAGTTCAGGACGATTTCGGTCTGCCCGTTGCTGTGTTTGCCCTTCACGCCCGCGATGGTCCGGGTGTCGACCGGCGGCCGGTAGCTCATCAATTGTTCACCGAACGCCTGCATCCACGGGTGATCCTGATAGAACTGCTGGCGCCCGGTGATCGTCCGCCACGGAATGTTTTCGTGAACGTTGGTGTAGCCCGCGTTGTAGCTGACATGCTCGTCTTCCAGACCCGACCAGGTAGGGCTTGAAATGATCTTGCGCGGCTGCGCCTGAATATCCCGGAACCGGATCGCTTCGTGGGCCTTGGGCAAGGCAAGGTGGCTATGGTCGATGCCGGTGAACTTCGACAGTGCCGCCCAGGCCTTTACGGCCACATGGCCGTTGGTTTCCGGCGCCAGGGACAGGATCACTTCAGCGGCGTCGATGGCGGTTTCGATCTTCGGACGATCCTGACTGATGCCCTCGTCGGTGCTGCGGTAGTTCAACTCGCCGAGGAATTTCACCTCCTCTTCCGTGTTCCAGTTGATGCCCTTGCCACCGTTGCCGAGCTTCTCCAGCAGCGGCCCCAGTGAAGTGAACTGCTTGTAGATGTTGGGGTAGTTACGCTCCACCACCTGCAGGTTTGGGGCGTTCTTGCCGGGCACCGGTGGGACGCCTGCGGTTTTCCAGTCCGTGCCGCCGAACGGCTGCGCCAGTTCACCGACGCTGTCGTGCAGCAAGGGCACGCTGACCAGATCCTGTTCGACGCCCAGATGCCCTTCGGCAATGGACGAAAAGGCCTTGGCGATGCCCTTGTAGATCTCCCAGTCCGAACGAGACTCCCAAGCCGGGTCGATGGCAGCGGACAGCGGATGAATGAAGGGGTGCATGTCCGAGGTGTTCATGTCGTCCTTCTCGTACCATGTCGCCGTCGGCAGCACGATGTCGGAATACACGCAGGTCGAGGACATGCGGAAATCCAGGGTGGTGACCAGATCGAGCTTGCCGATGGCGCCCTCGTCCACCCACTCGGCCTCTGTCGGCTTGCACGCGCCGACCTGGCCGATGTCCTCGTTCAACACGCCATTTCGGGTGCCCAGCAGGTACTTGAGCATGTACTCATGCCCCTTGCCGGACGACCCGAGCAGGTTCGAGCGCCAGATGAACATATTGCGCGGGAAGTTGACCGGGTTGTCTGGCTGTTCGCAGGCGAAACGGATCGAGCCGTCCTGCCACGCCTTGACCATGTAATCTTTGGGCGGCATCCCGGCAGCGGCGGCGTCTCGGCAGATGTTCAGCGGATTGGTGTTGAATTGCGGCGCGCTCGGCAGCCAGCCCGCACGTTCGGCGCGGATGTTGTAATCCAGCGCGTGCTCGGGGAATTCGCGTTTGTCGGCGAGGGGCGAGAGTACGTCGTGCATGCTCATCTTCTCGTGCCGCCATTGCGAGCTGTGGCCGTAGAAGAAGCTGGTGCCATTCATCTGGCGGGGTGGACGGCTCCAGTCCAGACCGAACGCCAGCGGCAGCCAGCCGCATTGCGGACGCAGCTTTTCCTGGCCGACGTAATGCGCCCAGCCACCTCCGGTCTGACCCACGCAACCGCAGAGCATGAGCATGTTGATCAGCCCGCGGTAGTTCATGTCCATGTGGTACCAGTGGTTCATCGCCGCGCCGACGATGATCATCGAGCGGCCACGGGTCTTGTCGGCGTTGTCCGCGAACTCCCGGGCGATCTGGATCGCTTTTTCACGGCTGACGCCGGTGATTCGCTCTTGCCAGGCCGGGGTGCCCGGCACGGCGGCATCGTCATAGGAGCGCGCGACGTTGGCACCGCCCAGGCCTCGGTCGATGGCCAGGTTTGCCGCAGAGAGGTCGAACACCGTGGCCACTTTGACTTGCCGCCCGTCCGCCAGAATCAGGTTGCGCACCGGCACCCGGCGGTACTGCACCGCTTCACCGGCCACGTGCTGGAAGTGGTCGTGGGCCTGCCCCCCGAAGTACGGGAAAGCAACCTCGGCCACGTCACCGCCAATCTGGCTCAGGGTCAGATCGACATCGCGCCCGGCCCCGCCTTCACGGGGCAAGATGTTCCACTTGCCCTGCTCGCCCCAGCGATAACCGATCGAGCCCTGTGGCGACACCAGTTCGCCGTCCGCATCAAGGGCGATGGTTTTCCATTCCGGGTTGTTCTCCTGACCCAAGTTGCCGGCCAGATCAGAAGCCCGCAGAAAACGGTCCGGCTGGTAGCCATTGCCTGGCGCGCCCCCCAGCATCGGCTTGAGCAGCACCAATACGGGCAAATCCGTGTAGCGTTTGGCGTACTCAGTGAAATACGCACTGGGCCGGTCCAGATGAAACTCTTTGAAGATCACATGATTGAAGGCCTGAGCCAGAGCAGCATCGGTGCCTTGCTTGGGGTTGAGCCACAGGTCAGTGAGCTTGGCGACTTCCGAGTAATCCGGGGTGATCGCCACCGTCTTGGTGCCCTTGTAACGCACCTCCGTGAAGAAGTGCGCGTCCGGCGTGCGGGTCTGGGGGACGTTCGAACCCCAGGCGATGATGTAATTGGAGTTGTACCAGTCGGCGGACTCCGGCACGTCGGTCTGCTCGCCCCAGACCATGGGCGAAGCCGGTGGCAGATCGCAGTACCAGTCGTAAAAACTCAGACAGGTCCCGCCGATCAACGACAGGTAACGGGCACCGGCAGCGTAGCTGACCATGGACATGGCCGGGATCGGGGAAAACCCCACCACCCGGTCCGGCCCATATTGCTTGACGGTGTAGACGTTGGCCGCGGCGATGATCTCGTTGACCTCGTCCCACGTCGAACGAATGAAGCCGCCCATGCCGCGCTTGCTTTTGTAGGACTCAGCCTTGGCCTTGTCTTCGACGATGCTCGCCCATGCTTCCACCGGTGCGAGGGTCTGCCGGGCTTCACGCCACAGCTTGAGTAGCGGCTTGCGGATTTTCGGGTACTTCAGCCGGTTGGCGCTGTAGATGTACCAACTGTAACTGGCACCCCGCGGGCAGCCGCGCGGTTCGTGGTTGGGCAGGTCGTTGCGCGTGCGCGGGTAGTCGGTTTGCTGGGTTTCCCAGGTGATCAGCCCGTTCTTCACGTAGATTTTCCACGAGCAGGAACCGGTGCAATTCACGCCGTGGGTCGAGCGCACGATCTTGTCGTACTGCCAGCGGGACCGATAGACGTTTTCCCAGTCGCGGGATTCTTTGCGCGTCTCTCCGTGACCGTCGGAAAACTCGTTTTGCTTGCGGTTGAAGTACCGCAATTGATCGAGCAGATGGCTCATGATGCTGTCCTCTCAGGCTTGCAGTGGGGTTCTGTGCCCCATACACACAACGGTTGGGTTAGGGTCATGTCAGCACGGGGTTTGCGCGCCCTTGCGGGCGTACCACCACCAGGTCACGACGATGCAGCTCAGGTAAAAACCGATGAACATGTAGAAGGCCATCGCCGGGCTGCCGGTCATGGCCATCGAGCTGCCAAAGCTCTTGGGAATGAAGAACGCGCCAAAGGCCCCCATGGCTGAGCTGAAACCCAGCACGGCGGCAGACTCCTTGCTCGCATCCTTGATGGCTTGCTCCCGGGCTTTGAGATCCTGCCCCTCGCTGGCCCGCTCGTGCAGGGTGCGGAAGATCACGGGAATCATGCGAAAGGTGGAACCGTTGCCGATGCCGGTGGTGAAAAACAGCAGCATGAACATCGCCAGGAAGCCGTAAAAATGGCCGCTGTTGCCCTGTTCGGGAATGAAATGCAGCACACCGAACACCATCACAATCATCAGCACGAAGTTCCACAAGGTGACCCGCGCGCCGCCCAACTGGTCGGCCAGCCACCCACCCAGCGGACGCACCAGCGCACCCACGAGAGGACCGAGAAAGGCGAAGGCCAGGGCGTTGACGTCCGGAAATGCCGTCTTGATCAGCATCGGAAATGCTGCGGAAAAACCAATGAATGAGCCAAAGGTCGCCAGGTACAACCAGCACATCAGCCAGTTGTGCTTGCGCTTGAAAATGACCGCCTGCTCGCTGAAAGACGCCTTCGCGCTAGACAGGTCGTTCATGCCAAACCAGGCGAGCAGCGTGACCACGGCAATGAATGGCACCCAGACCCAGCCCGCGTTTTGCAGCCACAGACTGCTGCCATCCGTCAGGGTTTGCGGCTGACCGCCCCAGGTGCCGAACACGCCCAGGGTGATCACCAGGGGCACGGCGAACTGCATGACCGAGACCCCGAGATTGCCCAGGCCTGCGTTCAGCCCCAGCGCGGTGCCCTGCTGTGCCTTGGGGTAGAAAAAGCTGATGTTAGACATGCTGGAGGCGAAATTGCCGCCGCCGAAACCACACAGCAGTGCAATGATCACGAACACCTCGTAGGACGTATTCGGGTCCTGGACCGCATAGCCCATCCACACCGTCGGCAGCAGTAACGACGCGGTGCTGAGCGCTGTCCAGCGACGGCCACCCAACACCGGCACCATGAACGAGTAGAAGACCCGCAAAGTCGCACCCGACAAACCGGGCAACGCCGCCAGCCAGAACAGTTGATCCGTGCTGAAGCTGAAGCCGATGGCGTTGAGGCGCACGATCACCGTGCTCCAGACCATCCACACCGCGAAGGCCAGCAGCAACGCGGGAATCGAAATCCACAGGTTGCGGGTCGCGATCTTTTTACCCTTGTGTTCCCAGAACGCAGGGTCTTCGGGGCGCCAATCGTGAATGACCGGGCCGACGTCTGGCCGTTTATGAACCGACATGGTTGTCTCCTTGAGCAATGCTGGAAAACGGATTCGGGGTCGCCGGCGGCTGCTTGCCGAGCAGCGGGCGTTTGCGGATTTCGCTGAAGTACATCCAGATGAGGGACACCCAGACCACGCCATACATGAGCATGAAGGCCGAGGAGCGCACGCCGGTCAGGTCCACCAGGGCACCGAACAGGATGGGGAGGACAAAACCGCCCAGTCCGCCCGCGAGCCCGACGATGCCGGACACTGCGCCCATGTTGTCGGGGTAGTCGTTGGCGATGTATTTGAAGACCGAGGCTTTGCCGAAGGCGAACGCGATGCCGATGATGAACAGCAGTGCAGTGAACAGCACGGGGTTGAGGCCGATGTGCAGGTCCATCGGACCGTTGAGGGTCTGGATCTGCAGTTGCGTTTGCGGATAGGACAACAGGAAGAGGCAGACCCAGCTGACCCACAGCACCCACCACGTCACGCTCTGGGCGCCCCAGCGGTCCGACATCCAGCCGCCGACCGCCCGTAGCACACCGCCGGGCAGAGAGAAGCAGGCCGCCAGCAGCGCCGCGCTTTGCAGGCTGAAGCCGTATTCGCCGACGTAGTACTGGGTCATCCACAACGCCAGGGCGACGTAGCCGCCGAAGACGATCGAGTAGTACTGGCAGTAACGCCACACGGCCGGGTCTTTCAAGGCTTGAAGCTGCTCGCGCAGGTTTGCCCCTTGCGCGCTGCGATGCGTCTTGTCATCGGCGCTGAACCACCAGAACAGCAGCGCTGTGATGAACAGCATGGCGCTGAACACTTGCGGGACGAGTTGCCAGCTGCCTGCGGCGATGAGCGCCGGGGCGAGAAACTTGGTCACGGCCGAGCCTGCGTTCCCCGCACCGAAGACGCCCATGGCGAAGCCCTGATTGTCTTTGTCGAACCATTTGGCGACGTACGCGATGCCAACCGAGAACGACCCACCGGCCAGGCCGACGAACAGACCCAACACCAGAAATTGCCAGTAAGCCGTGGCGTGACTGATCAGGTACAGCGGCAAAACGCAGACCAGCATCAGCAGGAAGAAAACGCTTCGCCCCCCGAAACGGTCCGCCAACAGACCGAGGGGCAAGCGCACCAGCGAACCGGTCAATACCGGCGTGGCCGCCAGCAGACCGAACTGGGTTTCGTTGAGGTCGAGCAGTTCCTTGATGGGAACGCCGAGTACCGCAAACATCATCCAGATCATGAAACAGATGGTGAATGCCAGCGTACTCATGCCCAGCACGACGCCCTGTCGTACATGCAGTGGGTTCATCCCTATGTCTCCCGTCATAAACCGTGAGCGGCAGACTAGAGAGACGAACCCAACCAAAACATGACTTCGATCAATGAAGCCAAGACACCTTCAGGACTATGATCCGGCCGTCTACCTCCAAAGAGGTAGCGCCCGTGAACCTCTAAACCCTGTGTTTATCGGTGTTTAACCGTGTCATCCCGATGGATTCGGGCGGTCACCGACAGGGTGAGACTCTTTAGAGGTAGATCGCCAAGGAGCGGCAGTTCCATCTGCTTCCATTCAGTGTAGACCCCCATGAAATTTTTATACGACCTTGTTCAAGGTCGGCTGCAATGACCCGGTGGCTGCGCAGTTCTCTACCCGCCCGTGCGGGCCTGGCCGTGATTTTGATCACCGTGCTGGCCCTGGCGAGTTCAATGAGCGCCGGCCTGATCGCCTGGTTCAGCCAAGGGGACGCGGCCGCCATCAATACGGCGGGTTCGGTGCGCATGGAAACCTACCGGCTGAGCTGGAAACTGGCGTCGGGGGCCGAACCTGACACCCTCGCCGACATCCGCCGGAGCCTCGAACAACGGCTCAACAGTCAGGCGCTCAAGGCCGTGCTGGCAGACGGCAAGGAAACGGAACTGAATGCCAGCTACCGCCGACTCCAGTCGTATTGGCGAGACCTCCTGTCTCCGGCCCTTACCCGTGGCGACGCGGCGGTGTTCCACACCGGCGCCGAGACATTCGTCGAGCAGCTGAACCAGTTCGTGTGCCAGCTGCAACGCCATAGCGAGCGAAAACAGGCTTGGCAGCAGATGATTCAAGGGGCGGCGTTGTTCATCACCCTGTTCATTCTTCTGGTGGGGCTCTATGAACTGCAAAACGGCGTGATCGGCCCGTTGCAGGAACTGGTGGAGGTCACGCAGCGCTTTGGCGGTGGCGAACTCCACGCGCGGGTCAACCATCGGTCCGAGGACGAGCTTGGCCAGCTGGCGACCCGCTTCAATGCCATGGCCGAGACCATCGAGCAGTCCCACCGGCATCTGGAAACCGAAGTCCGGCAGAAAACCCTGAATTTGCAGCACACCAACGCCGCCCTTGAGCTGCTGTACCAAAGCAGCCACAGCCTGGCGACCCGGCTGGCGAACGCCGAAATGCTGGACGAGTTGATTCGCGAATTCCAGCAACGGCTGCCGGGCCTGCGCCTGTCACTGTGCCTGCAAGGCGCGTCACAGGCCCCGGCCGGACAGCGACTCGCGCTTCAGGGGACCGAGCATCCGGTCGTCTGCCTCAGCAGCGCGTGCGCGACCTGCGAGCGGCATCCGCACCCTTACAGCGTCAGTCATCAGGGCCAGGTGATGGGCGAACTCAAGGCACATTTCCTCGACGGACATGTGCCTTTCCCGTGGGAAACCCGGCTGATCGAGGCGCTGGCGCACCTCATCGGCACCTCCCTGTCCCTCAGGCACCAGCGCGAACAGGAGCATCGCCTGTTGCTGCTGGAGGAGCGCGCGATCATCGCCCGTGAGCTGCATGATTCACTGGCCCAGGCGCTGTCGTACATGAAACTGCAAGTCAGCCGTTTGCAGACGCTGATGCGTCGAGGCGAGACCGTCGCGACGCTGGACGCTGTCACCGTCGAACTGCGCGACGGGTTGAGCAATGCCTATCGCCAGTTGCGCGAGTTGCTGACGACCTTTCGCCTGCAACTTCACGATGCGGGGTTGGCGCAAGGCTTGCGGGAAACTGCCCGGGAATTCGGTGAACGCGGCGATTTTCAGGTCCACCTGCACATCGATGACCTGGCATTCGAGCTGTCCGCCAGCGAACAGATTCACCTGCTGCAAATCACCCGAGAGGCGCTCTCGAACTGCTTGCGTCACGCCCATCCGCAGACGGTCTGGCTGGCGTTGCGCCAATCTGGCGAAACCGTGCAGTTGACGATCGAAGACGACGGCAAGGGTTTCGTCGGAGGCCACGATCCACGGGAGCACCATGGCCTGAACATCATGGACGAGCGCGCCCGCAGCTTGCACGGCCAACTGCGTATCCTGCCCCGTGAGCCCCGAGGGACAAGCGTGCAGGTGGAATTTCAACCGGAGTTTCTCCGCCACCACACTCAAGGTACGGTTCCATGAACATACGCCCCCCTTGCAGCATCCTGCTGGTCGACGACCACCCCATGATGCGTCGCGGCATTCGCCAGATGCTAGAACTCGAAGACGACTTCACGGTTGTCGGCGAAGCCAGTGATGGTGAAGAAGCGCTGGCGATGATCGGTCCTTTGCAGCCGGACCTTGTGCTGCTGGACAACAACATGCCCCGCATGAACGGCATCGAGACTTTGCGGCATCTGCGCCATCACGCGTTCGAAGGCAAGGTATTGCTGTTCACGGTCTCTGACGCCGAGGACGACATTCGCGATGCCTTGCGCCTTGACGCTGACGGCTACCTGCTCAAAGACATGGAGCCGGAGTTATTGAACCACTACATCCGCGACGCCATGAACGGTGCACTGGTGGTCAGCCCCGACCTGACGCGCGTGATGGCCCAGGCGCTGCGCTCCCCCCAGCGCAACCCTGCCGTGACGCTGACCGAACGGGAGCGCCAAGTGTTGAAAGTCATCGCCGGGGGTCACAGCAACAAGGTGATCGGGCGCAAGCTGGGCATCACCGAAGGCACGGTCAAGGTCCACGTGAAAAATCTCTTGCACAAGCTGGGCCTGCGTTCTCGCGTGGAAGCTGCCGTGTGGGCCATGGCGCATTTACGCGAACATGAACACTGATGTCGTCACTGCATGAGGTCCGCAAACGACAGAAACCCTACGTTGTCGTGCCGATGCACTTGCCGGTCGCGCTCCACAATCGCCAGGCCGTCCGCCCAGCAGGCGGGCGCCAACATCGCCGAGCCCTGCTGCGGGTGCAGTTCCACGCGGGGCTGCCCCCCTTCCTGTGACACCAGCCGCGCCCTCAGATACTGGCGACGGCGGTTGGGTTGCAACCACTCGAATGCGGCGGGCAACGCAACCGGACGGGGTATCACGTTACGCACGCCCTGAGCCCTCAGCAGAAATGGCCGCACCACCACCAGCACCGTGATCAACGCGGCGGCGGGATTGCCTGGCACACCGATCCACGGTTTTCCGGCCACGTCTCCGAACGCCAAGGGTTTGCCGGGCTGGATGGCGAGCCGCCACAGGTCAACGCGGCCCAGGCTGGCAATCGCATGCTTGAGGTGATCCTCCTCGCCGACCGAGACGCCGCCGGACGTCAGCAACAGGTCGCATTCCGAGACGGCCAGGCTCAACGCGTGCCGACTGGCGGCCAAGTCGTCGGCCATGACGCCATAGTCCTGGACCTCGACGCCCCATCCCTGCAACAGCGCCGACAAGCAATGGCGATTGGCGTTGTAGATCTGCCCCGGTTGCAAGGCTTCGCCGGGCGCGCGCAATTCGTCGCCGCTGCTCAACAGGCACACCCGCAGCGGGCGGTAGACCTCCACCGATGCCATCCCTGCTGCCGCCAGTAACCCCAGCGCCTGCGCCCGCAGACGCGTGCCCCGCGCTAGCAATCGATCACCTTCGCGCACTTCTTCTCCCGCTTTGCGCACGTGATCGCCCCGACGAGTCGCAGGGAACCACACCTGATCATCGTCGACCCGGCACAGCTCTTGAGGCACCACGGTATCGGCGCCGGCTGGCAGAGGTGCGCCGGTAAAAATCCGAACCGCCTGCCCGGCCAGTAAAGGTGGCGTAGCCCCCTGCCCCGCAGCAATTCTTCCTGCCAGGCTCAAGCGGCCTCCAGCCGCAGGCACGTCCGCCGCACGCAGGGCGAAACCATCCATGGCGCTGTTGTCCCACGCGGGTAAATCCCGAGGCGAATGGATGTCGATGGCCAGCACCCGACCCAGCGCCTGCGCGAGAGGAACGGTCTGCTGTGCCGGCGGAGGCGGCGCCTGTTGCAATAGATGATGGATGGCCTGATCGACCGGAATCAACGACCCGCTGTCGCACAGGGAAGCGCTCATGGGCGCACCCCGCAGGGATCGACCACCGTGCCGGTCGGTGATGCCAGCGGTTTGAGGTGTGGCACGAAATTGCAAGGCGCGGTGCGGCTGTCCAGCTGTTCGCGCAGGATCTGGTCCCACGCGGTCCGACAGGCCCCTGGCGAGCCCGGCACGCAGCAAATCAGCACGCCATTGCTCATACCTGCCAAGGCCCGGGACTGGAGGCTGGACATGCCGATCTCCGCCAGCGAAACGTGGCGAAACAACTCGCCAAACCCGGTGACTTCCCGGTCCAGCAAGGGCAAGACCGCTTGGGGCGTGTTATCGCGCGGGGTCAACCCGGTGCCCCCGGTGGTCAACACCACTTGCACGGCAGGGTCGGCGATCCAGACGGAAAGCGCGGCGCGTATCTGGTAGACATCATCTCTGACCCATTGACGGTCGATCAGCCTGTGTCCCGCCGTCTGAACCCGCTCGCACAGGGTCCGCCCCGAGCTGTCAGTGTCAAACGTGCGGGTGTCGCTGATGGTTAACACCGCGATGTTCAGTGATTGAAACGAGCATTGCGCCAGGTGGCCCATGTGCGGCCCCTCCCGTGGATGTGGAATAGCCGGGAGCCTGAACCGAATCCTTTGTCGCGCCCATTCCTCCGAGGAGGTACGCCAAACGGCAGGGTTAGCGACACATGGACAACCCGCCACGCCTACGCAAGAATCGCCGCATTCTGAAAGAAGGCCGTTTCCATGTCCGACAGTCCGCAAACCCGCAATTCCGGTTCCTCCATCACCCGTGCGCTCGACATCATCGAGGCGGTGGTTCAGGCCGACCATGCGCTATCGCCCGCCGACCTCTCCCACCTGCTGGACATTCCCAAACCAAGCGTGCACCGGCTGCTCCAGCAGATGCAGGGCGAAGGGTATTTGCAGACGAACATGCGCGGCGGCATCGTGCCCAATGACCGGTTGCACAAGATCGCCGTGGGGGTGATTTACGCCAGTCGCTACAAGGCGCAACGCCAGGCGATCCTGCGTCACCTGTGTGACACCCTCGACGAGACCTGTGGCATCGCGCTCCCCGATGGCATCGACATGGTGTATTACGACCGGGTGCAAAGCAGCTGGCCGTTGCAGATGTACCTGCCGGTGGGGGCTCATACGCCCATGTGGTGCACGGCGAGCGGGAAGCTCTACCTCAGCAGTTTCAACAAGACGCGGCGTACGCAGATCATCGACAACCTGGCGCTCAGGCGGATGGCGAGCAACACCGTCACCGACCCGGTCGAGCTTGAAATCGAACTCAAACGCGTGCGGCAGATGGACATTGGCATCGACAACGAGGAATTCGTCGATGGCATGGTGGCCATCGCGGTTCCCGTCCGAGACAGCGATGGCCGATTGATCGCCTGCCTGTTCGCGCACGCCCCGACAATCCGCAAAAGCCTGGATGAACTGATGACGTTCGAACCCGCCATGCGCCGCGCCGCCGAGCAACTGCGCATTCTGGTGGAGGAACCCACGGAGCTGGACTGACCGCGTTTTGTCACCCGTACCGACCCAAGGGCGCCGACTGACGGTGCTCTTTTTTTTGCACCTCTATCGACATTAAATCGCTATAGCGATACATTTCGTTCCGGAATAAGACAATAACAACTATTTCCTGAGGTGTGATATGTCTGTACCCGTCATCCTGCCTCGCATCATGGAGGTCGGAGCTGATGCCAGCGCGCGACTGCCTGATGTGTTGGGTTTCCTGAATTGCAGCCGCCCGCTGATCGTGACCGATAAAACCATGGTCAAACTGGGCCAGGCGCAACGCCTCTACGAGATTCTTGAAGCCAAGGGCATCAAGAGCGAAGTCTTCGATGACACCGTTCCCGAGCCCACCGCGGCCTCCATTCAAGCCGGCGTGGACAAGCTGCGCAGCGGTGACTTCGATGCCATCGTCGCCCTCGGCGGCGGCAGCCCCATCGACAGCGCCAAGGCCATGGCGATCCTTGCCCGCTACGGCGGCGTCATTCGCGACTACCGTTTCCCCCGCCAGGTCAACGAAGCCGGACTCCCCCTGATTGCGATCCCCACGACAGCGGGCACGGGTTCGGAAGTCACGCGATTCACCATCATCACCGACGAGACCACCGACGAAAAACTGCTGTGTGCGGGCATCGGCTTCATGCCGGTCGCCGCCCTGATCGACTACAAACTGACCCTCAGCCTCCCGGCGCGCACCACCGCCGACACGGGCATCGATGCGATCACCCACGCCATCGAGGCTTATGTTTCGCGCAAGGCCAACCCCTACAGCGACAGCCAAGCACTGGCCGCGCTGGCCTATCTGGGCCCGAATCTGCTGACGGCCTGTCAGGACGGCAAGAACGAAAGCGCCCGCGAAGCGATGATGATCGGCGCGACCCTTGCCGGCATCGCGTTTTCTGCCGCATCGGTGGCAGTGGTGCATGGCATGAGCCGTCCGATTGGCGCGTTCTTTCACGTGCCCCATGGGCTGTCCAACGCGATGCTGCTGCCCTCACTGACCGCGTGGTCGCTGAGCGCCGCGCCCGGTCGCTATGCGCAGTGCGCCAAGGCGTTGGGCGTCGCCGACTCCCACGATGACGACGCGACGGCGGGCCAGAAACTCATCGCGTTTCTCACGCGGGTGAACGCTGAGTTGTCAGTGCCGACGCTGGCGGACTTTGGCGTAGAGCGCGCGCGCTTCAATGAAGTCGTCAACACCATGGCCGAACAGGCCTTGGCCTCAGGTTCTCCGGGCAACAACCCGCGCGTGCCGACGGTCCCGGAAATGGTCGAGCTGTATCACGCACTGTGGGACTGACCTCCCCGCCTCTCCCACCTTATTTGATAGACGGAGCACATTCATGAGCGTTATCGGACACTGGATCAACGGCGAAACGACCACCCCTGATGGCCGCACCCAAGCGGTCTTCAACCCCGCCACCGGCGAAAGCAACACGCAAGTGGCACTGGCGAGCACCGTCACCGTGCAGGCGGCCATCGCCGCCGCCGAAGCGGCGTTTCCGGCCTGGCGCGACACCCCGCCCGCCAAACGTGCGCGGGTCATGTTTCGCTTCAAGGAATTGCTGGAGCAGAACGCGACTAAAATCTGCGAACTGATCGGCCAGGAACACGGCAAGATCAGCCACGACGCCGCGGGCGAATTGCAGCGCGGGATCGAAAACGTCGAGTACGCCTGCGGTGCGCCGGAGCTGCTGAAAGGCGAGCACAGCCGTAACGTCGGCCCGAACATCGACTCCTGGAGCGAGTTCCAGCCACTGGGCGTGGTGGCAGGCGTGACTCCGTTCAACTTCCCGGTGATGGTGCCGTTGTGGATGCTGCCGATGGCCATCGTCTGCGGCAATACCTTCGTCCTGAAACCCTCTGAACGCGACCCGAGCAGCACCCTCTACATCGCGCAATTGCTCCACGAAGCCGGCCTGCCAGCGGGTGTGTTGAACGTGGTCAACGGCGACAAGGAAGCCGTGGACGCCCTGCTGTTCGACCCGCGTGTGAAGGCCGTCAGCTTTGTCGGTTCGACGCCGATCGCCGAGTACATCTATCGCACCGCGACTTCCCAAGGCAAACGCTGCCAGGCGCTGGGCGGCGCGAAAAACCACGCCATCGTCATGCCCGACGCTGATCTGGACAACGCAGTCAATTCGTTGCTGGGCGCCGCGTTTGGCTCGTCCGGCGAGCGTTGCATGGCGCTGTCGGTGGCTGTTGCCGTGGGCGATGCTGTGGCGGACGCGCTGATCGGCAAACTCACCGACGCCATGCAAGGCCTGAAATTCGGCGTGCACACCGACGCCAGCAACGATTTTGGCCCGCTGATCACCGCCGCCCACCGCGACAAGGTCGTGGGCTTCATCGACAGTGCCGAGTCACAGGGCGCCCGGATCGTGGTCGATGGGCGTAACGCCCGTGTGGCGGGTCATGAAGACGGTTTCTTCGTCGGCGCGACGCTGATTGATGCGGTCAACGCCGACATGGACAGCTACAAGGCCGAGATTTTTGGCCCGGTGCTGCAAGTCATCCGCGTGGCGACCATGGACGACGCCATGAAGCTGATCAACGACCACGAATATGGCAACGGCACCTGCATCTACACCCGCGACGGTGAAGCGGCGCGGTACTTCAGTGACCGGATTCAAGTGGGCATGGTAGGGATCAACATCCCGCTGCCCGTCCCTGTTGCCTCCCACAGTTTTGGTGGCTGGAAACGTTCGCTGTTCGGCGATTTGCATGCGTATGGCCCGGACGGTGTGCGCTTCTACACCAAACGTAAAACGATCACTCAGCGCTGGCCATCGGCGAACGTGCGCGAAGGCGCCGAATTCTCCATGCCGACCATGAAGTGATCCGATGAAAGGCAGGCGCCATCGCGCTCCCGGGCGTGGCGCCTGCCAACCCCGCTGATTAGACTGCGGGTGCATACGTAAGCAGAAAGACAGCGTTTCCACATGCAATAAAAACAATAATGGCTGGGGCCTTTGGGCCGAGGAAAACACTTATGGCAGGTTATGTGCAGCAAGAAGGCGCGGCGCACGCGAGCAGCGCCGCCAAGGAAGAACGCAAGATCATCATCGCGTCTTCCCTGGGTACGGTTTTCGAGTGGTACGATTTTTTTCTCTACGGGGCATTGGCGGCAGTCATCAGTAAGCAGTTTTTCGCCGGCGTAAATGAAACCACCGCGTTCATCTTCGCCCTGCTGGCGTTCGCCGCAGGCTTCATCGTCAGGCCGTTCGGCGCGCTGGTCTTTGGCCGGATCGGCGACATGGTCGGCCGCAAATACACCTTTCTCGCCACGATCATCATCATGGGCCTCTCGACGTTCGCCGTGGGCTTGCTGCCCGGCTACGCCAGCATCGGCATCGCGGCGCCCATCATTCTTGTCGTCCTGCGCATGCTTCAAGGCCTGGCGCTGGGCGGCGAATACGGCGGTGCGGCGACCTACGTCGCCGAACACGCGCCGAAGAACAAACGCGGCTTTCACACAGGATTCATCCAGTCGACAGCCACATTGGGGCTGCTGCTGTCGCTGGCGGTGGTGCTGGCCTCTCGCCTGATTGCCGGTGACGGGTTCGACACCTGGGGCTGGCGCATTCCGTTCCTGCTGTCGATCGTGCTGGTGGCGATTTCGACGTGGATTCGCATGAGCCTGCATGAGTCGCCGTCCTTCACCAAGATGAAGAGCGAAGGCAAGCTGTCCAAATCACCGATCCGCGATTCGTTTACCGTCTGGCCCAACCTCAAGGTGGTGTTGATCGCGCTGTTCAGCGTCAACGCCGGTCAAGCCGTGACGTTCTACGCCGCGCAGTTCTACGTGCTGTTCTTCCTGACCCAAGTGCTCAAGGTCGACCCGTCGCTGGCCAACACCTTGCTGATCGTCAGTGTGATCATCGGCGCGCCGTTCTTCGTGTTTTTCGGCTGGCTGTCCGACCGAATCGGCCGCAAGAAAATCATCGTCACCGGCCTGCTGCTGGCGACCGTGCTGTACTTCCCGCTGTTCAAGATGCTCGGCCATTACGCCAACCCGCAGATCGATGCCGCACGCCAGCAGTCGCCGATCGTCGTGGTGGCTGACCCGGCGACCTGCACCTTCCAGTTCGATCCGGTGGGCAAGGCGAAATTCGACAGCCCGTGCGACAAGGTCAAGACCCTGCTGATCAAGCAAGGCCTGCCGTACACTTCGCAATCCGCAGCCGCTGGCGCCACCGTGCAAGTCACCGTGGGCAGTACGCAGATCACCGGTTACGACGAAGCCGCATTGAACGGCGCGGTCAAGGCTGCCGGTTACCCTGCCAAGGCTGACTCCGCGCTGGTAAACGCGTCCGGCGTGGTGCTGGTGATCGTGGCCCTGATGCTGATCGCGACCATGACCTACGGCCCGCTTGCCGCGTTGATGGTCGAGCTGTTCCCGACCCGCATCCGCTACACCTCGATGTCGCTCCCGTACCACATCGGCAACGGCTGGTTCGGCGGGTTGCTGCCCACCATCTCCTTCGCGCTGGTGGTGTACACGGGCGACATCTTCTATGGGTTGTGGTATCCGGTGCTGGTGACGGCGGTGAGCCTGGTCTGCAGCCTGCTGTTCTTGAAGGAAACCAAGGACGTGGACCTCGATAAGGTCTGACCTGCGAATGAGCATCACACTGGAGATCGAGCCAGCTCGCCCTCCAGTGTGTCGCGTTTTTTCTCGTTACCGCAGCGGCGGATGCTCTGCCGACACAGCGTCATTGGCCTCGACGTCCGACATGTCCTCCTCCAGGGGCGCTTCGTCGTCGGGCTTCAGGGGAATTTCTCCCTCGCCTTCGCTCACGTCGTCGCTGCCCGGTGGCGGATTGGGGATGACGTCGGGCCTGCCGGGTTCCAGCGGCTCGATGGAGTCAACCGCGTTTTCAGTGCCACCTGGAATGCCTGTTGATTGATTCATTGCACACCTCGCTAGGCCGCGAATGAGTCGCGACATACAGATATGAAGTCCCCCGCCAACGCTTTGTTCGATGAAGTTCGCCAACGGTCGTCACTCGACAGGGCGGCAGCGTTATAAAGCGGCGAACTCCGTGAACGGCACACCCTCTGATGAACAGGTCCTGATCGTTCGAGGCAATGCCCGCCATGGAAAACCTGAAAATCGCCACGTTCAACGTCAATGGCATCGGTGCGCGGCTGCCGAACCTGTTGCAGTGGCTGGAGCGCGAGCAGCCCGACATCGTCTGTCTGCAAGAACTCAAGGCGCCGGACAAGGCGTTTCCTGCCCACGAGATCGAAGCGGCAGGCTATGGCTCGCTGCACCTGGGGCAGACGTCGTGGAACGGGGTCGCGATTCTGGCCCGTGACACCGAGCCACTGCTGATCCGCAAAGGCTTGCCAGGGGAAGAACAGGACACCCAGGCGCGGTATCTGGAAGCCGCCGCCCATGGCGTGGTGGTCGCGTGCCTGTACCTGCCCAACGGCAACCCGCAACCCGGCCCCAAGTTCGACTACAAACTGCGCTGGTTCGAGCACCTGATCCAGCACGCCGAATCATTGCAGGTCAGTGAGCACCCGGTGGTGATGGCCGGCGACTTCAACGTCGTGCCCACGGACGAAGACATCTACAACCCCCGCTCATGGCTGAAAGACGCCCTGCTCCAGCCCGAAAGCCGCGACTGTTATGCCCGGCTCCTCGCCCAAGGCTGGCTGGACTCGCTGCGGCACCTGTACCCGGACGAACGCGTCTACACCTTCTGGGACTATTTTCGTCAGCACTGGCAGAAGAACTCCGGCTTGCGCATCGATCACCTGTTGGTCAATCCGGTGTTAGCGCCGCACCTGCACGACGCAGGCGTCGATGCCTGGGTGCGCGGCGAAGAACACCCCAGCGATCACGCCCCGACCTGGATTCGCCTGGGTGCCGCCCGCAAAGCCAAACCCCGGAAAACCGCGCAGAAGAAGACATCAAGCGCCGACAAATAGAGCGTCATCGAACAATCCGTTGAACTAACGCGTCTGCTTGAGGATCACTTTTTACGCGCGCATTGAGCGCGATGCCCATTCGCGAGCGCTCCTCGTTCGCGGCCGCTCACGGCTTGGGTACAGGTCGATGAACGACAAGGAGCTCACGTGACCGACACTGCCTACTCCCCCTACCGCCATCTCCCTGGCCCGCTTCACGCGATTCTGCTGGCGGGCACGGTCCCGCTGTTTCTCGGCGGGCTGCTGAGCGACATCGCCTACTACAACAGTTACCTGATCCAGTGGAGCAACTTTGCGTCGTGGTTGATTGCCGGGGCCATGCTGTTCTGTGGTCTGGCGTTGCTGTTCGCGCTGGTCAACCTGATCCGGGCGGAGCGCAAATCCGGCCGCCCGGTCCTGTATTTGCTGCTCCTGCTCATCACGTGGGCACTGGGCTGGATCAATTCATTCGAACACGCCAAGGACGCCTGGGCCGTGATGCCGTCGGGGCTGATTCTGTCGGTGATCGTGACCGTGCTGAGCATCGTTTCCGCCTGGATCGGTCTGACCAACCTTCGCTCGGGAGACGCACGATGAAACCTGCCTTCGCACTGACTGCCCTGTCCATGGCCCTGCTGCTGAGCGCTTGCGGTGCAGGAAAGGACAACCCGCAAGCCCACGGCCCAGACCCGAAAATGCCCCAGGCTGAACGCGGGTTGCTGCCGAGCATGAAAATCGCCGAGCCCGTGGCCTGGGGCGACCAGAAACCCAAGGTGCCCGAGGGTTACAGCATCTCGTCGATCGCCACTGACCTGAAAGTGCCGCGCCAGACGCTGGTGCTGCCCAACGGCGACATTCTGATCGCCGAAGGCAAAGGCGGCACCGAAGCGCCGAAGCTCAAGCCCAAGGACGTGATCGCCAGTTACATCAAGGCCGAAGGCAACACGAAGGTCAAAGGCGGTAACCGCCTGACCCTGTTGCGCGATGCTGATGGCGACGGCAAATACGAGATGAAGACCGTGTTCGCCGAAAACCTCAATGCACCGTATGGGTTAGCCTACGCGAACGGGAAACTCTACGTCGCCAACCAAGACGCGCTGGTGCGCTTCGACTACACCGACGGCCAGACCAAGGCCACGGGCGAGCCCGTGACCGTCACCGAGCTGCCAGCGAAGATCAATCACCACTGGACCAAATCGCTGGCCATCACCCCGGACGGCAACACGCTGTACGTGGGCATCGGTTCGAACAGCAACGTCACTGAGCGTGGCATGGAGGTCGAACTGGACCGGGCGCAAATCTGGCAGATCGACGCCAAGACTGGCGCGCACAAACCGTACGCCACGGGCACCCGTAACCCGACGTCGTTGAAAATCCAGCCCGGCACCGGCGTGCTCTGGGCCGTGGCCAACGAGCGGGATGAACTGGGTGAAGACCTGGTGCCCGATTACCTGACGTCGATCCGTGAAGGCGCGTTTTACGGCTGGCCGTACAGCTATTGGGGTCAGAACGTCGACACCCGCGCCCAGCCGCAAGACCCGAAAAAGGTCGCGCTGGCAGTGAAACCGGATTACAGCCTGGGGTCTCACGTGGCCGCGCTGGGTCTGGACTTCTCAGTGCCGGCCATTGGCGACAAGTTCGCAGACGGCGTTTTTGTCGGCGAGCACGGCAGCTGGAACCGCGAGAATCCGGTGGGCTACAAAGTGGTGTTCGTGCCGTTCAGCAACGGTAAGCCTTCCGGCGAGCCGGTGGATTTCGCCACCGGTTTCCGGGGTGACGACGGCAAGACCCGAGGCCGTCCGGTCGGGGTCACGGTGGACTCTCGCGGTGGCGTGATCATTGCGGATGACCTGTCCAATACGGTCTGGCGTGTGACGCGCAATCGTTGAGTTCGTGTCGTTGAGTTCGCATGTTTGATACCCGAAAGGGAGGCGGCTGTTTCGGCAGCGCCTCCCACGTCCTGACAACCCTACCCCCTCTTCTAGACGCTAGCTTTCCGTTCGGCGCGCTATCCCGTGTTGTCGCAGTTTGCGGTACAGCGTATTCCGACTGATGTTGAGGCGAGTGGCGACCCGACCGATGTGCCAACGCTCTTCATCGACCAGCGCCATGAGCGTCTGCCGCTCCGATGCACCGAGAGGGTCCTCGCAGTCGGTCTCCGATGCCGGTGGCGCAGGAAGCAACTCCAACGCATCCTCCAGCGTGATCCGCCCCTCCCACGCGAGCGCGACCAGCGTACGAAGGCAGATTCGAAGTTGCCTCACATTCCCCGGCCAGGCCTGTGCCATGAGATGTTCACGCACGCCGGGTTCCAGCTGTATCGCACTGTCGCCCGCTTCCTTGCGCAGCAGAAAGTCGAGCAGCGGGCCCTTGTCCGAACGCTCACGCAGCGGTGGAATCTGCACCGTGAACCCGCCAAGGCGATAAAACAGGTCTTCACGAAAGCGCCCTGCCACGACACTTGCCTGAAGGTCCTGGTGGCTCGCACTGATGAGCCGAATGTCGATCGGACGTGGCGTGCCGCTGCCCAGCGGCACCACTTGCCGCTCTTCAAGCACGCGCAACAGCCGGGTTTGCAGTGCCAGCGGCATGTCGCCGATTTCATCGAGGAACAGAATGCCGCCGTGGGCCTGTTCGAGCTTGCCGACCATGCCCTCCTTGCGGGCCCCGGTGAAGCTGCCACCCTGATAGCCGAACAGCTCGCTTTCGATGAGGCTTTCCGGGATCGCCGCGCAATTGATCGCGACGAACCGCTGATTCGATCGCGAACTTGCACGGTACAACGCTGCTGCGAACGCCTCTTTACCGGTGCCCGTTTCACCCTGCAAAAACACCGGCACGTCCCGCTCCAACACCCTGAGCGCACGGCTCAACCCGCGCTGCAAACGCTCGTCTTCCATGCAGAACTGGTCATCGTTGATGTGCGGCAGCGCACGCCTGGCGTTGAGAGCCGTCGGCGTCGCGATGCGAACGGGTGCGCGCAACTGACCGTAAAACAGGCGACCGTCGACCAATCGCATGGGCCAGCAAAGAGTGGGCTGATGGCTTGAATACCGGATGACCTGCTCAGCAGGCATTTCGAGCAGCGTCGACAGGGACTGCCCGATCAATTGATCCCGCGTGGCGCCCAGAAGATCCAGCGCCGCCTGATTCACCGAACGTATGCGGGCCGTGTCATCAAAGCTGACCAGCCCTTCGCCCAGCAGCCCGACGAACCGCGCTTCGGGGTGAAACCGAAGGAGGTACATCTGGGGTTCATGGCCCAGAAAGAAACAGTTTTCGATCAGTTTGGCGGACAGGTTGGTCAACGCCATCGCTTGCAGCATGGCGGAAGGGCTCTGGTCTTCCCGCGCTGAGGACAGGTTCAGTACAGCGAGCAACTCGCCCTGGTCGTCGAACACAGGACTGGCCGAACAACTCAACCCGGCGTGCTTTCCCCGAAAGTGCTCATCCCGGCGAATGGTCACCTGTTGACGCTCCACCAGGCACGTTCCGACCCCGTTGGTGCCCTCGACGTCCTCCCCCCACATCGCGCCGAGCCAGAGGCCCGCTCGCTGGAAGTCGGTGCGTTCCGCGTCATTGAACACGCTGTCGATCACCACGCCCTGAGCATCGGTCAGCATGACCACATGGCCATCGCCGCCCAGCTGCTGATGCAGGCTGCTCATCTGCCAGCGCGCCACCTTGATGATGTGTTCAAGGGGCGCACGGTGGGCGTTGAGGGTGTGGTTTTCCAGCACATTGGGCGGGCGTCGGCTGGCCGGGTCCAGCCCGTGTTGGTCCAGGCAGCGACGCCAGGACCGGGTGATCGCGGGGTCTTTCGCAAAATCGGCAGTCTTCGGCGAGCCCTGTACGGCCTGCAGCACCTGCTGGGCATGGGCGCTGAGCAATGCGGACGTCATATTTTTATTCTCCGCTGCATATCGGTATGCACTTTATTCCGCAGCTTAGGCGAAAAGGCCAGCCCGTGCGCCTTCATCTGCCCAACGTGACACTTTGTTCAGCGTGATTTCCAAATGCGTGACACATCACTGGCAATGGTGGCGTCGGATGTGGGCTCGCGTCGCTCCGGTGCGCTGTCCAGAGCGGTTTTTCCGACGTGGCCCGGGGTTTGCTCAGCTCACGGGCCACAACAACAAAAAACAGGGAGAAGCCCCATGAATGTTGCGATTGAAACCTCGCTGCAAACCCCCACTGCCCAACTTAGCGACTGGCTGGCGCGCCTGAGTGTTCACCTCGCCCAAGGAGACATTCCCGGCACTCTGGAACTGTTCGCAGACGAATGCTACTGGCGGGATCTGCTGCTGTTCAGCTGGAACCTGGTGACCCTCGAAGGCAAAGCCTCCATTTCCGACCTGTTGACCGAACGGCTCGAACAGACAAAACCGGACCACTGGGAAGTGGACGGGGAAGCGACCCTGAACGACGGCGTGCTGGAGGGCTGGATCACGCTGGAAACCGCCGAGGCCCGTGGCAAGGGTTACGTGCGTCTCAAGGACGGTGTGTGCTGGACGCTGTTGACCACCATGCGCGAACTGAAGGGCCATGAAGAACCCAGCGGCCGTCGCCGTCCATTCGGCGCCAATCATGGTCATGGCCATGCCGACAAACGCAACTGGCTGGAACGCCGTCGCGATGAAGAAGCGTCACTGGGCATCACCACGCAGCCCTATTGCCTGATCGTCGGCGGCGGGCAAGGCGGTCTCGGTCTTGCCGCACGCCTCAAGCGCCTTGGCGTGCCAACCCTGATCATCGACAAGGCGGACCGGCCTGGCGACCAATGGCGGGGGCGCTACAAATCCCTGTGCCTGCATGACCCGGTCTGGTACGACCACATGCCGTACCTGCCCTTCCCCGATCACTGGCCGGTGTTCACGCCGAAGGACCAGATCGGCGACTGGCTGGAGATGTACAGCAAGGTCATGGAGCTCAACTACTGGGCGCGCACCGAATGCGTGAATGCGCGCTTCGACGAGCCGTCCCGGACGTGGCGCGTCGAAGTGGAACGCAACGGCGAGCGTCTCGTCTTGCAGCCGACCCAACTCATTCTGGCGACTGGGATGTCCGGGGTCGCCAACGTCCCCGCCTATCCCGGCGCCGACGCCTTCAAGGGGCAACAGCACCACTCCAGCCGTCATCCCGGTGGCGATGCGTGGAGTGGCAAGAAAGCAGTGGTGATCGGCGCGAACAACTCGGCTCACGATATTTGTGCCGACTTGGTGGAAAACGGCGCTGACGTGACGATGGTGCAGCGTTCGTCCACCCATATCGTGCGGTCCGACAGTTTGATGGAGCTGGTGTTCGGCGGGCTGTATTCGGAAGACGCCGTGGAAAGCGGCCTGACCACGGACAAGGCGGACATGCTGTTCGCGTCGATCCCGTACAAGGTGATGCCGAGTTTTCATAAACCGGTGTTCGGAGCCATTCAGGAACGTGACAAGGATTTCTACGACGGTTTGAGCAAGGCCGGGTTCATGCTCGATTTCGGCGATGACGACTCCGGGCTGTTCATGAAGTACGTGCGTCGCGGGTCGGGTTACTACATCGACGTCGGCGCGTCCGAGTTGATCGCCAATGGCACGATCAAGCTCAAGAGCTCGCCGAACCTTGGTGTCGACCGGATCGAAGCCGATGCCGTCATCCTCAACGATGGAACGCGTCTGCCGGCTGACCTGATCGTCTACGCCACCGGGTACGGCTCCATGAACGGCTGGGCGGCGAAGCTGATTTCTCAGGAAGTGGCTGACAAGGTCGGGCGTTGCTGGGGACTGGGTTCAGGCACCACCAAAGACCCAGGCCCGTACGAAGGAGAACTGCGCAACATGTGGAAGCCGACACAACAGGAAAACCTGTGGTTCCACGGCGGCAACCTTCACCAGTCGCGGCATTACTCGCTGTACCTGGCGTTGCAGCTGAAAGCGCGGTTCGAAGGGTTGTCGACGCCGGTGTACAAGCTGGCCGAGACGCACCACATCGACTGAGGCAAGAAAGCAGTCCGGTGCCGGGTTTCGGCATCGGACCCTTCATTCACACCCACAGGTTCAGCGGGTGTCGCAGCTCTCGGGCTTGACACAGCCCTTGTGGGAGACGCCGGAGGCACGACGGCACCGACAGCGGTGGGTCAGTAGAAAATGCGTTGCCTGACACACCGCCTTCGCGGCCGTCGCACAGCTCCGGCAGCTCCCACAGGGACAGCGTCGAACCCTAGGCATTGCCGCGCCACCACCCTCGTGGGAGACGCCGGAGGAACGACGGCAGCGACAGCGGTGGGTCAGTAGAAAATGCGTTGCCTGATACACCGCTTTCGCGGCCGTCGCACAGCTCCGGCAGCTCCCACAGGGACAACGTCGGACCCTCGACATTGGCGCGCCACCACCCTCGCCAAATCCTCACAACCCCTCCCATCCCCCACCGAGTGCCGCTTGAAGTTGCACACTGGCGGTGAGTTGCGTCGCCACCAGGCTCAACAACGTCTGCCGCTCATTGAGGCTGGTCGCCTGCGTCGTCGCGACGTCCAGATAATCGATCACCCCGGCTTCATACTGGTCCCGGCTCACCGACGCCGATTCTTCCGCCGATTGCGCCGAGTTGCGACGCGCCAGCAATTCCGGTTCGAGCGTGCGCAGTTCCACCAGATAATCCTCCACCTCCCCTAATCCCGTCAGCACGGTCTGACGGTAGGTGGCGACGGTCGCGTCGTAGGCGTGGCGGGCCTGATCGACGCTGGCTTCGGTGGCGCCGAAATCGAGGATGTTGCCGGTCAGGCTCGGGCCGATGGACCAGAAGCGGTTCGGGATCGAGAACAGGTTGCTGATCGTCGAGCCTTGATAGCCTCCGCTGGCGCTCAGCGTCAGGTCGGGGTAGTACGCAGCCGTCGCTACGCCCACTGCCGCGTTGGCCGCGGCCATTTGCCGTTCGGCCGAGGCGATGTCAGGGCGGCGTTCCAACAAGCGGCTCGGCACACCCGTCGTCACGTTGGGCACGTGGTACTGCCAGGCCGGGTCAGCCGCCAGTGCAAAGTCGGCCGGGGGTTTGCCGATCAACAGCGCGATGGCGTGTTCGAACTGAGCCCGCTGCCATTGCAGATCAAGCATCGAGGCCTGGGCGCTCTGCAACTGCGTTTTGCCCGTAGCGAGGTCTGCCCGAGACGAAATCTGCTCGTCGTACTTGTTCTGGATGATCTGCAAATAGCGCTCGTAACCGGTGATGGTCTCGCGGTAGAGCACGATGCGCTGGTCCAGCACCCGCAATTGAAAGTAATCCTGAGCCAGTGACGATTGCGCGCTGAGGGTGGCGTTGGCCAAATCGGCCGCGCTGGCCTGGGCACTGGCGCGGTCCTGCTCGGTGGTGCGGCGCAGCTTGCCCCAGATGTCCGCTTCCCAGCTCAAATCAAGGCTCGCCGAATATTCCTTCCGCACCCCGCCCGCACTGCTGCCCCCGGTGGTGCCACTCGTGCCGGACGAAGAGCCCGTGCCCGTTTCACTGCGCGTCCCGGACCCCGTGGCGTCCAGCGTCGGGAACAGGTTGGCACGAGACTGTCGCACCAGTGCCAAGGCCTGCTGGTATTGCGCGGCGTACAGCGCGACGTTCTGGTTATTGAGCTGCACCTGATCCACCAGCGCGTTCAACTGCGGGTCCTGATACCGCGTCCACCACGGCCCTTTGGGCTGATCATCCTGCGGACTGGCGGCCTTCCAGCCTTCGGCCTCCTTGAAGGTCGCCGAGATCGGCGCGGTGGGCCGGTGGTAATCCGGGCCGACCATGCAGCCACTCAACAGGCCGCTGGTCAGCACCACGAAAAGACACAAACGGGAAAACAGTGGAGCGTTCATTCATTCAACCCTGTCAGTCAGCCGGGCACGTGAGTGCGGCGAATACGCGTGTGCCAGACGTGCCGGGAGGCACGGCTCAAGCGGTCGAGATAGAGGTATACCACCGGCGTGGTGAACAGCGTCAGCACCTGGCTCAACACCAGGCCCCCGGCGATGGCCACTCCCAGTGGCTTGCGCAGGTCGGCGTCGCCGCCACTGCCGAGCGCCAACGGCAAGGCGCCGAAAAACGCCGCCAGTGTGGTCATCATGATGGGCCGGAAACGCATGCGGCAGGCTTCGATGATCGCCTGCTCCGGCGGCAGATTTCGGTCGCGCTCGGCCATCAGCGCGAAGTCGATCATCATGATCGCGTTCTTTTTGACGATGCCGATCAACAGCAGAATGCCGATCAGCGCGATCACCGTCAGCTGCATGTTCACCGCCTTGAGCAATAACAGCGCCCCCACCCCGGCCGAAGGCAAGGTCGAGAGGATGGTCAGCGGGTGAATGTAGCTCTCGTACAGCACGCCCAAGACGATGTAGACCGCCAGCAACGCTGCCGCGATCAGCCAGGGCATGCTCGCGGCGAGGGCGGCATACGCTTGAGCGGTGCCCGCGAAACCGTATTGCACGTCGCGAGGCATGCCGACCTTGTCCACCGCTTTGTTGATCGCCACGGTCGCCTGATCCAGCGAGACGCCGTCCTGCAAGTTGAACGCAATGGTGCTGGTGGCAGACTGGCCCTGGTGCGCCACGGCCAGCGGCGCGTTATCCGGGCTGAAGGTCGCGAAGGCGGTCAGTGGCACTTGCTGGTTGTCGCTGTTGATCACGTACATGCGGTCGAGCATGGTCGGGTCGCGGGTGTAGAACGGGTCCAGGCCCATGACCACGTGGTATTGGTTGAGGGTTTTGTAGAGGGTCGCGACCTGCCGCTGGCTGTAGGCGTTGTTCAGCAGGTTGTCGATGTCAGTGACGCTCACGCCCAGCCGGCTCGCTGCGGCGCGGTCGATGTGCAGCTTGAGTTCTTGCCCGCCGGTTTGCGCATCGGAATCGATGCCGGTCAGTTCCGGCAAGGCGCGCAAGGCGGTCTCGACCTTCGGTTCCCACTGGCGCAACACGTCGAGGTCGTCCGCCTGAAGGCTGAACTGGTACGTGGCGTTGGCGCTGCGCCCGCCTACGCGAATGTCTTCCGCCGGGGTCAGGAACACCTGAATTCCTGCTGACGTGTTATTCGCCTTGGTAAGACGGTTGGCGATCACCGCCGCGCTGCTGGTGCGCTGGGTGTAATCCTTGAGCCGGACGAAGAAGTCACCGGTGTTGCGCGAGCCTGCCCGCCCGCTACCGGTTGACGACATCACGGCTTCAACGTCGGGGTCCGCCGCGAGATCGTGGGCGATCTTCATCAGGTACGGCTTGAGGGCCTGAAACGAAATGTTCTGGTCGGCCCGCACGGCGCCCATCAACACCCCGGTGTCCTGGGCCGGAAAGAAACCCTTCGGCACCGTGGCGTACAGGTACACGTTGAGCACCACGGTCAGCAGCAGGCTGAACAGGGTCAACAGCCGATGACGCATGACCCAGCCCAGCGCCGTGATGTACGCGCCTTGCATTCGGGCCAGTCCGGCTTCGATCCAGCGATACAGCCGCGGCTCAGAGGCATCGTGGGCCGGTTGGCGCAACAGCAACACGCACAGCACGGGCGTCAGGCTCAGGGACACGATCATTGACAGCCCCAGCGCGATGCTCAACGTCACGGCGAATTCCCGAAACAGCCGCCCGACGATGCTGCCCATCAGCAGAATCGGGATGAACACCGCGATCAGCGACAGGGTCATCGACAGCACCGTGAAGCCCACTTCCCGGGTGCCCATCAGCGCCGCACGCAGCGGTCGCATGCCCATTTCCTGATAACGGGCGATGTTTTCCAGCACCACGATGGCGTCGTCCACCACGAAACCGGTGCAGATGATCAGCGCCATCAGCGACAGGTTGTCGAGGCTGTAGCCCAGCAGGTACATCAGTGAGCAGGTGCCGATCAGCGACACCGGCAGTACCACGGCGGGGATCAGCGTCGCCCGCACGTTGCGCAGGAACACGAAGACCACGGCGATCACCAGCAGCGTGGCGATCAGCAGGGTTTCCTCGGTGTCGTGCAGGGACGAGCGCACCGTCGGGCCACGGTCGATGACGCTGATCAATTGCACGTCGCCGGGGATTTCGCGCTGCAACTCGGGAAGCAGCGCCTTGATCCGGTCGATGGTCTGCAACATATTCGCGCCAGCCTGGCGGGTCACTCCGAGGGTCACGGAGGGCTGGCCGTTGTAATAGCCGCCGACGAAGGCGTCTTCCACAGAGTCATAGACATTGGCCACGTCCCGCAGGTGAACGGCGCTGCCGTTCTGGTAGGTGATGACCAGCGCCTGATAATCCGCGGCCTTGTCGATCTGGTCGTTGGCGTCGACCACCCAACTCTGGCCGTCGCCCTGCAAGATGCCCTTGGGCTTGGCCTTGGTGGCGTTATTGATGACGGTGCGCACGGTTTCCAGCGAAATGCCCGCGTGGTTCAGCAGGTTCGGCTGGATGTCGATCCGCACGGCCGGCAATGCACCGCCGCGCACCGACACTTCGCCGACGCCGTTCACCTGCGCGACTTTCTGCTGCAGCTTGCTATACGCGAGGTCGTAAAGCTCGCCGGGGCTGCGGGTCGATGACGTCAGCGCCAGCATCAACACCGGCGCTTCGGACGGGTTGGCCTTGCGGTAGGTCGGCAGCGACGGCATGGAACTGGGCAACAGGCTGCGGGAGGCGTTGATTGCGGCCTGCACGTCTCGGGCGGCACCGTTGATGTCGCGGTCGAGTTCGAATTGCAGGATCAGCGTGGTCGAGCCCTGGCTGCTAGTGGACGTCATCTCGGTGATCCCGGCGATCTGCCCGAGGCTGCGTTCCAAGGGCGTCGCCACCGTGGCGGCCATGGTTTCGGGACTGGCCCCCGGCAATGAGGCGCTGACCATGATCGTCGGGAAGTCCACCTGTGGCAGCGGCGCCACGGGCAGCAACGTGTAACCGAGAATCCCGGCCAGCGTGATGCTCAGGCTCAGCAGCAAGGTGGCGACCGGGCGCCGGATGAACAGCCGCGAGAGGTTCATGCCTCGCCTCGGTCAATGCGCGTGCTGCCACGGTTGAAGCGCGCCTTGGCCCGTTCCGACAGGCGATCAAACAGCAAGTAAATCACCGGCGTCGTGAACAGCGTCAGCACTTGGCTCAGCAGCAACCCACCGACGATCACCAGCCCCAGCGGACGCCGCAGTTCCGCGCCCGCCCCGGTCGCCAGCATCAACGGCAAGGCGCCGAACAACGCTGCGAGGGTGGTCATCAGAATCGGCCGCAGACGGAGCAAGGCCGCGCGGTGGATCGCATCGCGGGCGCTGAGGCGTTGCTGCTGACGGCCTTCGAGGGCGAAGTCGATCATCATGATCGCGTTTTTCTTGACGATGCCGATCAGCAGAATCACCCCGATCAATGCAATCAGGCTGAATTCGGTGCCAGTCAGCAACAGCGCGAGCAACGCGCCGATGGCCGCCGAGGGCAAGGTCGAGAGGATGGTCACCGGGTGAATGAAGCTCTCGTAGAGCATGCCCAGCACGATGTACATGGTGACCAACGCCGCGAGAATCAGCCACAGCGTGTTGCCGGTGGCGGTCTGGAACGCTTCGGCGGCGCCCTGATAACGCAGGGTGATGCTGGTCGGCGCGGCCAGATCGGTCATGACCTGAGCGATGGCCTGCTGCGCCTGCTCCAGCGAATAGCCGTCCGCCAGGTTGAACGACACCGTCACGGCCGGGAATTGATCCAGCCGGCTCAACGACAGCGAACCGGTGCGCTGGCCGACCTTGGCAATGTCGGTCAGGCGCACCATCTGCGCAGGCGTGGTGGTGGTCGTAGAGGTCGCCGTGCTGCTGGTGCTCGACGACGCGCCGGTCGTGGCCGTGGCGTTGGTGGTGCCCGTAACAGCCGACAGGTAGATGTTGTCGAACGCCGCAAGGTTCTGCTGGAACTGCCCCGGCACTTGCAGCACCACGCGGTACTGGTTGGATTGGGTGAAGATCGTCGAAATCAAGCGCTGGCCGAAGGCGTTGTACAGCGCGGTATCGACATCAGACGCGCTGATCCCGTAACGCATGGCCGCCGCCCGGTCCAGCTCGACATAAGCCACCAGCCCCTGATCCTGCAGGTTGTCGATGACGTCGCGCATTTCCGGGCGCTGTTGCAGTTTCTCCATCAGCTTCGGCAGCAGTGCCGAGAGGTTCGCGCTTTCGGAATCGTCGAGGGTGAACTGGTACTGGCTGGGGGTCAGTTGGTCATCGACGGTGAGGTCTTGCGAGGACACCAGATTCAGCTGAATCCCGGCCACCGCGCTGGCGGCTTTTTCCAGACGGGTGATGACCTGAGTGGCAGTTTCGTCCCGGTCTTCGAAGGGCTTGAGGTCGATCTGCAAGCGGCCGTTGTTCAGCGAGTCGTTGTTGCCGTCGACGCCGATGGTGGACGACACCGATGCCACCGCCGGGTCCTGACGCACCACCTCCACCATCGCCTGCTGCCGCCGCGCCATTTCACTGAACGACACGTCCTGGGAGGCCCGGGTAAAGCCCTGAATCAGCCCCGTGTCTTGAGTCGGAAAGAAGCCCTTGGGCACGACGAGGTACAAAAACGCGGTGAGCGCGACGGTGCCGACTGCCACAAGCAACGTCAGCTTCTGGTGATCCAGCACCCACACCAGCCCCCGGTCGTAGCCGTCCAGCACCTTTTGATACTGACGGTCGCCCCACGCGGCAAAACGGCCCTTCCCTTCTTCGGGCACATGGCGCAGCAGGTGCGCGCAGAGCATCGGGGTCAGGGTCAACGAGACGATCATCGACACCAGAATCGCCACCGCCAGCGTGATCGCGAACTCCCGAAACAGTCGCCCCACGACGTCGCCCATGAACAACAGCGGAATGAGCACGGCGATCAGCGAGAACGTCAGCGAGATGATGGTGAAACCTATTTCCTGCGAACCCTTGAAGGCCGCCGCCATCGGCTCTTCGCCTTCCTCAAGGTGCCGGGAAATGTTCTCGACCACCACGATGGCGTCGTCGATGACGAAGCCGGTGGCGATGGTCAGCGCCATCAGCGTCAGGTTGTTCACGCTGAAACCGGCGAGGTACATGACGCCGAAGGTGCCGATCAGCGACAGGGGCACCGCGAGGCTGGGAATCAGGGTGGCGGTGAAACTGCCGAGAAACGCGAACGTCACCAACACCACGAGTCCGATGGACAGCATCAGCTCGATCTGCACGTCCTTGATCGACGCACGAATGGTCTGGGTACGGTCGCTGATCACGGTCAGCTTCACCGAATCCGGCAGCGCCGACTGCAAGGTCTGCAACTTCTGCTCGATGCTGTCGACCACTTCGATGACGTTGGCGCCGGGCTGACGCTGCACCGCGATGACAATGGCCGGCTGGCCGTTGGCGGTGGCGGACAGGTACTGGTCCTGGGGCGCTTCGGCGGTGGTGGCGACGTCCTTGAGGCGCAGGGCCGAGCCGTTTTCGTAGGCCAGGACCAGTTCGCCGTATTCCACGGCATCCCGCAGCTGGTCATTGGCGTCGATGGTGATCGAGTGCGACGGGCCGTCAAAACCGCCTTTGGAGCCGTTGACGTTGGCGGCGTTGACCTTGTCGTAGACGTCTTCCAGCGTCAGGCCGTGGGCCGCGAGGCTGGTGGGGTTGACCTCGATTTTCACCGCAGGCTGCTGACCGCCCGCGAGGCTGACCATGCCGACCCCGGAAATCTGCGAGAGTTTGAGGGCCACGCGGGTGTTGATCAGGTCCTGCACGCGGGTCAGCGGCAGGCTGTCGGATGTGGCGGCGAGGGTCAGCACGGCGGTGTCGGCGGGGTTGACCTTCTTGTACGTCGGCGGGTTGGGCAAATCGCTGGGCAGCAGGCTGTTGGCGGCGTTGATTGCGGCCTGTACTTCTTGCTCGGCAACGTCCAGTGACAGGTCGAGAGAGAATTTCAGCGTGATGACCGAGGCCCCCGCCGAACTGGTGGAATACATCTGGGCCAGCCCGGCCATTTGGCCCAACTGGCGTTCAAGGGGGGCGGTGACCGCCGAGGCCAACACGCTGGAACTGGCGCCGGGGTAAAGCGTACTGACCTGAATCGTCGGGTAATCGACTTCGGGTAATGCCGAGGTCGCGAGCAAACGGTAGGCGAAAATACCGGCCAGCATGACCGCCAGCATTAGCAACATCGTGGCGACCGGACGCTGGATAAACAGCCGTGATGGGTTCATGGGGCGGTGGTACCGGCAGTACGCTTGCCGGTTTTCTCGGTGGCGACGTCCGTGCCGGCCTTCTCGATTTCGACCTTGCTGCCGTCACGCAGGTGATCGATGCCCCGCGTCACCACTTGCTCGCCCAGCGCCACACCTTCGGTGATCACGGTCTGATCGCCCATGACCGGGCCGACCTTGATGCTGCGACGGTTGACCTTGCCGTCCTTCACTGCATACAGAAACTCGCCCGTGCTGCTCAACTGCACGGCGGCTGATGGCACGACGACGGCGTTGTGCAGGGTGTCGGTGGTCAGCTTCACGTTGACGAACTGGTTGGGGTAGAGCTTTTCATCCGGGTTATCGAACTGCGCCTTGAGTTTGATGCTGCCGGTGTTGGTGTCAATTTCGTTGCTGATGAACTTCAGTGTGCCGCTGGCCAACGGCGTGGTGCCCAGTTGATCGAGGGCCTGCACGCCCAGCGATTCGCCTTTGCGCACTTTCGGCAAGAGCGACGCCAGTTGCGCTTGCGGCAGGCTGAACGTCACGGCGATGGGGTTGGTCTGGGTGACAGTGACGATGCCCGTGGTGCTGCTGGACGACACGATGTTGCCGGGGTCCACCAGGCGCAGGCCGACGTAGCCGTCAATGGGCGAGACGATTTTGGCGTAGACCAGGTTCAGCTTCGCCGCATCGATCTGGCCCTGATCGGCCTTCACCGCACCGGCGTACTGCCCGACCGTGGCCATCTGGGTGTCCAGGTCCTGTTTGGCCAGCGAGTCCTTGGCGAATAGCCGTTTATAGCGTTCGGCGGTCAGTTGCGCGCTTTTGAGCAGCGCCTGATTCTGGGCCATGTCGCCTTGGTACTGATCGAGCGTGGCCTGATAGGCGCGAGGGTCGATCTGCGCCAGCAACTGGCCTTTTTTCACGTACTGGCCTTCAGTGAAGTACACCGCCATCAGCTCACCGTCGACACGGCTGGTGACCGTGACCGAATAATTCGGGATCACCGTGCCCAGCGCCTGCTGAATCACCGGTACATCCGCTGCTGCTGCCGTCCCGACCGCCACGCTCACCGTGGCGTTGGGGTCGGTCATCCCCGGCCCGGCATGACGTCCGCCGGGGCTGGCAGGCACGGCGCTGCCGTCACGCTGGGTCGGCGCATTGGCGGGCGTGTGCCGAAGGTAAAGAAAGACAGCGACGAGGGCTGCGACTATCAGGAGCGCAATGACAACGATGCGCTTGCGTGAACGGGCTGCCGGGATCTGGGTCATGGGGGACTTCTGCTGGACAAGGGATAACGCGTGCAACGGTCAACGACGCGGCTTGGAACGCGGTCGGTGTAGTGTCATTTAGCCCTCCATGGAGAGTTGTAACAAGCTGTAAAGATGACCTTTTCAGATTATTTACATTGTGAAAGCCCCGTCATTTTTATCGCCAGAAAGTTCCATCCCTACTATTCAATTAGACAGATGTCTAATACGGCTCAAACATTCCTACGTACTACTACGAGCATCAAATCTGTTACATGCTGGTTATCATCAGGCCGCCTTCGTGCCGACCCCAATAACAAATTTCCGGTGCTGAAAACATGACCCTTTCTATCCGTAGCAAAGTCGTTTTGCTGTGCGTTGTCCCTGCGCTATTGCTCGCCGTGCTGATTACGGGTTTGGCGGTGATGCTGTTGCAGAAAACGGCCGACGACCAGATCAACGACACGCGCCGTACCCTGATCACCGATCGCCAAAACGCCCTGGAACATTCGGTCCAGGTTGCGCAAAGTGCGATCGCCTCCCTTTACGACGCCTCCGCACCCGGCGATCTGACCGCGCGCGACAAGGCCGTCAATGTCCTCAAACAACTGCGTTACGGCACCGACGGTTATTACTTCGGTTACGACGCCAATAGCGTGCGAGTGTTCTGGGCCGACAAGGACGTGAAGATTGGCGAGAGTTTCAGCAACTTTCGCGACCCTGATGGCGTGTTCGTGATCAACGAACTGGTGCGGGTTGCCAAGGCCGGGTCGCACTATCAGCGGTATCGCTTCCCGGTGCCGAACAGCGATAAGGTCGTGCCCAAGATCGGCTATGCGCTGTACCTCGAAAAATGGAATTTGATGATCGGCACGGCCGTGAACATGGACGACATCGACGCTCAGGTCGCCCAAGTGAGTGACGAGCTCAAGTCCCGTCGCGCGGAACTGGTTTGGCAAATCCTGGCGCTGAGCATCGTGGCGTCCATCCTGCTGGCGCTGTTGGCCGCGTGGCAGGTGAAACGCCTGTTCAATCCGCTGCTGCAACTGCGCCTGCAGTTGGAGAACATCGCTTCGGGTGACGGCGACCTGACCCGTCGACTCCCTGTGACGAGGCACGATGAACTCGGCGAACTGGCGGTGGCCTTCAACCGTTTCGTCGAGAAAATTCAGGGGCTGATCGGCAACGTCACCGGCATGACACTGCGCCTGAACACGTTAGTGACGGGTGTCACCGATCAGGCGCAGCGCTCGGAACGGGCCATGGACCTGCAACGTCAGGAGACCGATCAGGTCGCAGCGGCGATCAACGAAATGAGCGCCGCCGCGTTGCAAGTCGCGCAAAACGCTCAGGAAGCGGCTCGGGCAGCCAATCAGGCGCAGCACGAGGGGGCGTCCGCCGGGCAGATCGTCAGCGCCAGTGTCGACAGCATTCACGGGTTGGTGGACAACCTGCGCGTCAGCGGCACCTCCCTGACAAAATTGCAAACCGAGGTGGACGCCATCGCCGGGGTGCTCGGGGTGATTCGCGCCATCGCCGAACAGACCAACCTGCTGGCCCTCAACGCCGCCATCGAAGCCGCACGGGCCGGTGAAGCGGGTCGTGGCTTTGCGGTGGTTGCGGATGAGGTTCGGGCACTGGCCAGCCGTACCCAGGAGAGCACCAAAGAGATTCACGGCATGATCGGCCGACTGGAAGCGGGCACGGTCGACACCGTCAGCGCCATGAAGCAGTCCAGTGAAGCGGGTAACCAGACCCGCGAACAGGCCGCCCGGGCCACCACCTCGCTGGACGCCATCGGCGCGCTGATTTTCACCATCAACGCGATGAACGCCCAGATCGCCAGCGCCGCCGAGCAACAGACCGCCGTCTCCGAAGAGATCAACCGCAGCGTTCAGCAGATTGCATCCTCTATCGAAACCGTCGCCCAAGACACGCAACAAGGGGCCAATACGGCACGGGAGCTGTCGCTGCTCAGCCAGGAACTGACCACGGCGGTTGGCCAGTTCAGGGTGTGAGTCCTCGATCGTTTGCACAGGTTTTGCGTCGGCCGCTCCTCTTGGGCCTGACGCATTTCTCTGTAGGAGCGAATTCATTCGCGAAGGTGGGTCAGGCACAACAGCTCCATCGACCAAACGGGCCTCTCGCGAACGAATTCGCTCCTACAGTTAAGCCAGTGCCATGCCGGAAGCTTGCGGCGACACCGGACCTCTGTAGGAGCGAATTCATTCGCGAAGGTGGCTCAGGCACTACAGCTCTATCGACCGAACGGGCCTCTCGCGAATGAATTCGCTCCTACAGTTGAGCCTGCGCCATACCGGAAGCTTGCGGCGACACTGGAACCTCTGTGGGAGCGAATTCATTCGCGAAGGTGGGTCAGGCGACACAGCTCTATCGACCGGACGCGCCTCTCGCGAACGAATTCGCTCCTACAGTTAAGCCAGTGCCATACCGGAAGCTTGCGGCGACACTGGAACCTCTGTGGGAGCGAATTCATTCGCGAAGGTGGGTCAGGCAATACAGCTCTATCGACCGAACGGGCCTCTCGCAAGTAAATTCGCTCCCACAGTTGGCCTGTAGCGCACCCTGCCCTCGTCCACGCCTCCAAAATCCCGTCCGATAATCGCCCAACTTCGCCACCACAGCCCCCTCTGTCCGCGCACTTTATGGTGTGATGCGCCGGTCGCTTACACGTGGCCGCGCAGTCGAAGTAACCGGGATCGTGAGTGCCCCCCTTCCTGACGCCGCCCTTTCAGAACGAGGAGCTGTCCGTGATTGACAAGAGATTCGAATCCATCGCCGCTGCGGTGGAAGGCATACGTGATGGCGCCGTCATCATGGTCGGGGGCTTCGGCAGTGCCGGCATGCCGTCCGAATTGATTGATGGCGTCATCGCCACGGGTGCGCGGGAGCTGACCATCATCAGCAACAACGCGGGTAACGGCGATCACGGCCTGGCGGCATTGCTCAAGGCGGGCAGCGTACGCAAGGTCGTGTGCTCCTTCCCGCGCCAGTCGGACTCCTACGTGTTCGACGCGCTGTACCGCGCCGGTAAAGTCGAACTGGAAGTGGTGCCTCAGGGCAACCTGGCCGAACGCATTCGTGCCGCGGGCTCGGGCATTGGCGCGTTCTACTCGCCCACCGGCTTCGGCACCCTGCTCGCCGAAGGCAAGGAAACCCGCGTGATCGATGGCCGGGACTACGTGCTGGAAATGCCCCTGCACGCCGACATCGCCCTGATCAAGGCCCACAAGGGCGATCGCTGGGGCAACCTCGTGTACCGCAAGGCGGCACGCAATTTCGGACCGATCATGGCGATGGCTGCGAAAGTCGCCATTGCTCAGGTCGATGAAATCGTGGAACTGGGCCAACTGGACCCGGAACACGTCATCACCCCCGGGATTTTCGTCCAGCGCGTGGTGGCCGTGCCGGGCTACGCCGTCTCTCCTTCCGCCACCGCCACCGCCACCGCCACCGCCACTGCCACTGCCGTCTGAGGCCTGCCATGACCGTCACTCAAAAACTGTCGCGCACCGACATGGCCCAACGCGTGGCCGCCGACATCCCCGAAGGGGCTTACGTGAACCTGGGCATTGGCCTGCCCACGCTGGTGGCCAATTACCTGGGCGAAAAGGAAGTCTTCCTGCACAGCGAGAACGGCATCCTCGGCATGGGCCCCTCCCCCGAGCCCGGCGCCGAAGACGATGACCTGATCAACGCGGGCAAACAGCACGTGACCCTGTTGACCGGCGGCGCGTTTTTCCACCACGCCGATTCGTTCTCGATGATGCGCGGCGGCCACATCGACATCGCCGTGCTCGGTGCCTTTCAGGTGTCCGTCACCGGTGATCTCGCCAACTGGCACACCGGCGCTGAAGGCTCCATCCCTGCCGTCGGCGGCGCGATGGACCTGGCCACAGGGGCTCGCCAAGTGTTCGTGATGATGGACCACCTGACCAAAACCGGCGAAAGCAAACTCGTCGACCAGTGCAGCTACCCGCTGACCGGAATCGGTTGCGTGACCCGCATTTACACCGACCTGGCGATTCTGGATGTGACGGATCAGGGTCTGTTAGTGCGCGAAATCGTGGCGGATATTAGTTTTGAAGAACTGCAACGGCTCAGTGGTGTGCCGTTGCATCAATAGTTCAGGTCTTCACGCCGGTTGTTTCAAGAAGGCTCCTGACCTTGAGGAGGCGCCAGCGAGCCACGTCGCTCTCCGAACAAGGCGGGACGGCTGTTGCGTCGCGCCGAAGCGGCCTGCAACGCCTGAAGGTCGTGAGGCGCCAGACTGGACTTGCGGCTGGAGACAGGGCTCGCCTCGTTGCTGCGCGCTTCGAATTCACTGGCGCGACGGCCCACGTGCCCCGAGAGCTGGCTCCACGCGCTGTTGCGCGCCATTGGGTAACGCTGACCGTGTTGCTGATTGAAGGTGTTCATCGCCTCAGGATCACGCAACACCGTCACAGGCCCGTGCTCCCCCAACGAGCGTGGCAGGATCAGCGTCGCGGGAAAGTTGGCGGCCAGATCGCTGTGCGGATTGCCTTGGTCCGCGCCGTGATGGACCAGGCGCCAGGCCGCGTTCTCGGGTTGACTGAAATCCACCTCGGGCCGCAGCCGTGCGTTGATCTGATTGGCGATGTTTCGCTCCAGCCCCGTGATGTGATCGGCCCCGGCCCCGGCCTCGTTCGAGGGCGTCGGCAATGCACCACTCAAACCACCTCGCAAGCCCGGTTGGGACGGTCGCCGGTTGGTGTCCGCCCCCATCTGACGCCAATTGGGCATGATGACGAACAGGTCGTAGTCGGCGGTCAGCGGTTTGTCCTGACGGGGATCGTCCTGGCGTTTCATGGGTGCCAAGACCTGCACCGGCTCGCCTTCATGCAGAATGTCGAACGATTGGCCGTCATGAAGGGGTCGCGCCATGAACTCCGCTGCCCCGTCGGCGACCGTGATCATGCGCGTGCCATCGACCGACGGTGCGTGCAACCGGAGCCGTCCGGCATCTTGAAGCAATGCAAGGCGCTCCAGCGGCAACTGCAAGGGGATGGCCCTGGCGTGCTGTTTTTCCAGCCCCGACTGAGTGTTCTGGTTGGCCTTTTCGATCGCCCCGCGATCCCCTCCTCGCAACTTGCTGAACCCCTGCTCCACTGGAATAAAACCGTACAGCGGACCCAGATCGGAACTCTTGCCTTTGATCTGCTGGCTCTTGGTCGGATAGCCCTGCTCGATAAGCGACCGGTTCAACGGATCGAACGGCCGGAAAGCGATCACGCAGTCATGTTCACGGGCAATGTCGTGCAATGTGCGCAGGTGTTCGGCGGGAATGCCGGTCTGGTCGCCGACCTGCCGGATGCTGTGATCGAGGGCTTGTGCGGCATCCATAGGCACCGTCGGGGTGGAAGCGTGAGCCGCTTGGGTGCTGTGGGTGCCGAACGAGAAGTGGGGGTTGAACAGGGAATGATTGACTGGATCCATGGCGTGTCCGGAGCGCGTCGTTCGCGAGCAGGGTTTAGAAGAACGAGGACCGTTGCCTCGGCAGGTCCGCGGGGCAGGCTGAAGCGGCAACCACACGATCCGCAGAGTTTGAGTGGTTCGGTGAGTGTTTTCAGTTCCATCCTGCGTTCATGGCTTGGGGTTTGTAGCCACCGGAAGAAAACACCGTCCGGCATGCGGGGTGCCGGACGGTGGCCCAGGCCAGCGTTAGAACTTATAGCCGAAACCGACGGCGAGCATGTGCAGCTCGCCGCCCGCTTCCGTGCCTTCGCTGGGACCGGTGCCCTTGGTGATGTGACGCAAGTCGTACATGTACGAGCCGCTCACTTCGAGGTCTTTGGATACGGTGTAGGTCAACCCGGCCGTGACGCTTTTAGGTTGGTTGCACGGACAGATGGCGATCAGCGTCGCCTCATCGTTCGGCACCTGGTGGTTGGCCAGCGACACGCCCCCGCGAACCTGCAACCGTTCATTGACTTTGTAATTGGCCCCGAAGCGAAAGACGTTCTGGTTCTGCCAGCCGAAGCCCGGCCCATGGCTGGAACCGGGCGCACCTCCTTCAACCAGCGAGTTGTTGAAGGTCTTCTGGCTCGCCCAGTTCAACCACACGTAATCAAAGGCGAACGTCCAGTCGCCCCAGTCGTACGCCAGCCCCGCGCCCGCCTGTTGTGGTGCGTTCAACTGCCCGTTTGGAATGATGTCGTCATGGGCGTCCAGTTTCTGAAACCACACCGGTGACGAATACGTCAGCCCCAGGCGCAAATTAGGTGCGATGGTGCCCAGGTAGCCGACGCCAAAACCGATCCCCAACGCGTGATCGGTATCGTTGGTAGCCCCGAAGTTTTCCAGACCATGCAGCATCAGGCTTTCATACCCCAGCTTCACCGAGAAACCGAGGTAATGGCCCGGCGCGAACTGGTAGGTCGCTGTGGGCGAGAGAATCAGTTGCGCCAGTTCCGATTTGACCTTAGAGGTGCCGAACGCTGGAATCGGCTTGCCGTAATCGATCCCAGCACCATACCCAGCGGCCGTGATCCCAAACGTGACATCAGACGAATATTGGTAGTTGGCGCCGAAGCCCGGCAGCAACAGAAAGATGTCATCGCTGTTTTTGGCCCCATGGACGTTGGAGCGCAACTGCCCCACGGTCGCCATCACGTTGCCGTCCACCCGAGACCCCACCGCGCCCATGCCAGCCGGGTTGTTGATCGCGGCGGTGGCATCCACGGGATTGGCGATGGATGCCCCGCCCATGCCCATGGCGGTGACCCCATACCCCGCATACTGAGGGCCGTCTGCCGCTTCTACCCTCGCCGCTAACATCACCGTTCCTGCAAGGATGACGCCCAGCACATTTTTCATGACCCTGATTCCTTTATATTTATTGTTGGCAGGTCAGTGCCCACGGCGTTGCTTCAGGCAAGCCGAACCCGCAACGTCAGCGAGAGGGCTGACGCCGGTAGACACGATCAAAGCTTGTTCAGAAAAGGGGCAGTCCGCCTGCCCCTCAGAGGCCGCTGCGGTTACGGGCGACCGTCACCACGACCTACCGCGACGCGGGTGGTAAAGATCGAGGTTTCGACGTCCAGCGCGACCATGGCCAGAAAGATGTTGGGGTGATCGCCCTTGAGCCGGGTGCCCGTCATGTACAGCGTTTTCCCGTCTTCGCCGCCCAGTGCGACGGAGACCACCTCGTGACCCGGAATGTGAACCCGGTCAGTGATGTTGCCTTGAGCATCGATGCGCGCGAACTGGTGCGAACGCAACACGGCGAGCCAGATGCCGCCCTCGGCGTCGATGGCGATACCGTCCACGCAACCCAGTTGGCCCGCGCGATCTTCATCGGTGGGGAAGGCTTTCTTCATGTCGAGGAACACGCGACGGTTGACCAGCTTGCCGTCAACGATGTCGACGATGGACAGGTGCTCGACAAAGGTCTCGGAGAAGATGAGGTGTTTCTGGTCCGGGGTGATCACGATGCCGTTCGGAAAGTGGCAGTCCTCAAGCCCCACGTACACGTCCTTGCCGCCCGGCTCGACGATCACGATGCGACCCGGTTTCAGGCCTTCGCCTTCAAACACCCGGGCACCGACGTCGTCGACATAGATGCGGTCGTTTTTATCGATCACCATGTCGCCAATGTAGCCCGTGAACACGCTGGACAGGTCGGCGTACAGTTCAAGGTTTTCACCCAGCGGCTTGCCCGGCAGGTAGCGGTACAGCCGGGTTTCGTGCATCGAACTCAGGATGAGTGTGCCGTCGGACAGAAAGCCCATGCCGTTGGGTTTGTGCGGCATCTCGGCGATGACGGTCTTGTTGCCATCAGCATCGACGGTGTAGACCTTTTTGCCCAGCATGTCGGAGACGTACAGCTTGCCGTCCCTCCAGCGGGTGCCTTCACCGAAGATCAGGCCGTCGGTCAGCTTCTCTACCACGTATTTTTGTTGTTGTGAGGACATGTCACCTACCACCTTTGTTGTTAGAGATTGTTGAGGTCGCCGTGCAGGTCCACGGCGTTGTTCATGCACGCAAAAAAACGGTTTGTCGCAAGAGCCGGATCAGAGGATTTCAAACAACCCCGCTGCGCCCATGCCGCCGCCCACACACATCGACACCACGGCATAGCGCGCCTTGCGTCGCCGACCTTCGAGCAGGACATGCCCGACTTGGCGAGCGCCCGTCATGCCATACGGGTGGCCGATGGAAATGGCTCCGCCGTTGACGTTGCAGCGTTCGGGGTCGATCCCTAGTTGCTGCTGGCAGTACAGCGCCTGGCAGGCGAAGGCTTCGTTGAGTTCCCACAGGTCGATGTCCTGAACCTTCAGCCCGTGTTGCCTGAGCAGTTTGGGGATGGCAAAGATCGGTCCGATGCCCATTTCTTCCGGCGCCAAGCCTGCGACCGCGATGCCGCGGTACAGACCCAGCGGAGTGGCGCCCTCTTGCACCGCGCGCCGACTGTCCATCAGCACACACGCGCTGGCGCCGTCCGATAGCTGACTGGCATTGCCCGCCGTGACACTGCCTCCCGCAATCACTGGCGACAGCTTCGCCAGGCTGTCGAGGGTGGTGTCGGCCCGATTGCCCTCGTCCCGCGCAAGCAGCACTGACTCGAACCGCACCGCGCCGGATGCTTTCTCGACGATGCGACGCTCCGCGCTGATCGGCACGATCTCATCGTTCAGCAGGCCGTTGGCTTGGGCGCGGGCCGTGCGCAACTGCGAACTCAGGGCGAATGCATCCTGCGCTTCACGGGAAATGCCATATTTGCGCGCCACGTGTTCAGCGGTTTGCAGCATCGGCATGTAGGCGTGAGGCACGGCTTGCTGCACGGTGCGATCCGCTTCCTGGGCCACCCACTGGAAATAAGCGTCCTGCACGGCAGAGATATTTTCCTGCCCGCCAGCAGCCACCACGTCCATGCCGTCATGCAGAATCTGCTTGGCTGCGGTCGCAATGGCCATCAGGCCGGATGAACATTGCCGGTCGAGGGTCATCCCGCTCACCGACACCGGCAGACCGGCCGCGAACACCGCGTTGCGCGCCAGATTCGAACCGGCGGTGCCTGCGGCTAACACCGTGCCGATCACCACGTCGTCGATGAGCGCAGGATCAACCCCGGCGCGCTCCACGGCATGGCGCAGCGCGTGGCCCATGAGGGTCGGCGACTTGATGTGATTGAGCGAGCCGCGCATGGCCTTGCCAATGGGTGTGCGCGCCGTTGACACGATCAGGGCTTCACGCATGGTGGCCTCCTGTCGCGCTGATGCTCACGCAGCACCGTTTTCAGCGCATCGGGCAGCGGCAGGCCGGTCATCTGCGGGGTAACGCAGATCGGCGAGAACACCCCTTCGAACGCCACGCTGCCATCCGGCAAAAACGCGGTGGCGTGCAGATCGAACGTGCGCTGACGGACCTCGCCCACGTCGATGCGAATGTCCACCACCGAACCGGGCGGCAGGCTTTTGTTGAAGGTCAGCGACATGTGTTTGCAGGCGAGGCCGCCGTTGCCGGTCCTGGCTTCCGGTCCCCAGCCGATGTGGCCGTAGAAATGCATGACCGCGCCGATCAGAAATTCGGTGAACCGACCGGTGTACGCGACACCGGCAGGATCACAGTCGACCCAGCGCACCGTGCGCCGGACCGTGAAGGGCCGTTCGGCAACGACGTATTCAATGCCACCGTTCATGCCGCACTTCCCGTACGCCCGAGGCGCACCATCAGCTCAGGGTACTGGTCACGCAGGCGATCGTCGTCGACACGCCCGGTACGGGTCATGAACTGGTAGACGAATTCCTCGGGGGTGTACGTGTCCATCCACTGCCCCATCCGCTCGTACCACAGGTAAGAACGTTCGGACGCACCGATCAGCTTCTGCTTGCTGGGACGGTGGGTGCTTTCATAGGCCTGCAAACCTGCCAGCGCGTTGTCCTCGTGGGCCAGCAGCGCATTAGCCAGTGCAACGGCGTCGTTCATGGCGATGCGTGTGCCCGAACCGATGGAGAAATGCGCGCTGGCCAAGGCATCCCCCACCAGCACGTGACGACCGCTGACCCAATGGGCGTTGCGAATCACCGGGAACTGGCGCCAGACCACGCGCACGTTGCCACTGATCAACGGCGCGCCTTCCAGTTCAGGGGCGAATATTTGTTCCATCAACGCCTGGCGTGCTTCCTCGGACAGCGCGCCGAGGTTCAGACGCTCCCAGGTCGCGTCGTCGCATTCGGCGACGAAGGTGCTCATTTCATCGCTGTAGGCGTAATAGTGCGCCACGAAATGACCGCCCTGGTATTTGCGGAAGACCAGTGCAGACGCCTCAAAGACCTTCGGCGTGCCATACCAGGCGAAGTGATTGCCGAGGGTGTGGGTGGTGGTGCCGAAACCGGGTTCGAACTCGCGACGGATGACCGAATTGATGCCATCGGCACCGACCACGACGTCTGCGTCCTGCAACCCGAATCGCGCCAGATCGGCCGTGCTGTCGATGCGTTGGCGATAATGAATGACCACCCCCGCCGCTTCCGCATGCCGCTCCAGAATCTGCAACAGGGTCAGGCGCGGAATCGCTCCGCCCTTCACTGGCAGGCGAAAGCCGATGGCGGTTTCATCCTGCACGATCACCTGATGCTGGTGCTGACGGGTCGCTTCGGAGAGCGCGTCGTACGAACCGGCATCTGCTTCGCGAAGCTGTTGCAGACCGGTGTCCGCCATGACCACGCCAAAGCCGAACGTGGCGTCTGCGGCATTTTGTTCGATGATTTCAACGGACCAGTCTGGCGCGCCGCGTTTGAGCAACAGCGCCAGGTACAGACCGGACGGACCGCCGCCGACAATGGCCACTTTCATCATTGCGCTCCCCGGCTGATCTGCAGGCGATAGCGGTCGAACTCGGTGACCTGACCGACGAACCCGCCGGTCAGCGCCGCATTCCACAACGCCGGGACAAAACCCAGTTTCTTGCGTTCGAACACCAGCGCGTCCTGGGCAGTGATTTTCCAGTAACCATTGCTCAGGTGTTCGAGACCGTAGTCCGGGTTCGCTCGGGCGGCGTCCACCAGCGGCTGAAATTCCGGGGCATCGAGTACGAACAGCGCGATTTCGTCGGTGTTGTCCGGGGCAATATCGGCCGCCTTGTCCAGCCAGACCTGATCGATCCCCACGAACGGTGCAGTACCCGCGAGGTGCGCGTCTTCATGGGCCATCGCCGCTTCCAGCGTGCGGGTCGCGTCCTCACCATCCAGCGCGTTCATCGGGCGCTCTTGAATGGTGATTTCCATGTAATAGCCGTTCGGGTCGTTGAAGTAGATCGACTCGATCAACTCGTGGCGGATCTGGAAGATCAACGGGATCTGTTGCGCCTCCAGACGGTCGCGCCACTCCAGCAACTCTTCGCGAGTGTCCACGCGCCACGCGGTGTGCGTCGCCTCGTAGCGATAGTCGGCCACGGGCAGAGCGAAATCCGGCTGTTCGGTGTTGATGTAGTAGAAAAACGCGATGGTGCTGTGGTTGCCGCTGTCGAAAAAGAAGTGCAGGAAATCCGGATGGTTGGAGGGCCCCCAGGCGCGTGCCGAGATGGCATGCACCAATGGCAGGCCAAGTTTGTCCCGATAGAACTCCACGGTTTCACGCAGCTTCCAGGTGGGCCTGGCGCTGTGGTGAACGCCTTTGAGAACGGGCTGTTTTACAGTCATGGGAACGACTCCTGTGAACGGCGCCGGAGGACGCCTGTTGCCAGGGGGCTGACGCGCAGCCCCTTTAATCAAATGAACTCGACAGCCCGCACTCAGCCCGCAAGCTGGGCACGCTCAAGCTCGACGCTCTTTTTCACGATGTCGCGCAGGCCTTCTTTGCTGAGTTTTCCGGACGCGGTCAGCGGGAACGACACCAGCACTTCCACGCGCTCCGGCCACTTGAACTTGGCCATTCCGTAGTCCTGCAGGAACTCCCCGAGTTCGGCCACGCTCGGCGCAGCAAAACCATCGCGCAGCACCAGCGTCACGCACAGGCGCTCGTCGAACACCGGGTCCGGGTAGCCGACCGCCGCCACCGCCGCGACGGCCGGGTGACCGGAGACCGCCATTTCCACTTCTTCGCAGTTGATCTTTTCACCGCCACGGCTGACCAGGTCCTTCAAACGGCCGCAGAACACGTAGTAGGTCTTGCCGTCGATGAGCTTGGTGAACATCAGGTCGCCGGAGCGGTAGTAGCCGTCGCGGGTGAAGGTCTCGCGGTTGCGGTCTTCGGCGTTGTAATAGCCGTGAATGGTGTACGGACCCTTGAACACCGGCTCGCCGATTTCGCCGGGCTTGGCGTCCTCGTCCGTGCCGGGCACCACGATGCGGATCTCGTCGAACTCGGACACCGGGCGGCCGTTGGTGGTGTCATGGGCTTCTGCCGGGTCATCGCGATGAGTCAGCGCGATCACGCCCTCGGTGATGCCGAAGATGTTGTGGGTGCGCACGCCGAGCAGCTTCTGCAACTTGGCCGCGCTGTTGGCGACGATCACGCCACGGGCATTGGACAGGTCGACACGCCCTTCCTGAATCGCCGACTCCAGACGCGCGATGATCGGGCCGCCCAGCATCAGCCAGGTCGGCTGGGTGGTGGCGATCAGCGAAATCAGGGTTTCAGGCTGCAGATCCGGGGTAATCGTCACCGTGCCGCCGGTCATCAGGAACGGCCCGAAACAGCACCCCATGTTGAGGTTGTGCACCATCGGTTGTGGCATGAACAGTGTGTCGTCCGGACGAAAACCCAACCACTTGGCCACCGAACGCATGTTGTAGAGGTATTCGTTGTGGAAGCGCGGAATGATCTTCGGCACGCCGGTGGTGCCACCGGACAGCTGAAAAACGGCGACCTGAAAAGGGTCCAGTCGCACCTGCCCCACCAGCGCTTCGGCTTCGGCCAGGTCGATGCCCGCGATCAGCGCGTCCTGCAACAGCACGCCGTCCTGGGGCTCGCCGCGCACTTGCATGATGAGCTTCAGGGAAGGCGCCGCTTCCTGCATCTTGCGGGCGAAGGCCACGCTGTCGAATTTCTCGACTTCATCGCCCTGCACGATGTGTAACTTGGCCTCACCGTGGTTGGCCAGATAGCCGATTTCACGCTCGCGGTGGGCGGCCATGGTGCAGATAGGAATCAGCCCGGCCTTGAGGCAGGCGAAAAACGAAATGACCAATTGCTCGCTGTCGCGCAGCTGGTAGATCACGCGATCCAGCGGCTTGAGCCCTTGTTGGATGAAGGCCCCGGCCAGCCGAGTGGACAGCGCATCCAGCTCGCGGTAGGTAACGCGCAGTTTCGGACCCAGCAGCGCGACGTTGTCCGGGTGATGCCGAACCACTTCTTTCAGTCCGTCAACGAGGGTTTCATGACGCAATGCACCGCCCGCGACGTAGCGGTCAAGGTCGGCCTGTCGTGGATAGACGACACCGGCAATCGGCTCGGCGACCCGGTTCAATCGTGGAGTGTGTACAGCAGCGGATTCATTTCTTGTAATTGTCATGAGCGAACGCCTTTGTCTTATCAGAAGTTTTCTTGAAGCCAACGTCTTAGGTGCTGGCCCGCGAGGACCTGGCCGGACGTCTCGCCCGCCTCCAGTGCCTGACCGTGGTGGTTGCCACGCACGCGGTGCCGTTCTTTGCGTGAAGCCGGGATCGCCTCGTAAATCGCGTCCACGTCTTGCGGAAATACCGCGTTGTCGCCGCTGTACTCGATCAGCAGCGTGGGCTGTTCGATGGAATGCGCGCATTTGCTCAGGGACGCGTTCGAGGACAGGCCCGACCAGGTCGAGAGCCACGATTCCGGGGTGACAATGCGACCGAAACCCACACTGCCCAGATTGGAAACAAACGGGTCGGCGCCCCATAACGAACCGACGAAACGGTCGGACGGGTCGAGGGAAATGTCCCAACTGCGCAGGTCGGCGTCGGTTCGCCACACCTGGAAGATCGCCCCATGCCCCGCCAGCGCCCGGTCCGCGTTCGCGCCACTGGTTTTCAGGCGATGACGTGCTGCCTGACGACGTTCAATCAAATCTCGGGCATGGGCATCGATACGCACGACACGCTGACGCTGCGCCGCCCGATAGCGTTCGATGAAGTCTGCACTGTAACGGGCAGAGTCAGGCGGCATGCGGAAGCCGTTGGCCTCGCTGAACGGGTCCAGCGTCGGGTCGGTGGAGAACGGGTCGCGCTCATCTGTAACCGACGGGTCCAACGCGTTCATCAGCAGAATGCCTTGGCCGGGATGCGGCGACACCAGCGCAATGCCGTCTGCAACAGGGAGCTCGGCAGTGTCGAACTTCGTGGCGCGACCGGCCGGGGTTTTATCGACGCGTCTTTCCGCGGCCTGTGTCGATTGCTGGTTGTAGTAAGCGAACAGACCGGCGCCGCCCGAATTGCCCAGCAGCACGATGGTGTCGAACCCGGCGGCACGCAGATGACGCATGCCTGCGGCGACGTCGTACAGCGCGAATTCGTGTTCCAGACGCAGGTCATTGCCAATCGAGCGCGCGCCTTGCACCCAGCACGCCCATCCCGCGTCCAGCGCATCCGGCACCAGGTAATGGGTCACCACCAACTCCCGGGGATGCATGATGAACAGCACTTTGCGCTCGCCGCCTCGGGAGAAGAGCACGCCGAGCGCACCTTGGCCGTCCTGTGTCGTCAGCGGCACCGGCGTCGAGCTGAACGGAACGGTCATACGATCCGCTTGCCAGGACGCGCCGCGCAAACCTGCCGTCACTGCCACTTTCTTGTTATTGGAATCAGCCACTGTGGGCCCTCCTGCCAAGCCTCGAAAGGCCGTTGAGATCGCTTTTTGAGATAGGCTCAATTAGGCGTTGAGCAGAAGATAGAGCACTATCTGAGAGGGTGTCAATTAGCGTTAAGAAAAATAGTTTCCGAGGCTTTCCCCTCCCTGATCCTGCAACCCTGCTCTGGCCTTGCATTCATTGAGGGCTTTAGAAAACGTGACAGGCAGTGATAATCTGAGGCCGTATCAATTAATTCCAGGGAACTGTCGGATGTCAGAGAAAACCAAAGCCGCTGCAACCCCCAAGGCCGCGCCCGTCAAAAAGGTCGGACGGCGGCCCAAGAGCGGCCAGGATGTCTCGCGGGAAGCCATGATCGAATGCGCCGTGAGGATCGCCCGCAGCGAATCCTTGAACGAAGTCAGCATGGTCAGGATCGGCAAGGAACTCGGGGTCGCCGCTGGCATGGTGCATTATCATTTGGGCAGCCGCGACGAACTGATCAGCGCCGTGATCAACGCCGCGTTCAAGGAGCGTCTGGAACGGCTGCCAGCACCCACCGGCGCGTGGCGTCACGATCTGGAGCAGTTCGCGCTGTCGTCGCTGGACACGATGGGCCGTTGGCCGGGGCTGGCGACCTACATCCTGACCGAGAACAAATTCCGCCTGTTTCAGCGGGTCCAGCCCGGCGAGACTGATTACGGCCTGGCGTACTTCGATCACATGGGACGGATTCTGATGAGCATGGGCGTTTCGGGGCCCATGGGCGCGATGATCTACCACCTGCTGCTGTTGTTCGTTTCGGTCATCGCCGCCGAAAAGGAAAACCGTCAGTCGCCCAAGACCCACGGGGATTTCATCAGCGGTTACCTCGCCCGCTTCGCCAACGACAGTTATCCGGGTGCAGCATTTCTCGCAGCGCCGTTCGCCTCGCTCAACAGTCCTGCCACTTATGAAACCGGGGTGTCGATCCTGCTGGACGGTTTCGAGAAATGGATCGAGGTGCCAGAGGTTCCCGCCAAGGCGTGAATCGGGCGACCGCAGTTGACTTATCCAGGGATAAACCCTGGTTGTGCCCCCTGATTTCACAGGATGCTTTCTCTTGAGCAGCTACCTCGACCTAGACCTTTTGCGCACCTTTCTTCTGATTGCCGAAACCGGCGCGCTCAGTCGAGCCGCTGGCCGCGTTGGCCGTACTCAGGCGGCGGTCAGCATGCAAATGAAACGCCTCGAAGACATCGTGGGTCAGCCGCTGCTCACCCGCACCGGTCGAGGTGTGAACCTGACAGCCCATGGTGAACGCCTGCTGCCCCATGCGCGCAAGATTCTGCGCGCCCACGATGAGGCCATGGCGCAACTGCGCGGCGACGCGCTCTCGGGGATCATCCGGCTGGGCTGCCCCGACGACTACGCCACGGTGTTTCTGCCTGCCCTGCTCCGGGATTTCGCGGCCTTGCACCCGCAGGTGCAGGTCGAAGTGTTCTGCGCACCGACGCCACGGCTGATTGAGCGCATCAACACCCACTTGCTGGACATCGCGATCATATCTGAAGCCCACACCGACAACGCCCCCTCAGCCATTCGCCTGGAACCTTTGGTATGGGTGGGAGCCAAGGGCAGCGACGCGGCGCAGATGGAGACGCTGCAACTGGCCCTTTCAGACCCGGACACCCTTGATCACCAAGCGGCGGTGAACAGCCTGGAAACCGTGGGGAGACCGTTTCGCCTGGCCTACGCCAGCCACAGTTTGACCGGGTTGTGTGCGGTCGTGCGGTCGGGTCAGGCCATCGCCGTGCTGACTCAGACCGCCGTGCCTGCCGATCTGCACATCCTGCGCAGTGACAGCGGATTGCCCGCGCTGCCGCAGATCTCCATCAGCCTGAAACTCGACCGCCAGAAAACCTCCGGGCCGGTTGCCGCCATGGAAGCGCATATCCGCGCGCAGCTGCCGCAGTTGTAAACCGGCGTGCGCGCGTCAGCCCAAGACCTTTGCGTAAATCTGTTTATCGACGTTCGCCCCCGACAGAATCACCCCGACCCGTTTTCCTTCCATCGCCGCCCGCTCCTGCATCAGCGCGGCCAGCGCTGCGGCCCCTGCGCCCTCGGCCAGGTTGTGGGTGTCGGCGTAATACACGCGCATCGCCTCGGCAATCTCGACTTCACTAACAGAGACGATCCGCGCGGCACCGCTGGCGTAAATCCGGAACGCGTCGGGCACCGGTTTACGCACGGCCAAGCCGTCGGCAAAGGTGTTGGCCGACGCCGTTTCCCGCAATGCGCCCGCGTCGAAGGATTGCTTGGCCGCGTCGGCTTCGGTGGAAACCACGCCGACCACTTGAGTCTTCAGGCCCAGCGCATCGCGGGCGGCAATCACCCCGCAGATTCCCGAACCACAGCCGATCGGCACGTACACGGTGTCCAGGTCCGGCGCGGCCTTGAACAGTTCCAGCGCATAGGTCGCCACGCCCTTGACCAGTTCCGGGTGGAACGCGGGCACCAGAAACAGCCCCTCGACCTGCGCGAGACGGATCGCTTCTTCGCGCGCCTCGTCGAAGTCCTGACCGTACTCGATGACCTCGCCGCCGAAGCCGGCCATGGCCTTGTTCTTTTCCACCGAGTTGCCCTTCGGCACGACGATGACTGATCGAATCCCCAACGCCTGCGCGGCCATGGCCACGCTTTGCCCGTGATTGCCCCGGGTGGCGGCGATGACGCCCGTGGTGTTCGGCCAGTTGCGCTTGAGCCACGCCATGTAGGTGATGCCACCGCGCACCTTGAACGCGCCGGTGGGCGTGTGGTTCTCGTGTTTGACCCACACCGTGCAGCCCAGGCGCTGCGCCAGTAAAGGCCAGACGAACTGCGGCGTCGGGGGCATGACTTGGTACACCTGGCGGGCGGCGTCTTCGATGGCTTCCAGCGTCAACTCGGGCATGGCACTCTCCTGTTTTTTGCCGAGTCTAGGCCCCGGCTGGCCTCGAAGGCTTTCAAAAAAACCACCTGACCTTCGTTGAAACGCTCAGTAAGATGAGGCCCATGAGCACCCTTGATCAGCCTGCCTCTCTGCCCCTCAACGACCCGGTCCGACGCGCCGTCGTCGGGCCGTGGCTGATCGAATTACTGCCTGCCAGCGCGTACGAGGCCCGCTACGTCGCGATGCATTCGTCCATCGGTTTCGCCTTCGACAGCCAGCGCGGTGTGCATGCCATCGGCAGCGACCGCGTGCGCCCGTTCGATGCCCTCCCCAATGGACTGGCCTTCGTGCCTGCCGGGTGTGACGTCTATTCGCAGTCGCCCAAGGGCGGCGAGTACCTGCGGGTGCTGCGCCCGGAGGGTTGGGCGCTGAATGACGAACGCCTGTTCAATAACCGGATCGACCCTCAAGCCATTCGCCTGGCTCAACGCATGCGCAACGCGCTGTTGAAGCCAGCGTCGGACGATGACTGGGAGCTTTGGGCGATGACGCTGGAGAGTCGCGTCTGCGCCGATGCAGAAAGCGCAGGATCAGGATCGATCACCCCTCGCCGCCTGCGTTTGCTCGACGAGTTTCTCGACGCCGGTTTGAGTGAGCCCATCAGCGTGCAGGCAATGGCCGTCCTGCTCGACCTGTCCGAGGGCTATTTCATGCGCGCCTTCACCGAGGCGACGGGAACCAGCCCTCACCGCTACCTGATCGACCGCCGCATCGCTCGCGCCCGTTCACTGTTGCGCGACCCGACACAACGGCTGGCCGACATTGCACACACCTGTGGGTTTTCGTCTCAGGCGCACATGACCGCGACTTTCACCCAACGGCTCGGCGTCAGCCCCGGGGTCTTTCGGCGCTGATACGCGCTTGGCAGGCCTGTTTGCGCGAACATATTGATATGCGATTTTGATATTTAAATAACGCTGGTTATATCTATAAAGTCGGGCCCATTAAGGACGGCGCAATGTGCTCCGGTCCCACAAACGATGGAGCCTGTGATGCCTCAAAAACGCTCGACATTTCCTGGCAAAGGCCGCTTTGGCGCTGCGCTGACGCTGGCCGCCAGTGTGTTGGCCGCGACACTGGGCGCGCCACAAGCCGCTCAGGCTGAAGGCCAATTGCGCATCGCTGAACAGTTCGGTGTGGTCTACCTGTTGCTCAACGTGGCGCGTGACCAGCAGTTGATCGAGAAGCACGGCAAGGAAGCGGGCGTCGATATCAAGGTGGACTGGACGCAGCTGTCAGGCGGCTCGGCGGTGAATGACGCCCTGCTCTCTGGCGCCGTGGACATCGCCGGTGCAGGCGTGGGCCCATTACTGACCATCTGGGACCGCACCCATGGCAAGCAGAACGTCAAAGCCGTCGCCTCCTTGGGTAACTTCCCGTATTACCTGGTGAGCAATAACCCCAACGTCAAAACCATCGCTGATTTCAGCGAGAAAGACCGCATCGCCGTGCCCGCCGTCGGCGTGTCGGTGCAATCGCGCTACCTGCAATTTGCGTCGGCGAAGTTATGGGGCGATGCCGAATACAACCGGCTCGACAAATACACCGTCAACCTGCCGCACCCGGACGCCGCCGCAGCCCTCAAGACCGGTGGCACCGAGCTGAACGGCCACTTCTCCAATCCGCCGTTTCAGGAGCAAGAAGTGGAGAACAAGAACGTCCATGTGGTGCTGAATTCCTACGACGTGCTGGGCCCGAACTCGCCGACGGTGCTGTTCGCCACGGAAAAATTCCGCGACGAAAACCCCAAGACGTATCAGGCGTTTATCGACGCATTGGCGGACGCCGCGGACTACATCAAGCGCGACAAGCCCGGCGCGGCGGACACCTACATTCGCGTCACCCATTCCAGCATCGACCGTGCGCAATTGATCAAGATTATCGAAAACCCGCAGTTTGAATTCACCATCAACCCGAAGAACACCTACCCGATGGCCGAATTCCTCTACCGTGTCGGCGCGATCAAGACCAAGCCAACCTCGTGGAAAGATTATTTCTTCCAGGATGCGAAGTTGCTGGAAGGAAGTTGATGAGCGACTAGAGTTGCCCCGCCTCATTCCGGTGCACGTTTGAACTATGCTGCTGTCCATCCGATGAGTGTTCTGCACATGAGGATTTGACATGTCAGCTGATTCGCGTCCAGCCGTACTCGAACTGATCGGCAATACCCCGTTGGTGCGCGTCAGTCGCATCGACACCGGTCTCTGCACCCTCTTCCTGAAGCTTGAATCGCAAAACCCCGGCGGCTCGATCAAGGACCGCGTTGGTCTCGCCATGATCGACGCCGCCGAGCGCGACGGCCGTTTGCGCCCCGGTGGCACCATCGTAGAAGCCACGGCGGGCAATACCGGTCTCGGCCTCGCACTGGTCGGCCGTGCCAAAGGCTATCGCGTGGTGCTGGTGGTTCCGGACAAGATGTCCACCGAAAAAGTCTTGCACCTGAAGGCCATGGGCGCCGAGGTGCACATCACCCGCTCTGACGTCGGCAAGGGCCATCCCGAGTATTACCAGGACGTCGCCGCCCGCCTGGCCAGCGAAATACCTGACGCGTTCTTCGCCGACCAGTTCAACAACCCCGCCAACCCGCTCGCCCACGAATGCAGCACCGCGCCAGAGATCTGGGCGCAGACCCAACACGACCTGGACGCCATCGTCGTCGGGGTCGGCTCGGCAGGCACCCTCACCGGCCTGACTCGATTCTTCAAGCGCGTGCAACCGGACCTGGAAATGGTCCTCGCTGACCCCGTCGGTTCGGTGGTCGCCGAGTACAGCCGCACGCGGACGCTGCCCACTCCCGGTTCCTGGGCCGTGGAAGGCATCGGCGAAGATTTCATCCCCTCCTTCACCGACATCACCAGTGTGCGCCAGGCCTATTCCATCAGCGACGAAGACAGCTTCGAACACGCCCGGCAGTTACTGCGCGCCGAGGGCATTCTGGGGGGCTCGTCTACCGGCACGCTTTTGGCCGCTGCCTTGCGCTATTGCCGCGAACAGACCGTGCCGAAACGCGTGGTCAGCTTCGTCTGCGACACCGGCACCCGCTATTTATCCAAGGTCTACAATGACCAGTGGATGACCGATCAGGGCCTTATGCAACGCACCAAATACGGTGATTTGCGCGACTTGATTGCCCGTCGCTTCGAGGATGGCCGGGTGATCAGCGTCGGCCCGGACGACACTCTGCTGACAGCGTTCCAGCGCATGCGCCTGGCCGACGTGTCGCAACTGCCGGTGCTGGTGGACAACACACGGCTGGTGGGTGTGATCGACGAATCCGACATCCTGCTGGACGTGCACAACGACACCTCTCACTTTCGCACCACCGTCGCCAGCGCCATGACCGATCAGTTGAACACCCTGCCGCCCGACGCTTCCCTTGCCCGGCTGCAGGAAGAACTGGACCGCGGCCATGTCGCCATCATCGCCGACGCTTCGGGCTTTCACGGCCTGATCACCCGCGTCGACCTGCTCAATCACTTGCGGAGATCCCTTGCATGAGCCAGCACGACGAACACGCCAAGCCCCACGGTTTTGCCACCCGCGTGATCCACGCCGGACAGTCGCCCGACCCGTCCACCGGCGCGCTGATGCCGCCGATCTACGCAAACTCCACCTACCTGCAAGAAAGCCCCGGCGTGCACAAGGGGCTTGATTACGGGCGCTCTCACAACCCAACGCGCTTTGCGCTGGAGCGTTGCGTGGCGGACCTAGAAGGCGGCACTCAGGCCTTCGCCTTTGCCTCGGGGCTCGCGGCGATTTCCTCGGTGCTGGAATTGCTCGACGCGGGCTCGCACATTCTGTCCGGCGATGACCTGTACGGCGGTACGTTCCGGCTGTTCGACAAGGTGCGCAAACGCAGCGCGGGGCACCGTTTCAGCTTCGTCGACATGACCGACCTGTCGGCCTTCGAAGCCGGTTTGCAGGATGACACCAAAATGATCTGGGTCGAGACCCCGAGCAACCCGCTGCTGCGCCTGAGCGATCTGGCGGCCATCGCACGCCTCTGCCGGGATCGCGGGATCATTTGCGTGGCCGACAACACCTTCGCCAGCCCTTGGATTCAGCACCCGCTGGCGTTGGGCTTCGACATCGTGGTGCACTCGACCACCAAATATTTGAACGGCCATTCGGACGTCATCGGCGGCATTGCCGTGGTCGGCGACAATCCGGAACTGGCTGAACGGCTGGGCTTTTTGCAAAACTCCGTGGGCGCCATCGCCGGGCCTTTCGACGCCTTCCTCACCCTGCGCGGCGTGAAAACCCTGGCCCTGCGCATGGAGCGGCACAGCGGCAACGCGCTGGAACTGGCGCAATGGCTGGAACGCCAGCCGCAGGTGGCAAGGGTCTATTACCCCGGCTTGCCCACTCACCCGCAGCACGCGCTGGCCTGCCGGCAGATGCGCGGCTTCGGCGGGATGATCTCGCTGGACCTGAACACCGACCTGGCCGGCACTCGGCGGTTCTTGGAGAACGTCGAGCTGTTTGCGCTGGCTGAAAGCCTCGGCGGCGTCGAAAGCCTCATCGAACACCCGTCCATCATGACCCACGCCAGCATCCCTGCTGAAAACCGGGCGAAGCTGGGGATCGGCGACTCGTTGGTGCGCCTGTCGGTGGGCATCGAAGACGTCGAAGACCTGCGAGCGGACCTGGCTCAAGCGCTGGGTACAATCTGATTTGTGGATTGTGTTCAGTGAACAAAGCAGGATTGTTGCCAGTTCGGTAACAGAGATTTGCCAAAATCCACATGGCCGAGGCTTTGATAGCTTGCTAACGTTTGGTCCATCAAATCCGCCGATTTGATGGATGTCCTTCAAGCCGCCACACCGTCCGAGATAACGGGTTGGCGGCTTTTTTATGGACGCGATTCGGCGCTCGACGAGTCCGTCGACAGCGGCTGAGTCATCAACACCCGTTTCAACCAGCTGTAAAGACTCATTCCCTCCTTCGACAGCTCCCCGTCCGCCCGCCGACACAGGTAATACGCGCGCCCGTCGTCCAGTGCGTGCCCGAACAGCTTCACCAACGCCCCCCGGTCCCGCAGCGGTGCCACCAATGGCTCGCGAAGCAGTGCACAGCCCAATCCGTTAAGGGCGGCGGTCATTGCCAACTGGCCGTCCTCAAAGAGCAAGCCCTGCAACGCTCCCGGATGGCGAACGTCTGCACGCTGGAACCACTGCGCCCAGGTGCCGCGCTCTTCATCGTGCAGCAACGGCAGGTCGGTCAATGCCTCAGGTGAGTTGATAGGGCCGACGCGCTCCAGCAGCGACGGGCTGCACCAGGCCGTCACGTCGCCGGGTATCAACGGCTCGCTCTGATACCCCGGCCAATGCCCCGTACCAAACCGGATGGAAATGTCGGCCGCATCGCTGGGGTAACTGCGGTGGTTGGCGTAGGTCACGTTGACGTCCACTGCCGGGTTGTCGGCCAGAAACTCGCCCAGGCGCGGGATGAACAGGTTGATCCCGAGCATGGGGATCAGGCTGATGGTCACTTGCCGTGTCGCGGACTGCTCGCGCACGTGCTCGGTGGCGCTGCGCAACACCGCGAACGCCGAGCGAATTGCCCGGTAATACTCCCGGCCGTCGTCGGTGAGGATCAGGTTGCGGCCTTGCCGCGAAGTGAGCGACTGGCCGAGGAAATCTTCCAGCAATCGCAACTGGTGGCTGATCGCGGATGGCGAGACATCCAGTTCACGGGCGGCGGCATTCACTCCACCGTGACGGGCGAAGGCTTCGAAGGTGCGCACGGCACGCAGGGGCGGGTCGTTTGCAAACTGTTCTGTATTATTCATGTATTGAGCTTAATACGGATATTAGATGCCGAAAAGCGGGAAATAACATCGACATAAAGACGGTTATAAGCCTATACGGCCTTAACAGTTGATAAATATAGAATGGTTAATTAGTGTTCTTTCCAACGAGGCCTACCTGCTTTTCATAAAAGGCCCCTCTCACACCGTGAACCCGAGGAAAACCACATGAGCGCTGTCGAAGGTGAACTGGGCATTCTGGCCCGGCGGCGAATCGAGGCTGAAATCATCAAGCCAATCTACGAAATACTGGTGCGCGACTACGGCAAACAGCACGCCCAGGCCGTGATTGGCGAAGCGGTTTCCCAAGCGGCGGTCAAGGCCGGGGCTTACTTCGCGTCCCGCGAGCCAGAAGGCCCAAGCCTCGAAGGTTTCGTGGCCCTGCAAGAGCTGTGGGAAAAGGACGACGCGCTGAAAGTCGACATCATCGCCAGCGACGCCACCCACTTCGACTACGACGTGCACCGCTGCCGCTACGCCGAGATGTACCACGAGATGGGCCTTGGCGAGATCGGGCACCTGCTGTCCTGCAACCGCGACGAACTGTTCATCGTCGGCTACGACCCCAGCGTCGAACTCACCCGCACCCAGACGCTGATGCAAGGCGCCAGTCACTGCAATTTTCGCTACAAGGTCAAGGATCAGGAGCCGCAATCATGAGCGCCGCCCCTCGCATCAACGGCGCACGTCTGTGGGACTCGCTGATGGAAATGGCGCAGATCGGCGGCACGCCCAAGGGCGGCGTTTCCCGGCTGGCACTGACCGAGGAGGATCGTATTGGACGCGACCTGTTCGCCCGCTGGGCCACTGAAGCCGGGTGCACCGTCCGCGTCGATGCCATGGGTAACATGTTCGCCCGCCGCGTGGGGCGTGACGACAGCCTGGCCCCGGTGATCACCGGTTCTCACGGCGATTCACAACCGGCTGGCGGCAAGTTCGACGGCATCTATGGCGTGCTCGCGGGCCTGGAAGTCATCCGCACGTTGAACGATCACGACATTCAGACCGATCGGTCGATTGAAGTGGTGAACTGGACCAACGAGGAAGGCTCTCGGTTCGCCCCGGCGATGATTGCGTCGGGCGTCTACACCGGCGTGTTCGATCTGGCATACGGCCTGTCCCGCACTGACGCCAAGGGCATCACCCTTGGCGAAGCGTTGCAGACCATCGGATACGCAGGGGATGAACCCATGGGCGGCCGCGAGATTCACGCCGCCTTTGAGCTGCACATCGAGCAAGGCCCGATCCTTGAAGCACAAGGCCTGACCATCGGCGTGGTGACCGGTGCTCAAGGCCAACGCTGGTACGAAATCGAACTCACCGGACGCAGCGCCCACGCGGGCACAACGCCCATGGACCATCGCCTGGACGCCCTGCTCGGCCTGGCGCGGGTGGTCGAAGCGGTCAACGCGATGGGCGTTGCCCAAGGCGATGAGGGCCGTGCGACGGTCGGTTGGGTCAACGTGTTCCCCAATTCTCGCAACGTGGTGCCGGGGCGCGTGGTGTTCAGCGTGGAGTTTCGGCATCCCAACGAAGCGGTGCTCGAAGTGCTCGACTGGCAGTTGCGTCAGGAAGTGCAGACCATCGCCGACACCATCGGCCTGCAACTCAAGCTGGAGCAGATCTTTCAATACGCGCCGATTGCCTTCGACGCCGACTGCATCGACCGCGTAGAACGGGCCGCTTCGGACCTCGGCTACAGCCACCGCCGCATGATCTCCGGCGCCGGTCACGACGCTTGTTACTTGAGCAAAGTCGCCCCTACTTCAATGATCTTCGTGCCCTGCGTGAACGGGCTAAGTCATAACGAAGCCGAGCACATCCATCCTCACTGGTCGGAAGCCGGCGGGAATGTGTTGCTGCACGCGATGCTGGCCAAGGCGGTGGATTGACCCGGCCCAATGGGCGTGGCCCCTGCGCCTTTGATGGAGGTGCTATGGCGAGGATATAAGCCGATGCACTGCCTGCTTTTGACTCTGCCGAAGGCGTAGGAGCGTTGCTTGCTCGCGATCTGGCGCGAAGCGGCAGTAAACCCGGACACTTGGGCTGTGTCAGGCAAACCACGGATACCGGATTTACGACTGCTGCGCAGCCGATCGCAGGCAAGCCAGCTCCCACGCCTTCGGCAGAAGCAGAAGCAAAGGCCGAGGCGTCGGCAGAGGCATATCCATGTGCCTTTACCATTGCTTTTGATTCTGGCCGGATCGCACACCTACCCCTCATCTCATTTCACCTCCACGTCCCGCCTCCTCGTTGACAGCCCCTCGTCCGCAGGTTTACGTTAACGTAAAGGTGATACAGATCATTTCCGTCTGACAGCCCCTCCAAAAACAACAAGGGAACGCAGTCTCATGAACTACCCCACGCTCAATTTCGGCCTTGGCGAGACGATCGACATGCTCCGCGACCAGGTGCAATCCTTCGTCGCGGCGGAACTGGCGCCCCGCGCGGCGCAGATCGATCAGGAGAACCTGTTCCCTGCCGACATGTGGCGCAAGTTCGGTGACATGGGCCTCTTGGGCATCACCGTCGAAGAGCAATACGGTGGCGCGGGCCTGGGCTATCTCGCTCATGTGGTGGCCATGGAAGAAATCAGCCGGGCGTCCGCCTCTGTCGCCCTTTCCTACGGCGCTCATTCCAATCTCTGCGTGAACCAGATCAACCGCAACGGTAATTCTGAGCAGAAAGCCCGTTACCTGCCAAAGCTGATCAGCGGCGAGCACATCGGCGCCCTGGCCATGAGCGAGCCCAATGCCGGTTCCGATGTGGTGTCGATGAAACTACGGGCCGATAAACGCGGTGACCGCTTCGTCCTCAACGGCAGCAAGACCTGGATCACCAACGGCCCCGACGCCCACACCTACGTGATCTACGCCAAGACCGACCTGGAAAAAGGCGCTCACGGCATCAGCGCGTTTATCGTCGAGCGCGACTGGAAAGGGTTTTCCCGTGGCAGCAAATTCGACAAGCTCGGCATGCGCGGCTCCAATACCTGCGAGCTGTTTTTCGACGACGTCGAAGTGCCGGAAGAAAACCTGCTCGGCGCGCTGAACGGCGGCGTCCGCGTCCTGATGAGCGGCCTGGACTACGAGCGCGTCGTGCTCTCCGGCGGCCCGACCGGCATCATGCAAGCCTGCCTGGACGTGGTGTTGCCTTACATTCATGACCGCAAACAGTTCGGCCAAAGCATCGGCGAATTCCAGCTGATCCAGGGCAAAGTCGCCGACATGTACACCCAACTCAACGCCAGCCGCGCCTACCTGTACGCCGTGGCGCAGGCGTGTGAACGCGGCGAAACCACGCGCAAGGACGCCGCCGGGGTCATCCTCTACAGCGCCGAACGCGCCACGCAAATGGCGCTGGACACGATCCAGATTCTCGGCGGCAACGGCTACATCAACGAATTCCCCGCAGGTCGTCTGCTGCGCGACGCCAAGCTGTACGAAATCGGCGCTGGCACCAGTGAAATCCGCCGCATGTTGATCGGGCGCGAGCTGTTCAACGACACGAAGTGAGGCAGCGCCGAGCTGCAAGTGGCGAGCTGCAAGTAAAAGCGGTCCGTGGAGGCCGGCCTTTCTGGGTGGCGGCAGTAATTGCGCTGGGGGAATGAGTGATGATTTTCAAGACACAGGTCAATCCGCGTTCGGCGGAGTTTTTGGCGAACAGCGAGGCGTTGCGCAAGCAAGTCGATGATCTGCACACGCTGTTGGCGCAGGTGTATCAGGGCGGTGGGCCGAAGGCACAGGAGCGGCACACGTCGCGGGGCAAGTTGCTGCCGCGTGAGCGCATCAATCGGTTGCTGGACTTGGGATCGCCGTTTCTGGAAATCAGTCAGTTGGCGGCCCACGGCGTCTATGGTGAGGAGGTGCCCGCCGCAGGTGTGATCGCCGGCATCGGGCGGGTCGAGGGCGTGGAATGCATGATCATCGCCAACGACGCGACGGTCAAAGGCGGGTCGTATTATCCGCTGACCGTCAAAAAACACCTGCGCGCCCAGACCATCGCTCAGCAGAACCGCCTGCCGTGCATCTATCTGGTGGACTCCGGCGGCGCCAACCTGCCCCGCCAGGATGAGGTGTTTCCTGACCGCGAACACTTTGGCCGGATCTTCTTCAACCAAGCCAACATGAGCGCCGAAGGCATCCCGCAAATCGCCGTGGTCATGGGTTCATGCACAGCGGGCGGCGCTTATGTGCCGGCCATGGCCGACGAAGCGATCATGGTGCGCCAGCAGGCGACGATCTTCCTCGCCGGACCGCCGCTGGTGAAAGCCGCGACGGGTGAAGTCGTGAGTGCTGAAGAGTTGGGCGGCGCCGACGTGCACTGCAAGATTTCCGGCGTGGCCGACCACTACGCCGACAGCGACGAACACGCGCTGGCACTGGCCCGACGCAGCGTCGCCAACCTGAACTGGCGCAAATTGGGCGCACTGCAAACACGTCCTCCTGAAGCCCCGCGCTACCCCAGCGACGAACTATACGGCGTGATTTCCGCTGACCCCAAACAGCCTTTTGACGTACGTGAAGTCATTGCGCGGCTGGTCGACGGTTCGGTGTTCGATGAGTTCAAGGCGCTGTTCGGCACCACGCTGGTGTGCGGCTTCGCGCACCTTAACGGCTACCCCCTCGCGATCCTCGCCAACAACGGCATCCTGTTCGCCGAGGCGGCGCAGAAAGGCGCGCACTTCATCGAACTGGCCTGCCAACGGGGCATTCCGCTGCTGTTCCTGCAAAACATCACCGGCTTCATGGTCGGCCAGAAATACGAAGCGGGCGGCATCGCCAAGCACGGCGCCAAGCTGGTCACCGCCGTGGCCTGCGCCAAGGTGCCGAAATTCACGGTGATCATCGGTGGCAGTTTCGGCGCCGGTAACTACGGCATGTGTGGGCGGGCCTACGATCCACGTTTCTTGTGGATGTGGCCCAACGCGCGCATTGGCGTGATGGGCGGCGAACAGGCGGCGGGCGTGCTGGTGCAGGTCAAGCGCGAGCAGGCCGAACGCAGCGGCCAAGGTTTCAGCGCCGAGCAGGAAGCCGAGATCAAGCAGCCGATTCTCGATCAGTACGAACATCAGGGCCACCCCTATTACTCCAGCGCCCGCCTCTGGGACGACGGCGTGATCGACCCGGCGCAGACCCGTGACATCCTCGCCCTGGCCCTCAGCGCGGCGCTCAACGCCCCCATCGAACCGACCCGCTTCGGCGTGTTCCGGATGTGACCCGAGGAACCACCATGACCGATTTCGACACCGTCGAGCTGGAATACGACCCGCGAGGTTTCGCGACCCTCTGGCTCAACCGTCCTGACAAGAACAACGCGTTCAACGCACAAATGATTCGCGAGCTGATCCTGGCGCTGGACAAGGTCCAGAGCGACAGTCGCCTGCGCTTTCTGCTGCTGCGCGGGCGCGGTCGGCACTTCAGCGCCGGGGCCGACCTGGCCTGGATGCAGGAGTCCGCGAACCTCGATTATCAAACCAATTTGGGCGACGCCCGCGAACTGGGCGAGTTGATGTACGGCCTCGCCAAGCTGAAATTGCCAACGCTGGCCGTGGTGCAAGGCGCGGCCTATGGCGGCGCGCTGGGCCTGATCAGTTGCTGCGACATGGCCATCGGCACAGACGACGCGCAGTTCTGCCTGTCGGAAGTGAAGATCGGCCTGGCCCCGGCGGTGATCAGCCCCTTCGTGGTCAAGGCCATTGGCGAGCGCCATGCCCGCCGTTATGCCCTGACCGCCGAACGTTTCGACGGCCAGCGAGCGCGAGAGATCGGTCTGCTGGCCGAGTCTTACCCGGCCGCCGAGCTTGAGGCCCAGTTGCAACACTGGGTGTCGAACCTGCTGCTCAACAGCCCTCAGGCCATGCGGGTCAGCAAAGACTTGCTGCGCGAAGTCGGCCACGGCGAATTGACCCCGTCCCTGCGCCGCTACTGCGAAAACGCCATCGCCCGCATCCGCGTCAGCCCCGAAGGCCAGGAAGGCCTGCGCGCCTTTCTGCACAAGCGCGAGCCGAGCTGGCGAGACGAATCCAAGAACGGAGACACACCATGAGCCGCCCGAACACCCACGCCCTGACGTCCGTGCTGGTGGCCAACCGGGGCGAAATCGCCTGCCGTGTGATGCGCACCGCCAAGGCCATGGGCCTGACGACCGTTGCGGTACACAGCGCCACTGACCGCGACGCCCGCCACGTGCGCGAGGCCGACATCGCTGTGGACCTGGGCGGCAGCAAAGCCGCCGACAGCTATTTGCAGATCGACAAACTGATCGCCGCCGCCAAGCGCAGCGGCGCCCAAGGCATTCATCCGGGCTATGGGTTTCTCTCGGAAAATGCGGCATTCGCCCGAGCGGTAGAGCAAGCCGGCCTGATTTTTCTTGGCCCGCCCGCCTCGGCCATCGACGCCATGGGCAGCAAATCCGCCGCCAAGACCTTGATGGAAATCGCAGGTGTACCGCTGGTGCCCGGTTACCACGGCGACGCCCAGGATGCCCAGACCTTCCGCGATGCCGCCGCGCGCATCGGCTACCCGGTGCTGCTCAAGGCCACGGCAGGTGGCGGCGGCAAAGGCATGAAGGTGGTCGAGCGTGACGAAGACCTCGCCGACGCCCTGGCTTCAGCGCAGCGTGAAGCGCAGTCGTCGTTCGGCGATTCGCGCATGCTGGTGGAGAAATACGTCCTAAAACCGCGTCATGTGGAGATTCAGGTGTTCGCCGATCAGCACGGCCACTGCCTGTACCTGAACGAACGGGATTGCTCGATTCAACGCCGTCACCAGAAAGTCGTCGAAGAAGCCCCGGCGCCCGGCCTCAGCGCTGAGTTGCGCCGGGCCATGGGCGAAGCCGCCGTGCGTGCCGCGCAAGCCATCGGCTATGTCGGTGCGGGCACGGTGGAATTTTTGCTGGATGCGCGGGGCGAGTTTTTCTTCATGGAGATGAACACGCGGCTGCAAGTCGAACACCCGGTGACCGAGGCCATCACTGGCCTGGACCTGGTGGCCTGGCAGATTCGCGTCGCCCAGGGCGAGCCGTTGCCGATCACACAGGCGCAGGTGCCGCTCAACGGCCACGCCATCGAAGTGCGCTTGTACGCTGAAGACCCCGCCAACGATTTCCTACCTGCGACCGGCACCCTTGACGTCTACCGTGAGTCGACGCTGGGGCTCGGACGCCGGGTGGACAGTGGCGTGACAGAAGGCGATGAAGTTTCGCCGTTTTACGACCCGATGCTCGGCAAGCTGATCGCCTGGGGCGAAGACCGCGAACAGGCGCGGCTGCGGCTGCTGGCCATGCTCGACGAATTCGCCATCGGCGGATTGCGCACCAACCTGGCGTTTCTGCGCCGGATCATCGCGCACTCCGCGTTTGCGGCGTGCGAACTGGACACCGGGTTCATTCCTCGTTATCAGGCCGAGTTGTTGCCGCCGACCGAAGGACTCTCCGATGAATTCTGGACGGTAGCCGCCGAGGCGTACCGTCAGGGCTCGTCGAACACCGTGCGGGCCGATGATCCTCATTCGTCGTGGTCCAACACGAACGGCTTGCGTTTGGGCTTGCCGAATGAGGTCGAGCTGAAGCTGAGCTGTGCAGGCGAAACCCGCAAAGTGGCCCTGAGCGCGCCTTCGACCGACGTGACGTTGCAAGGGGAACAACTGACCCTCAAACACAACGGGCTGCGTCGCCAGATCCTGGCGATCCGCCGAGGCGACACCCTGTACCTGCGCTCGCAGGGCGAACTGCACGCCATCACCCCGTTCGACCCGATTGCTGCCGTTGAAGCCAGCCACAGCCAACAAGGCGGCCTCAGCGCGCCCATGAACGGCAGTATCGTTCGCGTGCTGGTCGACGTGGGTCAGGCGGTGGAAGCAGGCACGCCGTTGGTGGTGCTGGAAGCCATGAAAATGGAGCACAGCATTCGGGCGAATCAGGCGGGCACCGTCTCGGCACTGTATTGCGCAGAGGGCGAGATGGTCAGTGAAGGGACGGTGTTGGTGGAGCTGAAGGAGGTCTAACGCCGCGCGCAAAACCCACAGTTGGACGCAAATCCTGTAGGAGTCCGTTCCGTCAGAGGATTAGCAGAGCCGGAAGAATGACAGGTCCTCCCGGCTCTCATTCACATCAAGCCGCCACCTCATACAACTTCGGCAGCTCAACCTCCCCATTCACCAACCCCTGACGCATCCGCACCGCCTGCAACGCCGCCGCGTTCATCGCGCTTTCCTTCACATGGCCGTACCCGCGAATCCGCTCAGGTAGACGCGCCAGGCTCAGCGCCATGTGGCGATTGCTGGCGTTCAAATGCGTCAGGATCAGCTCGACATCCGCGACATAACTGTCGATCAACCCACGCTCCTGCCGACGCTCCAGACTCCGGCCAAACGGGTCGAACGCCGTCCCACGCAGGAATTTGAAGTTTGCCAGCACATCGAACGCTTTCAACATCCACGGGCCGAAGCTGCGTTTGCGCGGGGTGCCGTTGTGCGGGTCGCGCTTGGCCAGCCACGACGGCGCCAGATGAAATTCGAGCCGGTAATCGCCTTCGAACTGCGCCTGCAACTGACGGGTGAACTCGCCGTTGCTGTACAGACGCGCCACTTCGTACTCGTCCTTGTAGGCCAACAGCTTGAAGTAGTTGAACGCAACGGCCTCGGTCAACGCCGGTTGCTCGCCCGGAAACAGCCGCGCTTCGGCATCGCGCACCTTATAGATCAGCGACAGATACCGCTCGGCATACGCCAGGTTCTGATACGCGGTGAGGGTTTTGGTATTGTTCACCAGGCGCTGCTCAAGGCTCAGCGTCTCGGGTTCGAACACGGTCACCGCTTCGGGATTGGCCGCCGCCTGCACCGCTTTCAAATCGAACGCCGCTCGACGCCCCCACAGAAACGCTTGCTGGTTCAGGTTGACCGCCACACCGTTCAGCTCGATGGCTTTTTCGATGGCCGCTGAAGTCAACGGAATCAGCCCCTTCTGGAACGCATAACCGAGCATAAACAGGTTGCTGGCAATGCTGTCGCCCATCAGTTTGGTCGCCAGGTCGGTGGCAGGCACGAAGTGGGTCTTGTCCGCGCCCACGGCCTCGCGAATGGTCTGCATCATCGCGTCCGCCGGGAACTCAGCATCGGGATTGCGGGTGAACTCCGCAGTCGGCGTTTGCTGACTGTTCACCACTGCGTGGGATTTGGCGCTGTTGAGCTTGGCAATCGCATCAGGTCCGGACGACACCAGCAGATCACACCCCAACAGCAAATGCGCTTCACCGGCCGCAATGCGCACGGCGAACAGGTCTTCCTGCCGCGCTGCAATGCGAATGTGGCTGACGACCGGGCCGAATTTCTGCGCCAGACCGGCCTGATCAAGCACGCTGCATCCCTTCCCTTCGAGGTTCGCAGCGTAACCCAGCATCGCACCCACAGTCGTCACACCCGTCCCGCCCACGCCCGGCAGCAGGATGTTAAACGGCTGATCGAGGCTCGGCAGCGTCGGTTCAGGCAACTCCGCGAACGCCTGGGCCTGTTTTGGCAGTTGCGGCTTGCGCAGCTTTCCACCGTGAACGGTGACGAAGCTCGGGCAGAAGCCCTCAACGCAGCTGAAATCCTTGTTGCACGCGCTTTGATCGATCTCGCGTTTACGCCCTTCGGCGGTCTCTTTCGGCAAAACCGACAGGCACCCGGATTTCGCCCCGCAATCGCCGCAGCCTTCACAGACGGCCGGGTTGATGATCGCGCGCTTGTCCAGATCAAGCATCGTGCCGCGCTTGCGGCGACGGCGTTTCTCGGTGGCGCAGGTCTGGTCGTAGATGATCACCGACACACCTTTGAACTCGCGCAATTCGCGTTGAACACCGTCCAGATCGCGGCGATGGTGAAAGGTCGTTATCGGCGCGAACGCTTCGCGGCTCGGGTATTTATCCGGCTCATCCGACACCAGCGCAATGCGTTGCACGCCTTCGTTGAACACCTGACGGCTGAGCTGATCGACCCGCAAGATGCCGTCGATGGGCTGGCCGCCGGTCATGGCCACCGCGTCGTTGTAGAGAATCTTGTAGGTAATGTTGACCTTCGAAGCCACCGCCGCCCGCAGCGCCAGATGGCCGGAGTGGAAGTAGGTGCCGTCGCCCAGGTTCTGGAACACGTGCGGGGTCTCGGTGAATGGCGCCTGACCGATCCAGGTCACGCCTTCGCCGCCCATTTGGGTGAAGGTCTCGGTTTCCCGGTCCATCCAGATGGTCATGTAGTGGCAACCGATACCCGCCAGCGCGCGGCTGCCGTCCGGAACTTTGGTCGAGCTGTTGTGCGGACAACCGGAGCAGAAATGCGGGGTACGCTGCGTGTTGAACAGCGGCGCGGCGAGGGCTTTTTCCTTGTCTTGCAGGAATTGCAGCCGCGCTTCGATTGTCGGGCTGCTGTAGATCGGAGCCAGGCGTTTGGCGATCACCCGGGCAATCATCGCCGGGGTCAATTCAGCCAGGTTAGGCAGCAACGAGCGCCCTTCTTCGTCGAACTCACCCACCACACGAGGGCGTTTATCGACGGGCCAGTTGTACAGTTGGCCGGTCAATTGGTCCTCGATGACGCTGCGCTTTTCCTCGACCACCAGGATTTCGTCGAGCCCTTCGGCGAAGTCGTGCACCGACACCGGCTCCAGCGGCCAGCTCATGCCGACTTTCAGCACGCGAATGCCCACTGAGGCGCACAGCGCTTCGTCGATGCCCAGCTCTTCCAGCGCCTGACGCACATCGAGGTAGGACTTTCCGGTGGTGATAATGCCAAGACGCGGCTCGGGAGAATCGATGACCACCTTGTTCAGTTCGTTGGCCCGTGCAAAAGCCCGAGCGGCGTAGATTTTGTAGGTGTTGAGGCGCGCTTCCTGGGCCAGCGGCGTGTCGGGCCAGCGGATGTGCAGGCCGTCTTTCGGCAGCTGAAAATCTTCGGGAATGCGGGTTTCGATGCGCAGTGGATCGACTTCGACCACGGCCGAGGAGTCGACGTTTTCGGCAATGGTCTTCATCGCCACCCAGCAGCCGCTGTAGCGGGACAGTTCCCAGCCAATGATGCCGTAATCGAGGATTTCCTGAACGTTGCTCGGGTTGAGCACCGGGATCATCGAGGCAATGAACGCGTGTTCGCTCTGGTGGGCGATGGTCGAGGATTTGCAGCCGTGGTCGTCGCCCGCGAGGATCAGCACCCCGCCCTTTTCCGCGACGCCGGCCGAGTTGCCGTGCTTGAAAACGTCGCCGCAGCGGTCAACGCCAGGCCCCTTGCCGTACCACAGGGCGAATACGCCGTCGTACTTGCCATGGGGAAACAGGTTGACTTGCTGGCTGCCCCAGACGGCCGTGGCGGCCAACTCTTCGTTGACGCCGGGCTGGAAATGGATGGCGTTTTCCTGGAGGTAATCCTTGGCGTCCCACAGGCTCTTGTCGAGGTTGCCCAGTGGCGAGCCGCGATAACCGGAGATGAAACCGGCGGTGTTCAGGCCCCGGGCCTCGTCGCGCTGCTTTTGCAGCATCGGCAGGCGGGTCAACGCCTGGGTTCCGGTCAGGTAGAGATGACCGGTGGCGAGTCGGTATTTATCGTCCAGACGAATATCAGCCAAAGACATTCAGGCACTCCTTTATTGTTATTAGTGCGTTTTGAATGTGGCGAATGGCGGCGTCTCGTGCCTTGTGGGCCGTGGTCCTGCCATTCGGTCGCCGGGACGGTTCAGCCCAACGCTCACAGCCCAAATACTGCCTGTGCGGCGCGGGCTTTTTCTTTCTCTTTTGGCCGGTTTCTGCTGATATTCTGCATGCCTGTTTCATTTTTATAATAAAAAAGGGTCAATTCATGCAGGTCAAACTGAGCCCCATCGATCGCAAAATTCTCCGCCTGTTGCAGCACGACGCCGACCTGTCCGCCGCTGAAATCGCTGAACGGGTCGAACTGTCGCAGTCACCCTGCTGGCGGCGGATCAATCGTCTGGAGGAAGAAGGGGTGATCGAGCGCAAGGTCGCCCTGCTCAACCCGGCAAAGCTCGGGCTGACCATGACCGTGTTCGTCGACGTGAAACTGTCAGGCCACGGTCGACGTTACCTGACCGAATTCGAAGCGGCGGTCATCGGTTTTCCCGAAGTCCTGGAGTGCTACACGATGGCGGGCGACATGGATTTCATGCTCAAGGTCGTGGTGCAGGACATCGCCAGTTATGAACGATTTCTGCGCGATCACTTGCTGCAAAGCCCCCATGTTCAGGAGGCGCATTCGAATATCGCGATGAGTGTGGTGAAGAGGACGACGGAACTGCCCATCGAGTAGCAGCGACGAGTGGCGAGCTTCAAGCTGCAAGAGGTGTTAGGGGTGAGCTTGAGTTCGCGGCGCGCAGCTTGGCGTGCAGAGACTTTTTTCGCGCAGACGTAAAAAAACATTTGACGTGCAAATGATAATGATTATTATTGAGCGCAACCCGTCGCGAGACGGGCCGGTAACCCAGAAGCCTTAGGTCGGCTTCCGGATTATCTCCTCATCAGGCTAATCACGGTTTTTGACCCGGCTTTTTGCCGGGTCTTTTTTTGTGCCCTTTAAGGGTCTGATTTCGTGCTGCGGTTCGGTCGGGTGTTGCATCTTCAGGCTAATGAAGAGGGTGACTGCTTGATGGCGCGCATCATAGCAAAAGAAAAATGAGCGCTGAACCAGGGATGCGGTCAAAAACGACATATTTAGTAAAAAGGTAGAGGATAACCGACCTTTTACTTGAGAATGAATCTCATACCCACTAGCATCGACGAGCATCACGGACGATGCCCCCACGCCTCTGTTCAGGACGATGCTCTTCAGGATGATCAACGGATGACCGCGAGTGATACGCCATGACCCATCAGCTCAGCTCGATGTTTTCCTTGCCCCCTCGCCAACCCAACGTGCCTGCCAGCGCCGAGACCGACACCTGTCGTCGCCGGATTCAAAAGCTGCCGCGCAAGACTCAGCAGGTCTTTCTGCTCAGCCGTCTCGATCAGTTGCCCTACACCTCCATTGCTCAGTTGCTTGAACTGGACGTCGACTCAGTCGAGCGCAAGATCGTCCGCGTTCTCGTCCATTGCAGTCTCAGCGCCGACGAAACCGCAGAGAAGGCGCTTCGCTGGTATGCCCATTTGCAAAGCCCCCTCGCCACCGCCAGCCAGCGCATCGAATTCCGCCACTGGCTCGACGCCGACTCACGCCATTTGAACGTATTTCAAGACGCCGAACGCCTCTGGCGTAGCCTGGAAGCACCCGCTGCGCTGATGGGCGCCAGCGGCTGGCACCGCCGCAAACGCCGGGTTTACATCGGCTGGCTACTGCTGACCGCCTTTCTGTGCAGCCTGCTGGTCACCGCCGAAGCGTTCACCTGAGTCTCATCAGCAACCGTTTCTGTCGCCGGTCCTCGACCTGATGCGTGTAAAGTAGCGGTCATAACAGCCCAGCAGCGCCCTCCTCTTTTGATGGATACGGTCTGCCATGGCGCTGAGTTGGCACTTACGTACTCAGGACTTTTCCGTGATTCAGACCGCCCTCTCCGTTACCTGCGATTTCGACAGCGGCAACATCGTCGTACTCGATGCAAGCAGCCCTCAGAATGTCCAACTGGCCATTCGCCCCGACACCCGCAGCCCGCATTTTCAGTGGTTCCACTTCAAGGTCGATGGCATGCAAGTGGGCGAACCTCACGCGTTCAGCCTGACCAACGCCAGCGAATCCAGCTACAACCGCGCGTGGACCGGCTACAACGCTGCCGCCTCCTACGACCAGAAAACCTGGTTCCGTGTCCCTAGCCACTTCGACGGCAAAGCGCTGAATTTCGAGCTGTCACCTGAACAGCCGCAAATATGGTTCGCCTATTTCGAGCCGTACAGCCGTGAACGTCACGATTGGCTGATCGATCAGGCGCTGAACAAGGCTGGCACCGAGTTGCTGGCGACGGGCAAAAGCGTCGAGGGCCGCGACATTCCGCTGCTGCGCAAAGGCGACGGCGCACCCGGCAAACGCAAGATCTGGATCATCGCCCAGCAACACCCCGGCGAGCACATGGCCGAATGGTTCATGGAAGGCATTATCGAGCGGCTGCAAGAGAATGACCCTGAATTACAGGCCCTGCTCGCCTCGGCCGATCTGTACCTGATACCGCACATGAACCCGGACGGCTCGTTCCATGGTCATTTGCGCACCAACGCCCAAGGCAAAGACTTGAACCGTGCGTGGCAGGACTCGACACCGGAACTCAGCCCCGAAGTGTATTTCGCCAGGGAACAGATGGAAAAATACGGCGTGGACATGTTCCTCGACGTCCACGGTGACGAGGAAATTCCGTACGTCTTCACGGCCGCCTGTGAGGGCAATCCGGGGTACACCGAGCAGCAGAAAGCACTGGAAGCCGACTTCCGCGCTCGCCTGAGTGACCTGACCAAAGATTTCCAGACCCGCTATGGCTACCCGAAAGGTCAACCCGGCAAGGCCAACATGAACCTCGCGTGCAACAGCGTGGGCGAACGCTACAAATGCCTGTCGCTGACCCTTGAAATGCCGTTCAAGGACAACGACGACGCACCGGACATCGTCACCGGCTGGTCGGGCAAACGCTCGATGCAATTGGCCCGGGATGTGCTGACCGTGCTGGGGCAAATGGTGTCTGTGCTCCGCTGACAGCGAAGGCCCTCTCTCCTAACAGCTTGACGTGTCGGCGGTGGCGATCTTGCGTATCGCGCCGCCGGCTCGCTCACCCGCCAGACGAACCTGCGCCTCACGTCTGAAGCCCGAAACAATGAGCGTTCTGCGCAGTCGCACCTTTATAGGCCTATGAAGGAGCACGACCATGCCTCTCGAATTCAACAGCGACCACACCACCTGTACGGCGGTGGTCGACGGAATCCCCTACAGCAGCCCGATCACTGACGTGGTGATCACCACCAACGACGCGACCCACATGTCCGAAGCCAACCTTCGCGGGCAACAGGTGCCGATTACCGAAGCCGAAGCTGACGCGCTGACGGTGTATCTGGCCCAGGATCGGAGGCATCACACCGTTGGCGTCGAACCGGGTGAAGACTCTCCGGTCCTCTGATCGCTACAAACCAACCTTCTGATCTGCTTTTTATCGAAAAAACTGCCTCTGTACTAAAAACAGTTGGGCGAGCATAGTGCGGGCATCTTTCCGTGTGAGCCCGCCATGAAACGCTATGAGAAATTCGCCGACGACATTGCAGAACTCATCCGTTCGGGCGTACTGGGCGCGGGACAACGAGTGCCCTCGGTGCGTTACGCCAGCCAGACCCACGGGGTCAGCCCCTCAACGGTTTTTCAAGCCTATTACCTACTGGAGCGTCGAGGCCTGATCCGTGCACGGCCGCGATCCGGGTACTTCGTCAACGACAGCCTTGCCCCCGAAACGTTTGCAGCCCCTCGCTTTGAGGCCCAGCCCGTGTCGGGGCTCCCGCTGGAAGCCCACGTCAGTGAGTCCACGGAAGTCGATGTCAGCGAGCTGGTATTCTCCGTGCTGGAATCGATCAAAGACCCGAACACCGTACCTTTCGGCTCAGCGTTTCCCAGCGCGGGGCTGTTCCCGTTGCAGCGCCTCGCCCGTTCACTGGCCAGCGCCACCCGTGACATGGACCCGAGCATGGTGGTCAGCGACCTGTCGCCCGGCAACCCCACCCTGCGTCGGCAGATCGCCCTGCGCTACATGGTGGCCGGGCAGATGCTGCCGATGGAAGAGCTGCTGATCACCAACGGCGCGCTGGAAGCCTTGAACCTGTGTCTGCAAGCGGTCACCGAGCCGGGTGACCTGGTGGCCATCGAAGCCCCGGCGTTCTACGCCTGCCTGCAAGTGCTGGAGCGGCTGAAGCTCAAGGCCGTGGAAATCCCGGTGCACCCGCAGACCGGCATCGACCTCAACGTGCTCGAACAGGCGTTGGAGCGCTATCCGATCAAAGCCTGCTGGAGCATGACCACGTTTCAGAACCCCACTGGTGCGACGGTGCCTGAAGCGCGCAAACGTGAACTGGTGGAGCTGCTGCGCAAGCATGAGGTCCCGCTGATCGAAGACGATGTCTACGCCGAGTTGTATTACGGGCAGCACGCGCCGAAACCCGCCAAGGCCTTCGACACCGAGGGTCTGGTGCTGCATTGCGGGTCGTTCGCCAAGAGCCTGGCCCCCGGCTATCGCGTGGGTTGGGTGGCGGCCGGGCGTTATGCGCAGAAGGTCGAGCGGCTGAAAATCATGACCTCGCTGTGTGCGTCGATGCCGGCACAGGCGGCGATTGCCGATTACCTGCAACACGGCGGCTACGACCGGCACCTGCGCAAATTGCGCAACAGCCTGGAAGATCAGTTGCGCGCCATGCTCAGCGCCGTCGCCCGGTATTTTCCGTCGCAAGTGCGGGTCAGCCAGCCGTCAGGCGGGTATTTTCTGTGGGTTGAACTGCCTGAGCAGATTGATTCGTTGAAGGTGTTTCAGGTCGCCTCCGCCCAAGGCATCAGCCTCGCGCCCGGCCCGATCTTCTCCCCGACGCGACGGTTTCAGCACTGCATCCGCCTGAACTACGGCAGCCCGTGGAGCGAGACGGCCGAGCGGGCGATGGAAACGTTGGGGAAGATCATCAAGTCGATGATGGGGTGACGATCAGAAGGGCACATGACCTGTGGGAGCGAATTCATTCGCGATACGTCGGTACAGACGACCCCTCTTCATCGGCTGGACCCATTCGCGAATGAATTCGCTCCCACAGAGATGATCATCTCCAGGCGGGATGTGGGGAATATCCCGTCCTGTAGCAGGATCAGCGACCGCCACCCAGATCAATAAATGTCCCGGTCGAATACGACGCTTTGTCCGACAGCAGCCACAAAATCGCCTCTGCCACTTCGTCCGCCAACCCGCCACGGCCCATCGGGAGGGTCGGTTCGAGCTTGGTCACCCGTTGTGGGTCGCCGCTCAGGGCGTGGAAATCGGTGAAGATGTAGCCAGGGCGCACCGCGTTGACCCGAACCCCCTCGCCCGCCACTTCTTTGGACAGACCCAGAGTGAAGGTGTCGAGCGCGCCCTTGGACGCGGCGTAATCCACGTACTCGCCCGGCGACCCCAGGCGTGCCGCCACCGACGAGACGTTGACGATGCTGCCGCCGTGGCCGCCATGACGCGGCAGCATGCGCAGCAACGCGTGTTTGCTGCACAGCATCGGGCCGACGACGTTGCTCATCATGATCTTGAGCATGCGGAATTCGGACATGTTTTCGACCCGGGACTGTTCGCCCACGGTGCCCGCGTTGTTCACCAGTGCACTGATGCGCCCCAGCTCGGCGTCCACCTTGGCAAACAGACGAATGATTTCGTCTTCGTTGCTGACGTCCGCCTGAATCGCGATGGCATGACCCCCTGCCTCGCGGATCTGATGGCAAACGCGTTCCGCCGCGTCATGATCAGACAGATAATTGATGCACACGCGATAACCTTGCGACGCCGCCAGAACTGCCGTGGCGGCACCAATACCTCTGGAGCCGCCAGTGATGAGGAGGTTTTTATCCATGGGAGTATCCGAATCAAAGCTCTAATCTTTTTCCGGGTTCTGCCAATCGCCAGCTGCATGCGCCGTCTTTCGTAGCGTCCCAGTGTTATGCCAAGCGTGAAACGTCAAACGGTGTTCTCGGAGACGCGGTTCTGCGCCGCGCTAATATCCGCCATGAAGCGGTCTGCTGGCAACGGAACGCCCAGCAAATACCCCTGCAATGAATCGCACCCCAGCTCCGTCAGAAAATTCTGCTGGCTGCTGGTCTCTACCCCTTCGGCAACGATTCGCAGGTTCAACGCCTGCCCCAGCGCGACGATGGCCGAGACGATCGCAGCGTCGTCGCTGTCATGTTCGAGGTCGCGAACGAAGCCACGGTCGATTTTCAGCTCGTTGGCCGGCAACCGCTTGAGGTACATCAGGCTGGAGTAGCCGGTGCCGAAGTCGTCGATGGAAATGTCGACGCCCATCTCCGACAGTTTTTGCAGCACGGACATGCTGGCGTCAGCGTCGCTCATGGCCGTGGTTTCGGTGATTTCCAGGGTCAGGCAGTTGGCGGGCAAACCGTGGGCCGCCAGCGACGTCGCCACACTTCTGACCAGCCCGGCGTGACAGAACTGCAAAGCCGACAGGTTGACCGCGATGCGCCAGTCGGTGTACCCCGCGTCATACCAGACGCGCATCTGCCGACAGGCCTCATTGAGCACCCACTCGCCGAGGTTGATGATCAGCCCGGTTTTCTCCGCCAGGCCGATGAACGCATCCGGCATCAGCAAACCGTGCTCGGGGTGGTTCCAGCGCACCAGCGCTTCAGCCCCGACAGGTGTGCCCGACCCCGCCGCGAATTTCGGTTGGTAATGCAGGCAGAACTGCCCTTCACGCAGGCCGATGCGCAGATCCTGCAGCAATTGCAGCTGGTTGCGGGCGTTGGTGTTCATCGACGCATCGAAGAAGCTGTAGCCGTTTTTGCCCGCGCTTTTCGCGTGGTACATGGCCGCGTCGGCGTTCATCAGCAATTCCTGCTGGGTGCGCCCGTTACCGGGGTAAAGGCTGATGCCGATGCTCACCGTCACTTGCAGGTCATGGTCCTGCACGTTGAACGGCCTGCCCACCAGACTGACCTGACGGGACGCCACGGTGGTTGCGTCGTCGACTTCTTCCAGTTCCACCAGCAACACGAACTCGTCGCCGCCGATACGGGCCAGCGTGTCATGCCGGTGGAAGTTGTCGCGCATGCGCAACGCCACCTCACGCAACAGCTGGTCGCCAACGTGGTGGCCAAAGGCGTCATTGACCGGCTTGAAGCCGTCCAGGTCCATGAACATCAGGGCGAACAGGCCGCCTTGGGAATCCACCTTGCGCATGGCCTGCTCGATGCGGTCTGCTAGCAGAATACGGTTGGGGAGCCCGGTCAGGGTGTCATGGAGCGCCAGTTGGGTCAGCTCGCGATTGGCTTCACTCAGTGACTCGGCCAGTTGAGCGGTACGGGCTTCGAGGCGCGCGTCGAGCACCGACGTCAGTAAGGTGATGGCCAGGACCGCGAGGGTGGTGATCAGCACCAGCTTATCCAGGCCGTCCGTGCGCAGCCCCGTGGCCGCCGCGCCGCAGAAACTGCCCTCGGGAAAGTTGGCCGCCGCCATGCCGGTGTAATGCATGCCGACGATGGCGAAGCCCATGACCACCGCCGCCCCGCCGCGCATCAAGCGGATATAGGGGGTTTCTTTACGCAATCTCAGGGCGATCCACAGCGCAGCGCCGGACGCCGTGACCGCGATGATCAGCGACGCGCCGAACAGCGTCGGGTCGTAGTCGATGCCCGGCAGCATGCGCAGCGCCGCCATGCCGGTGTAGTGCATGGTGCTGATGCCGACGCCCATGGCCAGCGCACCGAATACGACGTGCAGCAACGGCACGCGCTCATGGCTCACCAGCCACAAGGCCAGGCCGGAAGACAGCACAGCGAGCAGCAGGGAAAGCAGGGTCAGGGCAAGGTCGAAACCCAGGTCGATGGGCAGTTTGAACGCGAGCATGCCGATGAAGTGCATTGACCAGACGCCAATGCCCATGGACAGCGCGCCGCCCAGAATCCACAGGGGTTTGGCTCTGCCTTTGGCGGTGGAAATGCGGCCGGCAAGGTCGAGCGCCGTGTACGACGCCAGGATCGCCACAAGGATGGAAACCAGGACCAGCGAAAAGGTGTAGTGTCCAATCAACATGGGCGTAACTCGCGACTCAACGACAAGGGCCAGATGGCCCCATGAACTCGGCGCAATTCTACCGAAATCCGCAAGAATGTCGCGTCAGTCCATCGAAATAATGGCACTGAGCCATTTAGCCCTTGCTCAGCGCCGGGTTATCTCCGGGTCACGCGACAGCCCGCTCTCGGCATTCCATCCACCGCCCAGTGCCGCGATCAATTGAACGCTGGCGATCAACCGGCTCTGCAACACATTCAGCACGCTGCGTTCGTTGCTCAATGCGGTGGTTTGCACGTTGACGACATCAAGATAGCCAATCAGGCCCGCCTTGTACTGGTTACTCGTCAGGCGCAACGAATCGCGGGCGGCGTCCAGCGCCTCGGCGCGCACTTGGGCTTCCTGCTCATAGACCCGCAATTGCGCCATGTAATCTTCGACTTCCTTGAAGCCGTCGAGCACGGTCTGGCGATACTGAGCGACCGTCTGATCGTAGACAGCTTGGGTGCGATCCACCTCGGCGGCGCGCTGACCGCCGTCGAACAGGGTCATGGCCAACTGCGGCCCCACCGACCAGAAACGGTTGGGCAAGGTGATCCAGTTACTGAACGTACTGCTGCTGTAGCCGCCGTTCATGCTCAGGGTCAGATCAGGGTAATACGCCGCCTTGGCCACGCCGATGTTGGCGTTGGCGGTCATGACCGAGCGCTCGGCGGCCGCAATGTCCGGGCGACGCTCCAGCAACTGCGAGGGCAGTTGTGCCGGAATCTGCGGCAAGGCCGGAATGTTCGTGGTCGGCGCCAGGCTGAAATCCGCCGGGGCCTGCCCCATCAACACCGCGATGGCGCTCTCGAACTGCGCCCGCTGCCAGGCGAGGTCGATGAGGTCGGCCTGTGTGCTTTTGAGTTGGGTCTGCGCCTGAGCAATGGCGTCACGCCCGGAAATACCGGCGCGGTATTGATTCTGCGTCAGTTTGAGGGAGCGCTCGTAGGTCTGGACCGTGGACTCCAGCAGACGCTTCTGCTCGTCGATCACCCGCAATTGCAGGTAATTCTGCACCAGTTGCGATTGCAGGCTCAGTTGCATCGAAGCCAGATCAGCCAGACTGGCCTGGGCGCTGGCCTTGTCGGCTTCCAGCCCTCGACGCAACTTACCCCACACGTCGGCCTCCCAACTCACACCCAACTGCGCGTTGTAGGTGTCGCGAATCCCGCTGCTGGAGCTGCTCAGGCTGGAATTGCTGCTGCCGGTGCCCTGACTCGAACGGTTTTTGCTGGTGGTCAGGTCCAGCGTCGGGAAAAACGCCCCCCGTGCGCTGCGCACCAACGCCTCGGCCTGACGGTATTGCGCGTCGTACTGGGCGACGGTCTGGTTGGAGGTGTTGAGTTTTTCCACCAGCCCATTCAGTTGCGCGTCGCCGTAAATTTCCCACCACGCACCGCGAGCGATGGCGTCGCTGGGGTTGGCCTGGGTCCAGCCGTCGGCCTGCTTGAAGTGCGCGGGCGTGGTGACGTCGGGCTTCTTGTAATCCGGCCCGACCGCGCAGGCGCTGAGCAGCAACACGCTGAGACTGACGGCGAAGAGGCGTCGCACGGGCAACGTCCGCTGATGGGTCAAAAGGTTCTGGCGAAGGGTCATAGCGGTGTTTCCAGGGCAGCATCCGTCCGCACGCCGCGCCATTTATTGACGCGGTGACGCAGGCGGTCGAGGTAAAGGTAAACCACGGGCGTGGTGTACAGCGTGAGAATCTGGCTCAGGATCAGGCCGCCGATGATCGTCAGGCCCAGCGGGTGACGCATTTCCGCGCCCTCGGCACTGCTGAGCAGCAACGGCACGGCGCCAAGAATCGCCGCCAGCGTGGTCATCAGAATGGGGCGCAAGCGTTGCAGACACGCGTTGCGGATCGACTCTATCGGCGTCATGCCGCTGCCCCGCTCCAGTTGCAGCGCGAGGTCGATCATCAGAATGGCGTTCTTTTTCACCACGCCGATCAGCAGAAACAGCCCCAGCAATGAAATTAGGCTGAACTGCCCGCCGGTGAGGTAAATGCTCAACAACGCACCGACACCCGCCGAAGGCAGCGTTGAGAGGATGGTCAGCGGGTGCACGTAGCTTTCGTACAAGATGCCCAGCACCAGGTACACGGCTACCAGCGCACCAAGGATCATAAACGGCTGGCTCTTTTGCGTCGCGGCGAAGGCGTCGGCGGTGCCGGCCATTTTGGCAATCACGTCTTCGGGCAGCCCCAGCGCGGCCACTGAGCGTTCGATGGCGGCGTTGGCGTCATCGAGGCTGACGCCTTCGGCGAGGTCGAAGGAGATGCTTTCCGAGGCGAACTGGCCGTCATGGCTGACCCGGTCATCTTCCAAGCTGCGTTCGTAATGGGCGATGGTCGACAGCGGCACTCGCGCGCCATCGGCGGTAATCACCTGCACCTGCTCCAGGGTGATCGGGTCAAGCGCGTATTTCGGGTTGATCTCCATCACCACCCGGTACTGGTTGAGCGGGTCGTAGATGGTCGAAATCTGCCGCTGGCTGTAGGCGTTGTTCAGCACCGTGGTCACCGTGTTCATGTCGATGCCCAGACGCTTGGCGGCGTCGCGGTCGACGATCAGCGTCACCTGCTGGGTGCCGCCGCCGTCACGGGCGTCGATGGCGGTCAGTTCCTTCAGTGTCTTGAACGCGGCAGCCACTTTCGGGTACCACTCGCGCAGGCTTTCCAGATCGCCGCTTTGCAGGATGTACTGGTATTGCGAGGTGGTCTGCTCACGGCCGCCGCCCAGTTGCAGGTCTTGATCCGGTTGCAGGAACAGTCGGCCCCCCGGCACCAGCGGCATTTCCTTGCGCAACCGCTCCACCACCTGCTCGGAGCCGATCTTGCGCTCGGAGATAGGCTTGAGGCGAACGATGATGAACGCGTTGCCCGTGCCGCCGTTGCCGCCAATGAACCCGGCGACGCTTTCCACGGCCGGGTCCTTGAGCAATGCATCCCGGAACACATTGAGTTTGGGCTGCATGACCGAGAACGACAGGCCATCATCGCCCCGCACGAAGCCGATCAACTGGCCGGTGTCCTGCTGCGGCAGGAAGGTTTTCGGCACCACCACGTAGAGCGCGATGTTCACGCCGATGGTGATCAACAGGGTCAACAGGGTCAGGCGTCGGTGACGCAACGCCCAGCCGAGGCTGCGGTCATACCCGGCGACCATGCGGTCGTTGACCCGCTGGCTCCAGCGCTGCAAGCGGTTCTCCGTGCCCGGCACGTGAGGCTTGAGCCAACGGGCGCAGAGCATCGGGGTCAGGCTTAGCGAAACCACCAACGACACGATGATCGACACCGACAGCGTGATCGAGAACTCGCGGAACAGGCTTTCCACCAGCCCGCCCATGAACAGGATCGAGATGAACACCGCCACCAGCGACACGTTCATCGACAGCAGCGTGAAGCCGACCTCCTGGGCCCCGCGATACGCAGCCTCCATCGGCGGCACACCCTCGTCGATATGCCGGGAAATGTTTTCCAGCACAACGATGGCGTCGTCCACCACCAGCCCCGTGGCGAGAATCAGCGCCATCAGCGACAGGTTGTTCAACGAAAAACCATAGAGGTACATGATGGCGAACGTGCCCACCAGCGAGACCGGCACGGCCAGCGTGGGAATCAGCGAGGCGCGGAAATTGCCGAGGAACAGGAACACCACCATGATCACCAGCACCACAGCGATCAGCAGGGTCATTTCCGCCTCGTGCAGCGTCGCCTTGATGACTGGCGAGCGGTCCATCGCCAGGTCGAGCTTGACGCTGGCGGGGAGCACGGCCTGCAACGCGGGCAATTGCGCCTTGATCGCCGCCACGGTTTCGATGATGTTCGCGCCTGCCTGCCGGTTGATCACCAGCAACACGGCGGATTTTTCATTGAAGAACCCGCTGTTGTAGCGGTCCTCGACCGAATCCTTGACCCGGGCCACGTCCTTGAGGCGCAGCGCCGCACCGTTCTGGTAACGAATCACCAGCGGGCCGTAATCCTTGGCCTTCTCCAGTTGATCGTTGGCCTGCACCTGCCAGTTGTGGTCGGCGTTCTCCACCGAACCTTTCGGGCGACGCACGTTGGCGTTGGCAATGGTCGTGCGCACTTCGTCCAGCGACACGCCGTACTGGTCCAACAGCTTAGGCTCCAACTCAACCCGCACGGCAGGCAACGAACTGCCGCCGATCTGCACTTCACCGACGCCATTCACCTGCGACAGGCTCTGGGACAGGATCGTCGAGGCCAGGTCGTACAGCTCGCCCTTCTCCAGCACGTCCGACGTCAGCGACAGCACCATGATCGGTGCCTGGGACGGGTTGACCTTCTTGTAAGTCGGCATGCTGCGCATCCCGCTGGGCAACAAGCTGCGCGACGCGTTGATCGCGGCCTGCACCTCACGGGCAGCGCCGTTGATGTCGCGGTCCATGTCGAATTGCAGAATGATCCGCGTGGTGCCCTGGCTCGACCGGCTGCTCATGGTGTTCACCCCGGCAATCGTACCCAAGGAACGTTCGAGCGGCGTGGCCACGCTGGACGCCATGATTTCCGGGCTCGCGCCGGGCAACGTGGCCGACACCACGATCACCGGGAAATCCATGTTCGGCAGCGGCGACACCGGCAGCAGATTGAAGCTCATGCCGCCCAGCAACATGATCGCCAGGCTCAGCAGAATCGTCGCCACGGGCCGACGGATGAAAGGCGCCGACAGGTTCATGAAGAGCAGCCTTGAGTTTCGAGCTGCAAGCTGCAAGAAAAAGCCCCGCCGCCAATCAGCTTACAGCTTGTAGCTTCAAGCTCGTGGCTGCCTCTATCGCAGCTACGAAATTCGAGCGGCGAAATCCAAGAAAAAGCCGCGCCACCGACCAGCTTGCAGCTTGCAGTTCGAAACTCGAAGCTGCCGGTCATACCACCACCTCGGTGTCACCGGAACGACGAAACCGGCGCCCCAACCGATCAAAATACAGATAAATGACCGGCGTGGTGAAGAGCGTCAGGACTTGGCTGACCAGCAACCCGCCCACCATCACCAGCCCCAGCGGTTGGCGCAATTCCGCACCCGAGCCGGTGGCGAACATCAGGGGAATGGCGCCGAAAAGCGCGGCCAGGGTGGTCATCAGGATCGGCCGGAAGCGCAGCAACGCCGCTTCGTAGATCGCGGTCTGCGGGTCGATGCCCCGGTTGCGTTCGGCGTCGAGGGCGAAGTCGATCATCATGATCGCGTTCTTCTTGACGATGCCGATCAGCAGAATGATGCCGATGATGGCGATCATCCCCAGGTCGTTGCCGCTGAGGATCAGCGCCAGCAAGGCGCCGATGGCCGCCGACGGCAGGGTCGAGAGGATGGTGATCGGATGGATGTAACTCTCGTAGAGCACGCCCAACACGATGTACATGGTCACCACGGCCGCCAGCACCAACAGCAGCGTGCTGGAGAGCGAGGCCTGAAACGCTTCGGCGGCGCCCTGGAATTCTGTCTGCACGCCAATCGGCATGCCGATGTCCTTCTGCACCTGCTGAATCACTTCAACGGCCTTGCCCAGCGCCACACCGGGCGCAAGGTTGAACGACATCATCACCGCCGGGAACTGGCCGATGTGGGCGATGGCCAACTGCGCCTGACGCTGCTCCACTTTCGCCAGACTGGACAGTTTGACCTGGCCACCGTCGGTGGTCTTGACGTGAATCTGCTCCAGCGCCTTCGGCCCCAGCTCGCTGCCCGCCGCCGCTTGCAGCACCACGCGGTACTGGCTGGCCTGGGTGTAAATGGTGGAAATCTGCCGCTGACCGAAAGCGTCATACAGCGCGTCGGTGATGGTCGAAACGGTCACGCCCAAGCGACTCGCTGCGTCGCGGTCGATGTTGAGGTACACCTGCAAGCCTTTGTCCTGAAGGTCGCTGGCGACGTCGGTGAGTTCAGGGCGTTCGACCAGCGCCTCGACCAGTTTGCCGCTCCACAGGCTGAGCAGCTCGGCGTCCGGCGAGGACATGCTGAACTGGTATTGCGTGCGGCTAACGCGGTCTTCGATGGTCAGGTCCTGCACCGGCTGCATGAACAGGCGGATGTCCGAGAGCTGATCCACTTCCGGTTGCAGACGCTGAATCACCTCGGTCGCAGATTCACTGCGTTCGGCGTGTGGCTTTAGGTTGATCAGCATGCGCCCGCTGTTCAGCGTGGCATTGTCGCCGTCCACGCCGATGTAGGACGACAGGCTGGCCACGGCCGGGTCTTGCAGGACGATCTTCGCCAGCGCCTGCTGCCGCTCACTCATGGCCGCAAACGACACCGACTGCGGCGCCTCGGAAATGCCCTGAATCACGCCCGTGTCCTGCACCGGGAAAAAGCCCTTGGGCACGGCCAGATACAACAACACCGTGATGCCCAAGGTGGCGATGGCAACCAGCAAGGTGATGGGCTGGTGTCTGAGCACCCACTGCAACTTGCGACCGTAGGCCTCGACCAGCCAATCGATCCACACGCCGCTGGCGCGGTAGAAACGGCCCTGCTCCTCTTCCTTCGGTTCACGCTTGAGCAAGCGGGCACACATCATCGGCGTCAGGGTCAGGGACACCACCAGCGAAATCAGGATCGCCACGGCCAGGGTGATGGCGAACTCGCGGAACAGCCGCCCCACCACGTCCGCCATGAACAGCAGCGGAATCAGCACGGCAATCAGCGAAACGGTCAGCGACACCAACGTGAAGCCGATCTGCTTCGCGCCCTTGAGCGCGGCCTGCAACGGAGTCTCGCCCTCCTCCAGGTGCCGGGAAATGTTTTCCAGCATGACGATGGCGTCGTCCACCACGAAACCGGTGGCGATGGTCATGGCCATCAGGGTCAGGTTGTTGACCGAAAAGCCTGCAAGGTACATCACGCCAAAGGTACCGATCAGCGACAGCGGCACGGCCACCGACGGAATGACCGTCGCGCTGAAACGGCGCAGGAACAGGAATGTCACCAGCACCACGAGCGCGATGGACACGAGCAATTCGTGCTGCACGTCGCTCACCGAGGCCCGGATGGTCTGGGTACGGTCGGTCAATACCACGACTTCCAGACCGGCCGGCAGGTTGTTGGTGATGCTCGGCAACAGCGCCTTGATCCGGTCCACCACCTCGATGACGTTGGCCCCCGGCTGGCGCTGGATGTTCAGCAGCACGGCCTGGTTCTCATTGGCCCACGCGGCGAGGCGTTCGTTTTCGGCGCCGTCGACAATCTGCGCCACGTCTTTCAGACGCAGCGGCCCGCCGTTGCTGTAGGCGAGGATCAGGTTGGCGTATTCCTCGGGAGACTTGAGCTGATCGTTGGCGTCGAGCATCGACACCCGGGTTGGACCGTCAAAGTTGCCCTTGGGGGTGTTGACGTTGGAGGCGCTGACCAGCGTGCGCACGTCCGACAAGTTCAGGCCATTGGCCGCCAGCGCATCCGGGTTGACCTTGATCCGCACCGCCTGACGCTGACCGCCCGCGATGGTGACCATGCCCACGCCGCTGATCTGCGAGATTTTCTGCGCCATGCGCGTATCGACCAGGTCGTTGAGCTTGGGCAGCAGCATGGTTTTCGAGGTGATCGCCAGGGTCAGCACCGGGGTGTCCGCCGGGTTGACCTTGTTGTAGGTCGGCGGCGCGGGCAGATCATTGGGCAGCAGATTGGTGGCGCCGTTGATCGCGGCCTGCACTTCCTGCTCGGCGACGTCCATGTTGATGTCGAGGCTGAAACGCAGGGTGATGACCGACGCGCCGCCAGAACTGGTGGAGGCCATTTGCGTCAGGCCCGGCATCTGGCCGAACTGGCGCTCCAGCGGCGCCGTCACGGCACTGGTCATTACCTGCGGGCTGGCGCCGGGGTACAACGTCATGACGCGAATGGTCGGGTAATCCACCTGCGGCAGCGCCGACACCGGCAACAGCGTGTACGCGATCAGACCGGCCAGCACGATGGCCAGCATGCTCAGCGTCGTGGCGACGGGCCTGAGGATGAACAGGCGGGACAGGTTCATACGTTGCCTTTTTTCGCGGCGTCGGCGCTGGCCGATTCACCGGACTCCTTGGACGGTTGCCCTTGCAGTTTCTCGCCCGGCGTCACCGGCACGTCCTTGCTGTCGTTCACCACTTCCACGGTGCTGCCGTCTTTCAGGCGGTCGGTGCCTTCCAGCACCACACGGTCACCAGCGACCAGGCCTTCGGTGATCACGGTGGCGTTTTCGTCACTCGGCCCGGTTTTCAGCGGGCGGATGCGGACTTTCTTGTCGCCGTCCATCACGTAGACGAAGGTGCCGTTGACCCCGAACTGCACCGCCGCAGACGGCACCAGCACCACGTTTTTCAGGGTCGTCGCCAACAGGCGCGCGTTGACGAACTGATTGGGGAACAGCGCTTCGTTGTCGTTATCGAAGCGGGCCTTGAACTTCAGGGTGCCGGTGGTGATGTCGATCTGGTTGTCGATGCTCGCCAGAAAACCCTTGGCCTGAAGTTTCACGTCGCCCCGGTCCCACGCTTCGACCAGCAGCTTTTCGCCGGTACGATAGTGGCTGATCACATCCGCCAGGTCTTTTTCCGGCAGGGTGAAATTGACCGAAATCGGCTTGGTCTGGGTGATCACAGCAAGTGCCGTGGTGTCGTTGGCGGCCACCAGGTTGCCGACGTCCAGTTGGCGCAGGCCGATGCGGCCGGAGATCGGTGCACGGATCTGGGTGAAGTCGAGGTTGAGTTTGGCGTCGCCGACGGCGGCCTGATTGGTCTTTATGGTGCCCAGGTATTGGCCCACCTGGGACTCGGCGGTGTCCAGCGTCTGCTTGGCGATGCTGTCTTCTTTATAGAGGTCGCGATACCGCTGGACGTCGATCTGCGCGTTTTTCAACAGCGCCTGATTCTGCATCAGCGTGCCTTCGGCTTGCTGAAGGGCGATCTGGTAGCTGCGCGGGTCGATGACCGCGAGCAAATCACCGGCCTTGACTTGCTGGCCTTCCTGGAAGTTGATCTTCATCAGTTCACCCGCCACCCGGCTGCGGACGTTGATGGTGTTGAGCGCGGTGACGGTGCCCAGCGCCTTGTAATAGATCGGGAAATCACCGGTGCTCGCCGGGGCGACGCGGACCGGCACAGGTCCGGTGGAACCGCCGAAGCCAGGCCGTGGTGCGCCGGTCTTGCTCGTGCCACCGCTGCGAGCCGCGCCCTTATGGGCCTGTTCGCTCTTTTGCGCCGTCGCGTCGGTCTTGGTGGCCGAGCCGGGCCAGTAATGCCAGCAAACCGCGGCAACGATCACTAACACCAACAGGCTGATCAGCCAGCGACGGGAACTGCGAGGAACGGACGATTGCATGAATAAAAAGACCAGAATGCGCGGGAGGCTGAACAATAAGCATAGTTAGGTGCCAAGCAAAGGGCCTTTACCGGCAATTTACCCAACGCTTACGTGGCTAACGTGCTGAACTGCAAATGAAAACGGCCTGATCGAGTCAGGCCGTCTTATGTTTCGAAGTATTACCGGGAACGGTCCGGCAGTACCTGGCGGCGCGTTACTTGAGAACGGACAGCGCCGCGTCGTAGTTCGGCTCCTGACCGATTTCCGGCACCAGCTCGCTGTGCAGGACGGTGTTGTTTTCGTCCAGCACCACGACCGCACGGGTGGTCAGGCCGACCATTGGGCCGTCAGCGATGGCCACACCGTAGTTCTCCAAGAACTCTGCGCCGCGCATGGTGGACAGGTTTTTCACGTTTTCCAGGCCTTCGGCGCCGCAGAAACGGGCTTGAGCGAACGGCAGGTCAGCCGAAATGCACAGCACGACGGCGTTGTTCAGGTCATTGGCCTGGGCGTTGAATTTGCGCACCGAGGTGGCGCAGGTCGGGGTGTCGACGCTTGGGAAGATGTTCAGCACTTTGCGCTTGCCGGCAAAGGTGTCCAGGGTGACGTCAGACAGGTCGGCGCCGACCAGTTTGAAGGCCGGGGCCTTGCTGCCGACTTTTGGCAGTTCGCCGCTGATTTGTACCGGGGAGCCTCTACGAGTCACTTGAGCCATGAGCTGAGTCCTTATTCTGAGGTGGCAGGTTCGGTGTACGACAAGACCGGAAGTTAACCACGAAACCGGTTAGCGACCTACCGGTATACACGAAAATGTTCCCGATTGAGGTGTCGGGACACGGTCAGTCCGCGGGTTTGTTCAACAGGCCCGGCGTGGCACACAATTCGACCATCCAGTCGACGAACACCCTCACCCGCCGCGACATCTGGCGGTGCGCCGGGTACAGCGCGGTCAGGGGCAATCGGGGCTGCGGATGATCACTCAGCACTTCGACCACTTCGCCGCGCTGCAAGGCCTCGGCGGCGTGATACCAGGGCGTCTGCACCAGACCGTAGCCCGCCGCGCATGCCGCCAGGTAGCCGTCCGCGCTGTTGGTCGCCAGGGTCTTGGGCAAGCTGAGCTCCTGATCCCTGCCGTCAATGACGAATTCGAGCCCATAGCGTTTATTCGATGTCGCGGAAAAATACTCAATGACCTTGTGCCGCTTCAGGTCATCCAGGGTCAGCGGCGTGCCATGACGTTCCAGGTACGCCGGGCTGGCGCACACCACTTGCCGCATCTGCGCCAACGGGCGCGCCACCAGCGAATGGTCTAGCGCCTGCCCGCCCCGGATCACGCAATCGACGCCGTCGCGGATCAAGTCCACCGGGCGGTCGCTCATGCCCACCTCCATTTCCAGACCGGGATAACGATCCGTAAAGGCTGGCAGCGCAGGCATGAGAATCAGCCGCCCCACGCCCGACGGCATGTCCACCCGCAGCACGCCTTCCGGGGCTTTGGCGCTGGAGGAAAAGATCGATTCGGTGTCGTCCAAGTCATTGAGCAGGCTGACGCAGCGCTCGTAATACGCCTGCCCGTCAGGCGTCGGTGTGACTTGCCGGGTGGTGCGCCGAAGCAACTGCACGCCAAGGTGCGCTTCGAGCTGTTTGATCAAGATCGTCACTGACGCCCGAGGCATGTGCAGGCTGTCGGCGGCCTTGCCGAAACCGCCCAGGTCGACGATGCGGGTGAAAGCGCGCATGGCATTGAAACGGTCCATCGTGGCTCCGGCGGTCGAGGATTATTTAGAAAAAGCCAACAGTGAAAGCACTTTTAGCCGGTTTATCCCGCTCCTGTCGAGGGGCACCATGGGTGAGTCTTGAAACCGTTCGACATTCAAAAGGAACGCAGCATGCAAACGCGTCAACTGGGTAAAAACGGGCCTCAGGTATCGGCCGTCGGGCTGGGCTGCATGGGCATGACCGATTTCTACACCACCGGCGGCGACACACAGGAAGCCATTGCGACGATTCACCGTGCGCTGGAACTGGGGGTCACGCTGTTCGACACCGCCGACATGTACGGCCCGCACACCAACGAAGAACTGCTGGGCAAGGCACTGGTCGGCAAGCGGGATCAGGCGTTCATCGCCAGCAAGTTCGGCATCGTGCGCACCCCGGGCGATGCCGGTGCCCGTGGCGTCGACGGCAGCCCGGAATACATTCGCAACGCCATCGATGGCACGTTGAAGCGATTGAAGATCGACACGCTGGATCTGTACTACCAGCACCGGATCGATCCGAAGATCGCCATTGAAGAATCGGTGGGCGCCATGGCCGAGCTGGTCAAGGCCGGTAAAGTCCGTTACCTGGGGCTGAGCGAAGCGTCGGCGGCCACGCTGGAACGCGCACACAAGGTCCATCCGATTGCCGCCCTGCAGACCGAATATTCGCTGTGGAGCCGGGAGCCTGAAGAAAACGGTGTACTGGAGACCTGTCGCAAACTGGGCATCGCGTTCGTGCCGTACAGCCCGTTGGGGCGTGGCTTTCTCACCGGCACCCTGAAAAGCCCTGACGACTTTGCAGCCGACGACTACCGCCGCAGCAGCCCGCGCTTCCAGGGCGAAAACTTCGCGAAAAACCTTCGGTTGGTGGAAAAGGTCCAGCAACTTGCAGCGGACCAAGGCATCAGTGCCGGGCAACTGGCATTGGCCTGGGTGCTGGCCCAAGGCAACGACGTGATCCCGATTCCCGGGACCAAGCAGCGTAAATACCTGGAAGAGAACGCGGCGGCGCTGAACGTGACGCTCAGCGCCGGTGAGTTGCAGGCGCTGAAGGATTTGTTCCCGGTGGCAGCGGTGTCCGGTGGGCGATATCCGGAAGCGGCGATGAAGTGGGTGAATGGCTGATGTAACGGCCCCTTCCCTGGGGCAAGCCTAAACGAGCGTCTGCCGAAGGCCGTGGACATGCCCGGATGGCGCGACCAGGCTTTTGATTCTGGCCGAAGGCCGTGGGAGTGCCGGGGTGGCGCTCCACCTTGCCCGCGATGGGCCCGGGGTCGCGGCCGACTGAACCGATAGCAATATCCGGCACCTTCGGTGTGTCAGACATACCGCGTCAGCCGGATTTACGACTGCTTCGCAGCCGATCGCGAGCAAGCTTGCTCCTACGCCTTCGGCAGAAGCAGATTACGCTGCGATGAGGCTTTTGATTCTGGCCGAAGGCCGTGGGAGCTGGCTTGCCTGCGATCTGGCGCGAAGCGACAGCAATATCCAGCACCTTCGGTGTGTCAGACATAACGCGTCAGCCGGATTTACGACTGCTTCGCAGCCGATCGCGAGCAAGCTTGCTCCTACGCCTTCGGCAGAAGCAGATTACGCTGCGATGAGGCTTTTGATTCTGGCCGAAGGCCGTGGGAGCTGGCTTGCCTGCGATCTGGCGCGAAGCGACAGCAATATCCAGCACCTTCGGTGTGTCAGACATAACGCGTCAGCCGGATTTACGACTGCTTC
>NZ_JBIVNG010000009.1:0-395732 GCF_044753445.1 Pseudomonas sp. NPDC088368
TCCCACGGTCTGTACTGCTGCTAACAGTCAGAAGCTGGCTTTTGGTCCCACCCACCCCTTCGAGTCTTACCATACAAGCTGGCTTGCCTGCGATCGGCTGCGAAGCAGTCGTCAATCCGGTCGATGCGGTGTTTCAGGAACATTGAGCCAGCAGATTTTGCTGCCGCTGCGCGCCAGATCGCGAGCAAGCTTGCTCCTACGGCCTTCGGCCAGAATCAAAAGCGAATGGTCGTGTTCACAACGCCAACCGCGAAGGCGAGCGCCCCTCACACCGCTGATCAAATGTGAGCTTCTCGCACAGCTGTCCCCACTTCGTCTCATACTCCCGTTGCTCTGTGATGTAGCAATCCCTGACGCAATCCGCTGAAACGCAACCTGTCAGCGCGACGCATGCCGCGACTGTTTTGATGATGTCCATGATCCCTCCCGAAAACCGGGGGCGAGCTTAGGGGTTATTGCGAAACGTCGGAACCGGCCGGGTCCGGTGAATGCGTAGGGCATTTCCGAAAGCCCATAAAAAAGCCCGCCCCTGATCACCTCAGGGGCGGGCTCGTGATTGCAGACTCGCTTACTTTTTCAGACCGTAATGCTCGTCCAGCATGCCCGGTGTGTTCGGCGCTTTTGGCGCGTAGTCACGTGGAGGCTCTGCGGCAGTGCGCGGCGGTGTCAGGCGATCGCGAGGCGCTTGCAGTGCATCCGGGTGCAGCGCAGCGAGCAGACGTTGACGAGTGATGTCGTCGGTGGCCAGACGGTTCGCGCCTTCGGCCAAATGTTCCTGAACATCCTGATAGCTCTGGGACAGCTTTTGCACCAGGTTAGCCGTGCTGTTGAAGTGAGTGACCACCTCGTTCTGATACGTGTCGAAACGCTCCTGAACGTCATCCAGCTGGCGCTGAGTGCTGTTAGGCGCGGCATTGGGCAGCGCACGCGCCACGAAGAAACCGATGGCGACACCAACGATCAGGGCGATAGTCGGCAGCAACCAAACTAAGAGCGAGTAATCCACGAGTCCTTCCTCTATAAACGGCTTTGCTTTACGTTAACGGCTCGAACCTGCGCTGTATAGCGGCGACGCGTCGCCGACATGCCAGCCACAGACAATCAGCTAGACGAGTCGACCCAATTGAAGGTCACGGAGTTCATTCTTGCTCATGCGTGAAACCCCTGTATTCATCGACGGCCCGGTGGGCCAACTCGAAGCCCTGTACCTTGACCTGGAAGGGGCCAAGGGCCTGGCGCTGATCTGCCATCCTAACCCGGTTCAGGGCGGCACGATGCTCAATAAAGTCGTCTCGACCCTGCAACGTACCGCCCGCGACGCGGGATACATTACCTTGCGTTTCAATTATCGGGGCGTTGGCGCCAGCGCTGGCAGTTCGGACATGGGGCAGGGCGAAGTCGATGATGCTGAAGCCGCTGCCACTTGGTTTCGCGAAAAACATCCGGACCTGCCCATGACGCTGTTCGGGTTTTCCTTCGGCGGTTTCGTCGCGGCCACCCTCGGCGGGCGCCTTGAAGCCAAGGGCGAAACCCTGAGCCATCTGTTCATGGTTGCGCCTGCTGTCATGCGCATCGCCGACCCGAGCGCCCTCCCGCAAAAAGGGCCACTGACCCTGATTCAGCCGGAAACCGACGAAGTGGTTGACCCACAACTCGTATATGCCTGGTCTGACGCACTCTCACGTCCCCATGAGCTGCTGAAAGTGGCAGAATGCGGACACTTTTTTCACGGCAAGCTGACCGATCTCAAGGATCTGGTCCTGCCGCGCCTTTCGAACTGATTGCTGCACCCAGAATAAGCGACCCGCCATGACCACTCGTATCCTGACCGGAATCACCACCACCGGTACCCCCCACTTGGGCAACTACGCCGGAGCCATTCGCCCGGCCATTGTCGCCAGCCGCCAGAACGACGCCGATTCGTTCTACTTCCTGGCCGACTACCACGCGCTGATCAAATGCGACGACCCGCTGCGCATCCAGCGCTCGCGCCTGGAAATCGCCGCGACCTGGCTGGCGGCCGGTCTGGATGTCGATCGCGTGACCTTCTATCGCCAGTCTGACATCCCGGAAATCCCGGAACTGACCTGGCTGCTGACCTGCGTGGCGGGTAAAGGCCTGCTCAACCGCGCCCATGCTTACAAGGCGTCGGTGGACAAGAACGTCGAAGCCGGTGAAGACCCGGATGCGGGCATCACCATGGGCCTGTTCAGCTACCCGGTGCTGATGGCGGCCGACATCCTGATGTTCAACGCCCATCAAGTGCCAGTGGGGCGTGACCAGATTCAGCACGTTGAAATGGCCCGTGACATCGGTCAGCGTTTCAACCACCTGTTCGGTCAGGGCAAGGAGTTCTTCGTCATGCCGGAAGCGCTGATCGAGGAAAGCGTGGCGACTTTGCCGGGCCTCGACGGTCGCAAGATGTCGAAGAGCTACGACAACACCATCCCGCTGTTCAGCAATGCGAAGGAGATGAAGGACGCGATCTCGCGCATCGTCACCGACTCGCGCCTGCCGGGCGAAGCCAAGGACCCGGACAACTCGCACCTGTTCACCTTGTACCAGGCGTTCGCCAACAAGGCCCAGAGCGACGAATTTCGGGCCGACCTGCTGCAAGGCCTGGGCTGGGGCGACGCCAAGCAGCGTCTGTTCCAGTTGCTCGACAGCGAGCTGGGCGAGGCCCGTGAGAACTACCACCGTCTGATTGAACGCCCGGCGGATCTGGAAGACATTCTGTTGGCCGGTGCTCAGAAGGCTCGTCGTATTGCCACGCCGTTCCTGGGCGAATTGCGTGAAGCGGTGGGCCTGCGTTCTTTCCGCGAGACCACGCAAACCGTTGCGGCCACCAAGAAAAAAGCCAGCAAGGGCGCCCGCTTCGTCAGTTTCCGTGAAGACGACGGCAGCTTCCGTTTCCGCCTGTTGGCCGCCGATGGCGAGCAACTGCTGCTGTCGCGCAATTTTGCAGACGGCAAGGCTGCGGGCGCGGTGACCAAACAGCTGCAACAAGGCGCCGCGCTGGACATTCGGACAGAAGGCAACGGCTTCACGGTATGGCTGGATGGCGCGTGCGTTGCCGACAGCCCGAGCTTCGCCGACGCCACTGCCCGCGACGCTGCGGTCGAGAGCCTGAAACTGGCCCTGACGCCACAACAGGATTAATTGCCATTACAGCGGGCCATCGCTACAGTGGCGGCCCGTTTTTGCTCCCTAGCTAAAGACCATGACCCCCCTAGAAAGCTATCAGAACGACCTCAAGAAACCTGAATTCTTCCACGATGCCGCTCAGGAAAACGCTGTGCGCCATCTGCAGCGTCTGTACGACGATCTGGTCGCAGCACATGAAAACAAGCCTGGCCTGTTCGGCAAGCTGTTCGGCAAGAAAGAAGTCACGGTGATCAAGGGCCTGTATTTCTGGGGCGGCGTTGGCCGTGGCAAGACGTACCTGGTCGACACCTTCTTCGAAGCGCTGCCGTTTCAAGACAAGATGCGCACGCACTTCCACCGCTTCATGAAGCGTGTGCACGAAGAAATGAAGAACCTCAAGGGCGAGAAGAACCCGCTGACCCTGATCGCCAAGCAGTTCGCAGGCGAGGCTCGGGTCATCTGCTTCGACGAATTCTTCGTCTCCGACATCACCGACGCCATGATCCTCGGCACGCTGATGGAAGAGCTGTTCAAGAACGGCGTAACGCTCGTGGCCACCTCGAACATCGTGCCGGACGGTCTTTATAAGGACGGTCTGCAACGTGCGCGTTTCCTGCCTGCCATCGCGCTGATCAAGCAGAACACCGACATCGTCAACGTCGACAGCGGCGTGGACTATCGTCTGCGCCACCTGGAGCAGGCCGAGCTGTTTCACTTCCCGTTGAACGAAGCGGCCCAGGACAGCATGCGCAAAAGCTTCCGCGCGCTGACCCCGGAATGCACCAAGGCTGTCGAAAACGATGTGTTGATCATCGAAAACCGCCAGATCAAAGCGTTGCGCACCTGCGACGACGTTGCCTGGTTCGATTTCCGCGAGTTGTGTGACGGCCCGCGTAGCCAGAACGACTACATCGAACTCGGCAAGATCTTCCACGCTGTGTTGCTGAGCGGCGTCGAGCAGATGAGCGTCGCCACCGACGACATCGCCCGCCGCTTCATCAACATGGTCGACGAGTTCTACGACCGCAACGTCAAGTTGATCATTTCGGCCGAAGTCGAGCTGAAAGACCTGTACACCGGCGGACGCCTGAATTTCGAATTCCAGCGCACGCTGAGCCGTCTGCTGGAAATGCAGTCCCACGAATTCCTGTCTCGGGCGCACAAACCTTAGGAGCAGCGGCGAGTTTTGAGCTGCAAGCTGCAAGAGGGCGCGGTGATTCTTCTGTAATCGTCTGTCATGCCGACGGTAGCGATTTTCGGACGCTACCGTCGATTGGCCGGACAGATTCGGCGAACCCACTGCTGATCCCTCTTGCAGCTTGAAGCTCGCAGCTTGAAGCTGCTTTTAGGCCGCCTGCTGGAACTGCTGCCGATACTGATTCGGCGACAGCTCGGTATGTTGCCGGAACAGCCGTGCGAAGAAGCTTGCGTCGTCGTAGCCGACTTCGTAGCTGATGGTCTTGATGCTCTTGCGCGAACCCGACAGCAGCCCTTTCGCCGTTTCGATGCGCAGGCGTTGCAGGTAGTGCAGCGGCTTGTCGCCGGTAGCGGTCTGGAAGCGGCGCATGAAGTTGCGAATGCTCATGCCGTGTTCCCGCGCCACGTCTTCGAAACGGAATTTGTCGGCGAAATGCTCTTCGAGCCAGTGCTGAATTTGCAGGATGATCACGTCCTGATGCAGCTTCTGCCCGCCAAACCCCATCCGACCCGGTGAGTAGCTGCGCTGCACTTCGTACAGAATGTCGCGGGCCACGGTCTGTGCCACGTTGGCGCCGCAGAAGCGCTCGATCAGATAGATGTACAGATCGCACGCCGAAATCGTGCCGCCTGCGCAATACAGGTTGTCGGCGTCGGTCAGGTGCTTTTCCTGATTGAGCAAGACGTTCGGGAAACGCTCGGCGAACTCATTGAAGAAACGCCAGTAGGTGGTGGCCTCCTTGCCATCCAGCAGGCCAGATTCAGCCAGCCAGAACACACCGCTGGCTTCACCGCACAGCACGGCGCCCCGGGCATGTTGCTCCCGAAGCCACGGCAAAATCTGCGGGTAGCGAGCGCGCAAGGTGTCGAAATTGTCGACGAAGGCGGGGAGGATGATGATGTCGGCGTTTTCGAGCGCGCCGTCCACGGGCAGCACGACTTCACTGAAGCTGCGCACCTGTTGCCCGTCGGGGCTGACGAGGCGGGTTTCAAACGCGGCTTTGAGGCCTTGGCCCAGCTGTTTGCCGTAGCGCAGGCTGGCCAGATGGAAGAAGTCCTTGGCCTGGGTCAGTGTGGAGGCGAAGATCCCGTCGATCGCGAGGATGCTGACGCGCCGCAACGGCACGTTTTGTTGAATAGACATAATCTGTTGTTCTTATATGGGAAAGTGGTCAAGCAACGGCGTGATCGTCTTATTTTTTGTCGGATGTGTCCAGTGTCGTCGTCAATCGACACGGCATACGCTCTCGCAGCAACCCTGTCCGACAATCCCTCACGCCAAGGTGTCCCATGCTTCCAAGAACACTCTTCAGCTCCGAGCATGAGCTTTTCCGCGACAGCGTCCGCAAGTTTCTGGAACAGGAAGCCGCGCCGTTTCACGCGCAATGGGAGAAGCAAGGACACATTGACCGCACGCTCTGGAACCGCGCGGGAGAGCAGGGCATGTTGTGCTCGCACCTGCCTGAGGAATACGGCGGCATGGCCGCTGACTTTCTCTACACCACGGTCGTGATCGAAGAAATCTACCGACTCGGCCTGACCGGTATCGGATTTTCCCTGCATTCGGACATCGTCGCGCCCTATCTCCTGCATTACGGCAGCGAGGCCTTGAAGCTGAAATATTTACCGAAGATGGTCTCGGGCGAGATCGTGACGGCCATCGCGATGACCGAACCGGGCGCGGGCTCTGACCTGCAAGGGGTGAAGACCACGGCGGTGCTGGACGGCGACGAGTACGTCATCAACGGCTCCAAGACCTTCATCACCAACGGTTTTCTCGCGGACCTGGTGATCGTCGTCGCCAAAACCGATCCCAAAGCGGGTGCGAAGGGCACCAGTTTGTTTCTGGTAGAGGCGGGCACGCCAGGCTTCGAGAAGGGCAAGCGCCTGGAAAAAGTCGGCATGAAGGCTCAGGACACGTCGGAGCTGTTCTTTCAGGACGTCCGCGTGCCCAAGGAAAATCTGCTGGGCCAGCCGGGAATGGGCTTCGCGTACCTGATGCAGGAGTTGCCCCAAGAGCGTCTGACCGTGGCCATTGGCGCGATTGCCTCGGCCGAGGCGGCGTTGCAGTGGACGCTGGACTACACCCGGGAGCGCAAAGCGTTCGGACAGGCGATTGCCGATTTTCAGAACACCCGATTCAAGCTGGCGGAAATTGCCACCGAAGTGCAGATCGGCCGGGTCTTCGTTGATCGCTGTCTGGAATTGCACCTGGAAGGCAAGCTGGACGTTCCTACGGCGGCGATGGCCAAGTACTGGGCCACAGACCTGCAGTGCAAGGTGCTCGACGAATGCGTGCAGCTGCACGGCGGTTACGGCTTCATGTGGGAATACCCGATCGCACGGGCGTGGGCGGATGCGCGGGTGCAGCGGATTTACGCGGGAACCAACGAAATCATGAAGGAAATCATTGCGCGGTCTTTGTAACTGCGGGGTAAGCGGGCTCGGGTGGAACGGTTGCTGTGAAACCCTGTGGGAGCGAATTCATTCGCGATTCGGTGGTACATCCAACAGATGAGTATCGGATGCACAGGCCTCTCGCGAATGAATTCGCTCCCACAGTGGTTAGTCAGCGTCTGCGAGTGAGCTTACGGCGCAGGGTTCGGCTGATCCTTGTGAATCGCCTCGATCCCCGCCAACACTTCTTCCGACAGCACCAGTTCCGCGCTCGCCAGATTGCTGTCCAGCTGCTCCAGCGTAGTGGCGCCGATGATGTTGCTGGTCACGAACGCACGGCTGGTCACAAACGCCAGCGCCATTTGCGCCGGGTCCAGACCATGCTCACGGGCCAGTGCGACGTAGCGGGCGCAGGCCGCCTCCGATTGCGGGTTGAAGTAGCGGGTGAAACGGCTGTAGAGGCTCAGGCGGCCTTTCGGTGGGCGGGCGCCGTTGGCGTATTTGCCCGACAGCAAACCAAACGCCAGCGGCGAATAGGCCAACAGACCGCATTGCTCGCGAATGGCAACCTCTGCCAGACCTACTTCAAAGCTGCGGTTGAGCAAGTTGTACGGGTTCTGGAGGGACACCGGGCGCGCCAGACCATGAGCGTCGGATTCTGCCAGGTACTTCATCGTGCCCCACGGCGTTTCATTGGACAGGCCGACGTGGCGGATCTTGCCCGCTTTCACCTGCTCGTCAAGCACCTGAAGGGTTTCCAGCAGCGGGGTGAAGGTTTCATCGCTGTGGGTGTAGCCCAATTTGCCGAAGAAGTTGGTGCTGCGCTCCGGCCAGTGCAGTTGATACAGGTCCAGATAGTCGGTTTGCAGGCGTTTCAGGCTGGCATCCACGGCGGCCACGATGTGGTCACGGTTGAATTTCAGATGGCCGTCACGCACGTAATCGATGCCGTTTCCGGGACCGGCAATCTTGCTGGCGAGGATCCAGTCGGCGCGATCACCGCTTTTCTTGAACCAGTTACCGATGATGATTTCGGTGCTGGCGTAGGTTTCTTTCTTGGGTGGGACCGGGTACATCTCGGCGGTATCCATGAAATTGATACCGGCATCTTTGGCCCGCTGGATCTGGGCGAAGGCCTCGGACTCGCTGTTTTGCTCGCCCCAGGTCATCGTGCCGAGGCAGATAGCGCTGACATTCAGGTCGGTTCTGCCCAGTTTGCGATAGTCCATCTGGCTCTCCTTTAGAAAACAGCCATAAAAGCAGGTTGAAATTTTTTTCGCAATCTGGATAATTCCGCGTCTCTTTGTCGTGGGAGTGATGCCCCGCCACACAGACACCGCTGCGATCGAACGCGCTGACCCGAGCCCCCTATAGCGTTCGTGCCCGGCGGCCTTTGACTTGTCAAAGACCGTACTAATGAGTATGCTCCGCCGTCTATTTTTCAGGGCGGCCTTTGAGGCTATAAAGAATGAAAACTTTTACCGCTAAACCGGAAACAGTAAAGCGCGACTGGTTCGTCGTCGATGCTGCTGGTCAGACCCTGGGTCGTCTGGCCACTGAGATCGCGAGCCGTCTGCGTGGCAAACACAAGCCGGAATACACTCCGCACGTCGACACTGGCGACTACATCGTCGTGATCAACGCTGAGCAAATCCGCGTCACTGGTGCCAAGACCACCGACAAGATCTACTACTCTCACTCCGGTTTCCCGGGCGGGATCAAGTCGATCAACTTTGAAAAGCTGATCGCCAAAGCTCCTGAGCGCGTGATCGAGACCGCGGTCAAAGGCATGCTGCCCAAGAACCCGCTGGGTCGCGACATGTATCGTAAGCTGAAAGTCTATGCGGGCGCTGCACACCCTCATACTGCTCAGCAGCCCCAAGAACTGAAGTTTTAACGGAATAGTTCATTATGTCGGCGACTCAAAATTACGGCACTGGCCGTCGCAAGACCGCAACCGCACGCGTTTTCCTGCGTCCAGGTACCGGTAACATCTCCATCAACAACCGCTCGCTGGATTCGTTCTTCGGCCGCGAAACTGCCCGCATGGTAGTTCGTCAGCCGCTGGAACTGACCGAGACTGTTGAAAAATTCGACATCTACGTCACCGTCATCGGCGGCGGTGTGAGTGGTCAAGCTGGCGCAATCCGCCACGGTATCACCCGCGCTCTGATGTCCTACGACGAAACCCTGCGTAGCGCACTGCGCAAAGCAGGCTTCGTGACTCGCGATGCTCGTGAAGTTGAACGTAAGAAAGTCGGTCTGCGTAAAGCGCGTAAGCGTCCGCAGTACTCGAAGCGTTAATTCGCTTTCGTTCAAAAAGAACGCCCAGTTTCCTCAAGGAACTGGGCGTTTTTTTATGGACGTCTATTATTCAGTGTGACGAGACGAATCAACCGTGGGCGCCGCGTTATACAAGGCCTCCCGGTTTAAACCGAAAGGTAATCCCCTTTTGACCTGGAGGGGGCGTTGGTTACCCATCGGCAGGACGTTTGGCAGCTAGATAATAATGCACAGGGAAGCCTGACCAAGCGGGCTTCTACAAGCTGATGGGAGAGGACGGAATGAGCAATGACGGCGTGAATGCAGGCCGGCGTCGCTTCCTCGTCGCAGCCACCTCTGTGGTGGGCGCCGCAGGAGCGGTTGGAGCTGCGGTCCCGTTCGTGGGGTCATGGTTCCCCAGCGCGAAGGCCAAGGCGGCAGGCGCGCCCGTCAAGGTCAACGTCAGCAAGATTGAGCCGGGTCAGCAAATGATCGCGGAGTGGCGTGGGCAGCCCGTGTTCATCGTCCACCGCACCCCTGAAATCCTCAGCAATCTGGGCAAGCTCACCGATCAGCTGTCTGACCCGGAATCCAAAAATTCAACCCAGCCCGCTTATGTTGACCCGGTCGTTCGCTCGATCAAGCCGGAAATGCTGTTACTGATCGGGATTTGCACCCACCTCGGTTGTTCTCCGACCTTTCGCCCGGAAATCGCCCCGGCTGACCTGGGCAAGGACTGGGTGGGCGGTTATTTCTGCCCTTGTCACGGCTCCCATTACGACCTGGCCGGACGCGTCTACAAGGCGCAACCTGCACCGCTGAATTTGCCAGTGCCGCCGCATTCCTACGAGTCGGACTCAATCATCGTCATTGGTGTCGATCAGGAGAAAGCGTAATGAGCAAATTCATGGACTGGATCGATGCACGGTTTCCTGCGACGTCAATGTGGGAAGACCACCTCAGCAAGTATTACGCCCCCAAGAACTTCAACTTCTTCTATTTTTTCGGCTCGCTGGCCCTGCTGGTGCTGGTCAATCAGATCGTGACCGGCGTCTGGTTGACGATGAGCTACACGCCCTCGGCCGAAGAAGCGTTCGCGTCCGTCGAATACATCATGCGCGACGTTGAATACGGCTCCATCCTGCGTCTGCTTCACTCCACGGGCGCCTCGGCGTTCTTCATCGTCGTCTACCTGCACATGTTTCGCGGATTGCTCTATGGCTCGTATCAGAAGCCCCGAGAGCTGGTATGGATCTTCGGGATGTTGATTTACCTGGCGCTGATGGCCGAAGCGTTCATGGGCTATCTGCTGCCCTGGGGGCAGATGTCGTACTGGGGCGCGCAGGTGATCATCTCGCTGTTCGGTGCGATTCCGGTGATTGGCAATGACCTGACCCAGTGGATTCGCGGTGACTACCTGATTTCCGGCATCACCCTCAACCGGTTCTTTGCCTTGCATGTGGTGGCGCTGCCCATCGTGATTCTCGGGCTGGTGGTGCTGCACATTCTGGCGCTGCACGAGGTCGGCTCGAACAACCCGGACGGCGTCGACATCAAGAAATACAAGGACGAAAACGGCAAGCCGCTGGACGGCATCGCGTTTCACCCGTACTACACCGTCAAGGACATCGTCGGGGTCGTGGTCTTTCTGTTTATTTTCTGTTCGATCGTGTTCTTCTTTCCCGAGATGGGCGGGTACTTCCTCGAAAAACCCAACTTCGAACAGGCCAATGCGTTCAAGACGCCGGAACACATCGCACCGGTCTGGTACTTCACCCCGTTCTACGCCATTTTGCGGGCGATCCCTGACAAGCTGATGGGGGTCATGGCCATGGGCGCAGCGATTGCCGTGCTGTTCGTTTTGCCGTGGCTGGACCGAAGCCCGGTCAAATCCATGCGTTACAAGGGCTGGCTGAGCCGGGTCTGGCTGGTGTTGTTCTGCGTCGCGTTCGTCATCCTTGGCATTCTGGGGGTGCTTCCGCCCAGTCCGGGTCGCGCCTTGCTGTCTCAGGTGTGTACGTTCGTGTACTTCGCCTACTTCATTCTGATGCCGTTCTACACGCGGATGGAGAGGACCAGGCCGGTTCCGGAAAGGGTGACAGGCTGATGAAAAAGCTACTGGCTGTTTTTCTCCTGGCGGCCTTGCCTCTCGTGTCGTTCGCGGGTGAGCACGGGCCAGACCTGGAAAGCGTCGATATCGATGTCTCCGACAAGGTCGCGATGCAAGACGGGGCGCGGACGTTCGTCAATTACTGCATGGGCTGCCACAGCGCCAAGTTCCAGCGCTACGAGCGGGTGGCCGATGACTTGGGCATTCCTCATGAGCTTATGCTCGACAAGCTGGTGTTCACGGGGGCGAAAATCGGCGACCACATGGTGGCAGGGATGCAGCCTGCTGACGCCAAGGTCTGGTTCGGCGCCGCTCCGCCCGATCTGACCCTTGTGGCGCGGGTGAGGGGCACTGACTGGCTCTACGGCTACCTGCGTTCCTTCTATGAGGACCCTGCAAGGCCTTGGGGCGTGAACAACAAGGTCTTCCCGAACGTGGGCATGCCTAACGTGCTCGTCGGGTTGCAGGGGCGTCAGGTGATCGGTTGCAAGCAGGTGCAGGCGGTCGAAGACGGCAAGAAACAATACGACCCGCTCACCGGCTCGCCGCTGACTCACGAAGCCTGCGATCAACTGACCATCGTGCCCAAGACCGGTACGCTGACCGAGGAGCAATTCGACGAAAAAGTGAAAAACCTGGTGACCTTCCTCGCGTACTCGGCCAACCCGGTCAAGCTTCAGCATCAGCGCATCGGGACTTATGTGCTGCTCTATCTCGCGGTCCTGTTCGTCTTTGCGTACCTGCTCAAACGCGAATACTGGAAGGACGTGCACTGACGGCAGGCCAATCTGGCGACGGCTGTCACGCGCCCTGAGGCGCCTCATTCGGGTAATGGCCACAGAGCGGGTATAGTGGCGGGCGAAAGATTGCAGAATTTACTTTGAGTAAATGAGCTATCTTGTCGCCCGCGACGAACACCTGCTGTTTGTGGATGTTGCCGGAGGCGCCTTCAGGGCGCGTTCGTTTTTTGTGCTTTCGAAAATTCAACAAGCGAGGAGGACCGCCATGGGCGTGACCAACCGGTTGGCCTGTTACTCCGACCCCGCCGACCACTATTCCCATCGCGTGCGCATCGTGCTCGCCGAGAAAGGTGTCAGCGCCGAGATCATCGATGTCGCGGGAGGTACCCAGCCTGCCAAGTTGATCGAAGTCAATCCGTACGGCAGCGTACCCACGCTGGTCGACCGGGACCTGGCGCTGTACGAGTCGACTGTCGTGATGGAATACCTGGATGAGCGTTACCCGCATCCGCCTTTACTGCCGGTGTACCCCGTCGCCCGCGCCAACAGCCGTCTGCTGATTCACCGCATTCAGCGCGACTGGTGTGGGCTGGTGGATATCATTCTGGACCCTCGCAGCAAAGAAGCTGCCCGTGTTCAGGCGCGCAAGGAGCTGCGCGAAAGTCTGACCGGCGTGTCGCCACTGTTTGCGGAAAAGCCTTTTTTCCTCAGTGACGAGCAAAGTCTGGTCGACTGCTGTCTATTGCCCATACTCTGGCGCCTGCCGATTCTGGGTATCGAATTGCCGCGGCCCGCCAAGCCGCTGCTTGATTATATGGAGCGCCAATTCGCGCGCGAGGCATTCCAGGCAAGTCTGTCTGGTGCCGAACGCGACATGCGCTAAGGCCTAAGGAACCGTTCGATGAACTCCAGTCGCCCCTATCTGATCCGCGCGCTCTACGAGTGGATCGTGGATAACGATTGTACGCCGCACATTCTGGTCAACGCCGAATACCCGGCGGTGCAAGTCCCGCAAGGCTTCGCCAACGACGGTCAGATCGTCCTCAACATTTCGCCAAGTGCCGTGCGTCATTTGCACATGGACAACGACGCGGTGAGCTTTGAAGGCCGCTTCGGCGGTGTCCCACACAGCTTGTACGTGCCGGTTTCCGCCGTGATGGGCATCTATGCTCGGGAAAACGGGCAGGGCATGGTCTTCGACCTGGAGCCTGCCGTGGATGATGACGAAGACTTGGACGTGGATGACGACATGCCGCCACCGGACGACGAGCCGCCACGCCCGACCGGCCGGCCGAGTCTGAAAGTGGTCAAGTGAGTTGACTGCGTGGTCATGAAAAAGGCGATCCCGAGGGATCGCCTTTTTTTGTCGCCGTTTGTGTGGATGCGCACGCATGCACTTTTGCTTCTGGCCGCAGGCCGTAGGAGCTGCCGGGGTGGCGCTCCACCTTGCCTGCGATCTGGTGCGCAGCAGCAGTAAAATCAGCCCCTCGGTTATGCCTGACACACCGCGTGTTGCGGATGTACTGCCGCTATGCGGCAGATCGCAGGCAAGCCAGCTCCTACGCCCTTCGGGCAGAAGCGAGGCCGTGTCTCGGCCCCGGCAGCAAAGGTGTTCTTAATCAATGTACTCAAACAACTTCACGATCTTCTGCACGCCGCTCACGCCCTGCACCAAGTTGGTGGCGCGGGTGGCTTCGGCCTGGGTCAGCAGGCCGAGCAGGTAGACGATGCCGTTCTCGGTCACGACCTTGATGCGCGAGCCGGGGATGGCGCTGTCGGTCAGCATCTGCGTCTTGATTTTGCTGGTCAGCCACGCGTCGTTGCTGCGGGCCAGCACCGAGGAAGGCTCGATGACTTGCAGCTCGTTGTTGACCTTCTTGACCTTCTGCACCTGGCTGGCGGTTTGTTCGGCCAACTGCTTGAGGTCGGCACGCGGGGTCTGGCCGGCCAGCAGCACGACGCCGTTGAAGCTGGTCACGACGATGTGCGAGGCGTTGTCCAGGTCCGGGTTGGCCTTGGCGATGTTCACCGCGACCTTGGTTTCGATCAGCGAGTCGTCGATCTTGCTGCCGAAGGTGCGGGTGCCGCGGTCGTCGTCGATCGGGGCTTCGCGGCTGGCGTTGATCACCGAGCTGCATCCGCTGATGCCCAGGCAGAGCGTCAGGGCCAGCAAGCTGAGGCGTTTGGATATCATTCTTCACTCCCGAAAATTTGGCTGTCGATCAAATAGCACAGGCAGTGGATCACCAACAGGTGAACTTCCTGAATGCGTGCGGTGACTTTGGCCGGGACGCGGATTTCCACATCCTCAGGCAGCAGCAGCGAGGCCACGTCGCCGCCGTCGCGACCGGTCAGGGCCACGACAATCATTTCCCGATCATGTGCGGCCTGAATGGCCTGAATGATGTTGGCGGAATTGCCGCTGGTGGAGATGGCCAGCAAGACGTCATTGGACTGGCCCAGGGCGCGGATCTGTTTCGAGAAAATCTCGTTGTAGCTGTAATCGTTGGCGATCGAGGTGATGGTCGAGGTGTCCGTGGTCAGCGCGATGGCTGGCAGGCTCGGTCGCTCACGCTCGAATCGGTTGAGCAGTTCGGACGAAAAGTGCTGTGCGTCCCCGGCCGAGCCGCCGTTGCCACACGCCAGGATCTTGCTGTCGCTGAGCAGGGCGGTGACCATCACCTGGCTGGCTTGTTCGATGTAGGGTGCAAGAACGTCCATCGCCTGTTGCTTGGTATCGATGCTGGCCTGAAAAAGCTGGCGAATTCGGGATTGCATGTCCATCAATGAAAACCTTAATAGGGGCGGCTGGTCGGGCGGCGTCTGACTCAGGTCATCGGCATCCCGGCACAAAACTGTGCGGCCCGCAAAGCAAAAAGCAAAAAAAACGGTGTGGGTTATGTGTGTCGGTGAGCGTGCTGATGCTGGGCCTGGGCGCCCCGTCAACTGTCGAACGCGTTCTGTAGCCAGTTCAGTGCAGGTGCCGTGCCTGGGTCGCCATTGATTGCCACGACGTCGAAGCGGCACGGGGAATCGGCCCATTTCGACTCGCTTTGCAGAAACCACTGTGCGGCCAGTGTGAGCTTTCCCTGCTTGCGAACATCGACGCTCTCCAGTGCGCCACCCCATCCGGCGTGGCGCCGATAGCGAACTTCGACGAATACTACTGTATCGCCGTCGAGCATGACCAGATCAAGCTCGCCGCGTTTGCATGACCAGTTCTGCGTGATCAGCTGTAAACCGTGTTGCTGCAGGTGCCGCAGGGCGTAGGCTTCGGCCTCGCGCCCGGCGGTCTGTCGCGGGTTGCCTGAGGTCAAGGCGCGGTGTCCGGCAGGCGCTGGACCTTGCCATCGACGAATTGAGCCCACGGCAACTGACGCTCGATACGCTGACCCTGACCGATGGCCAGGCTGCCCGACAGGCCGTCGATGCGGCTTTCCGGCAGGGTTTTCAGCTGGGTAAGACGAGGCGCCAGGCGATAGGCGTCGATGCCCATGGCGTACAAGCGACCAAGGCTACCCGCTGCCTGTGGCCATTGCGCGGTGACTTGTTGACGCAGTGGGTCATTCGCGTTCAGCAGCCAAGGGGTTTCGCAGAAGCGCACACCGGCCAGGTCGTTGTACATCGCCTGATCATTGCTGTTGGTGAACAGGTGCGACGTGGCGTAGACGGGCACGTCACCTGCGTACTGGAAAACCATGGTCGGTTTGATCTGTTGCGCCTGTTGCGGTGTGGCGGCCAGGAACATGAAGTCGACGTCCTGACGGCGGGTCGGCTGAGCGGCGGCCTGGGCACCGGTGGTGCTTTGCAGGCGCTGGGCGCGACCTTCGCTGTTACGCAGTTGGAACAGGTCGGCGACTTGCTGAGCCAGTTGTACCGGTTGATCGATGCGTTCAACGCCCAGCAGGGTGCCGCCCTTGGCTTGCCAGCTCTGACGGAAAGCATCGAGTACGCGATCGCCCCATTCGCCTTTCGGCACCATGGCCACGGCGCTGCGCTTGCCATCGGCCCAGGCGCGACGGGAAACCTCGCGGGCTTCGTCTTCGGCGGCGAGGCCGAACTGGAACAGCTCGGCCGGGCCCTGGGCGCCGGAATCGCTGTAGTTCAGGGCGAGGGTGGTGATCGGCAGTTGTGGGTGAGCGCTCAGTTGTTTGACCAGCGGCTTTTCCAGCGGACCCACCACCAGTTGAACGCCAGCAGCCTTGGCCTGGGCGTAGAACGCGTCCATGGAGGTCACGCGGGAGCTGTCGAAGACTTCAATCGCAGGCGGCTTCTGACCGGCCTGTTGCGCTTGATAGTGAGCCGCCATGAAGCCGTCACGCAGGGCGCGGGATACCGAAGCCAGCGGACCGTCCTGCGGCAGCAGCAGGGCAATCTTGGTCAATGGCTCGCTTTTCAGCTCGCGCAATTGGGCGAGGGTGGTTGGCAATTGGCGGGCGGCAGGGTGCTGCGGGTTCTGTGCCTTCCAGTTGTCGATGGCCGCCTGTTGCTGTTCCAGCGTGCCCGCACCTTTGACCGCGCGAGCCAGGCTCAGCCAGCCGCCCATGTCATCGTTGGCGGTGCTTTGCAGTTGCTCAGGAGGCAAGGCTGCGACCAGCGCCCAGATTGCGTCGTTGTTGGCGCTCAGGGCATCGCCTTGCAATAGCGGGCCCATGAACACACGTTCGCTGGCGGCTGCGAGGCTCTGGCCGTCAGCTTCGAGGGCGCGGGCGCGAACGGTGTGGGTGCGGGTTTGTAGATCGACCGGCATTTCGCCGAGATGCTGCATGCTCGGGTGGTTCAGGGCGGTCAGTGCAGCCTTTGGCTGACTGCGGCCCAGCGCCAGTTCGGCAGACAGGGTGTTGGCGTAGATTTGCTTGTCGGTCTTGAGCTGGTCCAGTTGGACCTGTTCGAGAATGCTGGCAGCGCGGCCGGGGTTGTTCTGGCGTGCGGCCAGGTCGGCGGCGGTCAGTCGCAAGAGCGCGGCCTGATCAGGCGTTTTCGCCGCAGCGGCTTGTTCGAGCAACTGCTCGATGCTGGCGTCGGGTGTGCGTGGCAGTTCGCCAAGACTGGAGGAGGGCGAACCGGCACAAGCGGCCAATAAGGCAGCCAGGCAGAGGGCAGAGAACAGCCGCAGGCAAGCGATCATGTGTGTGTTCCTGATACTCAAGCAAATAAGCGTGGAATTGTACCCAAGCACTGGCCGGGGCGCGATGTTGTCGGCGTTAATGCCGCGATATGAGTCGCCTTGAAGCGCAACCGGGCGTTTCAGTCAGTGTTTTTTCCCTGATTCACAGCGACGACAGGAAGCGCTTGGCGAATACCTCGGTCCATTTTTCAATCTCCCTGTTTGCATCGCCTTAACCTGTACAATGCAGGCTTTGACTGAACATGAGGTGTGCGCTTTGACTGCTCCGGGTGCTTTGAATTCCACTACAGGCTCGCTTTATGTGGTGGCCACGCCGATCGGCAACCTGGATGACATGAGCGTGCGAGCCTTGAAGGTGCTGCGCGAGGTGTCTCTGATTGCCGCTGAAGATACCCGGCATTCATTACGACTGATGCAGCATTTTGGCATTTCGACCCCCTTGGCCGCGTGCCACGAACACAACGAGCGGGACGAAGGCAGCCGTTTCATTGCGCGTTTGCAAGCAGGCGATGATGTGGCGCTGATTTCCGATGCGGGTACCCCGCTGATCTCAGACCCGGGTTATCACCTCGTGCGTCAGGCCCGTGCGGCGGGGATTCAAGTTGTCCCGGTGCCAGGGGCATGCGCGTTGATCGCGGCACTGTCGGCGGCGGGGCTGCCGTCCGACCGTTTTATCTTCGAAGGCTTTCTTCCGGCCAAGTCGGTGGGGCGCAAGGCCCGGCTCGAATTGCTGAAAGAAGAACCGCGTACCGTCATCTTCTATGAAGCGCCGCACCGAATTCTTGAATGTCTGCAAGACCTTGAAGAAATCTTCGGCGCAGACCGTCCGGCAGTGCTGGGGCGTGAATTGACCAAAACCTTTGAGACACTGAAAGGTCTGCCATTGGGTGAGCTTCGCGCGTTCGTGGAAGGCGACAGCAATCAGCAGCGCGGTGAGTGCGTGGTTTTGGTGGCGGGCTGGAGCGAGCCGGAAGGCGAAGATGCGATTGGTGCCGAAGCTCGCCGCGTGCTGGATCTACTGCTGGAGGAAATGCCCCTCAAGCGTGCAGCGGCGCTGGCTGCGGAAATCACTGGCGTGCGCAAGAACCTTCTGTATCAGGTGGCGCTGGAGAAGCAAAAAGGGGAGTAAGGGGTACCCGTCAGCCTGTCACATAAATAGGCGAGAGGCTTATTAAAGCTTGTTCTTGTGCCGCCCTGCCATTAACCTTGGCGGCGGAGAGTCGATTGGACAGTCGCTGCCTTTCATTGTTCCGCAATGAAGGGGGGAGGAAAGTCCGGGCTCCATAGGGCGGAGTGCCAGGTAACGCCTGGGGGGCGCGAGCCTACGGAAAGTGCCACAGAAAATAACCGCCTAAGCACTTCGGTGCCGGTAAGGGTGAAAAGGTGCGGTAAGAGCGCACCGCACGTCTGGCAACAGTTCGTGGCTAGGTAAACCCCACTCGGAGCAAGACCAAATAGGGTTCCAAGGCGTGGCCCGCGCTGGAACCGGGTAGGTTGCTAAAGATGTCCAGTGATGGCCATCGTAGAGGAATGACTGTCCTCGACAGAACCCGGCTTACAGATCGACTCTCCACCTTTCCCCACTTCCTGCATTTTTCTCTCGTACAACCCCTCCTCGTAATACCGAAAAAATCTTAAACCTCATAAATCACATTAACTTCGAACCTCATCTTTTTGAGTTCCCTCGGATTTATCTGTCAGACCATTCCGAATTTCCTCAAAACTCATCTGTTACCCGTCGTAAATCTCCGTCCTGTAAGGGTTTTCCTTAAGAAGTCGCCTTGACGGTGTGGTGGGCGCATTCCTATAGTGTGCGCAAGTGGCGGAAAGTGGCGTGAAGTGGGTTTTTTGACCGCAAAACGATAATATTCGGAGAAAGCGCCTGTGTTCCGTGGTGCAAACGCAATCAATCTCGACGCAAAGGGCCGTCTCGCTATGCCGAGCCGGTACCGTGACGAGTTGGATTCGCGTAGTGCCGGCCAATTGATCGTGACCATTGATACCGTCGACCCATGCTTGTGCATCTATCCACTCCCTGAATGGGAATTGATCGAAGCCAAATTGCGTGAGTTGGCGACATTCCGTGAAGAGAACCGTCGTCTGCAGCGACTGTTGATCGGGAATGCAGTGGATCTGGAACTCGATGGCAGTGGGCGTTTTCTGGTACCGCCGCGTTTGCGCGAGTACGCCAAGCTCGACAAGCGCGTGATGCTGGTCGGCCAACTGAACAAGTTTCAACTGTGGGATGAGGACGCGTGGAACGCACTTGCTGATGCGGACCTCGCGGCCATTCAAAAACCGGGCGCGATGCCTGATGAACTGCGTGATTTGATCCTGTGACTATGAATAGCGGCTTTACCCACATCACCGTACTGCTCGAAGAAGCCGTCGAGGCTCTCGCGGTGCGCGCTGATGGCTGCTATCTGGACGGGACATTTGGACGGGGCGGGCACAGCCGTCTCATCCTCCAGAACCTCGGGCCGGATGGACGGCTCCTCGGATTCGATAAAGATCCTCAAGCGATTGCCACCGGGCAAGCGCTGGCGGCCGAAGACGGCCGCTTTGTCATTGTGCAGCGCAGCTTTGCCGAGCTGGGTTCGGAAGCTCTGGAACGGGGCATTGCCGGAAAAGTCAGCGGCATTCTGCTGGACCTCGGCGTTTCCTCGCCTCAACTTGACGACCCTGAGCGCGGCTTCAGTTTCATGAATGACGGCCCGCTCGACATGCGTATGGACCCGTCCCGAGGGGTCAGCGCCGCCGAATTCGTCAACACCGCACCGGCCGAAGAAATCGCCCGTGTGTTCAAGGAATACGGCGAAGAGCGTTTTGCCAAGCGTATGGCAGGCGCTGTCGTCGCACGTCGCGAAGCCCAACCCTTTGAACGCACCGGCGACCTGGCCGAAGTGCTGAAAGTCGCCAACCCGGCGTGGGAAAAGGGTAAGAACCCGGCCACCCGTGCTTTCCAAGGGCTGCGCATTCACGTCAACAACGAACTGGGCGATCTGGAAGCTGGCCTCGATGCCGCGCTGGAAGCGCTGGAAGTGGGCGGCCGTCTGGCAGTGATCAGCTTCCATTCGCTGGAAGACCGCATCGTCAAACTGTTCATGCGCAAACTGGTCAAGGGCGAGGCAGACAACATGCCGCGCAACTTGCCGATCCGTCATCAGGCCTTCGAACCGCGCATCAAATTGATCGGCAAGGCGCAGTTCGCCTCCGATGAAGAGACCCGCGCCAACCCACGTTCGCGCAGTGCTGTCATGCGCGTTGCGGAGAAACTCCGGTGAGCCGCGGTTTCTTCAAGCCATTGCCAGGCGGCAGCTTCTTCATGCTGCTGCTGTTCATTGCCGTCCTCGTGTCGGCGATCGCCGTTGCCTACAGCGCGCACTGGAACCGTCAGTTGCTGAACTCGCTGTATTCCGAACTGAGCGTCCGTGATAAAGCGCAGGCCGAATGGGGTCGTCTGATTCTGGAACAAAGCACCTGGACCGCTCATAGCCGCATCGAAGCGCTGGCGACCGATCAACTGAAAATGCGTATCCCGAACGCCGCCGATATCCGGATGGTGTCGCCATGATGAAACTCGAAGGGGCACTCTACCCTTGGCGGTTCCGCGTCGTGGTCGGTCTGTTGTCGGTGCTGGTGGCGGCAATTGCCTATCGCATCGTCGACCTGCAGGTCATCGATCATCGCTTCCTCATTGAGCAGGGCGATGCGCGCAGCCTGCGTAACGTTTCGATTCCTGCGCACCGTGGCCTGATCACCGACCGTAACGGCGAGCCTCTGGCCGTCAGTACGCCGGTGACCACCATTTGGGCCAACCCGTCCGAAATGCAGGCTGACAAGAGCAAATGGCCGCAACTGGCGCAGGTACTGGGTCAAGACCCGAAGGCCATGGCTGACCGGCTGAACGAGCAGGCCACTAAAGAATTCATCTACCTGGTTCGCGGGCTGACTCCGGAGCAGGGCCAGTCAGTGCTCGACCTGAAAGTACCGGGTGTGTACGGCAAGGAAGAATTCCGTCGTTTCTACCCGGCGGGCGATGTCACTGCACACATGGTCGGTTTCACCGACCTCGACGACCACGGTCGTGAAGGTGTCGAGCTGGCCTATGACGACTGGCTGGCCGGTGTGCCAGGTCGGCGCCAAGTGATCAAGGATCGGCGCGGCAGGCTCATCAAGGACCTGCAAGTGAAGAAAAACGCCAAGGCCGGGAAGACCTTGGCTTTGTCTATTGATCTGCGTCTGCAATATCTGGCGACCCGCGAGCTGCGCAACGCGATTCAGGAAAACGACGCCAAGGCTGGCAGCCTGGTGATCATGGACGTGAAGACCGGCGAAGTGCTGGCGATGGTCAATCAGCCGACCTACAACCCGAACAACCGTCGCACCATGGTCCCGGCCGCCATGCGTAACCGCGCGATCATCGACGTGTTCGAACCTGGTTCGACCATGAAACCGATCTCCATGACCGCCGCCCTCGACAGTGGCCGCTGGAAACCCAGCGACAAGGTGGAGGTGTACCCGGGCACCCTGCAGATCGGCAAATACACCATTCGTGACGTGACCAAGACCGAAGGCCCGATCCTCGACCTGACCGGCATCCTGATCAACTCCAGTAACGTCGGCATGAGTAAGGTCGCGTTCGACGTCGGCGGCGAAGCGATCTTCCGCGCCATGCAACGTGTAGGTCTGGGCCAGTACACCGGCCTGGGCTTCCCGGGCGAACGTGTCGGCAACCTGCCGAATTATCGGGAGTGGCGCAAGGCTGAAACCGCAACGCTGTCCTACGGCTACGGCCTGTCGGTGACCGCGCTGCAGCTGGTGCACGCATATTCAGCGCTGGCCAACAACGGCAAGATCGTCCCGCTGACCATCCTGAAAACCGACAAGCCATCGGACTCGGTTCAAGCGATTCCAGAAGCGACCGCCAAGACCCTGCAAGGCATGCTGCAACAGGTGATCGAGGACCCGCGTGGCGTTTACCGTGCTCGCGTGCCGTCGTATCACGTCGCGGGCAAGTCCGGTACTGCACGTAAGACGTCGGTCGGAACCAAGGGCTACGCCGAAAACTCCTACCGCTCGCTGTTCGCAGGTTTCGGCCCGATGAGCAATCCGCGTTACGCCATCGTGGTGGTGATCGACGAGCCGAGCAAAGGCGGCTACTTCGGTGGTCTGGTTTCCGCGCCCGTGTTCAGCAAAGTCATGTCGGGCACGTTGCGTCTGATGAACGTGCGTCCGGACAACCTCGCGCCGGTCCCGCCTGAGCAGCAAGCCAACGCGGCGCCGCTGGTCGTCCCGGTCAAGGGAGGGCGCGGCTGATGCCTTTTAACCTGAGCAAAATCTTCGCCCAAAGCGACCGCGACCTGCTGATTCGTGAGCTGACACTGGACAGCCGCAAGGTGCGTCCGGGCGATCTGTTTCTGGCGATTCCGGGCTTGAAGGTCGATGGGCGCGATCACATCACCGACGCCATCGCTCACGGTGCTACGGCTGTGGCCTATGAAGTGGAAGGCGCCAAGGTGCTGCCGATCACTGACATCCCGATGATTCCGGTCAAAGGGCTGGCGGCGCAGCTGTCGGACATTGCCGGTCGTTTCTACGGCGACCCGAGCCGCAGCATGAACGTAGTCGGTGTGACCGGCACCAATGGTAAGACCAGCGTCACCCAACTGATCGCCCAGGCGCTCGACAAGCTGGGCGAGCATTGCGGTCTGATCGGTACGCTGGGCACCGGCTTCTATAGCGAGTTGAAAAGCGGGATTCACACCACACCTGATCCGATTTCCGTGCAGTCGACCATTTACGACCTGAAAAAAGCCGGTGCCAAGGCGCTGGCCATGGAAGTGTCGTCCCACGGTCTGGATCAGGGCCGTGTGACCGCGCTGGCGTTCGACGTGGCAGTGATGACCAACTTGTCCCGCGATCACCTGGATTACCACGGCACCATGGAAGCGTATGGCGCGGCCAAGGCAAAGTTGTTCGCCTGGAATGACCTGCGTTGCCGCGTGATCAACCTCGACGACGCGTTTGGTCGCGAACTGGCCGCCAAGCCGCATGATTCGCGCCTGATCACCTACAGCCAGGAAGACAGCAGCGCGTACCTGTTCTGCCGCGATGCTCACTTCGATGACGACGGTGTTCGCGCCACGCTGGTAACGCCGCAGGGCGACCACGTCTTGCGCAGCAGCCTGCTGGGCCGTTTCAACCTGAGCAACGTGCTGGCTGCGGTCGGCGCGCTGATGGGGCTGGATTACCCGCTGGACGAGATTCTTAAAGTGCTGCCGGGCCTCGAAGGTCCGGTCGGTCGTATGCAGCGCTTGGGCGGCGGCACCCGTCCGCTGGTAGTGGTCGATTACGCCCACACCCCGGACGCGCTCGAAAAAGTGCTCGACGCCCTGCGCCCACACGCGAAAGGCCAACTGACCTGCCTGTTCGGCTGCGGCGGTGACCGCGATCGCGGCAAGCGTCCGCTGATGGCCGAAGTGGTTGAGCGTCTGGCCGACAAAGTGTTGGTCACCGACGACAATCCACGCACGGAAGACCCCGCGCGTATTTTTGACGACATCCGCGCCGGTTTCAGCGCTGCAGATAAAGTCGAATTCGTTGCCGGTCGCGGTCAGGCCATCGCACAAATCATTGCCCAGGCCGACGCCGCCGACGTCATCGTGCTGGCGGGCAAGGGCCACGAGGATTACCAGGAAATCGATGACCAGCGTCATCCGTTTTCCGATCTTGAAGAAGCCGCCAAGGCACTGGACGCATGGGGGGCTGCACATGCATAAGCCACTTTCGTTCAGCGAACTGCTCCTGCCGCTCGACGCCCGACGTGTCGGCGACGACGTGAGCTTCAACGGCGTCAGTATCGACAGCCGTGCCATCGAGCCGGGCCAACTGTTCGTTGCGCTGACCGGTCCGCGTTTCGATGGCCATGATTATCTCGATCAGGTCGCCGCCAAAGGCGCAGTCGGCGCGTTGGTCGAGCGTGAAATTGCAGGCAGTTCGTTGCCGCAACTGATCGTCCGCGACACCCGTCAGGCACTGGCGCAGTTGGGGGCGATGAATCGCAACGCTTTTGTCGACAAGCCAGTGGCTGCGATCACCGGCTCCAGCGGCAAGACCACGGTCAAGGAAATGCTCTCAAGCATCCTGCGCACGCGTGGCCCGGTGCTGGCGACCAAGGGCAACCTGAACAATGAATTGGGTGTTCCGCTGACGTTGCTGGCGTTGGCGCCAGAGTTCGACGCCGCCGTGATCGAGCTGGGCGCGAATCATGTGGGCGAAATCGCGCTGACTGTCAGCCTGACCCAACCGCATGTATCGGTGTTGACCAATGCCGGGACTGCTCACGTTGGTGAGTTCGGCGGCCCAGACAAGATCGTCGAAGCCAAAGGCGAGATCATCGAAGGGCTGAACAGTCGCGGCACCGCCGTGCTGAACCGGGATGACAAAGCCTTCGGCATCTGGGTCGCCCGTGCAGGTGAGCGCAACGTATTGAGCTTCTCGATGCACAGCCGTGACGCTGATTTCTATGCCAGCGACCTCGGCATCGACGCCCGTGGCTGCCCGACCTTCACCCTGCACAGCCCAAGCGGCTCGGCACACGTGCAACTGAATCTGCTGGGCGCACACAACGTGGCCAACGCGTTGGCAGCGGCGGCAGCGGCGCATGCCCTGGGCGTTTCGCTGCCCGGCATCGTCACCGGTCTCAATAACGTCCAGCCGGTCAAGGGCCGTACCGTTGCGCAATTGGCGACCAACGGTATGCGCGTGATCGACGACACCTACAACGCCAATCCGACCTCGGTTGCAGCGGCCACCGACATCCTCACCACGTTCCCGGGCCGCAAAGTGCTGGTGCTGGGTGACATTGGTGAGCTAGGCGACTGGGCGGAGCAGGGCCACCGTGACGTCGGCGTGTACGCGGCCGGCAAGGTCGACGCGCTGTATGCCGTCGGTCCGCTGATGGCCCATGCCGTGAAGGCTTTCGGGCAGGATGCCCGCCATTTTGTAAGTCAGGCTGACCTGATCGCGGCGCTGGGCGCCGAGCAAGACACGAACACCACCCTTTTGATCAAAGGTTCCCGCAGTGCCGCGATGGAAAACGTCGTCGCCGCGCTGTGTGGCAACAGTCTGGAGAAACATTAATGCTGCTGCTGCTGGCCGAGTATCTGCAACAGTTCTACAAAGGCTTCGCGGTCTTCCAGTACCTGACCCTGCGCGGGATTCTTGGCGTGCTCACTGCACTGTCACTTTCGCTGTGCCTCGGTCCATGGATGATCCGTGCCCTGCAGAACAAACAGATCGGCCAATCCGTCCGCAACGACGGTCCCCAATCTCACCTCTCCAAGTCTGGCACCCCGACCATGGGTGGCGCGCTGATTCTGTCCGCCATCGGCATCGCGACGCTGCTGTGGGCCGACCTGACCAACCGCTACGTGTGGGTGGTGTTGATCGTGACGCTGCTGTTCGGCGGCATCGGCTGGGTCGATGACTACCGCAAGGTGATCGAGAAGAACTCGAAAGGCCTGCCAAGCCGCTGGAAATACTTCTGGCAGTCCGTGTTTGGCCTCGGCGCGGCGATCTTCCTTTATATGACTGCGCAATCGCCGGTCGAGACCACGCTGCTGATCCCGATGCTGAAAGACTTCAGCATTCCGCTGGGCATCGGCTTCGTGGTCCTGACCTACTTTGTGATCGTCGGCTCCAGCAACGCGGTCAACCTGACCGACGGCCTCGATGGTCTGGCCATCATGCCAACGGTCATGGTCGGCGGCGCGCTGGGCATCTTCTGCTACTTGTCGGGTAACGTGAAATTCGCGGAATACCTGCTGATCCCTTATGTGCCGGGCGCGGGCGAGCTGATCGTGTTCTGCGGCGCGCTGATCGGTGCAGGCCTTGGCTTCCTCTGGTTCAACACCTACCCGGCACAAGTCTTCATGGGCGACGTCGGCGCATTAGCGCTGGGCGCGGCCCTGGGCACCATCGCTGTGATCGTTCGTCAGGAAATCGTGCTGTTCATCATGGGCGGTGTGTTCGTGATGGAGACCCTGTCAGTGGTCATTCAGGTCGCATCCTTTAAATTGACCGGCCGCCGCGTTTTCCGCATGGCGCCGATTCATCACCACTTTGAACTCAAGGGCTGGCCCGAGCCGCGCGTGATCGTCCGTTTCTGGATCATCACCGTGATTCTCGTGTTGATCGGCCTTGCCACGTTGAAACTGAGGTAAGCAGAGTGTCACTGATCGCTTCTTCTCACTTCCGCATTGTTGTCGGTCTCGGCAAGAGCGGCATGTCCCTGGTTCGCTTCCTGGCGAACCGGGGCGTGGCGTTTGCCGTCGCCGATACGCGGGAGAATCCTCCGGAGCTGGCGACCCTGCGTCGCGACTATCCGCAGGTTGAAGTGCGCTGTGGCGAGCTGGATGTGGAATTCCTCTGCCGCGCCGACGAGTTGTACGTGAGCCCCGGGCTGGCGCTCGCGACCCCTGCTTTGCAGCAGGCGGCAGCCCGTGGCGTGAAACTGTCCGGTGACATCGAACTGTTCGCGCGTAACGCGAAAGCCCCCATCGTCGCCATCAGCGGCTCCAACGCGAAAAGCACCGTGACCACGCTGGTCGGTGAAATGGCGGCGGCGGCAGGCAAGCGTGTGGCGGTCGGCGGCAACCTCGGCACACCCGCGCTGGACCTGCTCAGCGACGACGTCGAGTTGTACGTTCTTGAGCTGTCGAGTTTCCAGCTGGAAACCACCGATCACCTCGGCGCCGAAGTCGCCACCGTACTGAACGTCAGCGAAGACCACATGGACCGTTACAGCGGCCTGCCTGCCTACCACTTGGCCAAACACCGGATTTTCCGGGGCGCACGGCAAGTCGTGGTGAACCGTCAGGACGCGCTCTCGCGACCATTGATCGGCGAAGGGGTGTCCTGCTGGACCTTTGGTCTGAACAGACCTGACATCAATGGCTTCGGTCTGCGAGAAGAGAACGGCGAAAAGTACCTGGCGTTCCAGTTCGAGAACCTGATGCCGGTCAGCGAGCTGAAAATCCGTGGTGCGCACAATCAGGCGAACGCGCTGTCGGCCCTGGCCCTCGGCCATGCCGCCGGTTTGCCATTCGAGCCAATGCTTCAGGCCCTGCGCAGTTTCGGCGGCCTGGTGCACCGTTGTCAGTGGCTGCGTGAACGTCAGGGCGTCAGCTATTACGACGATTCCAAAGCTACCAACGTCGGCGCCGCTCTGGCCGCCATCGAAGGATTGGGCGAAGACATTCCCGGCAAGCTGATCTTGATCGCAGGCGGCGAAGGCAAGGGTGCGGACTTCTCCGGACTGAAAGCCCCGGTGGCCGCCCATTGCCGCGCCGTTGTCCTGATTGGACGCGACGCTGAACTGATCGCCTCCGCGCTGGGCGACTCGGTGCCTCTGCTACGCATTAAAACTTTGGAAGAAGCTGTGCAACGTGCTGCCGAATGGGCTCAGGAAGGGGACGCCGTGCTGCTGGCCCCTGCCTGCGCAAGCTTTGACATGTTCAAGAACTTTGAAGTCCGCGGACAGATGTTCGCCCAGGCCGTGAGGGACTTGTCATGATCTTTGGCGTGATCAAGCCTTACCCGTCGCCGATCATCAGCGGTCGTGGCGTGGACGTCGATTTCCCGATGCTCGCTGGCTGCCTTGCGCTGCTGGGCCTGGGCCTGGTGATGATCACTTCCGCGTCGTCGGAAGTGGCCGCCGTGCAGTCGGGCAACGCGTTGTACATGATGACCCGTCACCTGATTTATCTGGTGCTGGGCCTCGGCGCCTGCGTCGCCACCATGATGATTCCGGTCGCGACTTGGCAACGCCTTGGCTGGCTCATGCTGATCGGCGCCTTCGGCCTGCTGATCATGGTGATCGTGCCCGGCATCGGGCGTGAGGTGAACGGCTCGATGCGTTGGATCGGCTTCGGCATGTTCAACGTGCAGCCGTCGGAAATCGCCAAAGTGTTCGTGGTGATTTTCCTCGCCGGTTACCTGATTCGTCGTCAGACAGAAGTGCGCGAAAGCTGGATGGGCTTCTTCAAGCCTTTCATTGTGTTGCTGCCGATGGCGGGCCTGCTGCTGATGGAGCCTGACTTCGGCGCCACCGTCGTGATGATGGGGGCGGCAGCGGCGATGCTGTTCCTCGGCGGCGTCGGCCTGTTCCGCTTCAGTCTGATGGTGGCGTTGGCCGTTGGCGCGGTGTTCGTGCTGGTGCAAGCGCAGCCTTATCGGATGGCGCGTCTGATCACCTTTACCGACCCGTGGTCGGATCAGTTCGGCTCTGGTTACCAGCTGACTCAGGCGCTCATCGCCTTCGGTCGCGGCGAGTGGTTTGGCGTTGGTCTGGGCAACAGCGTGCAGAAGCAGTTTTACCTGCCGGAAGCGCACACCGACTTCGTGTTCTCGGTGTTGGCCGAAGAGCTGGGCGTCGTGGGGTCGCTGGCCACCGTGGCGCTGTTCATGTTCGTGAGTATTCGTGCGATGTACATCGGCATGTGGGCCGAGCGCGCCAAGCAGTTCTTCGCCGCGTACACCGCCTACGGCCTGGCGTTCCTGTGGATTGGTCAGTTTCTGATCAACATCGGCGTGAACGTCGGCCTGCTGCCGACCAAGGGTCTGACCTTGCCATTCCTCAGTTACGGCGGCAGCTCGTTGATTATCTGCTGCGCGAGTCTGGGCCTGTTGCTGCGCATCGAGTGGGAATCGCGCAATAACATGGGCAGCGAAGAAGCCGAATTCAGTGAGAGCGATTTCGCCGAGGAGCCAAACCATGGCCGTCGGTAATGTCTTGATCATGGCAGGCGGCACCGGCGGGCACGTGTTCCCGGCGCTGGCCTGCGCACGCGAATTCCAGGCCCGTGGCTACACCGTGCACTGGCTCGGTACGCCGCGCGGCATCGAAAACGAACTGGTGCCTGCGGCCGGTCTCCAACTGCACCTGATCAATGTCACCGGTTTGCGGGGCAAGGGCCGTCTGTCGTTGCTCAAGGCGCCGTTCATGCTGATCAAGGCGTTGTTGCAGGCGCGCAAAGTGGTGCGTGAGTTGAAGCCCGTTTGCGTCGTCGGTTTTGGGGGTTACGTGACGGGCCCCGGTGGCCTCGCCGCGAAACTCGCGGGTGTGCCGTTGATCATTCACGAGCAAAACGCCGTGGCCGGAACCGCCAACCGCAGCCTGGCCTCGTTCGCCGCTCGCGTGTGTGAAGCGTTCCCGCAGACGTTCGCAGCCTCGGCCAAGCGTCGCACCACCGGCAACCCGGTGCGTGCCGAGCTGTTTTTCGAAACACCGCGTCAAGCGCTGGCCGGACGCAAACCCCGGTTGCTGGTGCTGGGCGGAAGCCTCGGCGCCGAGCCACTGAACAAGTTGTTGCCAGAAGCGCTGGCTCAAGTGCCAGCGGAACTGCGGCCTGAAGTGTTCCATCAGGCGGGCAAGAAACACGATGAAATCACCGCCGAGCGTTATCGCGCAGCGGGTGTCGAGGCGCAGGTCGCCCCGTTCATCAAAGACATGGCCCAAGCCTATGGCTGGGCGGATCTGGTGGTTTGCCGCGCGGGAGCGCTGACCATCAGTGAATTGGCGGCCGCTGGCCTGCCGTCGTTGCTGGTGCCGCTGCCCCATGCGATCGACGACCACCAGTCGCGTAACGCCGACTATCTGGCCCGTGAAGGCGCTGCCTTCGTGATGCCACAAAGAACAACTGGCGCGGCCGAGATGGCCGCTCGCCTGACAGAGGTTTTGATGCAACCCGAACAATTGAAGCGCATGGCTACCACGGCTCGCCAACTGGCCAAGCCGGATGCCACCAACACCGTCGTCGATGTCTGCCTGGAGGTGGCCCATGGTTGAGAACCAACGCGCCATGCCACAACCGGAAATGCGCCGCATCCGTCGCATCCATTTCGTCGGCATCGGCGGTGTGGGCATGTGCGGGATCGCCGAGGTGTTGCTGAACCTGGGTTACGAAGTCTCTGGTTCTGACCTCAAGGCCTCCCCGGTGACCGAGCGCCTCGAATCGTTCGGCGCGCACATCTTTATTGGCCACCGCGCTGAAAACTCGGCAGCGGCAGACGTGCTGGTGGTGTCCAGTGCCGTCAACACCTCTAACCCGGAAGTGGCGACTGCCCTTGAGCGTCGTATCCCTGTGGTACCACGTGCCGAGATGCTGGCCGAACTGATGCGCTATCGCCATGGCATCGCGGTCGCCGGCACCCACGGCAAAACCACCACCACCAGCCTGATCGCTTCGGTGTTCGCGGCCGGTGGTCTCGACCCGACTTTCGTGATCGGTGGCCGACTGAACGCTGCGGGCACCAATGCCCAGCTCGGCACCAGCCGTTATCTGATCGCCGAAGCCGACGAAAGCGACGCCAGCTTCCTGCACCTGCAGCCGCTGGTGGCCGTGGTCACCAACATCGACGCCGACCACATGGCGACCTACGAAGGCGACTTCAACAAACTGAAGAAAACCTTCGTCGAGTTCCTGCACAACCTGCCGTTCTACGGTCTGGCCGTGGTCTGCACCGATGACCCGGTCGTGCGCGATATCTTGCCGGCGGTGAAGCGCCCGGTCATGACCTATGGCTTCAACGAAGACGCCGACGTGCGCGCGATCAACGTGCGTCAGGAAGGCATGCGCACGCATTTCACCGTTCTGCGCCGCGACCGCGAGCCGCTGGAGGTGTCGGTGAACATGCCGGGCAACCACAACGTCCTCAACTCGCTGGCGACCATCGCCATCGCGACGGACGAAGGCATCACTGACGAAGCCATCGTTCAGGGCCTGTCGGGCTTCCAGGGCGTGGGCCGTCGCTTCCAGGTCTACGGCGAACTGCCGGTGGAAGGTGGCAACGTGATGCTGGTGGACGACTATGGTCACCACCCGCGTGAAGTCGCTGCTGTCATCAATGCCGTACGCGGTGGCTGGCCGGATCGTCGTCTGGTCATGGTTTACCAGCCGCACCGTTACAGCCGTACTCGCGATCTGTACGACGATTTCGTGCAGGTGCTCAATGACGCCAACGTCCTGCTGTTGATGGAAGTCTACCCGGCGGGCGAAGAGCCGATTCCGGGCGCGGACAGCCGTCAACTGGCCCACAGCATTCGCCAGCGTGGTCAGTTGGACCCGATCTACATCGAGCGGGGCGTTGAGCTGGCCCCGCTGGTCAAGCCGCTGCTGCGCGCGGGCGACATCCTGCTGTGCCAGGGCGCCGGTGACATCGGCGGTCTCGCACCGCAATTGCTCAAGAGCCCGCTGTTTGCGGGTGCCATCGTGGCCTCAACCGAAGGTAAGCTGAAATGACAGCCGCCGCGCCCGTCTCCCTGCTCTCGACCCTTGAGCCAAAAAGCTTCGGCCGCGTTGCCGTGCTTTTTGGCGGCAAGAGTGCAGAGCGGGAGGTTTCCCTCAAATCCGGCAACGCAGTGCTTGAAGCGCTGCTGAGTGCGGGCGTCGATGCCTTCGGGATCGATGTGGGCGACGATTTCCTTCAGAGACTGGCCAGCGAGACCATCGACCGCGCGTTCATCGTGCTGCACGGTCGCGGCGGCGAAGACGGCACCATGCAGGGCCTGCTCGAGTGCCTGGAGATCCCGTACACCGGCAGCGGCGTGCTGGCGTCTGCACTGGCGATGGACAAGTTGCGCACCAAGCAGGTCTGGCAGAGCCTAGGCCTGCCGACCCCGCGTCACGCGGTGCTGGCGAGCGAATCAGACTGTATTTCTGCGGCGACGGAACTGGGCTTTCCTTTGATCGTCAAACCCGCTCATGAAGGCTCCAGTATCGGTATGGCCAAGGTGACCCGCGTCGACGAATTGATCGCCGCCTGGAATGCCGCCAGTACCTACGATTCAAACGTGTTGGTCGAACAATGGATTCAAGGTCCAGAGTTCACTGTCGCGACGCTGCGTGGGCAAGTCTTGCCCCCGATCGGCCTGGGCACTCCCCACACTTTTTACGATTACGACGCCAAGTACCTGGCTTCCGATACCCAGTACCGGATTCCATGTGGCCTCGACGCAACCCAAGAACAGGAACTCAAGGCGCTGACCGCACGTGCCTGCGAAGCCGTGGGTGTTGCCGGATGGGCACGCACCGACGTCATGCAGGACGCCAATGGCCAGTTCTGGCTGCTGGAAGTCAACACCGTGCCCGGCATGACCGACCACAGCCTGGTCCCGATGGCAGCGAATGCCGCAGGGCTCGATTTTAAACAGTTGGTGTTGGCGATTCTGGCCGACAGTGTCCAGGTGCGGGGGTAAGTCATGCTCGGCGCAACGGTACGTCATCAGCAATCCACTCCTGGCCGCAAGCCGGTGCCGCGCGGTGCCAGCCGGATGGTGGCCAAGGAGCCTCTGTCGGCGCGCATGCCGAAGCCGAATTTCGGTTTTCTGCGCGGCCTGATGTGGCCCGTCCTGCTGGTGGTGCTGGGTTTCGGCACTTACGAAGCAGCGCAGCGTCTATTGCCGTACGCCGACCGGCCGATCTCGCGGATCAACGTTCAGGGCGACCTGAGCTACATCAGCCAGCAAGCCGTTCAGCAGCGCATCGCGCCTTACGTGGCCACCAGTTTCTTCAACATCGACCTGGCCGGGATGCGAACCGAGCTGGAACAGATGCCCTGGATCGCCCACGCCGAAGTGCGTCGTGTGTGGCCGGATCAGGTGGTGATTCGCCTCGAAGAACAATTGCCGGTTGCGCGCTGGGGCGATTCGGCCCTGCTGAACAACCAGGGTCAGGCGTTCACCCCGCGTGAGCTGGCCAACTACGAACACCTTCCGCAGTTGTTCGGGCCTCAACGGGCTCAACAGCAGGTGATGCAGCAGTACCAGGTGCTGAGCCAGATGTTGCGCCCGCTGGGCTTCTCCATCGCTCGCCTGGAATTGCGCGAACGAGGCAGTTGGTTCCTTACCACCGGCGCAGGCAATGCAGGTCCCGGCCTGGAACTGCTGCTGGGACGAGGCAACCTGGTTGAGAAGATGCGCCGCTTTATCGCCATCTACGAAAAAACGCTGAAAGAACAGATCACGAACATTGCGCGAGTAGACCTGCGTTACAACAACGGCCTGGCCGTTGGGTGGCGTGAGCAGGCGCCAGCGCCAACGACGGACAAACCCGCCGTCGCGAAGAATTGATAAGAGGCAGGACCCATGGCAAACGTGCAAAGCGGCAAAATGATCGTCGGATTGGATATCGGCACCTCCAAAGTGGTGGCGCTGGTAGGCGAAGTCGCGGCTGATGGCACGCTGGAAATCGTCGGTATCGGCACCCACCCGTCCCGTGGCCTGAAGAAGGGCGTGGTGGTGAACATCGAGTCGACCGTGCAGTCGATTCAGCGCGCAGTGGAAGAAGCGCAGCTGATGGCGGGCTGCCGCATTCACTCGGCGTTCGTCGGTGTCGCGGGCAACCACATTCGCAGCCTGAATTCCCACGGTATCGTGGCGATCCGCGACCGCGAGGTGAGTTCGGCTGACCTGGAGCGCGTCCTCGATGCCGCTCAGGCGGTGGCGATCCCGGCGGACCAGCGCGTCCTGCACACCCTGCCGCAGGATTACGTGATCGATAACCAGGAAGGCGTTCGTGAGCCTCTGGGCATGTCGGGCGTACGTCTGGAAGCGAAAGTGCACGTCGTGACCTGCGCCGTGAACGCCGCTCAGAACATTGAGAAGTGCGTGCGTCGCTGCGGCCTGGAAGTCGACGATATCATCCTTGAGCAGTTGGCCTCGGCGTACTCGGTGCTGACCGACGACGAGAAAGAGCTGGGCGTTTGCCTGGTGGACATCGGTGGCGGCACCACCGACATCGCGATCTTCACCGAAGGCGCGATCCGTCACACCGCTGTGATCCCGATTGCGGGCGATCAAGTCACCAACGACATCGCCATGGCCCTGCGCACCCCGACGCAGTACGCCGAAGAGATCAAGATCCGTTACGCCTGCGCCTTGGCCAAACTGGCCGGCGCCGGTGAAACCATCAAAGTGCCGAGCGTGGGCGACCGTCCACCTCGCGAACTGTCCCGTCAGGCGTTGGCCGAAGTCGTCGAGCCTCGCTACGACGAGCTGTTCACCCTGATTCAGGCCGAACTGCGCCGCAGTGGCTACGAAGACCTGATTCCGGCCGGCATCGTGCTGACCGGTGGTACCTCGAAAATGGAAGGCGCGGTCGAACTGGCCGAGGAAATCTTCCACATGCCGGTGCGCCTTGGCGTGCCGCACAGCATCAAGGGTCTGGCGGACGTCGTTCGCAACCCGATTTACTCCACCGGTGTTGGCTTGCTGCTGTACGGACTGCAAAAGCAGTCCGACGGGATCTCGCTGTCAGGCCTTTCCAATTCCGGTAGCAGTTATAGCGATGAACCTAAGGCACCCGTGTTTGAGCGTCTCAAGCGCTGGGTCCAGGGGAATTTCTAAGATTCAAAAAGTGGTAGGCAGGCAACAGGCGACATAAAACTAGAGAACTGAAGGAGAGGGAACATGTTCGAGCTCGTAGACAACATCCCACAAAGCCCGGTAATTAAAGTTATCGGCGTTGGTGGCGGCGGCGGCAACGCGGTCAATCACATGGTCAAGAGCAACATCGAAGGCGTCGAGTTCATCTGCGCCAACACCGATGCTCAAGCACTGAAGAACATTGGCGCACGTACCATTCTGCAACTGGGTACCGGTGTGACCAAGGGCCTGGGTGCAGGTGCCAATCCTGAAGTCGGTCGTCAGGCGGCACTGGAAGATCGTGAGCGCATTGCGGAAGTTCTGCAGGGCACCAACATGGTCTTCATCACCACCGGCATGGGTGGCGGTACCGGTACCGGTGCAGCCCCGATCATCGCCGAAGTGGCCAAGGAAATGGGCATCCTGACCGTTGCGGTCGTGACCCGTCCGTTCCCGTTCGAAGGCCGCAAGCGCATGCAGATCGCCGATGAAGGCATCCGCGCGCTGTCCGAAAGCGTCGACTCGTTGATCACCATTCCCAACGAGAAGCTGCTGACCATCCTGGGTAAAGACGCAAGCCTCTTGTCGGCTTTCGCCAAGGCAGACGATGTACTGGCCGGTGCCGTTCGCGGTATCTCCGACATCATCAAGCGCCCAGGCATGATCAACGTCGACTTCGCCGACGTACGCACCGTGATGTCCGAAATGGGCATGGCGATGATGGGCACTGGCGCTGCCAGCGGTCCGAACCGTGCGCGTGAAGCCACCGAAGCCGCAATCCGCAACCCGCTGCTCGAAGACGTGAACCTGCAGGGTGCCCGCGGCATTCTGGTCAACATCACCGCCGGTCCTGACCTGTCTCTGGGTGAGTACTCCGACGTGGGTAGCATCATCGAAGCGTTCGCCTCCGAGCACGCCATGGTCAAGGTCGGTACCGTTATCGATCCGGACATGCGCGACGAGCTGCACGTGACCGTGGTTGCCACTGGCCTGGGTGCAAAAATCGAGAAGCCTGTGAAGGTCATCGACAACACCATGCAGACCGCTCAAGCCGCACCTGTGCAGCAACAAGCCGTCCGCCAGGAGCAGCCTTCGGTGAATTACCGCGATCTGGACCGTCCTACCGTGATGCGCAATCAGGCTCACGCAGGCGCCACTGCTGCGGCAAAAATGAATCCGCAAGACGATCTGGATTACCTGGATATTCCAGCGTTCCTGCGTCGTCAGGCTGATTGATGAGTTCTATCAGGGGTATAAGGGTGATTGGTGTTCAGCAAAGGCGAGGTCTGCTATCATCGCCAGCCTTTGTTGATACTAATTCGCGATATGCGCTGAAGCGGCCAATGCCATGATTAAACAACGCACCCTGAAGAATATTATCCGTGCCACAGGTATCGGCCTGCACTCGGGGGAAAAGGTTTACCTGACCCTCAAACCTGCACCTGTGAACGCTGGCATTGTGTTTTTCCGTACCGACCTCGAGCCGGTTGTCCAGATCAACGCACACGCGCTGAATGTGGGCGACACCACGCTTTCCACAACGCTGTTCAATGGCGACGTGAAGGTCGATACGGTTGAGCACTTGCTGTCGGCCATGGCCGGCCTCGGCATCGATAACGCCTACGTTGAACTCTCTGCCTCCGAAGTTCCAATCATGGACGGCAGCGCAGGTCCCTTCGTATTCCTGATCCAGTCAGCTGGCTTGGAAGAACAGGACGCACCGAAGAAATTCATACGCATTCTGAAAGAAGTCTGCGTAGAGGAAGACGGCAAATACGCCAAGTTCGTGCCTTTCGAAGGTTTCAAGGTGAGCTTCGAAATCGATTTCGATCACCCGTACCTGAAGAACCGGACACAGACGGCGAGCGTCGACTTTTCCAGCACTTCGTTCGTAAAAGAAGTGAGCCGTGCGCGTACCTTCGGTTTCATGAAAGACATCGAGTACTTGCGCAAACACAACCTTGCACTGGGCGGCAGCGTTGAAAACGCGATCGTCGTGGACAAGGACGGCGTGTTGAACGAAGACGGCCTGCGGTATGAGGACGAATTCGTTAAACACAAGATTCTGGATGCCATCGGTGACCTGTATCTGCTGGGCAACAGTTTGATCGGCGAGTACCAGGGCTTCAAATCTGGCCACGGTCTGAACAATCGTCTGCTGCGTGCGTTGATCGCACAGGAAGATGCTTGGGAAGTGGTGACCTTTGCTGATGCCAGTACCGCACCGATCTCGTACATGCGCCCTGTAGCGGCGGTGTAACAGTCTCTTTTTCTCAGTTTCAATATTTAAGGCCACCTGATCAGGTGGCCTTTTTTTATGGCTTTTTGGGGACCGTCAGGTCCGGGGCGATCAAACCGAATCTTTAGGCCGGGCATGCGCCGCCAATCGTTCGAGCGCCGCTTTGAGTTTCGGGTCACTGATCCCTTCAGCCGTCTCATTGATCGCATCGGCGGCGGCCACCGACAAATCCCGTGAAGGCCCGACCGGTGCCCGATGGATCGTCGCGGGCTGCACTTTCAACTGCAATCGCGTGAGGTTGGCGAATTCCTTGAAGACAACCAATTGCCGTTGCAGCCGCTTCTGTTGATACCGCAACCGCGTCGCCCAGTGACCGTCCGTGACGACCAGCAGCAATGTCCCTTCTCGCCATGACGCCACATGGCAATGCTCGCGCGCAGCGGGTTGCAACTGGCTTTCCAGCAGACGCTGCAAATGGGCCAATCGCTGGGCATGATTAAAAATGGCTTTGAGCGGTCTGGCTTCGCGCAAAAGCACAGCCGGAGCGCGAGCCTGCAAGGGACGAAAGGCCATGAAAGTCGCCTGTGGTTACAAGTCCGTGATGTTATCAGAAAGCAGTCGCTGGCCCTGTAAGTGCCGATCCCACCCTTGTTCTGCCGGCCGATTCGTGAAGAAACATTAATCAAACTTCTGTCCCGCACGGGTTGAAGTCCGAAGAAATGCCCCTATTGTACTTCTGCCCCGTAACATTGCTGTGCCAGCATCGTGGAATAACGCCACTTTCCTCACCACCATTTCCGGGTAGAATGCTCGTTCGCATGCGGCCATGAGGGCTGCACGGGCGACTCACGGGGCCGCCCTCCATCCCTATGTGTGGAAGATCCTGTCGATATGTTTGCACCTTTGTTAAAAAAACTTTTCGGAAGCAAAAACGAGCGCGAAGTGAAGCGCCTGCTCAAGACGGTCCAGTCCGTTAACAGCTTCGAAGAGCAAATGGTGGCCCTTTCGGACGAGCAACTGCGCGCCAAGACCGAAGAATTCAAGGCCCGCTTCGCCAAAGGTGAGACCCTCGATAAGCTCCTGCCTGAAGCCTTTGCGGTCTGCCGCGAAGCCGGTAAACGCGTCATGGGGATGCGTCATTTCGACGTTCAATTGCTCGGCGGCATGACGCTGCACGAAGGCATGATCGCCGAGATGCGTACCGGTGAAGGTAAAACCCTGGTGGCGACACTGGCGGTGTACCTCAATGCGCTGTCCAGCAAGGGCGTGCACGTTGTCACCGTCAACGACTACCTGGCCCGTCGGGACGCCAACTGGATGCGTCCGTTGTACGAATTCCTCGGTCTGACCGTAGGTGTCGTGACGCCTTTTCAGCCGCCTGAAGAAAAGCGTGCTGCGTATGGTTCCGATATCACCTACGGCACCAACAACGAATTCGGCTTCGACTACCTGCGCGACAACATGGCGTTCAGCCTGGAAGACAAATTCCAGCGCGAGCTGAATTTCGCCGTGATCGACGAAGTGGACTCGATCCTCATCGACGAAGCCCGTACCCCGCTGATCATCTCCGGCCAGGCCGAAGACAGCTCCAAGCTCTACACCGAAATCAACAAGCTGATCCCTAAACTCGAACAACACATCGAGGAAGTGGAAGGCGTGGTGACAAAGCAGGGCCACTACACCATCGACGAGAAATCCCGTCAGGTGGAGTTGAACGAGTCCGGTCACCAGTTCATCGAAGAAATGCTCACCGAAGTCGGTTTGCTGGCCGAAGGCGAGAGCCTGTATTCGGCGCATAACCTGGGCCTGCTGACCCACGTGTACGCCGGTCTGCGTGCGCACAAACTGTTCCATCGCAACGTCGAATACATCGTTCAGGACGGCGGCATTCTGCTGGTCGACGAACACACCGGTCGTACCATGCCGGGTCGTCGTCTGTCGGAAGGTCTGCACCAGGCCATCGAAGCCAAAGAACACCTGAACATTCAGGCCGAAAGCCAGACCCTGGCCTCGACCACGTTCCAGAACTACTTCCGTCTGTACAACAAACTGTCCGGCATGACCGGTACAGCCGACACCGAAGCGTTCGAATTTCACCAGATCTACGCCTTGGCCGTGATGGTCATTCCGCCAAACAAACCCTTGGCGCGTAAAGACTTCAACGACCTGGTGTACCTGACCGCCGAGGAGAAATACCAGGCGATCATCACCGACATCAAGGCCTGTCTGGCCGAACAGCGTCCGGTGCTGGTAGGTACAGCGACCATCGAAACTTCTGAGCACATGTCCAACCTGCTCAAGAAAGAAGGCATCGATCACAAGGTTTTGAACGCCAAGTTCCACGAAAAAGAAGCAGAAATCATCGCGCAGGCCGGTCGTCCGGGTGCCCTGACCATCGCCACCAACATGGCCGGTCGTGGTACCGACATCCTGTTGGGCGGTAACTGGGAAGTTGAAGTCGCCAGCCTGGAAGACCCGACCGCTGAGCAAGTCGCGCAGATCAAGGCCGACTGGCAGAAGCGCCATCAGCAAGTGATTCAAGCGGGCGGTCTGCACGTGATCGCGTCCGAGCGTCATGAATCCCGTCGTATCGACAACCAGCTGCGCGGTCGCGCCGGTCGTCAGGGCGACACCGGTTCGAGTCGTTTCTACCTGTCGCTGGAAGACAGCCTGATGCGCATCTTCGCCTCTGACCGGGTGAAGAACTTCATGAAAGCGCTGGGCATGCAGTCCGGTGAGGCGATCGAGCACCGCATGGTGACCAACGCCATCGAGAAGGCCCAACGCAAGGTCGAAGGCCGCAACTTCGACATTCGTAAGCAATTGCTGGAGTTCGATGACGTCTCCAACGAACAGCGTAAAGTGATCTACCACATGCGCAACAGCCTGCTGGCTGCGGTGAACATTGGTGACACCATTGCCGAGTTCCGCGAAGAAGTCCTCGACGCCACCATCAGCGCACACATTCCGCCGCAATCCCTGCCAGAGCAGTGGGACGTCGCCGGTCTGGAAGCCGCGCTGAACAGCGATTTCGGTGTGAAGCTGCCGATTCAGCAGTGGCTGGATGAAGACGATCACCTCCACGAAGAAAACCTGCGTCCGAAACTGCTGGAAGCCATCATGTCGGCTTACAACGAGAAGGAAGACCAGGCCAGTGCCGAAGCCCTGCGCACCTTCGAGAAGCAGATTCTGCTGCGCGTGCTGGACGACCTGTGGAAAGACCACCTGTCGACTATGGATCACCTGCGTCACGGTATCCACCTGCGCGGCTACGCTCAGAAGAACCCGAAGCAGGAATACAAGCGCGAGTCCTTCACCCTGTTCCAGGAACTGCTGGATTCGATCAAGCGCGACACCATTCGTGTGCTGTCTCACGTCCAGGTTCGCCGCGAAGACCCGGCGGAGGAAGAGGCGCGCCTGCGTCGCGAAGCCGAAGAACTGGCGCAGCGCATGCAATTCCAGCACGCCGAAGCACCGGGGCTGGATCAGCCAATCGCACTGGTGGGCGAAGAGGGTGACGACGTCGCTGTCGCCGCTGCCGCGCTGTCGCCGGTTCGCAATGACCAGAAACTGGGTCGCAACGAGCTGTGCTGGTGCGGTTCGGGCAAGAAGTTCAAGCATTGCCACGGCCAGATCAACTAACCAGGCACTGTGAAAACTACTGCGCTTGACAATACTGCGTCAAAAACAGGCTCGGACTGCTTGCTGAGAAGCAGTAAAGTCGAGCGCGACCCCGGCCGGTCCTCGCCTGTTTTTTCCTTGTCTTGCCTGCGCTCGCTACGTTTTCACAGCGCCTGGAAATTAGGCTTTGACGCAATACCACGCCGCGACCGGCCCAGCCGTCGCGGCGTTTTTCAATCGATTGCGCCGCACCGGGAACGCCGGGGGCGGCATGACTACTTTTCAAGGAGCGCATTTCATGGCTGTTGGTCTTGGTCCTCTGCCGACGTTGCACCCGGTTCCCGGTTTTGAACTCGGTATCTCCTCTGCCGGTATCAAGCGCCCTGGGCGCAAAGACATTGTCGTCATGCGCTGCGCCGAAGGCTCCAGCGTCGCAGGCGTCTTCACACTGAACGCGTTTTGCGCCGCGCCGGTGATCCTGTCCAAGCAACGTGTGGGCGGCGCCGTGCGCTACCTGCTGACCAACACCGGCAACGCCAACGCGGGCACCGGTGAGCCGGGCCTGCGCGCTGCCGAGCGCACCACCGCCAAACTGGCCGAGATCACTGGCGTCGATGCCAGTGCCGTGCTGCCGTTTTCGACCGGCGTGATCGGCGAGCCGCTGCCAGTGGAAAAGATCGAAGGCGCGCTGCAAGCCGCGCTGGATGACCTGTCTGTGGATAACTGGGCGGCTGCGGCCACCGGCATCATGACCACCGACACCCTGCCAAAAGGCGCCAGCCGCCAGTTCCAGATCGACGGCGTGACCGTCACCGTGACCGGCATCAGCAAGGGCGCGGGCATGATTCGTCCGAATATGGCGACCATGCTGGGCTACATCGCTACCGACGCCAAAGTGTCGCAAAGCGTGCTGCAGGACCTGGTCCGTGACGGCGCGAACAAGTCGTTCAACCGCATCACCATCGATGGCGACACCTCGACCAACGACTGCTGCATGCTGATCGCCACCGGTCAGGCCAACCTGCCCGAAGTCACCGAAGCCAAAGGTCCGCTGTTCGAAGCCCTGAAGAAGGCTGTGTTCGAAGTCTGCATGGACGTCGCTCAGGCGATCGTGCGTGATGGCGAAGGCGCGACCAAGTTCGTGACTGTGGAAGTCAACGGCGGCGGCAACCATCAAGAGTGCCTGGACGTCGGCTACACCGTCGCCCACTCGCCGCTGATCAAGACCGCGTTGTTCGCTTCCGACCCGAACTGGGGCCGCATCCTGGCCGCCGTGGGCCGTGCGGGCGTGCCGAATCTGGACGTGAGCAAGATCGACGTGTTTCTCAGCGGCGTGTGCATCGCCAGCCAGGGCGCTCGTGCCACGACCTACACCGAAGAGCAAGGCTCGGCGGTGATGGCTGAGGAGGAAATCACCATCCGCATCGAGCTGGGCCGTGGTGATTGCAGCGAAACCATCTGGACCACCGACCTGTCCCACGAGTACGTGAAAATCAATGCGGAATACCGCACCTGATTGAGTGAGTCGCGTCGTACGCAGTGGTTTCTGCACGACGCTGTTCTCACCTGTGGGAGCGAATTCATTCGCGAATAATGTGTCAGGCGCCAGAGATGTATCGGTTGTTAAAGCGTTTCGCGAATGAATTCGCTCCCACAGTGATTCGTGTGCGTATTTGGCAGAACTGCCCGGCTCACGTCCGCACCGTCAGGTTTTAGAGGAAGCTTTAACGTGAAACGCATCCATGTAGCCGCCGCGGTCATTCGCGGCACCGACGGCAAGACTCTCATTGCCCGGCGCGCTGACAAGCAGCACCAGGGCGGCTTGTGGGAGTTTCCCGGTGGCAAGGTCGAGCCTGACGAAACCGTCGAAGCGGCTTTGTCTCGTGAGTTGAAAGAAGAGCTGGGCATCGTGGTCGCCAAAGCGCGGCCACTGATCAAGATCAAACATGACTACCCGGACAAACAGGTGTTGCTGGACGTTTGGGAAGTCTCGTCTTTTACCGGCGAGCCCCACGGCGCCGAGGGTCAGCCATTGGCCTGGGTGTCCAACCGGGAGCTGGCCAGCTACGAATTCCCTGCGGCGAACCAGCCAATCGTCGCTGCCGCCCGGTTGCCAGGCGAATACCTGATCACGCCGGACGCACTGGAAACGCCTCAACTGCTGAAAGGCATGCAAAAGGCGATTGCAGACGGCATCAAGCTGATTCAACTGCGCGCCCCGAACGGTTATGACCCCAAATACCGCGATGTCGCGGTGGATGCTGTCGGACTGTGCGCGGGCAAGGCGCAATTGATGCTCAAAGGCCCGCTGGAGTGGCTGGGCGACTTTCCCGCCGCAGGTTGGCACCTGACCAGCGAACAACTGCGCAAATACGCCAGCAAGGGCCGTCCGTTCCCGGAAGAGCGATGGCTGGCGGCGTCGTGCCACAACGCTGAAGAGCTGTCCCTGGCCGAACAGATGGGCGTGGATTTCGTCACCCTGTCGCCCGTTCAGCCCACGCAAACCCACCCCGACGCCCAGCCTTTGGGTTGGGAACAGGCCCGGGCCTTGATCGAGGGGTTCAGCAAACCGGTTTATCTGCTGGGTGGTGTCGGTCCGGCGGAGCGTCAACAGGCGTGGGAACGCGGCGCGCAGGGCGTGGCGGGGATTCGGGCATTCTGGCCGAAGGGGTTTGAGTGAGCGAGTTTTCGGCCTGCCTGAAAATGCCTGCCTGTCGCACCACCTGTAGGAGCCAGCAAGCCGGCTCCTACAGAGGATCGCGTTCATCTCGGCGAAAGTTTCTTATTCTGGCTTTTTGGCAGGCTGCCACAAAATCTCCGCCACCCCCTGACGTTTCGCAATGATCCGCGCCGCGACGAACAGCAAATCCGATAACCGATTGATGTACGCCAACCCCACCCCGGCCAGTGATTCGACAGCGTTCAAGTGCTGGCATCGACGCTCGGCACTGCGGGCCAGGCTTCTGCACACATGGGCCTGAGCGATCAGCGCGGACCCACCCGGCAGAATGAAATTCTCCAACGGCCCCACTTCCTCGTTCCACTGATCGATCGCTGTTTCCAGTCGCTCGACCTCCGCCGCATTCAACGCCTGGTATTCCGGCATTGCCAGCTCGCCCCCAAGGTCAAATAAACGGTGCTGACACGGGGCCAATACGTCGATGATGCCCTGCATCTCAGGTACCGTAGAGACCACTCCCTCGAGGCTCGCCAGCAACAGGCCGAGTTGGCTGTTCAGCGTGTCGACCTCGCCAATGGCTTCAACGCGCGGGTGATCCTTTGGCACCCGACGGCCGTCGCCCAGGCCGGTTTCGCCCTTGTCGCCGGTGCGTGTGTAAATCTTCGACAAGCGAAATCCCATGGTCTTACTCCCGGTCGTTCTGACCAATGATCTGTGGGGCGGGCACGTTCATCGGGTTGCCCACCAGCGGCAGGCGCAGCGTGAAACAGGTGCCTTGGCCGAGCGTGGAGTGCACCTCCATCTGGCCCTTGTGATTGTTGGTGATGATGAAGTACGACACCGAGAGGCCCAGCCCTGTGCCCTGGCCGACTTCCTTCGTGGTGAAGAACGGCTCGAAGATGCGCTTGCGCACGCTCTCCGGCATGCCGACGCCATTGTCTTCCACCTGAATCTCCGCCCATGGCGGGTTCAGACGGGTGCGCAAAATGATGCGGCCGGGCTCAGTTTCGTGTTCACGTTGATGGATAGCCTGCGCGGCGTTTTTCAACAGATTGAGCAGCACCTGCTCGAGCTCGTTGGCAGTGCCCGGAACGGGGCCGAGGTTGGGGTCGAACTGACGCAGAATGTTCTGGCCCTTGAAGTCGAAACCGATGGTCAGGTCGAAGTCGTTGCTGGCGATCTCCACGGCCTGATCGATCAGCGCAGGCAGGTCGCACGGCGCCATTTGCCTATTGCTGCGACGGCTGAAGCTCAGCATGTGGCTGACGATCTTGGCCGCCCGGGCCCCGGCCTGCTGAATTCCGTCCAGCAACTGCGGCACTTCCCGCGCGCTGAGGTACTGATTCACCGTCGCCAGTTCGATGCCTTCCTGCTCGGCCTGTTGCAGATTCTTCGGCAGCTCGGGGGAGAGGCGCCGACGAATGTTCTGCACGTTGTGCATGATCGCGCCGAGGGGGTTGTTGATTTCATGGGCCATGCCTGCGGCCAGACCGCCCACCGAGAGCATTTTCTCGGACTGCACCATCATGTCTTCCAGGGACAGACGCTGGGTGATGTCATCGATCCGGATCACCGCGCCGCGCCCGGCGCCCCCGGTCAGCGGGTAGAACGTCAGCGCGAAGTGCCGGGTAAGGTCGCCTTTGACCCACGTGACGCGCTCGATCTTGGTCACGGTGTGGCGCTCGACCGTCTGCTTGATCTGCGGCAAAAACGCCTTCATCGGCGGAAACGCCAGAAAGATCGGCTGGTTAAGGGCTTCGTCCAATGGCGTGCCGGAGAGGGCGCCCGCTTCCTGATTCCACTGCGTGACGTAGAGCTGTTCGTCCAGGGCGATGAGCGCTGACGGCATGGAGTCGATGATGCTGTTCAGATAATTCTGAAAGCCGGTGAGTTTTTTCTCGATCTTGCTGCGAACCTGGACTTCCAGTTCCAGCTTGCGGTTGGTGTGGCGGGTTTCTTCAGCCAGCCCTTGCGCCTGATCGTAGGCTTCCTGGGAGTCATCGCGGGCGCGCTTGAGCTGCTGTTCCCGAGCCTCCATGCGCGACAACATGGTGTTGAACGCTTCAGCCAGCGAGCCAATTTCATCCTGATTGCCGGGCCCGGCGCGCAAGGCGTAGTTCTCTTCGCGGGTGACCCGACGCGAGAGCTCTTCGAGTTGATAGATCGGTTCGGTGATGAAACGGCGAATCTGCCGCGCCACGCCCGCCCACAGCAAAATACTGAAAATCAGAATGCCCAGGCTGGCCGTCAGCGTGCCGGTGTAGAACGCGGTCGGCAGCTCGCTGCTCGCCACCAGCAGCAAATGACCCGGCGACTGGCCCTGTTTGGGGATCGGGATCACCTGGGTGTTGCGAAACTCGGTGATGCGCCAGCTTTCGAGGTTGCGGTAGTGGTCAGGCAGTCGCAGTTTGTCGCCTTGTTGCACTTGCGAGAGGCGGGTGCCCGAGCTGTCGTACACCGCTGCAGCGCGCAACGGGCCGTAGTTTTTCAGTTCCTTGAGCAACGCCTGGGCGTTGTAGGGGGAGGAGAGCGCCTGTTCCGACAGGCTGGGGTTGCTGATCAATCGACCAATCGTCTGAAGGGCCTGGGGTGCCATCGCCTCTTGAGAGATGTAATAGGCCGCGCTGATGAACGTCAGGTTGGCGACCAGCAGAACGGTGGTCAGCAAGACCAGCAGGGCCGCCAGGAGCTTCTGGCCGACCGGCAGGTTTTCGAGGCGCTGGCGCAATGGCATGGGGCAGGGTCACTGACAGATGAGGAACAGGCAGGTTAGCGCTGTTCAGGGCAGGAGCAAACCCGCAGCGCAAACTATGGACGAACCTGTGGGAGCGAATTCATTCGCGAAGGGGAGGTACAGGCGATACCTCTCCGGTGCCTGACAGATTTTCGCGAATGAATTCGCTCCCACAGGTCGGGCTCAGTCGCCGGGCAGACCTCTGGACGCCAAATGCCGTACCAGTCGCTGGCGAAGGGCGTTCAACCGGGGAGCGTCTATGCCGTGCTGCATCGCAGCGTTGCACGCGTATCCCAGCAAATAACTGATCTCAGTCCGGCGTCCTTGCGCGACATCCTGATACATGGACGAATAATTGGCCGCTGTGGCTGTGATCACCCGGTTAACCTCTTCATGCAGTCCCTCCGCGGCTAGCGACTGACCGCAGCGCTGCAACACCACGACCATCTCGTCGCACAGCCCCTTCACCTCGTTGGCGTGATGCCGCAACTCACCGTTCCGGCAGTCATACAAAACGGTCAACGGATTGATGGCGCAATTGAGCGCCAACTTGCGCCACAGCCGCGGGAGGATATCCGGGGTCCATTCGCCCGGAATCCCGGCGCGCGCGAGCGTTGCCAGCCAGTCAGGCGCGTCACTTGAGCGACCATCGCCAAGCCAGTTGAAACCTTGCCCGGCGAATACCACGCTGAAGTCTTCATCACGAAAGGCACCTTCGGTGCTGGAGATGAAGATGCAGCGCGCGTGAGGCAGAAGATCGGCCACTGCTTGCTGACTGCCCAGACCGTTTTGCAGCAACAGCACTTTGGCGCCAGACGCGAGTCGGGCGGCGATACTGGCCACTGCCCGTTCGGCGTCGTAGGCCTTGCACGCCACCAACAGATGGTGAATGGGCTCCGGGTCGCCCAGTGTTTGCGCAGGCACCTCGAACCGCTGGCGCTGGCCGTGTTCGCTCAGTGTCAGGCCACCTTTAGCCTGATAGGCCTCCAGACGCGCTGCATCCCGAAGGATCACACGCACCGGCAGGCCAGCGCGAAACAGTCGGGAGGCCCACAGGCTGCCGAGGCTGCCTGCGCCGAGGATGTGCCAGGGGATCGAATTCACAGCACTCTCACTGGGCATGAACAAACGCTTTGGTTGAACGTTGAACGGGACCCTGTGGGAGCGAATTCATTCGCGAAGAACAGGACGGGCGACGTAGATGTGTCGTCTGTAAGGCCGTCTCGCGAATGAATTCGCTCCCACAGGGAGATTGTGTCGGGTCTGGAAGGCGTGGCGCACTTGCGATGAGCGCCCTATGAAGACCCTCCACATCACGGGACGAGGAATGTCGAAGAGGGAAAAACCAAAACGACATCGCAAGCTCGCATGAAGGTGGGAAAAGTCTCGTTATAATGACCGGGCTTTCATACCGTCAAGTCAGGCGTGCTCCTTCAACATGTCGAGCCGCGCCGTATCAATTGGAGAATCTACATGCCCTCGTTCGACGTAGTGTCCGAACTGGATAAGCACGAAGTCACGAATGCCGTCGATGGCGCGATCAAGGAATTGGATCGTCGTTTCGACCTCAAAGGCAAAGGCAGTTTCGAGTTCAAGGAAAAGGAACTCACCGTGAACCTGACCGCCGAGGCCGAGTTTCAACTGGAGGCGATGATCCAGATCCTCAAACTGTCCCTCGTCAAGCGCAAGATCGACGTGCAGTGCCTGGAAGTGAAGGATGCCTACGCGTCCGGCAAGCTGATGAAACAGGAAGCCACCCTCAAGGAAGGCATCGACAAAGAGTTGGCGAAGAAAATCGTCGCTCACATCAAGGACGCTAAACTCAAGGTGCAAGCCGCCATTCAGGGCGAGCAAGTGCGTGTGACCGGCAAGAAACGTGACGATCTGCAGGAAGCCATCGCGGCCCTGCGCGGCCACGAGTTCGGCATGCCGCTGCAATTCAACAACTTCCGCGACTGATCCTTCTTCAGCTCCGGCTGTGCATTTTACGGCCGCGCAGGAACCTGAAAGGTTTGTGCGCGTCCGAATGCAGGTCACGTGAGGCGACGCCGCCCGAAAGTGTTGTCGCCTCAGTCTTTCGTTTCATGCCCACAAGGAGCAATCAATGGATCTGGATTTGAACGGCCAGGTGGATCATCTGGTCAAGGCTTCCCAAGCCTGGATTCCCATGGTCATGCAGTACGGCAGCCGCGTGCTGCTGGCCGTCGTCGTGTTGCTGGTGGGGTGGTGGCTGATCAACAGGCTCACCTCGAAGGTCGGCGCGCTGCTGGCGCTGCGTCATGTGGACCTGGCGTTGCAGGGCTTCATCAGCAGCCTGGGCAACATCATTCTGAAGGTCCTGCTGATCGTCAGCGTCGCCTCGATGATCGGAGTCGAAACCACCTCGTTCGTGGCTGCTATCGGTGCTGCGGGTCTGGCCATTGGTCTGGCCCTGCAAGGCAGCCTGGCCAACTTCGCGGGCGGGGTGCTGATTCTGCTGTTCCGTCCGTTCCGTATTGGCGACTGGATCGAGGCGCAGGGTGTTGCGGGTACGGTGGACAGCATTCAGATCTTCCACACGATCATTCGCACCGGCGATAACAAGACGGTCATCCTGCCCAACGGCAACCTGTCCAACGGCATCATCACCAACACCAACCGTCAGCCGACCCGCAAGATCACCTTCGACGTGGGCATCGACTACGAAGCCGACCTCAAGCAGGCGCTGGGTGTGTTGATGGAAATGGCGGACGACCCGCGCGTGTTGCAAGACCCGGCACCCCAGGCTGTCGTCGCCGCATTGGGTGACAGCTCGATCACGGTGTCGCTGCGGGTCTGGACCAAGACCGGCGACTTCGGTGAAGTGTCGAACCGCTTCAACGCCGAGATTCGCGACCGTCTGCGTGCCGCCAACATCGACATCCCGTTTCCGCAACGGGTGATTCGTGTGGTGCAAGACCAGCAGCAGGAAGTGACCGCTCAGCGTTGATACCCACCGCTGAAAGACAAAAGCCCCGACGCGTGAGCGATCGGGGCTTTTTGTTGGGCTCTGTCCATGGGAGTTGATACACGACTCTTGAGTTGACGCCGTACTGCTTCTGCCGAAGGCGTAGGAGCTGGCTTGCCTGCGATCTGCTGCGAAGCGGCAGTAAAACCGAACACCTTCGTTGTATCACGCACACCTCATATACCGAATTTGCTGCCGCTTCGCGCCAGATCGCAGGCAAGCCAGCTCCTACGGCCTCCGGCCAGAAGCGGTGAAGGCCAGTTACCATGCGCGTTGGGCAGAAGCAGTGTATGTCGCTAGGTGTGGGGGCTGAGCCAGGTGAGCTGTTATGGCCGCTCGGGAGCTGGCGCCTCGGCGGGCTTCTCTTCTTCCTCTGGCTTTTCCTTGCGCAGCTCCTGCGCCCAATGCAGGGCAATCATGAACAAAGTCGGGACGCCCATCACGGCAGTGGCAAGGAAGAAGTTGTGATACCCCAGCTTCTCGACCATGACCCCGGAATACCCGCCGATCAAACGCGGCAACAGCAGCATGATCGAGCTGAGGAGGGCGTATTGGGTGGCCGAGAACTTGAGGTTGGTCAGGCTCGACAGGTACGCCACGAACGCCGAAGTCGCCAGGCCCGAGCTGAAGTTGTCCAGCGAGATCGTGACGATCAGCATCTTCAGGTTCGGGCCCATGTCGGCCAGCATCAGGAACAGCAGGTTGGTCGCCGCTGACGTCGCACCGCCGATGAACAGGATCGGCAAGATGCCGAAGCGCACGATGGCCAGACCGCCAAACGCCGCGCCCACCAGCGTCATCACCAGACCGAAAATCTTGCTGACGCTGGCAATCTGGTCCTTGGTGAAGCCCTGGTCGATGTAGAACACGTTGGCCATGACGCCCATCACCGTGTCGGACATGCGATAGGTGGCGATCAGGCCAAGCAGCAGGAACGCCTGCCAGCGATAACGCAGGATGAAGTCGTTGATCGGCGTCAGCACCGGCGCCAGGCCGCGACGGCCCATCGACGACAGGCACGCGGCGGTCAGCAGGGTGTAGAGGATGGCGCGCAGGAAAGCGCGGTCTTCCATCAACAGGGTCTTCCACGTGGCGTCCTTGAACAGCACGCTGGCGAAATCGGTGTTGTACAGCTGGGTGAACATCGCCGGGACGGACACCAGCAGGATGATCAGCACGAACACCGAGGCCAGTTGATGCGCAAAGCCGTAGCGAGCCGCTGACAGCTGCGTGCGAAGCGGAACGGCGGGTTCGCGCATGATCAGCGTGGTGATGAGCGCAGGCAGCATCAGCAGGCCAAACAGCACGTAAGTGCCGGTCCAGGCCGAATGTTTGTACGCAAAGCCGGTGGAGCCGAAACCTTCCGCGAAATACAGCGCACCCGCAGTCGCCAGCAGAGCAGCGACGCGATAGCCCGCCATGTAACTGGCGGCCAGCGTGGCTTGCTGGCTTTCGGAGGCGATTTCGAGACGATAGGCGTCAATGGCGATGTCTTGGGTCGCGGACGAAAACGCCACGAGCACGGCGATCGCGATCAGCCAGGAGAGATGCTGCTGCGGGTCACAGAAACCCATGCCGATCAGGCCCAGGGTCACCAGCGTCTGAGAGAGCACCAGCCAGGAGCGTCGGCGGCCCAGTTTGCCCAGTAATGGCAGGCGCCATTGATCGAGCAGCGGCGACCACACCCATTTAAAGGCATACGCCAGGCCAATCAGGCTCGCGTAGCCAATGGTTTCACGGGCGACACCGGCTTCACGCAGCCAGACCGAGAGGGTGGAGAACACCAACATGTAGGGCATGCCCGCTGCGAAGCCGAGCAACAACAGCACGAATGTCGAGGGACTGGCATAGACGGCGAGCGCGGCGCGCCAGGTTTTGCGGGGCATGGGCTGGAATCTGCCTCAGTTTACGTAAACAAAGCGCGCACTCTAACCGTTGTGCTCTGTCGGACGCCAGCCATGACGCTCCATATCCACACGATTGTTACGGATGGTCACGCCTTCCGCCCGCAAACGCGCCCGCTGCTCTTCGCCGGACACCGTTCCCGCCATCAAACTGAGCTTTCCGCCTGCGCCGACAACGCGATGCCAGGGCAGGGTGCTGCCGTCTGGTAGCTGGCTCAAGGTTCGCCCCACGAAACGTGCCGCTCGTCCTAAACCCGCCAGATCGCCCAACTGGCCGTAACTCACCACCTTGCCTTCCGGTACTTGATGCAAGGTGAGGTAGAGCGCCGTCCGCCGGGCCTCTAAAGAAGTCATGCCGGTGGGGTCTGCCGAGAGGGAGGTGTGTTCGTTCACGTATTCGTTCCTGTTTAAAGGACCAGTGGGAATTTTCGTAAAGGAACTCAGGAAATTTCCTACGGTCAGTGATACCTGTGCCGGCGGTCCACGGATTGCCTCGATGTTGTCCCGAGGGATAATGCCCGATTTTCCGCCAACCAGAGCCCTGTCGTTGCTTATGTTGTCCAGAACCCTGTTGTGCCTAGCCATTACCAGCGCTTCCACCCCTTTGCTCGCCGATACCGTCTGGTTGAAGAACGGTGACAAGCTGACCGGGACCATCAAGGTCTTCGACGGCGGGAAGCTGCTGCTCAATACCAAATATGCAGGCGATATTCCGCTGGACTGGAAAGAAGTCAAGACGCTGGAAAGCGATCAGCATCTGCTGGTGAAGCAGGACGCGTATACCGGCGAGATTTCCAAGTCGCTGCATGCCGCCGACGATGGCAAGGTCACGTTGGCGAACGGCGATGCGCCGAAGACCGTGGACCTCGCGAGCATCCAGCAGATCATGAAGCCCAAGCCGGTGGTGACCGATCTGGTGTGGAAGGGCAACATTGATGCGGCCCTCGACTTCCAGCGCGCGGACAAGGACACCGACGACTACAACATCGACTTCAAGACCACCGCGAGTCATGGCCGCTGGCGTCATAACGCCAAAGGCGAGTACAACCGCGAAACCCAGGACGAACTCACCACGACCAACAACTGGAGCGCCGAGTACTCCCTCGACCGCTTTATTACGGACAAGTGGTTCTGGGACGGTCGTGTGACTTACAAACACGACGGCATCGAGGATTTGCGCAGTCAGCGCACAGTGGGTACGGGTCCGGGTTATCAGTTTTGGGATGACGAACTCGGTGCGTTCAAGGTCGGCACGCTGCTGAACCGCACGGATTACGAATATTCAAACGGCGAGAAAGACAATTTCTATTCGATCTCCGGCACGTGGGACTACAACCGCTACCTGATCGGCAAGAAAGTCGAGTTCTTCACCAACGGCGAAGTCGGCAAACCCATCAGCGGCGTTGCGGACTACAGCCTCGATACCGAAGTGGGCCTGCGCTACAAGGTCACCGAGTGGGCGTCGCTCAACGTCAAGGCCGAGAAGAACATCATCAGCGGCTCCGACGATGGTGACTTGGACAAGACCCGGTATACCGCCGGTTTCGGTGTGGCCTGGTAACGGTTTCTATATATAGCTGACGGGCTCCGTGTATCGGGGTGCGAACCCTGTAGGAGCGAATTCATTCGGGAAAGAGTGTGCAGGCGATGCAAATGTGTCGGCTGGGCCGCCGTCTCGCGAATGAATTCGCTCCTACAGGTCCTGAGCGCTCCTGAAAAAAATTACGCAAAAAACCCGCAAAATCGTCACGTCTCCTCAATCTGGCACCCTTCAGCGATAACGATTATCGTGTGGCTCATCCGCTGCGCATCGCTGCGCGCCCTCTGTATTTTGATTTCAGGAGCCCCACCATGAGCACCAAAGCCAACCGGCAAGCCCGAGCATTGTTGCTGAAGGAATATCGCGGCGTGCTCTCGACACATTCCAAGTCGATGCCCGGTTACCCGTTTGGCTCCGTGGTGCCGTACTGCCTGGACGACCAGGGTCGCCCGCTGATCCTGATCAGTCGCATCGCTCAGCACACCCACAACCTGCAACTCGATCCCAAGTGCTCGATGATCGTGGGCGAGCGCGAAGCCGAAGACGTGCAGTCCGTGGGCCGCGTGACGGTCATGGCCGAAGGGCAGAAACTCACCGACGAAGCCGCCATCGACGCCGCCGCCCAGCGCTATTACCGCTATTTTCCCGAGTCGGAAAGCTACCACCGCGCCCACGATTTCGATTTCTGGGTGCTGAACCCTGTGCGCTATCGCTACATCGGCGGCTTTGGCGCGATTCACTGGCTGGACGACGTGGCGCTGGCCAACCCGTTCGCAGGTGCGGCAGAAACCGGCATGGTCGAGCACATGAACGATGACCACACCAAGGCCATCGCCCATTACGTCGAGCTGGCCGGGTTGCCCCATACCGAACCGGCTGTTCTGGTGGGCATCGACAGCGAAGGCATGCACCTGCGCATCGGGCAGAGCCTGTACTGGTTGCCGTTCGCTGAACCTTGTAATACGCCGACACAAGTCCGCCAAGCCTTGGTTCAACTGGCTCACGCTGAAAAATGGCCGACCGTTGAAGCCGAAGAAGCTTGAATTAACGACTTTGCGACTTCACCTAGTGTCTACTGGAAGCCTACTTCCGTTGAGGAAACTATTTGATGCGCGCTTTTCTACTGCTTTTGTTGCTTTTTCCGGTGCTTGAGCTGTTCGTGCTGGTGAAAGTCGGGATGTCGATCGGCTTTTTGCCGACCTTCCTGCTGGTCGTTGCCGGGTCCATGCTCGGGATTTTCGTGGTACGGGTCGCGGGCTTCGCGACAGCCATGAGGGCTCGTGAAAGTCTGGCGCGGGGCGAATTGCCCGCGCAGCAGATGATGGACGGTCTGATGATGACGGTCGGCGGCGGCCTGCTGGTTCTGCCCGGTTTTATCAGTGACGTGCTGGGGCTTATCTGCCTGATGCCGTTTACCCGTCGGCTGCTGGTGAGCAAGGTGCGCCAGCGTGCCGAGGCGTCGGCCAGTCGCCAGCGTGCGTTCGCCGACGATTTGCGTTCTGCGGGTTCGATGCACCCGGGTGCTGGCCGTCCGGGCGCCCGGCAACCTGAGGTGATCGAAGGAGAGGTCATCGAAGGCGAGTACGAGCCAGTCGATAAAAAGTGATTTCGTTCTCCATCGCCACGGCACCTTCGGGTGCCGTGTGCATTTTCGTGACCGCGTTCTGCTTAAAAAATTTCTCGGGTGAGCCTTGTAATCAGCTTGCTCGCCCTTATGTATGGGTCACCGCAAGGTTTCTGGCGCATTTCGTCAGACCGTATTCTGCGGTTCGCCTGCGAACCGCAACCGGCAAGCCCGGATGCTTTAACCACCCGGTGCCAACATCGGGCGTTCAAAAACCATAATTAGGAGATCGACAATGAAGCTTCGTCCTCTGCATGACCGCGTCGTAATCCGTCGCAGCGAAGAAGAAACCAAGACTGCTGGCGGTATCGTTCTGCCGGGTTCGGCTGCCGAGAAACCAAACCGTGGCGAAATCATCGCCGTCGGTACTGGCCGCGTCCTGGACAACGGTGAAGTACGTGCGCTGGCCGTGAAAGTGGGTGACAAAGTGGTGTTCGGCCCTTACTCCGGCAGCAACACTGTGAAAGTAGACGGCGAAGACCTGCTGGTGATGAGCGAGAACGAAATTCTCGCGGTCGTCGAAGGCTGAGTTGATACCCCGCATTTCCCGTTACTACAAAGTATTTAAGGAATAACGATCATGGCTGCTAAAGAAGTTAAATTCGGCGACGCTGGCCGTAAAAAGATGCTGGCTGGTGTAAACGTCCTGGCCGACGCCGTCAAAGCGACCTTGGGCCCGAAAGGCCGTAACGTCATTATCGAGAAAAGCTTCGGCGCTCCGCTGATCACCAAAGACGGTGTATCGGTCGCCAAAGAAATCGAACTGAAAGACCGTTTCGAAAACATGGGCGCGCAGCTGGTCAAAGACGTTGCCTCCCGTGCGAACGACGACGCTGGCGACGGCACCACCACCGCGACCGTTCTGGCTCAAGCCATCGTCAATGAGGGCCTGAAAGCCGTCGCTGCCGGCATGAACCCGATGGACCTGAAGCGCGGCATCGACAAGGCGACCATCGCCATCGTTGCTGAGCTGAAGAAGCTGTCCAAGCCTTGCACCGACACCAAAGCCATCGCTCAGGTCGGCACTATCTCGGCCAACTCTGACAACTCCATCGGCGACATCATTGCCGAAGCCATGGAAAAAGTGACCAAAGACGGCGTTATCACCGTTGAAGAAGGCACGGGTCTGGAAAACGAGCTGTCCGTCGTCGAAGGCATGCAGTTCGACCGCGGCTACCTGTCCCCGTACTTCATCAACAAGCCGGACACTATGGTGGCCGAGCTGGACAGCCCGCTGTTGCTGCTGGTCGACAAAAAGATCTCCAACATCCGCGAAATGCTGCCAGTCCTGGAAGCCGTTGCAAAAGCTGGCCGTCCACTGCTGATCGTTGCCGAAGACGTTGAAGGCGAAGCCTTGGCGACGCTGGTTGTGAACAACATGCGTGGCATCGTCAAAGTCGCTGCCGTCAAGGCACCAGGCTTCGGCGACCGTCGCAAGGCCATGCTGCAGGACATCGCTGTCCTGACCGGCGGCACCGTGATCTCCGAAGAAATCGGCCTGAGCCTGGAAACCACTACCCTGGAACACCTGGGTAATGCCAAGCGCGTTGTGCTGAACAAAGAAAACACCACCATCATCGACGGTGCTGGCGTTCGTACCGACATCGACGGTCGTATCGCTCAGATCCGTCAGCAAATCGGCGACACTTCTTCGGACTACGACAAAGAGAAACTGCAAGAGCGTCTGGCCAAGCTGTCGGGCGGCGTTGCAGTGATCAAGGTCGGTGCTGGTTCCGAAGTTGAAATGAAAGAGAAGAAAGCCCGCGTTGAAGACGCCCTGCACGCAACCCGTGCGGCCGTCGAAGAAGGCGTGGTGCCTGGCGGTGGTGTTGCGCTGGTTCGTTCGCTGCAAGCGATCTCCGAACTGCGCGGCGACAACGCTGATCAGAACGTCGGTATCGCGCTGCTGCGTCGCGCTGTTGAAGCGCCACTGCGTCAGATCGTTGCCAACTCCGGCGACGAGCCAAGCGTTGTGGTCGACAAGGTCAAGCAGGGTTCGGGTAACTTCGGTTACAACGCGGCTTCCGGCGAATACGGCGACATGATCGAAATGGGTATCCTGGACCCGGCCAAAGTGACTCGCTCTGCTCTGCAAGCGGCGTCCTCGATTGCCAGTCTGATGATCACCACCGAAGCGATGATCGCTGACGTGGCAGAAGACAAACCAGCTGGCGGCGGCATGCCAGACATGGGCGGCATGGGTGGTATGGGCGGCATGATGTAAGCCAGCCTTACCCGGATGCACAAAAACCCCGCTTCGGCGGGGTTTTTTATGGGTGTTTGGCTTTAGATCGCAACTCTGATGCCCGCGATCAGGCCCGAAGGGCATCAGAGTAAGAATTCAGAGCCTACCTACCCAGAAACCCCTACCCCTTCGACCACTTTTTCTTTCTTGCCCATCGGTCGGTACAACACCGCGTAATAGGCCCCTAGGCAAATCAACCAGCAGAACACTGCCGTCCAGATGTTATGGGAAAAGAAGTGGGCGCCCTGCAGCATCCGCCCCACTGAGAACACCGTTCCCAATCCAAAGGCGAAGATCAAACCCGCCTTGGCCAGACGCGGCTTGCGATCACGGAAAACGAAGAACAGCGCGAACAGCGTGAAGCCTGTCGCAGCGTGACCACCGGGCCAGCAACGGCCTGGCTTATCGGTAGGAGGGCGAGGGCTGAGCAGCTCGCTGTAAGTTTCCTGACCACCGAACTCCGTCAGGCTCCATGGGCATTGCACCGAGGTCACCACCTTGACGGGCGTGACGAAGCTGGTCGACAGCGCCATCGACAGGACCATGCAGCCCAGCTCCCGTTTCCAGGGTTTCAGCCGTCCCACGAAGAACGACGCGATAAACCCCACGAACGACAGCACCCCCAGCGCAATCACCACCTGCTTGGCGCGATCATGCAGGACGTTTTCCAGAAAATAGCTGTGCTTGCCAATGAACCCGCCCGCGGCCGGGTCGTACGCCAGCTTGGCAATGTCCATGTCCAGGGATGTCAGCTCCAGCAACAGCAAGGCAATGGCGGTCACAGCCGGAATGCCGAGATAAACCCACAGGTTGATCGGGCGCGAGGCGGGCCGTTCGAAGACTTCAGACATGGTGAATCCCGTGTGATGGCAAGGAAAAAACGAGGGTGGACCGAAAGCGTTTGGGAGTCTGTGCGCTGGCCTGTCGCCGAGCTGTGAATCAGGAGTGAAAAAAACGTTATGTGCAGTGGCGCTGGCCCTTGAGCGAACTTGGCCTTAAGCTGCCGCCAACTCTGACCCATTACTCAAGTATTTCGATACCGTCCGGGTCATGCCGACAACCGCATATAGAGACATGCACCCATGAGAATTCTGCTGGTTGAAGACAACCGCGACATCCTCGCCAACTTGGCGGACTATCTGGGCCTGAAGGGCTACACCGTCGATTGCGCGCAAGACGGGCTGTCCGGGCTGCACCTCGCTGCAACCGAACACTACGACCTGATTGTGCTGGACATCATGCTGCCGGGCATCGACGGCTATACCCTGTGCAAACGCCTGCGCGAAGACGCCCGCCGCGACACACCGGTGATCATGCTCACGGCCCGGGATCAGCTCGACGACCGTCTTCAGGGCTTCCGCTCCGGCGCCGACGATTACCTGCTCAAGCCGTTCGCGCTCTCTGAACTGGCCGCACGCATCGAAGCCGTACTGCGGCGGGCGCAGGGCGGTGGTCGCCGGACCTTGCAGGTCGCGGACCTGATCTACGACCTCGACACCCTCGAAGTGACCCGCGAAGGCCGGATGCTCAAACTCAACCCCGTCGGGCTGAAACTGCTGGCCGTGCTGATGCAGAAAAGCCCTCACGTGCTGCGACGCGAAGTCCTTGAAGAAGCGTTGTGGGGCGATGATTGCCCGGACAGCGACAGCCTGCGCAGCCACGTTCACCAATTGCGCCAGGTGATTGACAAACCGTTCGACAAGCCGCTGCTGCAAACGGTGCATGGCGTCGGTTATCGCCTGGCCGAGGGCCGCGATGGAGTTTAAGCAGAGCCTTGCCCAGCGGATCATCATCGCCTTTGCGCTGATGAGCGCGCTGGTGGCCGGCTCGTTCGCCATGGGCATTGTCGCGACGGTGCACCTGGTTGAAGAGAAGCTGATTTCGGCAGGCTTGGGCGGCGACCTGACGCGCCTGTTGTTGATGGACAGCGTCGAGGACTGGAGCCACCGGCCCGAGCCCGATCAGCTGTTCTATTTCAGCGGCGGCCCGGGGGATTTCGAGTTGCCCAAGGACCTGCGTCATCTGGAGCCCGGTTTTCACGAGGTGTTCCGAGGGCCGCTGTCGTATCACGCGATGGTCGAAGTGGTCGACGGCCGCCATTACGTACTGCTGCAAGACCAGAGCGACTTCGAAGAGCGCGAGCGCGTGCTGTTCGCCGTTGTGCTGGTGGGCTTCGTACTGGCACTGGCGTTAGCGATTTTCCTCGGCTGGGTGTTGGCGCGTCGGGTGATGGCGCCGGTTGTGAGATTGGCGCGTCAGGTGCGTCATCGTGATCAACTGCTGGGGCTCGCCCCGCCGCTAGCCCCTGATTACGCCGCCGACGAAGTCGGTGAACTGGCCGTGGCCTTCGACGCCACGTTGGGGCGTCTGCGCGATGCCTTGACCCGCGAGCGGATGTTCACCAGCGACGTCAGCCATGAATTGCGCACGCCGCTGATGGTGCTCGCCAGTTCCTGCGAACTGCTGCTTGAAAATCCGGCCCTCGATCAACGCGCCCGTGCGCAGGTCGAGCGGGTGGGGCGTGCGTGCGAAGAAATGCGCGACCTGGTCCAGACGTTCCTCATGCTGGCCCGCACACAGCGTGACGACGCTGGCATGAATCCCCAGCTGTCGCTGCAGGGTGCCGCGCAACAGCTGCTGACGCTGTGGCGTGAGCCAATCGAGGCGAAGGGGTTGCTGCTGGAGTATCACCCTGAGGCCGCCTCGCAGACGCCTCATAACGCGACGTTTCTGTATGCGGTCATGGGTAACCTCCTGCGCAACGCGCTGCATTACACCGACCATGGGTTCATTCGTCTGACGTTGTTGCCCAACGGCTTCACGGTGGAGGATTCCGGCGTCGGTATTCCCGAGGAAAAACGCGAGGCAATGTTCCAGCCATTCGTGCGCGGAAGCGAAAAACGCGGTGAAGGGCTGGGGCTCGGTTTGTCACTGGTGCAGCGCATCTGCGAGAACCAGGGCTGGACCGTCAGCCTCGATACGATGGAGCCGAACGGCTGCCGTTTCAGCGTCGATTTCGGCAAGGCAAAAGGCTGATCGCGTCAGATGAATAATTGCGCAGCAATATATAGACAATGTAAATGTTGCTGCGATTTGGCGAGTTATGGCCCTATGCTAGCCCATCTTCTGGAAAAACCTCGTAACATTTGCGCACAGAAAGGCACGTTTTTTTCACATCATGGTGACCTGACGATGACGTAAATCCACTTAATTTTGGCTGCATCACCTTACGGAGATACAGCCATGAGCAAGCGGATAGAATTAGATTTCTCGCGCAAATACGACGACGCACACGCCAGAAAATATTTGCACAAACATCGGGACGGATTAGCGCGGCGGTTGTCAGATCGTCGCGACAAACAGCTGGCAAGGCATGCGCTGGCCCTCGCGGGAGAACCGGGTCTTGTGCTGGACCTTCCCTGTGGCGCGGGTCGTTTCTGGCCCGTGCTGGCTGAAAAAGCCAATCGGGTGATCATCGGCGCCGACAATTCGGCCTCGATGGTGAAGACGGCGTGCGAGTCACAACCGGCCGACGTGGTGAAACGGGTACGACCCTTGCAGACATCTGCATTCGCCATCGACATGCCAGATAACGCCGTCGACAGCATTTTCTGCATGCGCCTGATGCATCACATCGGCAAGGCCGAAGACAGAGCGGTGTTGTTGAAAGAGTTTCATCGTGTGACCCGCGACAGCGTGATCATTTCACTCTGGGTGGACGGCAATTTCAAAGCCTGGAAGCGCAAGCGTGCAGAAAGTACCCGCCAGCAGGAGGGCTACCAGAACCGCTTCGTGTTACCGGCAGCCACAGTGGAAGCCGAATTCGAGAAGGCAGGATTTCGCGTTCAGGAACGCTTGGATTTCCTGCCGTTGTACGCCATGTGGCGTGTGTATCTATTACGTAAGAGGTAACAGGATGGCCGTGGATTTTGCAGCAGAGTTGACCCTTCCCGCCAAGGACCGTTTCGCCTATTTCTGGAATACCAAAGGTGACTGGGTGGAAGAACCCAATGTCCGCCGTGGTGGTGAGAGTGGCGTGCAACGCGTCGTTTCGGAGAACGGTCGGCTGCTGTACGTCAAACGGCAAGTCGGTCACATCTACCGCAGTTGGCGGCATCCGTTCGGCCGTCCGACGGTGTTGCGCGAGCGGGACGCGCTGGAAGGGCTGCGACAACTGAACGTCAGCGTCCCGCGCATGGTGTTCTGTGGCGCCGAACGTGACGAGAACAACGAATGGCGTGCGCTGTTGGTGACGGCGTCGCTGGACGGGTTCGACGAGTTCGAGAACTGGCTCAAGGCCGGTGGGCGCGAGCAGTACGGCGAGGCTGTTTACGAGCAGATGCTCAAGGAACTGGCTGTCAATCTGGCGCGCATGCATAAAGGGCGCTGGCAACACAGTTGCATCTATATCAAGCACGTTTTTGTGCGTGTGGTGGGCGAGGGCGCCAATGCCAGGCCCGAAGTCGCGCTGATCGATCTGGAGAAGTGCCGTCAGCGTCTGACCGCCTACGGCGCCGCACAACACGACATGAAACAACTGCGTCGCCATTCGTCGTTTGCATCAGCGGATTGGAGCAAGCTCGTCTACTTTTACGAGACGGCGTTTGGCAGCCCCATCAAAGGTTTAGATCGATGAAGTTAGAACTGGCGCGAGGTTTGTTTTTGGTCGGGGCGCTGGGCATCACGTCCATCGCCATGGCTGCCTGGGAGCAACCCAAGGCCCAGATTCTGAGCGCGGTACACGGTGAGGGGCGCTGCCCTTTGCCGCGGGTGGCGAAGGCCGCTTCGCCCGTACGCCCGGATCACGACCTGCTGTTGCTGATGTTCGGTTTGGCACAAGGGACGGGGCCGCAGCATTGAAATCACCCTCTGACTGAAAAGCCCCGATCATTCGGGGCTTTTTTTCTGCTTTGGCTATTTACGCGGGTGCCTTCGCGTCCTCCTTTCCCGCCAGCACCGTATAGACACACGGCAGCACAAACAGGGTGAACAACGTTCCTACCGACATCCCCGTCGCGATCACCAGGCCGATGTCAAAACGGCTCACCGCACCGGCGCCAGTTGCGAGGATCAGCGGCACCATGCCGAACACCATCGCCGCGGTTGTCATCAACACTGGACGCAAACGAATTGCCGCCGCTTCCTCCACGGCCTCGCGCGCGCTCGACCCCTTGTCACGCCGCAATTGGTTGGCGAACTCCACGATCAGAATACCGTGTTTGCTGATCAAACCGATCAGCGTCACCAGTCCGACCTGCGTATAGATGTTCAGTGTCGAAATCCCGAGGAACAACGGAATCAGCGCCCCACAGATCGACAGCGGCACCGTCACCAGAATCACCAGCGGGTCGCGGAAGCTCTCGAACTGCGCCGCCAGCACCAGGAAGATGATCGCCAGTGCCAGCCCGAACGTCACCCACAGCGCGTTGCCTTCCTGCACGAACTGCCGCGATGCCCCTGCGTAGTCGTAGGCAAAACCGGCCGGGGCTTCTTCGCTGGCGATCTGCCGGACCGTCTCGATGGCTTCCCCCATGCTCACCAGCGGGAAGCCCGAGATGATCGCTGAGTTCAGCTGCTGGAACTGGTTGAGCTGACGCGGTCGTGCGCGGTCGCTGACGGTGATCAACGTCGACAGCGGCAGCATCGTGCCTTCGGCGTTTTTCACGTAGTAGTTGGACAGCCATTGCGGGTTGTCGCGATAGGCCCGCTCCACCTGAGCGATGACCTTGTAACTGCGACCGTCGATAGTGAAACGGTTGATTTCCGCCTCGCCCAGCAACGTCGCCAGGCTGCCGCCCAGATCCTGCATCGACACGCCCATCTGCGCGGCCTTGGCGCGGTCAATGTCGACCACTACTTCCGGCTTGTCAAAGGCCAGATCAAGGTCCAGAAACGCGAACTTGCCGGACTCGGTCGCCCGTTTCTTGATCCGGTTCACGACCTCAAGCAGGGCGGCGTAATCATTGGGCGTGTTGATCACGAACTGAAACGGCAGCCCCTCACCGGTGCCCGGCAGCGATGGCAGGTTGAAGCCGAAAATCTGCAAACCGGTGATGCTTTCGAGCTTTGCCTGCACTTCGGGCAAGAGCTGCATTTGCGTGCGGCTGCGTTCATCCCACGGCTTGAGCAGGAAACCGCCGACGCCGGTCTGCACGCCGTTGAAACCGTTGATCTGGAACGACGAGTAATACTCCGGAAACGCCTTGAAGATGCTGATGAACTGGTCCGTGTACGTGTTCATATAGTCAAGGTTGGTCGGCTGGGGCGACGTCGCCATCATGAAAATGATGCCCTGATCTTCGTCCGGCGCCAGTTGCGACTGGCTGAACTTGAGGAAGACCGGGATCAGGCACAGCACCAGCACCGCGAAGACGATCACCACTGGTCGGGTGTTCAACGTGCCGTGCAGCACCCGCTGATAGCGCACTTTCAGGCCGTCGAAAATCTGATCGAGCTTGTGGGCGAGCCCGCTGGGGTTTTCGTCGTGGCGCAACAGCACGGCGCACATCATCGGCGAGAGGGTCAGCGCGACCACGCCGGAAATCACCACCGCGCCCGCGAGGGTCAGCGCGAACTCCTTGAACAGCGCCCCGGTCAGCCCCTCCAGAAAACCAATCGGTGCGTATACCGCCGCCAACGTGATGGTCATCGAGACCACCGGCATGGCGATTTCCCGAGCCCCCTCCAGCGCAGCGTTGAGCGGCGTTTTGCCTTCTTCGATGTGGCGATGGATGTTCTCCACCACCACGATGGCGTCGTCCACCACCAAGCCAATCGCCAGCACCATGGCCAGCAGCGTCAGCAGGTTGATCGAGTAGCCCATCATCTGCATGAAGAACAGCACGCCGATCATTGACAGCGGAATCGTCACCACCGGGATCAGCACCGAACGCAAAGCCCCGAGAAACAGGAACACCACGACGATGACGATCAACACCGCTTCGATCAGGGTTTTCACCACCTCGTGGATCGACGCCTGAATGAACAGCGTGGCGTCGTAGGCGATGGAGGCTTTCAGGCTCGGCGGCAACTGGCTTTCCAGCTCCGGCATGATCCGTCGCACTTCCTTGATCACGTCCAGCGGGTTGGAGCTGGGTGTGCCTTTGATGCCGATGTAGACCGAGGGCGTGCCGTCGAACGAGCTGACGGTGTCGTAGTTTTCCGCACCCATTTCCACCCGCGCCACGTCACCCAGCAGCACGCGACTGTCGCCCACGGTCTTGAGCGGGATGGCCGCGAAGGTTTCCGGGGATTTCAGGTCGGTAGTGGCGTTGACGCTGGTGACCACGTATTCGCCTTTCACTTCGCCCGCCGCAGAGAGAAAGTTGTACTTGCGCACGGCGTCGGTGACGTCGTTGGCTGTGAGGCCGAAGCCCGCGAGTTTCACGGGGTCCAGCCACAAGCGCATGGCGAACACCTGATTGCCGAGGATCTCCGCCTGCGCCATGCCCGGCAAGGTCGCCAGCTTCGGCTGAATGACCCGCGACAGGTAATCGGTGATTTGCGGGTTGTTCAGCTCCGCGCTGTAGAAACTGATGTACATCAGCGCCGAGGCGTCGGCCGCCTCTTTGGTCAGCACCGGGTCTTCGGCGTCCTGGGGCAGCTTGTTCTTCACCTCGTTGGCCTTGGCCAGCAGCTCGGTGTAGAGGCGGTCGCTGTTGGAGCCGATACGCGCGTAGATGGAAATCACCGAGAAGTTCTGACGACTGACCGAGGTCATGTAGTCGATGCCTTCCGCGCTTGCAAGACTTTGCTGCAACGGTTGTGTGATGTAGCCCTGAATGGTTTCGGCGTTGGCACCGGGGTACGCCGTGGTCACGGTGATCAAGGCGTTTTCCATCTGCGGGTACTGGCGGATGGTCAGTTTGCTGAACGCCTGGAACCCCAGCAGCACGATCAGCAGGCTGATCACGCTGGCGAGGACGGGGCGACGGATGAACGGGTCTGTAAATGCCATGCAAGCTCCTTCGACGATCAACCAGGGTCAGTCAACCTTGGGTTGGCCGCTCTGTTCGACGGGGGCTGCCGGATCGGCACTGATGGCGACGCTCGCGCCGTTGTCCAGTTTCAGCTGGCCACCGGTCACCACTTGCTCGCCCGTTTTCAAACCTTTGCGGATGATCACCAGGCCGCCGCGCCGCTCGCCGGTTTCGACGAAGCGCCGCTCCACGGCCAGTTGCTGCTCTCCTTTGGCGGTCTTCTCCGGTTGCCCGTCGGCGTTCTTTTTCGGGACGATGACGAACACCGAGTTGCCGTACAGCGTGTAGGTGATGGTGCTTTCCGGCACGACCAATTCGCGGGTGTCTTGGCCGAGCAGCACTTGCAGATTGGCGAACATGCCGGGCAGTAGCTTGCTGTCGGGATTGGGCAGGCTAGCGCGGACCTGCACATTGCGCGTGGCGTCTTCCACCTTGGGATTGATGGCGCTGAGGCTGGCGTTGAACGTGCTGCCGGGGTAGGCCCCGACGCTGACCTGCACCTGCTGTCCGAGGGCCAGTTTCGGCAGGACCTGTTCGGGCACGAAGAAATCGACGTAGAGGCTGCTCAAGTCTTGTAACGTGGCAATGACGGTGCCGCTGGCGAGGTAGTCGCCGACGTCCACCTGACGGATGCCGATGGTGCCGCTGAAGGGCGCGAGAATGCGTTTCTTGGCCAACGAGGCGTTGAGTTGTGCGACCGTCGCGGCGGCTTTTTTCTGGGTGGCGGCGAGCTTATCGAAATCGCCTTTGGAGATCGCCGCATCGCCCACCAGCTTGCTGCCGCGCCCGTAATCCACCTGGGCCAGCCCGAGGTCGGCTTCGGCGGTGCCCAGCAGGGCTTTTTCCACGTCGCTGTCGAGTTGCAGCAACGGTTGACCGGCCTTGACCTTTTGTCCGGATTCGAATTGCAACGCCTTGACCGTGCCCGCCACTTCGAGGCTCAGGTTCACGCCCTGCAAGGCTTTGAGGCTGCCGATGGCGGGCAGGCGATTCTGCCACGCCTGCTCGGTCACGACGGCGACCGCCACGTTGATCGGAGGTTTTGGGGCGGTAAATTGCTGGATCTGTTTGTAGACCGAAAACGCCTTGTACCCGCCCAGGGCCAGGACCACGATCAACACTATTCCCAGCATGATCAACATGCGGCGACGCAACATATTCCACTTCCTTATTTTGAAGCCCTTCGGGCCTATCGCGGGCAAGGTGGAGCGCCACCCCGGTCGCTCCTACACTTGTTGCAACGTACCGCATTCTGATGGACCGAGCTCGCAGCCTTTGGGCTGAACCACACGATGTTGCGTAGAGCACCAAGCCTACCAACGCGGTCCATCAGGCCATGGCACGTTGCAAGAAATGTAGGAGCGACCGGGGTGGCGCTCCACCTTGCCCGCGATGGGCCCGAAAGGGCATCCATGTATGGCCCGCGAGCCAATCCCTAAACCAAATGCAAATGGTTGTCCCACAACCCCGCTGGCAGCTCCAACGGCTGGGGCACCAGTGTGCTTTGACGGCAATCATAGAACCGGCAACGCCCTTGGCCGGACGTGACGACAAACCCGTCCTTCACCGCCCCGACCCCAGCACAATCGGGAAGCGGTGCATCGAGCTTCACGGTGCCGTTGTCCAGGTCCCATATGAAGAAACGATTGCCACGCGGCGCCGTTAAGGCTACGAGACGCAAATCGTTGTGGATTGCCACGCTGGCCGTGTAATGCGCCATGGCTTGCAGCTGTTGATCAGCCACCGGAAACGCCTGAAACGGCTGCCCCGGTCGTTTGATTGCCAGCAGTTCTGCGGATTCGTGAGAGGGCCCCATGAACTGTTGACCCGCCACAATCGTGCCGTCGGTGGCAATCGCCATGTGCCGCACGCTGTTCATCTGCTGCGACAAGGTTTCCTTGCTCAAGAGCGTGCCGTCCCGTTTCATCAGCACAAGGCTCGGCTCCATGGCATCGAGGTTCATCTCGACGCGGCTTTCCGCTTCGGTGCGAATCCCGCCGTTGGCCACCGCCAGCGTTTCGCCGTCGGGCATCCATGAGACCTGATGCGGCCCGATGCCGTGGGTGGAGATTTCGCCCGCGTGTTCCAGACGTTCGCCAACGAACCGATAGACCCCCAACACACCGCGCCCCGGATCGGTGGTGTCGTTTTCGGTGGCGTACAGCCAGTCGCCGCTTTTGTGGACCACGGCGTGGCCGTAGAAGTGTCGGTTCGGTCGGGACGTGAGGGTCTGCAACAGACGTCCGTCGCGCAGGTCGATCAAATAACTTTCGGTGCCGGGACGTCGGGCAACGAACAGCGCGATGGGCAGCTCAGGGTGATTGATGATGTCGTGGCAACGCTGGGCGACGTGGGTGGCGAACACCTGCGTGCCGTCCACGCGATAGCCCACGGCATAGTGCTGGCCGTTTGCATCGTCACGGGCAGAGAGCAGCAGCGGGCTTTCGCCCTTCTTCTTGAACAGCGTCCAGCCGCCCAGCGTGCAGGCGCTGAGCACAAGGCTGCCGAGGGCAAGGGCCTGACGTCGCAACATATCAGTCACCATCGTTGGCATTGAAACCCAGTTGAATGCCCAACGCCTTGGCCAGCTCGCCTTCGTGCAGGCGATGAACCGCGTTGAGGCTGTCGTAGAACGCGTTCAACTGCTGACGGCCTTGCTCGGAGGCCAGCAGATCTGCCAACGGCGGTTTCAGGGCGGCCAACTGTTTGCGGCTCTCGGCATACGCCGCATCGATCTTGTCGGCCAATGGCTTTTGTTCGGCAGTCAGCAGGCCACGCAGGCCCTTGTTGTCCACGCCCGCCCACACGGTTTCGGCGCTCGCCAGGCTCGCTTGCAGGCTGCTCAACGACGCCTTGCTGCGCCATGCCTCCGCCTGGAACGGCTGTGGCACACCCTTGGATTGACGGCCCAGCGGCGTGCCGAGTTTCTTCTTCAAGGTGTCGAGGGCTGTGACCTGCACGCGCAGTAATTCGGCAATGGCTTCATGAGAGTCGGCGTAGCGCTGGTTCGGAAACTTGCTCAACTGCGCGAGCATGCCGTCGGTGCTGTTCCAGCTGGTGAGGATGTCTTCGGCCAGCGACTTCTGGCGTTCGCCAATGGCAGTGAGCAGCGGGCAGTAACGAGCTTTCTGTTCGGCGGTCGCCATGTCGATCTCAGCGTCGAACAAAATGTATTCGTAGGCCGAAAGGCCTTGAACCACGACGCTGGATTTGGACAGGGCGTCGGCGCTGATCTGCGGCTGCGCGGTGACCAGTTGCTCGACCTGACGCCCGACCAGGTTCTTCTTGTCTGGCCAGAACTGGACCTGCCACGAACGGTTACCTTCGGCGAGCGGCCCGATCAGCAGTGGTTGCAATTCGGCCCAGGCTTTTTGCGCGTGAAGGAAGTCGGCGCGGGCGGTGTCCAGGTCGGATTTGCCTTCGCAGAACGCCAGCGCGCTCACGGCCAGTTGCCGGTCGGCATCGACCCAGCGGCTGTAGGTCGGCAGGATCACTTGCTTGGCGATGGCAGCGGACGTCACGGCCTGTGGGTCCGATGGCGTGCAGGCACCCAGCGCGAGCGCGGCGAGGCTGGTGAACAACAGCTTGGGACGGAACATGTCCGGCTCCTTATCGTTTGAAAATTGCGTTTATAAAGAATTCAGGAACGCCAGCAGCGCAGCGCGCTGTTGGGCGTCGAAGGCCAGCACGTGACGCTGCGCGGGTAAGGCTTCGCCGCCATGCCACAGCACCGCTTCCATCAGATCGCGGGCGCGCCCGTCGTGGAGAAATTGCGTGTGGCCGTTGACGGTCTGAGTCAGACCGATGCCCCACAGCGGCGGCGTTCGCCACTGCTGGCCGGTGGCCTGAAATTCACTGAGGTTGTCGGCCAGTCCTTCGCCCATGTCGTGCAGCAAGAGGTCGGTGTAGGGGCGAATCACCTGATTGGCCAGCTCGGGTTCGGCCGCATCGGCAGCGGTGGTGAACTGCGGCGTGTGGCATTGCTGACACCCGGCCTTGAAGAACAGATTCTTGCCTTGCAACACCTGCGCATCGCCGACGTCGCGACGGGCCGGAACTCCCAGGTTGCGGGCGTAGAAAGTGATCAGCCGCAAAATGTTGTCGCTGACTTCCGGTTCGCCGTTCGGGCCTTCACCGCTGGGTGCTCTCTGGCAGGCGATTTGAGAAGGGGTGCAATCGTCAGCAGGTTCCAGGTGGGACGTCAGGCCCATGTCCCCGGCCAGCGCGTGGGCGTTCTGTTGATTGACGGTGGGCTGTGCGGCCTTCCAGCCGAAACGCCCCAATACGGGCTTTTGCTGCGCGTCGTCCCACACCCAGTTGGGCGTGCCGGTGATGCCGGTGCCGTTCTTGTCATCAGGGTTGGCGTTGGCCAGGATCGCCGCGTCGGGAATGGCTTCGAGCAGACCCAGTCCGATCATCGGCGGCGCGATGCGTGCGGACGCTCGGGTTTGAGGGTGCATCGGCCCGTAACCGAGTTGGGTGATTCGCAGCGTCGGGCGACGCAGGTGAGCGGGGGTGCCGTCGCGAAAATGCACGATCATCGAGTCGTATTCGACGCGCACCTTGGCCTCGGGGGTGACGCCGGGTATCGCCATGTCTTGCAGTTGTGTGCCGTAGACCGGCTCGGGCGTCAGGCCCAGCCGTTTGATGTGTTCGGCATAGGCGGGCGCATCGGGAATCGACAGGCGCACCAGCATCGACACGGCGTTATCAGCGCCCGGCTCGGGCGGATGACCGCGGCCGTCCTTGATGTGGCAGTTCTGGCAGGCGTTGGTGTTGAACAGCGGCCCGAGGCCGTCCCGCGCGGTGGTTGTCGATGGCGCGATGACCCACGGGTTGCGAAAGAAACTGTTACCGACGCTGAAGTCCAGGCGTCGGCTGGGCGAAAGATTGGCGGACGGCAGCGAAAACGCGTTGCGGTCGCTCTTGTTGACTGTGGTCGCGCCACCGGACAACGCCTCACCGGGTTCCGCAGACGTGAAACGCGGGGCGTCATCGCACCCGCCAAGGGCCCAGGCCATCAGCAGGAAAAACGAAAAACGGAACCGCGCAGTCATACAGATCCTGCAAAAGGGGTGGAAATCGGGGCGAGCAAGCTTACCAGCCCCGTCTGTGAGGAATAAGAGGGATTAGCGTTTGTAAGCGCCTCTCGAAACGTGTTGTAACCAATTTGCTGGCAGAGCGGGTGTCTGACCAGACGGCCTCGTCAGAAGCCTGAAATATCCAGTGAAGGGTTCTCCACCAGAAGCTGCATCATGCGTTTTTCACCTTCGATCACTTTGAAACATCGGTAGTCGCCGATGCTGTCGAGTTGGCGTTCTCGTTCGCGAATTGCCAGTTCCTTGGCACGTTCATAGCCGTAGTGTTCGACCCTGAACGACTTGGTCACGCTGCTGCCGTTGCGCAAGGTGGTGCGGGCGACCCAATAGGCGATGCCGGTGTAGCAGCGGTAATGCACACCGGGATAGCCGCTGGTGTTGGTGGCGATGATGCGTTGGCGGATGTCGCGGCTGAGCTTGGGCAGGTACGTGAGCAGCAATTCGTCCCGACAGGCGTCAGCCGCCTTGCGGGCCTCTTCACGGCCGCCATAGCGTGAGAATGAGAACAGTCGGTTGAGGGTCTTGCCATCGCGATAGATCGTCACTTTCCAGGCACGGGGCCCTTTGATGCCGACCAGCAAATGGATTCCGTAGTTGTTGGTTTTGAGCTTGCTGACGCGGCGCCTTTTATTGTTTCTCTTGGGCACTGTCTGTCTCCTCCTGGATGGGATGGGGTCAAGGAAGTGCGCATGATCGGTGGCGAATTCAGGGTGTTCAATCCGACAAATAATGAACAGGAAAAGACCTACAAAACTTACAGATCGGTCCTCATAAGCCCTTTATTTGCAGGGGTTTTACGCTTTTTATGATGCACAAAAAAAGGCCAATCCGAGGGTGGATTGGCCTTCATTTGACGTTCATTCAGACGCGCCCCGAAGAGCGCTTCTTTTGCGTCGATCAGAACTCGTGATCGGCGTTGTCAGGGTTCAAATCGGTGATGCCTAGCTTGCCTGCGGCCTGTTCGATGGCGCCGGTCTGCTTGACCAGTGCCGCGATGGCGTCGCGAACGACCTGATTGCCTGCGGTATTGCCTGCGGCGATCAGTTGATCGAAATGCTCGCCCTTGTTGGCGTGATCGACGATCACTTGCAGCTTGGCCTGGGTGTCGTCCAGATCGGCGCGCAGCGTGGTGTCGGTTGCTGCATCGGCTTTTCCTACCAGCGACGACAGGCTGGGACCGCTGACCTTGCTGCCGTCTACGCGGGTGTATTCGCCCAGATATACATTGCGAATACCCAGCCCGTTGTAGAAGTGCGAGTGGTGGGTGTTGTCGCTGAAGCAGTCGTGCTCGTCTTCGCTGGAGTTGGCTTCCAGTGCAACCTTCATGCGCTCGCCCGCCAGTTCGCCCAGGGACAGGCTGCCCATGCCGAACAGCATCTTGCGCAACCCGCTTTCGCCCGATTCGGCTTCCAGCGTGGCGCGGTAGTTGTCGGCGACGCCCGGCTTCCAGTTGCCGACCATCTCTTCCAGATCGCTCACCAGCAGATCGGTGGCGGCCTTCAGGTAGGCGCGACGACGGTCGTTGTGACCGCCCGTGCCGCCGTTGCCCTCGATGTAATCGCTGGCAGGCCGCTCACCGGCGCCCGGGCCGTTGCCGTGCAGGTCCTGGCCCCAGAGCAGGAATTCAATGGCGTGATAACCCGTGGCAACGTTGGCCTCGGCGCCGCCCAGTTCGTTCAGGCTGGCCAGTTTCTCAGGGGTGATTTCAGTCACGTCGACTTTGTCCTCGCCGACCTGAATCGAGGTATTGGCGATGATATTCGCCGTCGCGCCAGGGTTGCCCAAGGCATGCTGGTAATCCTTGGCGACGTAGTCGATCAGACCTTCGTCCAGCGGCCAGGCGTTCACCTGACCCTCCCAGTCGTCGATGATGGTGTTGCCGAAGCGGAACACTTCGGTCTGCATGTAAGGCACACGCGCTGCAAGCCACGCGTCGCGAGCGGCTTTCAGGGTCTGGTCGTTCGGGGAGGCAAGGAAGGCGTCGACGGCAGTGCTCAGTTTCTTCGCAGTGGATTCGGCGTCGCTGAACGCGGCAAATACGATGTTTGCGTAGTTGGCCACCACGGCCTTGGCTGCGGCATCGCTGGTCTGCGCGGGCGCAGCAGCCGGTTGGGCAGCAGGTGCTGCTGGGGCGGCAGCGGCGGGTGCGGGAGTCGGAGCGGCGGCAGCGGGCTTGTCCTTGCCTTGGTCACAACCGGCCAAAGCGATAGCGATGGCCAGCAGACTGGCAGTTGCCAGGGGCGTACGAATCATGACGGAATCCTGCGTCGAGAGGTGTGTGAACGGTGGCGAGCGCCAGCAAATCCGCGCAATGATGCGAAAGATTTGCATTCGGTGTAAAGGCAAAATGCCCAGAGCCGACGGAGGAGGTATTTCAAGCTGTTACAGAATTTGAGCCCAACTCTGTTGCCGCATGGCTTGCCAGCGGCGACGATCTTGAGGGGCTCACCGCCGGCAAGCCTGACTCAGGCAGCGTGCGGGTGGTTAGAGCACGCCCATATGGGTGCGATGCGCTTGCTTCAGATACGACAGCAACTCACGGGCAGGCAACGGCTTGCTGTAGAAATAGCCCTGACCTTCGTGGCAGCCCTCGGAAATGATGTAAGCCTCTTGCTCGGTGGTTTCCACGCCTTCGGCGATGACCTGCATGCCGAGGCTTTTGCCGAGCTGGATAATGGCGCGCACGATCGTCGCGTCGTCATCGTCGTCGATCAGGTCCTGAACGAAGCTCTTGTCGATCTTGATCTTGTCCAGCGGCAAGCTCTTGAGGTAACTCAGGGACGAATAGCCGGTGCCGAAGTCATCAATGGCGATCAGCGCGCCAGAGCGGCGCAGGCTGAGCAGGTGTTGGGCAGCGGTGCTGATGTCTTCCATCAGGCCGGTTTCGGTGACTTCCAGCTCAAGACTGCGCGGCGGCAGGCGGTAGATCTGTAGCAGATTGTTGACCACGCGCGGCAGTTCGGAGTGATGCAGTTGAACGGTCGACAGGTTGACCGCCATGCGCAGGTCGGTGAAGCCTTGGTCGTGCCATTCGCGCAGTTGTTTACAGGCTTGGTCCAGCACCCATTCGCCGATGGCAATGATGGTGCCATTCTGCTCGGCCAGCGGGATGAACTGGTCGGGCGGTACGAAGCCATGCTCGGGATGCGTCCAGCGAATCAGTGCTTCCACGCCCACCACCCGTTGATCGCGGTAGCTGATCTGCGGCTGGTAAACGAGGTGAAACTGGTTGCGGACCAAGGCTTCGCGCAGGTCTTTTTCCAGCTCGCGACGGCGGCGCATCTCGCTGTCCACGCTGGCGATATAGAACTGGTAGCGATTACGCGAACGGGTCTTGGCCAGGGTCATGGTCTGTTCGGCTTTCTGCAGCAGCTTTTCGGTGCTGTCGCCATCTTCCGGGAACAGCGTGATGCCGATGGTGGCGCGCAGGCGGATTTCTTCCCCGTCCACGGAAAACGGCGCCTCCAGGTCATCGAGGATGTTCTGCGCCAGTTCGGCCGCTTCGTAAGGCTGCTCGATGTCGGCCTGAACCAGCGCGAACTGGTCGCCCCCCAGCCGTGCCAGCGCGCCGAGGCGGCCGCTGTGGCTGCGCAGACGGTCAGCCAAAGCCAGCAGCAGTTGGTCGCCGGCCTGATAGCTGAATTGTTCGTTGATGCCTTTGAAATCGTCCAAACCGACGCACAGCACTGCGACGCGATGCTGCACCTTGCCGGCGTCGATCAGAATCTTGTCCAGTTGCTGCTGCAATTGCTGGCGATTGGGGAGGCCGGTCAGAAAGTCGTATTGCGCCATGCGCAGCAGGCTGGATTCTGCTTCGTGACGCAGATGGGTATTGCGTTCGATAGACGCCAGCAATTCGTTGGCGGTGTTGACCCAGATGCCCAGCTCGTTTTTCTCGTGGCCCTTGAGCAGCGGCAACTGGTGCTCACTGGGGCGGTCGGGGTTGATGCTGGTCAGGTGTTCGATGATGCGCGACAGCGGCTTGGTCAGCAGCCAGTGATAGACGAGATACAGCACGAGGCCCATGGCCAGCGCTCGCAGCACGCCAGAGATGAAAATGATCATCGAATTGATCAGAAAGCCTTCGCCGTAAGTCGCGGTGTCCAGCGTGATACGCAGGTCGCCGTAGTATTCGCTGTACGGGCTGCGGCCAACCAATTGGGTGGTGAAGCTGCGCTCCTGGCCGAGAATCGGGTCGGTCAGCCAGCGCGTGGGAGAGGGTTTGAGGTCGCGGGTTTTTTCCGCGAGCAGCGTCTCGTTGGGATGGCCAATGGAAGCCATGCGCACGGCCTTGTCCTGGAACAAGCCTTCAATGACCTGCATGCCCATTTCCCGGTCCAGGCTATAGACAGCCTGAGTCGACGGGTCCCGGAACATGTCGAGAATCCGCTCGGCGTCAGTGGCAACCGCCTGGCGCGTTTTGTAGGCGTCGTACACGATCTGCGCGCAGCTGAGCACAACGCCCACGACCAGCGCCGACAACAACACCACACGCAGCAGCTTCACCGACAAGCTGTTTTTGAGTTCCAGCTTCAAATGGGCATTCCTTCATCCATGCTGGGCGACTGCTTGCAAGCATTGGCAATGCAGACCTTCGGGTCAAGGTCTTGATACACCTCTGACCTGTTTCATTTGGATAACGATTCACATGCAGGCAAGTAAGGCTATCAACACTGTGTCGGTAAACAGGAGGCGGAACTTGAGCCTCGCTTCGTCGATTTCCGGCGGAAACTGATATTAGTCCGCTATCGTTTTCTGACAATACATAAAGGACGAACAGAAGGCGAAAAAAAACCCGGACAGGCCGGGTTTTTCTTCAAAACAGCGTTCGATGCCGTAATCAGGCAGTGAAAGCCTTGCCTTCGAACTGCTCAGCAACGAACTTCCAGTTCACCAGGTTCCAGAACGCCTCAACATATTTTGGACGCAGGTTACGGTAGTCGATGTAGTAAGCGTGTTCCCAGACGTCGCAGGTCAGCAGCGGGGTGTCGCCGCTGGTCAGCGGGTTACCGGCGCCGATGGTGCTGGCCAGTGCCAGGGAGCCGTCAGCCTTCTTCACCAGCCAGCCCCAGCCGGAGCCGAAGGTGCCAATGGAAGTCTTGCTGAATTCTTCTTTGAACTTGTCGAACGAGCCGAACGCAGCGTTGATGGCATCAGCCAGAGCGCCGGTCGGTTGGCCGCCAGCGTTAGGCGCCAGGCAGTTCCAGTAGAAGGTGTGGTTCCAGACCTGGGCTGCGTTGTTGAAGATACCGCCCGAAGAAGATTTGACGATTTCTTCCAGCGTCTTGCCTTCGAACTCGGTGCCTGGGACCAGGTTGTTCAGGTTCACGACATAGGTGTTGTGGTGTTTGTCGTGGTGATATTCCAGCGTTTCCTTGGAGATGTGCGGTGCCAGAGCATCGTGTGCGTACGGCAGCGGCGGCAATTCGAAAGCCATGGTAATTCTCCTAATCAGGTCAGGTTGCGGTTAGCGCAAGGCCGATCACGGACGGCCAGACAAAATACGCCGGCGAGTTTTTACTCTTTGCGGCGTAGGGGCTGGATCATAGCACCGGCCCCGGCCCATAACCACGCAACAACTGTGTGGGATAGAGGTTCCCATGGAATCGGCTGGAAGCGGATCTGTGGCAAGGTTCGCGTCTTGATTCTGGCCGAAGGCCGTGGGAGTTGGCTTGCCTACGATCTGGCGTGAAGCGGCAGCAGAATCTGTGCATCCGGTGTGCCTGACACAACCGAGCTGTCGGATTTTGCTGTCGCTGCGCAACAGATCGTAGGCAAGCCAACTCCCACCGGTTTCGGCCACAAATGGGACCACAATCGGGGCATGACGGCATCACGCCGAGCGAATCAGTTGCACCGCCACGCTGAACATCATCACCGCAACCATCAAGTCAAGCAGGCGCCAGGTGGCGGGGCGGGCCAGCCAGGGGGCGAGCCAGGCGGCACCGATGGCGAGGGTAGAGAACCACAGCAGCGACGCGCTGGCGGCACCGGCCACGTAGGCGCTCGGTTCGGTCTGTTGCGCGCCGAGGGAGCCGATCAGCAGCACGGTGTCGAGGTAAACGTGCGGGTTGAGCAGGGTCACCGCGAGCGCGGTCAGCAGTACGGCGCGACGTGAGCGCTGACCATTGGCGTCGCCTTCCTGCAAGCTCTGGGGCGACAGCGCACGACGCAAGGCCTTGGCGCCATACCACAGCAGAAACACCACGCCGCCCCAGCGCGCCACGGCCAGCAACGTCGGGTTATGAGCCAGCACGTTCGCAAGCCCGAAGACCCCGGCCGCCACAAGGACCACATCACACAAGATGCACAGCACGGCCACGGACAGGTGATGCTCGCGACGCAGACTTTGCGCCAGCACGTATGCATTCTGGGTGCCGATGGCCATGATCAGGCCGAACGCGACCAGCAGTCCGTTGAGGTAGCTTTGCCACATGATGAGGTGCTCCGGGATGACGGTGAGGCTAAGAAGATGTGGCGATTGTCGGCGCTGAGGCTGTATAAGAAAAACCAATAATCCTGATCACTCATTAGGAAAAGTGATGTTCGATTACAAATTGCTTTCCGCGTTGGCGGCCGTCGTCGAACAGGCCGGGTTTGAACGTGCAGCGCAGGTGTTGGGGTTGTCGCAATCGGCGGTTTCCCAGCGGATCAAACTGTTGGAGGCGCGTGTGGGGCAGCCGGTGTTAGTGCGGGCCACGCCCCCGACACCCACCGAAATCGGTCGGCGCTTGCTCAACCATGTGCAGCAGGTGCGCTTGCTCGAACGCGACTTGCAGACCTTGGTCCCGGCGCTGGACGAGGGTGGCGCCCCCGAACGTCTGCGCATCGCGCTCAACGCCGACAGCCTGGCAACGTGGTGGGCGCAGGCGGTGGGGGACTTTTGCAGCGAGCATCATCTGCTGACTGAACTGGTGGTCGAAGATCAGGAAGTGGGCCTCAAACGCATGCGCGCCGGGGAAGTGGCGGCGTGTCTGTGCGGCAGCGAGCGGCCGGTGGCCGGGGCACGCAGTTTGCTGTTGGGCGCCATGCGCTATCGTGCGTTGGCCAGCCCCGCCTTCATCGCCCGGCATTTTCCGAACGGCGTGACCCCGCAGGGGTTGGCGCAGACTCCGGCGCTGGTGTTCGGCCCGGATGATTTCCTGCAGCACCGTTATCTCGAATCGCTGGGCGTCGAGGGTGGTTTCCAGCATCACCTCTGCCCGTCGTCGGAGGGTTTCATGCGCATGACCGAGGCCGGAATGGGCTGGGGGCTGGTGCCGGAATTGCAGGTGCGTGAGCAACTGGCCAGCGGAAAACTGGTGGAATTGTTGAGGGATCGCTGCATCGATGTGCCGTTGTACTGGCATCATTGGCGCAGTGGCGGGCAATTGCTGACGCAGCTGACCGATCACCTCGCTAAAAAAGCCGGGCAATGGTTAGTGCCGCTGGCAGCGGATTGAGCGTCACTGCCGGTGTTGGATAAGCGGGACCTACAATTGACCGTCCGACGCCGTCACGGCGGCGCTCGGTGCGAAATGTATAGATGAGATGGAGCGGTAAATGAAGATTCTGGTCACCGGCGCGAGCGGCTTCATCGGCGGACGCTTCGCGCGTTTTGCGCTGGAGCAGGGGTTGAGCGTTCGGGTCAACGGCCGTCGTGCGCAAGGCGTCGAGCACCTGGTACGTCGGGGTGCGGAGTTCATTCAGGGCGACCTGAACGACCCGGAACTGGTGCAAGCTTTGTGCGACGACGTTGAAGCCGTGGTGCATTGCGCCGGAGCGGTGGGCAACTGGGGGCGTCGTCAGGACTTCCATCAGGGCAACGTGCAAGTCACTGAAAACGTGGTCGAGGCCTGCCTCAAGCAGCAGGTGCGGCGGCTGGTCCACCTGTCATCGCCTTCTATTTATTTCGACGGCCACGCGCACCTGAACATCCGCGAGGAGCAGGTGCCGAAACGGTTCCACAATCACTACGCGGGCACCAAATACCTGGCCGAGCAGAAAGTATTCGGCGCCGAAGAGTTCGGCCTCGAAGTGATCGCGCTGCGGCCCCGTTTCGTCACGGGGGCGGGCGACACCAGCATTTTCCCGCGCCTGATGCAAATGCAGCGCAAGAAGCGCCTGTCGATCATCGGCAATGGGCTGAACAAGGTCGACTTCACCAGCATCCAGAACCTCAACGAAGCCCTGCTCAGCAGTCTGCTGGCGACGGGGTCGGCGCTGGGCAAGGCCTACAACATCAGTAATGGCACGCCGATTCCGATCTGGGACGTGGTCAATTACGTGATGCGCCAGATGGAGTTGCCGCCTGTCACCCGTTATCGCTCGTACGGCCTGGCATACAGCGCCGCCGCGATCAACGAGGCTGCGTGCCTGCTTTGGCCCGGCCGACCTGAACCGACGCTGTCGAGAATCGGAATGCAGGTGATGAGTCGAGATTTCACGCTTGATATCAGCCGCGCCCAGTATTATCTGGATTACCAGCCCAAGGTCAGCGTCTGGACCGCGCTGGACGAGTTCTGTGGCTGGTGGAAGGCCCAACACGGCGCCGAGCTGTAAAACACCCGGCGGTTCGGATGGTCCTAACGTTCGGCGGAGCGAATCCGCCCTTCAAGATTCAACGGATTTCAAAGGGAAACGCATGCGCAAAGATCCGTATGACGACGTCGATGACGTCCCGAGCCTCAGCGCCAAAGATGATGACGACGATTTTATTCCGACCACGGCGGGCGCTCGCGAGCGCACCACGGTGTACTCGCGCACCACGCCAGTGGTGAAGGTGAAAACGCCGGGTACGGGCGCGTTATGGGCGTTGATTGGCGCGCTGTTCATCGCGTTCTGCGGCCTGGGCTGGTGGAGTTTTCAGCAGGTCTCGTTGATGGAGCAGCAACTGGTCGCCACGCAAGAAAGCTTCGCGCGGATCAGTGAGGAAGCGGCGGGGCGGTTGCAGGACATTTCCGGCAAGGTGGTAGCCACTGAGTCGGTCGCCAACAGCGGCGGTGAAGCGCTGAAAGCTGAAATCAAGGCGCTGCAGGATCAACTCGCCGAGCAGAGCAAACAGCAGCAGGGCGCGGCCGGGGTGCAGGGCGGTCTGGACAAGCGTCTGGAAACCATCGCCACGCAAGCGACGCAGCAACAGGCCACGAACCAGCAATTGCAGGATCAGCTCAAGGCCGTGACCACGGAGTTGGCGGCACTAAAAGCCGCGATGCCGGATGGCAAGTCGGCGCAGGCTGATCAGGATCGTCTGGATTCGCAGCTCAAGAGTTTGAGCGCGGACGTGGCGAATCTGAAGAAGAGCAACAACAGTCAGACCATCGAGCGTCTGGAGCAGGACATGATTGTGCTCAAGAGCGAGCAGGACAACCGTCCGGCGCAGGCAACGTCGTCGGGGGCGAGCACCCAGGAATTCGATGCGTTCCGAGGGCAGATGACCCGCAATCTGAACACGTTGCAGAGCCAGATTCAGACGTTGTCGCAGCAGATCAATTCGCGGGCGCAGTAGCGGGTTGGCTTGGGACCTTGGTTTTGATGCCCTGCGGGCCTATCGCGCTTGCCCGCGATAGGCCCGCAGGGCATCAAAGTATCGATTCAAAGCCCTGAGACCTTGAAGCCTTACAACGCCGGATAGTCGATATAACCCACCGGCCCTTTGGCGTAGAACGTCTCTGGATGCGGCTCGTTCAGCGGCGCATCCTTCGCCAGACGCGCAGGCAGGTCAGGGTTGGCGATGAACGGCACGCCGAATGCAACGGCGTCGGCCTTGCCACCCTCCAGCCATTCGTTGGCGCTGTCTTTGGTGAATTTCTCGTTGGCGATGAACACCCCGCCAAACGCTTGTTTCAGGCGCGGCGACAGGCTGTCGTCGAGTTCGCGTTCGCGGGCACACAGGAAGGCGATCCCGCGTTTGCCGAGCTCCGTCGCGACGTAGGTGAAGGTCTCGGTCAGGTTGTCGTCGCCCATGTCGTGCAGGTCGGCGCGTGGCGAGAGGTGCATGCCTACGCGGCCAGCGCCCCAGACTTCTACAACAGCGTCGGTCACTTCCAGCATCAGGCGTGCACGGTTTTCCACCGAGCCACCGTAAATGTCGGTGCGCTTGTTGGTGCTGCTTTGCAGGAACTGGTCGAGCAGGTAACCGTTGGCGCCGTGGATTTCCACGCCGTCAAAACCGGCAGCCTTGGCGTTCTCTGCGCCCACGCGGTAGGCCTCGACGACGTCTTCGATTTCAGCCAGTTCCAGCGCACGTGGCGTCGGGTAGTCGGCCAGCGGGCGAACCAGGCTGACGTGGCCTTTCTGTTGAACGGCGCTCGGTGCGACCGGCGCTTCACCGTTCAGGTAGATCGGGTGGGAAACACGGCCCACGTGCCACAGTTGCAACACGATCTTGCCGCCCGCCGCGTGAACGGCTTTGGTGATGTTGCTCCAGCCACGGACCTGATCGTTGGACCAGATGCCCGGCGTATCGGGATAACCGACGCCCATCGCGGTGACCGAGGTGGCTTCGGTGATGATCAGACCAGCCGAGGCGCGCTGCACGTAATACTCGGCCATCATCGCGTTGGGCACGCGGCCTTCGTCGGCGCGGCAGCGGGTCAGCGGGGCCATGACGATGCGGTTGTTCAGATCGAGTTCGCCGATCTTGATCGGGTCAAAAATCGTGGTCATCGGAAGGTATCCTCAGTGAAGTCTGTAAAGGTTGAATCCGCAGTCTTTTAACGCATGTCGCTGAAGCGCTGACTCTAGAGGCTCAGTTCGCCACAGCAGCCAGCTCGGCATCGCCGCGCTGACGGAAATTGATCAGAGTCACCACCAGGGCCAGCACCGCCAGGGCGCCAGCGGCCAAGGGCACGCTGGTGAGGCCAAAACCGTGGGCGATGACACTGCCGCCGACCCAGGCGCCCAAGGCGTTGCCGACGTTGAAAGCGCCGATGTTCAGGGTGGAGACCAGATTTGGAGCGTCCTTGCCGAAGGTCACGACGTTGATCTGCAACGCAGGCACAGCGGCAAAACAGGCGACGGCCCAGAGGAACAATGTGATTTCGGCCGGAATCAGCGCGACGCTGGTCCAGCTCAGGACAGTCGAGACCACGGCCATGGTGATGAACACGCCGATCAGCGTGGCGGCCAAACGACGATCCGCCAGCTTGCCGCCGATGATGTTGCCGAGGGTCAGGCCCAGGCCGATCAGCATGAGTGTCCAGGTCACGCCATGTGGCGATACCCCGGTGATTTCACCCAGCAACGGTGCGACGTAAGTAAACAGGGCAAATACGGACGCAGCGAACAAAGCGGTCATGCTCAGCGAAAGCCAGATACCGGCGCCCTTGAGCACTGCCAGTTCGGCACGCATGTCGAGTTTTTCTTCGTCACGTTTGGCAGGCAGGAAGCGGATCAGGCCGATGAACGCGATCACGCCGATCACGGTCACCGCGTAGAACGTCGAGCGCCAACCCGCCTGTTGACCCAGTGCCGTACCCAGCGGCACACCCAGCACGTTGGCCAGGGTCAGGCCGGTGAACATCAAGGCGACGGCGGAAGCGCGGCGATTGGCGGGCACCAGACCGGCAGCGACCACGGAGCCGATGCCGAAGAACGCACCGTGACACAGAGCAGTCACGACGCGGGCGAACATCAGCACGTTGTAATCAGTGGCGACGGCGCAGAGCAGGTTGCCGATGATGAAGATGCCCATGAGGATTACCAGCGCCGCTTTGCGTGGTAACCGCGAAGTGGCCATCGCCATGAACGGCGCGCCGATGGCGACACCCAATGCGTAACCCGTCACGAGCCAGCCCGCACCGGGAATGCTTACGCCCAAGTCAGCGGCGACGTCGGGCAACAGGCCCATGATGACGAACTCGGTCGTCCCGATGGCGAAGGCGCTCAGGGCCAGAATAAGTAGCGAAAGAGGCACGGGGCGTCTCCTGAAAGTGTTCAGAGCTGACGCGTCAGCTCCTGCAAAAACGCCTGAATGGCGTCTTCGTTACGTTTGAAAAAATGCCACTGACCGTGCTTTTTGCTGGTGATCAGCCCGGCACGTTGCAGCGTCGCCAAATGGGCAGAAACGGTCGATTGCGAAAGGCCTGCGCGCTGGTCGATCTGACCGGCACAGACGCCGCCGTCGAAGGTGTGTTGCTGGTCCGGAAAGCAGGTTTCAGGGTCTTTCAGCCAGGAAAGAATCTGACGCCGCACCGGGTGCGACAGGGCTTTTATAATGTCGTCGAGGTCGATAGGCATGTCGTTCTCAATCCGCGTATAGCGGTATATCGCGATGGGGCGAACTTTATATCTGTGCATCGCGATATACAAATATGAAAGGGTGCTAAGGACCGCGCGAATCGGTATATCGGGTTATAACGATATGGTGCGTATCCCTGATCTCGCGACTGCTAGCAGGGGGACGGTGCTGGCAAAAGCAGGCATACCGCAGTGCATTTGTGGGAGCGAATTCATTCGCGAAAAATCGTTCAGTCGCTGATTCTGCTTGTCTGCACCGGCCCCTTCGCGAATGAATTCGCTCCCACAGTGGAGATCGCTGTTATATCTGGGGGCGTGCAGCTGCTATAGGGATCGTGTTGATGTCTGTTACATTCTTCCGATGAATTACCTCGCACACCTCCATCTCGGCGGTCAGACGCCTGCGCAACTGCTCGGCAGCCTGTATGGCGATTTCGTCAAAGGACTGTTGCCGGGACGGTTTCCTGCGGACATTGAAGACGCTATCCGACTGCATCGACGCATCGACGTGTACACCGACGGCCATCCCGTCATCAAGCAGGCGATGGGCCGATTCCCGGCGGAGCGCAGGCGTTACGCGGGGATTGTGCTGGACGTGTTTTTCGATCACTGCCTGGCGCGGGATTGGGCGCAGTATTCGGACGTGCCGCTGCCCGTCTTCACTGACAAGGTGTACCGGGTGCTGGCCGATGAGCCGAACTTGCCGGAGCGCCTCGCCTACATTGCTCCGAGAATGGCGGCGCAGGATTGGTTGGGTTCGTACGTGGACTTCGAGGTGGTGGGCGATGCGCTGGCCGGGATTGCCCGACGCCTGTCACGCCCCGAGGCCCTGGCCGGCGCCATGCAGGAGCTGCAGGCGCTTTATCGGCCGTTGAGCGACGATTTCTGTGCTTTCTACCCCGAGCTGCAAGCGTTCGCTCAGGCAGCTCTGGCGGCAGGGCGTGCTTCGGCGGGCTTGGCGACATCGCCGGACTGAGTGGCTTCACCAAACAGTGCCGTCTGCACCGCCTGCTGAGCTTCAAACGCCAGTGCTGCGCGTTCCTTGCCTTGAGACTCAATCGGCGTCAGCAACTGGATGTGTACGTCGCTGACTTCGTTGGCGAACAGGCGACGCAGGTGCGACAGCAGGTCGTCATCGCCAATGAATGGCGCGATCTGATCCGGCTTGCCATCACGCAGGTACTGAATCGCGACCGGTTGAATCGCCACGCCAGTCTCGATTGCACTCGACAGCAAGCGACCGTGGAAGGTGCGCAGGCTGCGGCCATCGGTGGTGGTGCCCTCGGGGAAGATCACCAGCGAATGATTGCCCTGCAGGTGGTGGCCCATTTGTTTCTGGATCAGCTTGCTGTCGCCCGACCCGCGACGAATGAACAGCGTGCCCGCTTTCAGCGCCAGCCAACCCGCCACGGGCCAGGTGCGCACTTCAGCCTTGGACAAAAACGACAGCGGGGCGAGTTGGCCCAGCAGGGCAATGTCGGTCCACGACACATGGTTGCAGACCCACAGCATCGGCTGGCCGGGCAAGTGGCCGCTGACCTTGACGCGGAACGGCAGGGCACCGGTCAGGCGCGCCATGAACCAACTGGTCCAGCGCTGACGACGCGCCATGGAGTTGCCAATGCGCAGGCGTTCCATCAGGGCGAAGGTGCCTGCGATAGTCAGGCCCAGGGCGATGACCCCCAGCACGCGGATGACTCGCGCATGACTGCGCAGCGTGCTCATCACACGGCTGCCTTGAAGTGGCGAGCGTAGCGCGGGCACAGCTCGTCGCGCTTGAGCAGGATGAACACGTCGGCGACCTGGAAATCCTCGTCCCAGCACGGCTCGCCGCAGATCTTCGCACCCAGGCGCATGTAGGCCTTAAGCAGCGGCGGCATTTCGCAGATCACGTTGTTCGGCAGGTCGAGGTTCGGCAGCGGATTTTTTGGCTCTGCACGCAGGTGCTCGGTGCTCAGATAACGCTCGCGCAAACGTTGCATGATGGCGTGGGCCTGAATGCCGCCGTCTTGCATCGGGATGCTCGCGCAGCCCATGAGGTAGCTGTAGCCGCCTTCGTTGAGGACTTCGGCCAGCTCGCTCCACAGCACGGCGATGGTGCCGCCGTTTCGGTAGGCCGGATCGACGCAGGTGCGACCCAGTTCGAGGATCGGGCCTTGCAGATGGCCGAGGCCGTGGAGGCTGAATTCTTCTTCGCTGTAGAACCGGCCCAGAGTGTTGGCAGCCTTGTGGTCCAGCAGGCGGGTGGTGGCGACAAGGCGACCGCTGTTGAGGTCGCGCACGCCGATGTGCATGCAATGTACGTCGTAATCGTCGATGTCGAGGCCCAGTTCAGCGCCCTTGAGTTTGGCGTTGAATTCGCCGCTGAACACACTGAATCGCAACGCCTGTGCTTCCTGCATGGCGTGAGGCCCGATCAGGCGTTCGGCCTGCAGGCGACGGTCGGAGGAGGTGTCTCGAATGCTGGCAATCTGAGTCATGTGGCGTCTCCGTGGGCCAGCCTTGGTCCAGGCCGGTCGACTGATTATTCGAAGCATTGCTGTACGAATGCAGGCTAGGGAGGGCCGATGTCATGACTATTAAGCTTTGGTGATGGTTGCGTGACAGGGGGCGGGCAATGGTATGGCGTGCGCGATTCGCCTTGATCTGGCCGAAGACGGCGACGGGGCGGTGTCCCGCAACCGCCTATGATTCTGGCCGAAGGCCGTGGGAGTTGGCTTGCCTACGATCTGCTGCGCAGCAGTAGCGAAACCGGAAACCTTGGTTGTGTCAGACAGGCCGCATACACAGAGTTTGCTGCCGCTGCGCGACAGATCGTAGGCAAGCCAACTCCCACGCCTTCGGCAGAAACAGGCTGCGGCGTGACCTGGATTTTCCTTTGTCGGCAAGACCTGATCGCACCCAGCATCAGCTGTCACGATTGCCGTCTACAGTGTGCTGATCCTGCATTCGAGACCCGTTCATGCGCCGTCTGCTGTTCACGCTTTTCCTTTTTCTGATCGCCTGCCAGGCCGCTGCCGAAACGTGGCCTGATGAGCAATGGCCCGCGCGTCCCTTGGCCCCAAGCGTGGCGCTCAATGATCTTGAGGCGTATGCCTTCCCGCCCCGCGACGAGCAAACGCGCAAGGGCATTCGCACCGACGCGTTGTTGATCATTCGCAACGGCGAGGTGGTCTACGAGCGCTATGCGGGCGTCACCAAGGCCGAGACGCCGCACCTGACCTGGTCGATCAGCAAGAGCATTCTCGCGACGGTGCTCGGTGTGGCGTTCAGTGAAAACCGCTTCACGCTCAGCGATCCAGTGGCCAGGTTTTACCCGCCGTTCAATACTCACCCGGACATCAAGATTCAGGACCTGCTGCACTGGGCCTCGGGCCTGGACTGGCAGGAGGATTACGAATACGCGCCGCTCAACTCGTCAGTGGTCGCGATGCTCTACACCCGTGGGCGCGGCGATATGGCGCGTTTCACCGCCGAGCATGGTGTCGCCAGCGCCCCCGGCACGTCCTATCGCTATTCAAGCGGCGACAGCACCGTTCTGGCCGCCGCGCTGAAAGGCATGGTCGGCGACGCCGCTTACCCGGATTATCCCTGGACCGCGCTGTTTGACCCCTTGGGCATTAAAAGTGCCGTCTGGGAAACCGACGCCACTGGCACCTTCGTCGGCTCGTCTTACGCTTACATGACGGCCCGGGATCTGGCGCGCATCGGCCGGCTGATGCAGCAAGGGGGTCGTTGGCAAAATCGTCAGTTGCTGCCCAAGGCATGGGTCGATTTCAACCTCACGCCGTTCGCTTCACAGACGGCCACTCACGAAGCCCCCGGCGGCCATTGGTGGTTGAACAAAACAGCAGGCGGCCAACCCGGCCCCTGGCCCGACGCGCCGCCCGACACCTTCGCCGGGCTCGGACATTGGGGACAGGCGCTGTACGTGATCCCAAGCGCTGGCCTCGTGATCGTGCGTTACGCCGACGACCGCGACGGCAGTTACGATCACGATGAGTTGCTCAAACGGGCCCTGAAAGCCGTCACCGGGGAGGGCGTCCAATGAGCGCGCGCAAAGGCTTACTGCGGCGTCGCCGGTTCAGCAGTGCCGCCATCCTGATCCTGCTGTTTTTGCTGGCCATGATCTGGCCCTGGCGCGTTCAGTTAGAGGCGTTCCCGACCATCATCAGCGCCTACACCGCCAAGGAATATTGTTCGTGCCGGTATGTGATGAACCACCCCGCGGACTATTGTCAGGGCTACGTGAAACAGTGGCTGCCGAGCACGCTGACCGAAAGCCTGAGCGACAAGCGCATCACCGCCACCGGCATGGGCCGTGAGAGCAGTGCGCAGTGGCAAGGAGCGCATCAGGGCTGTCGATTGCTGCCTCCCGGGTCGTGAGGGCGAACATCCCCGTTTGCCTGCGGTCAGACAGCCGGATAAGGTTGCCTCAATCGCGCCGCTGGAGTTCTCATGCCCACTTTCCCCCGCCTGCTGCTGGCCTCGCTCGCCGTTCTGGCGCTGCCTGCGCAGGCGAATTGGTATCTGGATAACGAGTCGTCGCGACTGTCGTTCATTTCCACCAAAAATGCAGATATCTCCGAAGTTCACCGCTTCCTCAACCTTCACGGAAAGGTCGACACCAAGGGGGTGGCCGAGCTTGAGGTCGAGCTGGATTCTGTCAGCACCGGCATTCCTCTGCGCGATGAGCGACTGCGCAAGCAGCTCTTCGACATCAAGCAATTTCCCGAGGCGACTATCACGGCGCAACTGGACATGCGACCCATCAACGCCCTTGCACCCGGCGCGCAGCTCGAACTTCGCCTGCCGTTGAGGGTGCAGTTGCACGGCCAATCGCAACGCTACAGCGCTCAATTGCTGGCGACCCGGCTGGATGAGCGACGCTTTCAGGTGGTGACGCTTGAGCCTCTGGTGTTGCACGCCGAGGACTTTGGGCTGTTGCCGGGCCTGGATGCATTGCGCAGCGTCGCGAATCTTTCCGCCATCAGCTTCTCGGTGCCCGTCGGCGCCGTGCTGATCTTCACGGCGCGCTGAGCATGAGAGGCGCGATCTTTCCGTGGCGTAAAGACAACCGGTTCAACCTGATGATCGACGGCCCCGCGTTCTTCCCCCGCATGATCACGACCATCGAAAACGCTCAGCAGCAAGTCGAGCTGGAGCTGTATCTGGTGGAAGCGGGCGCCTGCGCCGAAGCGGTGGTGCAGGCGCTGGTGAATGCCGCGAAACGTGGCGTCATTGTGCGCTGCCTGTTCGATGACTTCGGGTCGCTGGCCTTTACCCTCAGTCTGCGCACGCGCCTGACCGAAGCGGGCGTGATCCTGCGTTTCTACAACCGCGTGCATTGGCGGCGCGGCATTCGCAATTTTTACCGCGACCACCGCAAACTGCTGCTGGTAGACAAGGAACTCGCGGTGGTCGGCGGCACCGGGGTCACTGACGAGTTCTGGCGCCCCGATCAAGACGCCAGCGAGTGGCACGAAGTCATGGTGGAAATTCGCGGCCCGATGGTGCTGGATTGGCAAGCGTTGTTCGACCGTCAGTTCCACGCGAATCCTCGCCGCCGCGCGTGGCGACCGGCTGAAAACTTCGGCCTGCCGCGCTTGCCTAAAGCCCCGGTCAGCGGAGAGGGGCTGGGCCGTGTGGCGTACGCTGATTCACGGCAACACCGCGACATTTTGCAATCGCTGATCCGTTCGCTGAACACCAGCAGAAAGCGTATATGGCTGGCGACCCCGTATTTTCTGCCCACCTGGAAAGTCCGCCGCGCCTTGCGCCGGGCAGCCTCCCGAGGCGTTGATGTGCGCCTGCTGCTCACCGGCCCGCGCACGGATCACCCGTCGGTGCGTTACGCGGGGCACCGCTACTACCCACGTCTACTCAAGGCCGGGGTAAAAATCTTCGAATACCAGCCGTGCTTCCTGCACTTGAAAATGGTGCTGGTGGATGACTGGGTCAGCATCGGCTCGTGCAATTTCGACCACTGGAATTTGCGTTTCAATCTGGAAGCGAATCTTGAAGCATTGGACCCGGCGCTGACGCTGGCCGTGCAGGAGAGCTTCGAGCGGGACTTTCTGGTGAGCAGCGCAGTGAGCCTTGAGGATTGGCAGCGCCGACCGCTGTGGCGCCGGGTTCAGCAGCGGCTGTGGGGGTGGGTCGACCGGTTGGTGGTGAATGCGCTGGATCGGCGGGGTTAATGCAGGACTGATTTCCCTGACTTAACGCGTATCCGAATTTCGTCTCGTTGGCGATTTTCGAGTCCTCACTGGCGTGGTTTGATCTAATGATGATCTTCGTATTTTTAGCCCTTTGAAAAATTCGCTGGATAAGCTTTTCTCACGCTCTAGAGACGTATTCACGGCCGTTGGAAGACTGGTTTTTTTCTCGACGTGAATATGAATGTCCAGCATTCCTATATCGTTGAGCGAGTGTTCTATCTTTAAAGCGCGCAAGCCAAAATGATCTAGGATTCTCTGAGTGCTTTTGCCGTTTTGTGTTTGTGTTAAAAAAGCCTGAGTGAATTCGGGTGTGTCGCTTTCGTATTGCCGTGCCATTTTTTTAACGCCCATATTGGAAATGTTGTTTCTTATAATGAGAGACGGCAATGCTCCTAGAAACCCTTCAGCGCTCGCTACTTTGAAATATTGGAAGGTCGCGATGTCATTGGCATAGAGGTTAGTGGTCTCTTTGATGGGTTTAGTGTTGTTTTTAAACGTCCAGACATCCGGCTCAAATTTGTTGATGAAGAGATTGGGTAAAGGATGGCCTGGCGGATGGTATTTTGACACGATTGTATGCCTGTCTCGCATTTCATGCGTGTATACGCTCTTGATCAGATTCCCTTTTTCTTCGCTGATGTTGAATTTTTTACTCCAGGTGTCGGAGGGGTCAACGTCGGTAAAGGGGAGGGTGCTGTTCTCTTTTGCTTGACCGAAACGGTCAATGTAGATCATTGGGCAATTGGCAACCATTTGGTAGAGGTTAAGACCATCTACAGACTCAATGCCGTCGGGCGCCAGCCAGCGCTGCAACCATGGCGCGTAATACCGGAACCCGTAGTAATAAAGCCCTGAGGCATCGCGCTCTTTACCCGAATAGCGAATGGTTTTGTATTTCGCCTCAACCGCACTTCGTGCCGCCCACCAGGACGTGCCGCCGAACGGGTAGTAACTCTCCTGGCTGATGAGCTCGCCTTTATCGTCAAGTTTCAAGGTGCTGGAACCCAAGTGATCGTTCAGGCTGTAGCGGATCTGATTATTGGCGATCCCTTCCGGCTTTTCGTTGGGCCAGTGCAGCACGCGAACGTTATTTCCGCCTGTCTGTATCATGCTGACTTGCAGTGTTTCTCCCGACGCCTCAGTTCGAAGCTCAAGGCTTGGGAGGTATCGCACCTCGCCAACCAAAATTCTCGACTTGGCTAACGTGCTGCGAATTTTCCGGCCGCGTTGGCCGCTGCCGTCATAAACGTAGCGCTCCTCATCGTTGCTACCGTTTTCTCTTTCTACAGCCCTGACACTGCGCAGTTGATTGCGCACATCCCAGTACAAATCCTGCCCCCGAATGAGCTGTTGCAGATTGCCGTTGGCATCGAAGCCCTTGTCAAAATCCGGATCGACATCGCCTTCAGGCAGACTTCGATTGCTGTCTGGGGCTACAAGCATTGTTCGAGTGAATGACTGCGCCCCGACATGGCGCATTTCCCGCAGATTACCCCCTGCGTCGTAGTCGTAACGCTGGGTGTAATTGCTCAGTTGGTTGGGGTCTTGAGCCAGGTTTTGCAGCGTCGGCAGGGCGGGGCCATGGCTGGCGCCGGTAGACACTTCGCGACCGGTCGCTTCAATCAACTGATACAGCGTGTCGTAGCGATAGCGACTCACGGGGTCGATGCGTTGGTTGGTGAAAAAGCGCGTTGCTTGGGCGGCGTCCTCGATTTCGACGACGTTGCCCACCGGGTCGTAGCGGTAGTTCAAATCCTGCAGGACGGTATTGCCGGCTCTTGAAGAGAAGATGCGTGTGAGCCGTCCGCTTTGCGGCTCGTAGGTTTTTTCGCTGATGACGCCGTTACCCAGATGCTCGCTTTCCAGTTGGCCAGTTGGGTTGTAGTGCAGATCGCTGATGAGCGTCTGAAAGGTCTGTGCGTTTGCCAGTTTCAGGCGTGTTTCCCACAGGAACCCGCCAACGTTATAGAGATGTTCAGTGCGATTGCCTACAGCGTCGGTCTGACAAACGAGTGACGCAGCGGCATCGAAAACAGTCGTGGTGGTGTGCTCAATGCCAGGCTCCAGCAACGCATCTCGTTGGCCTGAATCAAGGGGCCAGTCGGGCTGCTCGTCTGTCTGCAGAAACCTTCGGTTCTCGATCAGCACACCGCCCGCCAAGCCGAATTCTTGCGCGCACAGAGTGCCTGCCGGGTCGTCATGACGAATCAGTCGGCCGCATTGATTATGTTCAGCGGACAACGCAGAAGGGTCTCCGTAGGTGTACCGTTCGACCACGTTCGGCTGCGCATCGATCAAGTTTTCAGTCACCGAAACAGCCCGCAGACACTCATCGTAATCGGTGCGGCTGTAGCTTCCTCGACCATCCCAACGCTCGACCGATTGTCCGTCAGCGCCAGACAGCTCCAACCGCCAACCCGCATCGACGCTTTCATCGAGCAAGGTCTGACCGGACAACGAAGGTGTCTTCCTGAGGTTCGCCGTCGCAGCCTTTTCCCACAAACGAGGGTCCCAATCGGCCACCGAGCGTCCGGCCTCATCCCACACATGACGCGTTACACGAGCCTGAGCCTCATCAATCTGATCGATTCGATGCCAAGCCACTTCACGAGCCAACAATCCGCGAGGCTCGATGGCGTGCAAATGGGGACTAAAGGAATGGAGACCCATGCTCATGACGTCCTTGTCGGCTGATTATTCAAGGTTAGAAGCCGTTTGACCGGGCGAGCGGGACTCGCGACCAACGGCGCGCCGGTCATACATCTGCCGGATGTGTCGCGCTTGCGCTGTAGTACTAGGCTGTTACCCAGAACTGAAGGACTGCGCGAATACTCGACGTCACAAAAACAGAAGGGGATTGATGATGGCTGCGAAAAAAATCCTGATGCTGGTCGGCGATTACGTCGAAGACTACGAAGTGATGGTGCCATTTCAGGCGCTGCAGATGGTCGGTCACACCGTCCACGCCGTCTGCCCCGGCAAGAAAAAGGGTGACGTGATCCGCACGGCGATCCATGACTTCGAAGGCGATCAGACCTACAGCGAAAAGCGCGGGCATAACTTTGGCTTGAACTTCGATTTCGACAGCGTGAACTCCGCCGACTATGACGCGTTGCTGGTACCGGGCGGGCGCTCCCCGGAATACCTGCGGCTTAACCAGAGGGTGCTTGAGTTGGTGCGCGAGTTTGGGCGCGACAACAAGCCCATCGCTGCGGTCTGCCATGGTCCGCAACTGCTGGCCGAAACCGGAGTGTTGAAGGGCAAGTCGCTGAGCGCGTATCCCGCGTGTGCTCCTGAGGTCCGGTTGGCGGGTGGAGAATTTGTCGAGATCGGCATGGACGAAGCCCACACCGACGGCAATCTGGTGACCGGACCCGCCTGGCCTGCGCACCCGGCGTGGCTGGCGGCGTTTTTGAAGGTGCTTGGCACCCAAATCATTTTGTAAGACGGAGGTTTGACCATGTGCGAACTCTACGTAAAAGCCGATCCGATCCTCTACGAGTCTCGCTCGCGCTCATTGCGCATTTGTGGCGTGGTAACGACGCTTCGGCTGGAAAATCAGTTCTGGGATATCCTCGCCGAGATTGCCGGGCATGACGGCATCACCACCAATCAATTGATCAGCAAATTGTATGAAGAGGTCATGGATTATCGTGGTGAAGTGGTGAATTTCGCATCGTTCCTGCGGGTCAGTTGTATGCGCTACCTCAGCCAGCACCGAGCGTTGGTCACACCCTTGAGCCTCGTGCGTACTCATGCCGCGACCACCGAATCGATACCCTTAAGTGGTTGATCACGAGGCGAGGGTTGGTATTCGCGATAAGTCCCATCGCGATAAGTTCTAAATCCTTCTCCCCGTGCCTCCTAATCTGAAAAGCAGCGATGCCATCACGACGTTCGTCCGCGTGATGCCGCTGTTCAAGGATCGAAAGGAGCACGGTCATGGCCGATCAGGAACAATACGTCAGCGTTTCCACACCTTCGTTGCCCAAGGGAGGTGGTGCCATTCAGAGTATCGGCAAGGGCTGGGGCGCGGTCGGTGCAACCGGTAGCGCATCGCTGGACATCCCGCTGCCGATCACGGCGGGGCGTGGTCATGCCCCCGGGCTGGGGCTCAGTTACCAGAGTTCAGTGGGCAATGGCCTGTTCGGACTGGGTTGGCACTTGAACGTGGGGGCCATCTCGCGGCGTGCGAGCAAGGGCGTGCCGCTTTACACCGATGAGGACGTCATGCTCGGCCCCGACGGTGGGGTGCTGCTCGCGCAACGCGATGCCAACGGTGCGTTGCTCGAAACCGATGTCAGCAAGTACGGCGGTCTCACGCTGGACCACACTTATCAGGTGGTTCTCTATTTTGCCCGTATGGAAGGTGCATTTGCCCGGATAGAGCATTGGCGCCACGAGAGCGACCCTGCGGGGTTCTGGCTGATCCATGGCGCTGACGGCACGCTTGCGATTTACGGGCGAAACCCCGACTCCCGACTGCGTGACCCTGCCAATCCGGCCCATGTCGCGGAGTGGCTGCTCGAAGAAACCATGAACCCCCTCGGTGAACACGCTCTGTACGAATACAAGGCCGAGAATTTACAGGGGCTCGTTGACGAAACAACGCCGGGGCCTGGACGTGATTTCCGCGCCCAGCGTTACCTGTGGCGAGTGCGTTACGGCAATTTCAACGCTCATCCCGACCTCTACCTGTGGCAACCCCAACAGCTGGCCGAGCTGAAATGGCATTTCGAACTGGTCGTCGATTATGGCGAGCGGACGTTTGCCAATGACACGCTGGCCTATGCCGAGGACAAGCCTTGGGAAGGGCGCGTTGATTTTCACTCGTCGTTCAGCTACGGGTTTGAACTGGGGAACCTGCGTATCGCCCATTACGTATTGATGTTTCACCACTTCCCGGATGAGTTGGACGCAGACACCCCGACGCTCGTCAGCGCGCAGAAATTCAACTATGAGGATCTTCAGCAAGGCGCCAACGTGCTGGCGTCGGTGGAGAGCCTGGCATGGGGGGAGCGGATTCAGCCCGCTCTCAGCCGTCGGCCGCCAATGGTGTTTTCTTATCAGGATTTTGATGTCGCGGAGGGGACGTTCTCGCCGTTCGACGCCATGCCGGGTCTGGATGACGGGCAACCCTATCAACTGGTGGATCTGTACGGAGAAAGCTTATCGGGCGTTCTGTATCGATCGGACAAAGGGTGGATGTATCGGGAGCCTGAGCGTGACACCGACGCTGACGACCCGGACGCTGTTAAATATGGCCCTTGGCGACTACTGCCCAACAATCCCGTGGCGGATTCAACAACCACAATTCGGCAATCTCTCGCCGACATGACCGGTGATGGGCGCCTGGACTGGGTCGTGGCGCAGCCGGGCATGGCCGGGTTCTTCACCTTGAATCCCGACCGTAGCTGGGCGCAATTCACACCGTTCTCCGCGTTTCCATCAGAGTTCTTTCATCCACAGGGACAATTAGCGGATCTGGTGGGCGAGGGTTTGTCTGATCTGGCGCTGATCGGCCCGCGCAGTGTTCGCCTTTACGCCAGTCAGCGGGCGAGCGGGTTTTCAAAGGGTGACGATATTGCCCATGACACGCCGGACGATGCCCTGCCGCTGCTCAGTGACAGCGCCGCAGAGCTGGTCGCGTTCGCCGACATGCTGGGCAGCGGTCAGCAACACCTTGTGCGCATTCGTCACAATGAAGTGCGTGTCTGGGCGAATCTGGGAAGAGGGCGGTTTGGCAAGGGGCAGGTGTTCGCGACGCTGCCTTTCGCCTATGACGAGTTCGATGCAGGAAGCGTTCGGCTGGCGGACATGGACGGCTCCGGTGCCGTGGACTTTGTGTACCTGAGGTCCGATGGGTTTCAACTGTTCATGAACCAGTCGGGCAATCGCTTTGCCGAGCCGGTCACGCAACCCTGGCCAGACGGGGTTCGTTACGATCATCTTTGCCAGGTGCGCATGGCCGATCTTCAGGGCGTGGGGTGTTCGAGTCTGGTGCTGACGGTTCCGCACATGCAGACGAAACACTGGCGCTACGACCATCCGCCGATCAAGCCGTATCTGTTGCAAGGCTCTCGAAATGGCATGGGTGCCTCGGGGACCGTGGAGTACCGCAGTTCTGCTCAGGAATGGCTGGACGAGAAGAACGAGTTGCGCGAGGCCGGCCTGGCGGTCGAGTCGGGCGTACCTTTCGCGCTGCACGTGGTGATCCGACAGACTCAGCGGGACGAAGTCACGGGCAATGAATTGAGCCAGCGTTTCCGGTTTCGCCAAGGCTATTACGATGGGCATGAGCGTGAATTCAGGGGTTTTGGACTGGTATGTCAGACCGACAGTGAAACCTCACAGGTCGCTCAGCAGGAAGAAGGTTTCACGGCGCCGGTGCTGACAAAGACGTGGTATCACAGCGGACGGTATCCGGTCAGGACCCCTACCGGGTTTGACGAAAGTGACAAGGATGCCGTGGTGTTGGGCAACGATTTGCTCACCAGCTTTACTAATGGCATCGATCAGATCATCCCGTCTCCCTCGGACGACGATCTGCGAGAAATGGCCCGCTCCCTCGCCGGGGCGCTGCTCAGGGTCGAGGTGTTCGGTCTTGAAAGCGATGCGCCCCATGCGGTGCCATATTCTGTTCAGACGTCACGCTATCTGGTGCGTCAGCTTGCACCTGTGAGTGAGCATCAGCCCTATGCCCGTCAGGTGTCCTTGTTGTTGGAGTCGATCAGCTACCAGTACGAAGGGCGTGCAGACGATCCGATGTGCCAGCGGGTCATCAATCTGAAATGGGATCAGTACGGCGTGCTGACCCATGGTGCGGGCGTCAACTACGGGCGTCGCCGATCAGCGGGCGACCCGCCACCGTTCGAGGACGAGCATCAACAACGTTGGTGGCAGGCTGCACACGATGAGGCGCAGCAGAATTTTTATCTGACGGAAACACGCGCCCAGCCGATTCATCTGGACGCCGCGCACACTTGGCGATTGGGGTTGCCTTACCTGAGTCGGGCCAATGCGATGGTTGCCGAGACGTCCAGCGTCAGCGCCGACGACATCAGCTACGAGCGTTTCAGTGACGAGACGGGATGGTTCGCTTCGTTGCCTCGTACCCTGGTGTCGCTCAGCAAACAGTGCTACGTCAATGCGGGTGAAGGGGAGGCGGGTTTTCAAGCACTGACCGATGCCGTCGAACTGGCTGAGCTGGATGACCACGCACTGACCGCCTACGACCGGGTGATGACGCCCGATGAGCTGACCGCCAAGCTGATTGAGCTCCGTTATCACAAGATGGCCTGCTTCCTGCCGGACGAGCCGTCGCGCACGCTGTGGTCTGTCAAGCGAGGGTTCAACACCTACGCTGACGGCGAGCATTTCTATCGGGTCGAGGCCTTCAAACCCACGGCCAGCCATGGTCTGACCACTGTCGAGTACGACCCCTACAGTTTGATGGTGAAGACAGTGACGGCGCCGGATGGCTGCGTGACGTCCGCCACCTATAGCTACCACGCCATGCAGCCGGTCAAAATCGTGGACCCCAACCGCAACTCTCAAGAGGCGTTGTACGACGGGTTCGGCGTGCCGCGTATGACGAGTTTTTACGGGACAGAATTGGGCGAGGCCGTCGGTTTCCAATCGCTGGTCGACATCGTTCTGGAGGACGCAAAACCGGCTGCCGCCATCGAACACCCGTCGTCGATCGACTTCGCTACGGTCCATTATTACGACGCGTTCAGTTGGGCCAATGACCACGTGCCGGTTCACAGCCTGGCCATGCAGTGGGATCGTTACCCCAACGACCCCGAGCGGCAATTGCGCATGACCCTGGCCTCTGTCGATGGCTTCGGCAGAGCGTTGCAAACCCGACAATTGGTTGAGCCCGGCAAGGCGTATCAGGTAGTCGACGCACAACTCAGCGTTGGGGATGACGGTCAATTGATTGAGGTCGACGCCGACCCCCGCTGGCGGGTGAGCGAGCGAGTCGAGTACAACAACAAAGGGCTGGCGGTGAGGGTCTATCGTCCTTACTTCACCAATACCCAAGGCTACGTCGATGATGGTAGCGTCCGCGCGCATTGGTATCACGATAAACAGTTTTACGACCCGCTGGGACGTCCGACTGTCACCCTGACCGCCAGGGGATGGATGCGGCGGATCACCTATGAAGGCTGGTACACCATCAACGAGGATGAGAACGACACGGCGGAAGAGGTCAACCTGCGCAGGGCAGAGCAGGGGCTACCGTTGCTGGACGACGGCTCGCCTCGCAAGCGGAAGAATCCGTTTCAGCGGTGAGCCGTCCAGAAACGAAAAAGCCCGGCACAAAGGCCGGGCTTTTCGTGACTGCCAGCGAAGCGCTTACTGCACTTCGACTGCCAGGCTCTCACTGATCTTTTTCTGCCAGATGGCGGGACCTGTGATGTGAACCGACTCGCCTTTGCTGTCGACCGCGACAGTGACCGGCATGTCTTTGACGTCGAACTCGTAGATCGCTTCCATGCCCAGTTCCGGGAAGGCCAGGACCTGGGATTTCTTGATCGCCTGAGCGACGAGGTAAGCAGCACCGCCGACGGCCATCAAGTAAACGGCTTTGTTGTCCTTGATCGCGTCGATGGCGGTCGGGCCGCGCTCGGATTTGCCGATCATGCCCAACAGGCCGGTTTGCTCAAGGATCTGACGGGTGAACTTGTCCATACGGGTGGCGGTGGTAGGACCGGCTGGGCCGACCACTTCGTCACCGACCGGATCAACCGGGCCGACGTAATAGATGAAGCGACCTTTCAGGTCCACCGGCAGGGTTTCGCCCTTGTTCAGCATCTCGACCATGCGCTTGTGCGCCGCGTCGCGACCGGTGAGCATCTTGCCGTTGAGCAGCACGGTTTCGCCCGGCTTCCAGCTCTGCACGTCTTCCGGGGTCAGGGTGTCGAGGTTGACGCGACGGGCCGACGGGCCGGCTTCCCAGACGATTTCCGGGTAGGCGTCCAGCGGTGGCGCTTCCAGCGAAGCAGGGCCGGAGCCGTCGAGCACGAAATGCGCGTGACGGGTGGCGGCGCAGTTCGGGATCATGCAGACCGGCAGGGACGCTGCGTGGGTCGGGTAGTCCATGATCTTGACGTCGAGCACGGTGGTCAGACCGCCGAGCCCCTGGGCACCGATGCCCAGTTGGTTGACCTTCTCGAACAGCTCCAGGCGCATTTCTTCCAGACGGTTCGACGGGCCACGGGTTTTCAGCTCGTGGATGTCGATCGATTCCATCAGGACTTCCTTGGCCATGACCGCAGCTTTCTCGGCGGTGCCGCCGATGCCGATGCCGAGCATGCCAGGCGGGCACCAGCCAGCGCCCATGGTCGGAACGGTTTTCAGCACCCAGTCGACGATCGAATCGGATGGGTTGAGCATCGCCATCTTCGATTTGTTTTCCGAGCCGCCGCCTTTCGCCGCCACGTCCACTTCCACGGTATTACCCGGAACGATGGAGTAATGGATGACCGCCGGGGTGTTGTCCTTGGTGTTCTTGCGAGCGCCCGCCGGGTCGGCAAGGATCGAAGCGCGCAGGACGTTTTCTGGCAGGTTGTAGGCTTGGCGCACGCCCTGGTTGATCATGTCGTCCAGGCTCATGGTGGCGCCATCCCAGCGCACGTCCATGCCCACACGAACGAATACGGTCACGATGCCGGTGTCCTGGCAGATCGGACGGTGGCCGGTGGCGCACATGCGCGAGTTGATGAGGATCTGAGCCATGGAGTCGCGCGCGGCGGGCGATTCTTCGCGCAGGTAGGCCTCGTGCATGGCCTGGATGAAATCGACGGGGTGGTAATAGGAGATGAACTGCAGGGCGTCGGCGACGCTCTGAATCAGGTCATCCTGCTTGATCACGGTCATGGTGTTCTCCTCGAATCAGGCGGGAACATTTATAGGGCGGTTTGCGCAAACAGGCACGGACCTGCGTGCGAACGGCCATCGGCTCGGCTACCGCTCAGGCGCAGCGGCAGGAAAAAGGCGCGGCAGTATACCGCGTGGCACTCGGCGCGACACCCTGCCGCAGGGTAAACGTTAGTCGTGAAGGGCAGGGGGCGCCGAACGGTCGTGGAGGGGAGCAACCCTGAGATCGCTACCCTCGGCTCGCTGCGTGATTGCAAAAACGATGACTAAACCGGCTTATAGAGCTGAAAAGAGGCGAGTTCATACTCGACGCCATGGGCGAAGTAGTGAGGTCCGTGCACCCCTGTCAATCCTTTCAAATGGGGAATCTGTTGAAGTGCAAGCGGCGTTCTGACGCCTTCTTTCGTCACGAAGTTCGCCGACTGTTTCATCCACTCGACGGTGCCGACATAAATATTCTCATGAAACCCCACCACGGGCCTGCGCAGGACGTTGGCGACTTCTTGTGCCGCACCGCTGGAGCCTCCCTGACAGGCAAGCAGTACGAACGGCCTGTTCGGGTCCATGTTGACCAGGTGTGGGGCGATGTCCAGTTGGGCGACATTGGCGGCCGTGTCATAGAAGCCACGTGAATTCATCAAATAGCCTTCGGGAGAACCGTGGGTTTCGAACCCCGTGAATTTGTCTCCCCACAACTGTTTGTGAAAAGAGACATCGTGGTTTCCAAGCCTGCGTTCGAAGAGGATAGAACTGTCGCGTCGCTGCATCGCTTGTTTCGCAGCGATCCTGGCGCTGGCGTGCCCTATGGCGGTCAGTGCACTGGCGGCGATGCCAGTGCCCAGCGATACCCAGCCCAGTATGTTGGCCGCGCGCTTGTCGCCTCCGGTCATTTCAATGCCCAGGGCGGCGGCGCCTGTGCCCACCGAGGCCACGTTCAGAATGCCTGCGCTGATGATCATCACTGCGCTTGGCGTCAGCGCTTTAAAGCCAAACATGGCGATAGGTGTGATGAGCGCCGAAGCCGCGCCCAAACTGGCAATGGTGCCTGCGATTCCAACCGCCAGCCCCACCCCTGCCAGCGCGTAGTTCACCCAACTGTGTCCGTCCGGGTCGATACGATTGACCGGGTCTCCCGCACAGTAAACATACGGGTTGAGCCCGCCCCGGCCAAACGGGCTTTCGCTGTCTGGGCTGAGGAAGCACATCAGCACCGGATCGTATGGCCGGTAATCGCCCAGGATCTGCCAGCCGGTGAGCGGTTCAAGGCGTTGGCCGGCAAAACCGATCAGCGTGCTCTCGGCGTTTTCAGGCTCGACCCCATAAGCGTTGTACTGACGAATACGCACGGCGGCATCTGCCTCAAGGCGCACACTGCCTTGAGCATCGACCCCCGTCAGCGTCGTGTGACGAACACCATCCGCCACTTTGCCAATGGCGAACACCCCTTGAGTCCCCGAAAAAAATTGCAGGCTGCTATCGCCCGTCGTCTCATGGGTCAGTGATTCGCCACTGAAAAAACAGCGGCTCAGTGTGCTATCCAGCAACCGGTCCGTGAGGTGGCCGCGGGCGGTATAGCCGTACGTGCAGGCGCGGCTTTCGCGAGTCACTCCGGTCAAACGGCCTTGGGCATTCCACGTCATGCTCCGCCCCAGGCTGTCGCTGATCACCCGACCGCAGGCGTCGTAGGTCAGCTCGACTTCGGAGGGCCAGGCAGGGTGGGTGTGAGTGACTCTGGTCAGTCGCGTGGGGTCGCATTCGGCGTAACTGAACAGCGTCTCGTTGGTGCTGCCATCCGCGTACGTCGTCAAGACGGACTCATGGCCGTTGAGCGCGTTGTAAAGAAAACGCTGCTCGACGATGGGATGGCCGAAGGGGTCGCTCGGGGCGATCTCGGGATCGGCAGTGTATTGAGCAAGGCGTTTGCGGTCGTCGTAGGCGAACGTTTCTTCGCCCTCGCGCGTGCCATCGCTCCAATACCGAGACGTGATCTGGTCGAGCGCGGAATACCCCAGAGACTGTTTCAGTGTCCGGGTGATGCTCTGGCCGTCAGCGTCCTGTGTTGTGGCAGTGAGTGTGCGGGTGTGCTCGCGACCCAGGCTGTCGTAGGTCAGCACGGTGCCAAGCGTGCGCGCGCTCTCCGGGTCGTCGACATCAATGTGGGTCAGGCGCGACAGCGCGTCGTAACGGTAGCGGCTGGTGAGATGGCCTGCGGATATTTCCTCCAGTAGTCCTCGGGAATCGAAGTGGCGACGATGGGGAAGTCCCTGTGCATCGTCAAAGCCCTGCAGACGACCGCCGAGCGAATGATGCCAATGGGTGACGTGCTCCTCGTCATCGATGGCCCAGGTGTCGTTGCGTGGTTGACCCGAAGCAGTAAACGCAAACGACTCGCTGCCCAGCGCTCCGCTGGCCGAAGCCGGCATCCCCAGCGGGTGATAGCCGAGCAATTGAGCGGACTCGCCTTCAGGGCTAACGCTCAGCAGTTGATTGCTCAGATGCGGTTCGTAGGTGAATTCGATGCGCTTGCCGTCGGCCAGGGTGTTCGCCGAAGGAGGGACCTGCCCTGGGCGATAGTGAAAGTTCGTGATATGCCCGCCGACATTGACTGTGAGATGCCGGCCCAGGCCGTCGAAGGTCTGCCGACCTATGATCATGGGTGTATTCATGGTTTCCAATCCGTGGAAAAGGTTTCATGGCGCCGCTCGACGAGCTGCAGCTGCCGTCGGGTGAGTGGGACGGACGGCAGCCGCAGCATCAACGCGTCCTACAACGCAGCGGTTATCGTTCCGTCAGGGTGAAAAATCTTTGCTCCCGCTTCCCTGAATGAAGTCTTCCAGGCCTTGAAAGGATTGCCCGTGGCTCGCAAACGTTCGAGGTAGGGCACTGCTTCCAGCGGAGTATTGGCCACGTTGCCTCCGAGCTGAAGATTGGCGAAACCTTTGACGAAGGTCTTTTCAGTGAACCCTTGAACGGGGCGCCCCAGCTCCTTGGCAATCTCCAGTGCTGCACCGTTCTTGCCACCCCAGCACGACAGCAGTACAAAGGTTTCATCCGCTGGGTAATTCAGCGCTTTCAGCCGCGGCGCGATGAAATCCCTGGCAATGTCCGCTGCCCTTGCGACCTTGCCATCCGGCCCCATCAACAGGGCACGGAGCGGGTCCCCATGGGTGAGCAGCGCCGCCTGGTTCGTTCCTCGGTAGGTTTCGATGAATCCCACGTCGACCGCTCTCGACGTCCCTTGGTAGATCATTTCGCTATTGCCCAGCCGATGCGGCTTTGGAATGGACCACCCGCCTTTTAGGTCCATCGCCCGTTGCTGCGCGCCCGCATTTCGCAAGCTGTGCATCTTCATACCTATTCCTGCACCGGCCAGACCGGTGACCAGCGAGATACCCCCCAGAATCCCTGCAGCCGATCCCCCATGCCCGCTGATCTCCAGCGCGAGACTCGCGACGCCTGTGGCGAGGGACACGACATCCAGTGTCGCAGCGGCAAGGCAGGCGATCTGCGCAGTCGACAGCGTCGAGGTCGCGCTGAATAACGCACCCGCAATTGGCAGCGCTGCCTGAAGGCCGGGAATGAGAGCCATCGCCGAGAGGGCAAGGCCCGCCCCCGCCAGTGCATAACTCACCCAACTGTGCCCATCGGGATCGACACGATTGACCGGATCGCCGGCGCAGTAGGCGTAGGGATTGATCCCACCCGCACCAAAGGGGCTTTCGTTGTCCGGCGCCAGGAAACACATCAGCACTGGATCGTACGGGCGGTGCCCGCCGGGGATGTACCAGCCGGTCAGCGGCTCGCGTCGTTCTCCCGCAAAACCGAACGGCACTTGCGCTGCATCCAGGGCTTGAGCACCGTGCGCGGTGTACCCCAGGGTTCGAATGGCGCTGTCGGCTTCCATGCGCACGGTGCCCTGACCGTCGGTGCCGAGAAGGGTGGTCTTGCGCATTCCTTCGGTGACCTTGTTCACCGCGAACAACGAGTGGTCGTCGCCGATGAGCTGCAGGCTGTCTTCACCCGTCTGTTCATGCGTGAGCTGGTCGGCGCTGAAGAAGCTGCGGGTCAACGTATCGTCAATCTGCCGGTCAACCAGTCGCCCTCGGGGATCGTAACTATAGGCGCAGGTGCGGCCTTCGTGGCTCACTTCAGTCAGGCGGCCCTGGGTGTCCCATTTCATGCTGCGACCCAGGCTGTCGCCAATGACCCGGCCACAATCGTCATACGTCAGCGTGACCGAGGATGGCCAGGACTCATGAGTGTGCGTGACGCCCACCACTTTCGTCGGATCACCTTCGGCGTAGCTGAAGACGGCTTCATCCTGGGAGTCGTCGGCAAACGTGTTGAGCACCGTTTCGTAGCCATTCAGCGCATTGAAGGTGAAGACCTGCTCGACGATCCGGTTGCCATAGGGATCTTGGGGGGCCGATTGTGCATTGGCGGTGTAATGCACCAGCCGGTCACGGTTATCGTATTCGAACGTTTCTTCCCCGACGTGCTCGCCGTCGTTCCAGGTGCGCGAGATGACCTGGTCCCGTGCCGAATAGCCCAGCGTCTGAGTCACGACACGAGGTGCACCGTCTTCAGCGTCAGGGTCGGGGGTGATGGCGAATGTCCGGGTGTGTTCCCGTCCGAGCGTGTCGTAAGTGATGGACGTGGTCAGGGTGCGCGCGCTGTCAGGGTCCGACACCTCGACACTGATCAGACGAGAGAGTCCGTCGTAGGCGTAGCGCGTTTCGATGCTGCCCACTCGGGTCAGCTTCACACGACCGGCCTCATCGAATTCGCGTCGATGCGCGATGCCTTGCGCGTCGTCAAAACCTTGCAGCAGACCCGCGACTGAATATTTCCAGTGGGTGGTGTGGGGTGTGTCGTCGATGACCCACTTATCGCTCAAGGCTTGCCCTGACGGGGTGTAAGCGAACGACTGAACGCCCCGCTCTCCGCTGGCGCTGGCGAGTTGGCCGATGTCTGCCTGATACGCCATCTGCACGGGCGTTTCATCCTGCCCCAGAACGCTCAGCAGTTGATGATTGAGGTTTTTTTCGTAGGTGAAGGCGATTTCTCGGCCGTCGGCCAGGGTGTTACCCGACGGGGCGAGCTGTTCATTGATGTAATTAAAGCGTGTGGTATGCCCCCCGACCTCTACGGTGAGCTGACGGCCCAGGCCGTCGAAGGTCTGCCGACCTATGATGATGGGTGTGTTCATGGTTTCCGATCCTTGGAAGGACGGGGTCGATGCCAGTGGCACCTCCCCGACTGAACGTAAAGGGATGTCGATTCCGGTCACGCCTCCGGCGCGGTCACGGCAACGGACTCTGGATGGTTATCATCGCTGTGCTGCGCGTAGGTCCAGTTGACGACCGTGCCATCCGGCAGTGTCTGCTCAAGGAGACGACCGTAGAAGTCGAGGCGCTGGAGGGTGACACGGTCGTTTTCACCTTCGATCTGAACGCGAGTCTCGAACACTCTGTCCAGTCCGTCCCGAGCCCACCGGGTGGTGCGGATCAGCGTATCGCCCGTGTCATACAGCTGTTCCTGAATCACGCTGCCTGCGGCGTTGAACAGGCTGACATTGCTTGGCCCCTTTGTGTCGCCATTCGCCTGCCACTGTTTGACGGTCAGTTTCGCCGGATTATGTTCGGTGTGCGTTTGCACACCATCGGGTGTCGTGACGCAGCGGATCTGGCCCCAGTCGTCGTACTCGGTGGCCGTGGTGAGAGACAGCGCGCTCACCGAGGCGGGATCGTTTTCATCGCGTAGCCAGTCGGTCTGGGTTTCGCTGATCACTCGGCCCTCGACGTCAAACACCGTGCGTACGATCTCCCGAAATTCACCCGGCGCATGGTCGAGGTCTTCCAGTTCGGCTCGAACGGTGCGGCCTTCGCCATCGAGCCACTGACGGCGGCGTTGGCCGGTGGCATGGGTGTGTTCGATCATGACCGGTTTTTCGTCACCGGTTCGTGCGGCCAACGCGACCTTGTCACCGACGTGATAGGTGGTGGTACGCGTGGCTTTATAGCGGCTGTCGTCGGCGGTAACCGCCAGTGTGACGCGCCCCAGTTCGTCGTACTCATAACGGCTCAGCACGCCCGCCAGAGAGCGGTCCCGGGTCATTTGCCCAGTCGTCAGGGAGCGTGCGCTGTCCTGGCTCTGGCGCACGGTTTCTGTCTCTTCGAAGCCTGTGATGCTGACGTGTGTGCTCAGTTCATCGCCGGTCAGTTCGTAGCGGTAGTGGGTCGTGGTGGCTTTGTCGTTGAGTGTCGTCACGGTGCGTTTCAGTCGCGCGTAACCATCGCCTTCCGAGACGTAGGTCTGCACGGTGGTTTCCATCAGCCGGGCGAGGGTCTCGTCACGGGTGTGCTCGCTTTCCACCAGCACGAGAGCCGGTTCGCCTTCGATCAGCGAATTCAGCGAGGTGTACGTGTAGGCCGTGGAGACTTCGCTCGCGCCGCCATGACCTCCATCTTCGAGTGGTGCAGGTTTTACGGTTTTCTTCTTGAGATACCGGATCATGCCCAGCGCATTGGCCGGGCAACCCTCAGCGCCTTCTGCCGGATAGTACTCGCTGTGTTCTTCGATGCCGGCGGGGGAGCGGGTAAACACCAGATTGCCGGATTCGTCGTAGCGGTATTCAGTCGTTGCGCTGCGTTGCGCGCCGCGTTCATCGGTATACGTGACGGTCTGTACGTGGGGAAGCTGGCACCAGGCAGGTTGGTCTGTCCAACTCGTATCGGCCTGGATGCCAAAGGTGGTTTGAGTGTGGACTTCGCACTCCCCTCGCTTGACGACTTCCGAGGTCAGCAGGTGGAAGCGGTTCCAGGTGCGGGTGATGGTCGAGAGGGTTTTGCCTTCTGGATCGGTCTGGGTTTCCACCACCTCGTAATCGTAATCCTGCTCGACTTCATAGAGGTTGTCCCGGCCTTGCTGCCAGTCGAAGGCCTGGTCGCTCCCATAACCCAGAAAGTTATGCACGCCGGACCATTCATAAGATCGGGTCAATTCGGTATTCGATGGGCCCGCCGAGTGCTTCCATTCGACGACGCGAGGTAAGGTTGGAAATGGCGCACCTTCAGGCAGTTGATGACTGTATTCGCCCGTCCCCCACGTCACGGCATCCGATGCCCCCAATGGGCTGGTGAGCGAGGTCGGGAGCAACAAGTGGGTCGATTCGTTCAGTCCATGATGGTCATAAATCACGTTGAACGGCGTTTCTATGCCTGGCAGATAGACATCGCTGAGGGCGTCGTTGGCCATTTGCAGGCGTATTGTCCTGGCCTGGTCGGCAGGGACGACGAAACGGACTTCGCCCTCATCGCTTTCTACTTGTAACAACGTGCTGGACTCGTCCCGAATGCTATCGAGCATGAAGTCTTCGTTGGCAAAAGCTGACCACTCGACGAACAGCCGACGACCTTCCGGGCTGCGAATTTCGCTGACCAGATAGCGGGCACTGTCTTGTTGCTGGGTGAGGAATTCCGTCTGGCCGGATTTATGGTCGATCCGGAAAACTGTGTCGCTCTGACATGTCACGACCATGGATTTGAGTTTGGCGTCATACAGGCGCAGTTCGTTTCCAGGCGATATGTCGGAGTTATCGATGTCAATGGCGAAGCTCTCCCCCGATGACAGGCGTAACGAAGGCGCATCCTGATGCAGGTTGATTTCGCTGAGGTCCAATGACCAACCGAAGCCAAAGCCTCGGTTGCGAGTAGAGCCCAAAACGCTGAAAGACAGGGTTGGCGAAAGCGTCGGGCCAGCGAGATTATTGGCGGGAATGACAGGAAGCTGAAAAGCCAGGGTGAACTGACCGGTACGCGCGTCGACGCCGGTCTTGATGAAGTCCATGAAGTTGGTGGCTTGGGTGTGAAGTGTGTCTGAAGACATAGGTTCATCACTCTTAAATAGACGTAGAAATTCGGGCGTGCGTGGGCCGCGGTGTTGATTGCAGAACACGCACGCCGGGAGTGAGCAGGGAGTTATTCGATCATGACGAAGTCGATGTACTGGCCATCATTTCTTTGTGTCATCTTGATCTTGTGTTCATTGCCGTATTGGTCGAGCAAACCCCAACGCGTGTCCGTGGAAGTGACGCCTTGGAGTCGCGTGGTTCCATAGGTCAAAATCCGGATGAACAGCATGCTGTTTGGAAGTCTGTTGACCGAAAGTACGGCGTTAGGCACTGGAAACTCGGTCTGATCGCTCACTTCGTAACCGATGTGCGTGAAGCTTTTGGAGATATGGGGCGTCAAGCCATCAAAATCCCAGCCGGGGTCTTCTTCCAGGACATTTTGAAAATAGGCTTCACCCGATTTTGGGCCATAGGGGATCGCATCCACCAGCTTCAGCTGACGCCCTTTGATAACGAGTTGGTAGACATCGTAGTTCCACTCGGTGGCACCAATTTCCTGATAGTGGTTGTCTTCGTCCTTAAAGGAGAAGTCATCGCGGGTCAGGTTCAAAGGTGTAAGCGTTTCAATGGTGACTGAGGTATTGAATAAGCTGGTGTGGCTGACGTAGTGCGTCGACTCATCTTTGGTGATCGCGGCATAGATGACGTCCAGCGTCCCCCCCGAACGGGTCGACGAGACATAAAATCTGCGTCTGCGCGCGTTGGCTTCAAGCAGAGCCGCCGGTGCAGAGCCGGTGTCGGCGAAGTACTCGAAGCGTGCGTCACGCTCGGTGGACATGTGTAGCTCACCACTTAAATCCTGATAGGCACCATTGTCGTCAAGCGTGACCAGCCGGATGCTGTCCAGTTGTTCATCTGTGATGTCTACACCCGCTTTAGGCGTGACGGAGACGGATATTTCCAACTGGTGGCGACCGTTGGCGAATACTTTGTTGGCGTTGGAGGTGACGTGGATACCGAATTTGGTGATCCAGTTTGTATCGGTGACAGGTTTCATGTTTAACCATCCTTGGTTGTGGTGTAGATGACTCAAGAGTAGCCGGTGCCCGGTGGGCAAATTGAGGTACATATGTATATCTTCGCCTGCATGTATCACTGGGTATTTCCATTTTTGAATTGCCCACGTCTCTTTGAGATCAGGCGGTGACGACAGACAGGGAACCCTATGGCGGTTACTGCCGCTTATTCCACATACGTTGGCGAATGGTTCGGATTCCTCTACATTGGCACCCTTGCCAGATGACGAAGTGCCTCCAGCGTTGTAGCCGGGGCACGACCGGCCCGCGATGTAACGCACATCGGCCTCGCCGGACAGGACGACCTTTAGCCGATGATGAATCAACCTCACATAGACGGATCTATCCAGCGCCTTCGGTTCAAGCGTTTTGCACTGGCGGCGGGCACGTACGTCTTGCTGATCGTGCTGGTCTGGGTAGCCTATTGCGCCGGTTACTATGACGCGGACTTTTTCAGCCTTTGGTTCGCGACCGTGCTGGTGCTGTTATCTCAGGGCATCATGAGCCTGGTGTTTTTTGGCGAGTACAACAAACGCTTCAAAGACCCCAGCCTGACCGAGTTTCAGGTGCTGATGGGGCTAGGCTGGCAAACCTTTCTATTGGCGCACCTGGCCTCGGCGCGAGGCACGTTTTTGGTGCTCTATGTGCTGGTTCTGCTGTTCGGCCTGTTTCATCTCCCGCCAAAAGTCTTTACGCGCTGCGCGATCCTCGCCTTGTCGGGCTTTATCGGGCTTAACCTGTGGGACGCCTTTCAGGATGAGCTGAGCGATACGGGTCTGGCCGCCTTGCAAACCTGTGCACTGTTCATCGTGCTGGCGTGGCTCTGCCTGTATGCGCGCTTCGTGCAGAGTTCGCGACAGCGCATGCACCAGCACCGCATCACGTTGCAGGCCCACCAGGAAACCTTGCGCGGCATGATGTTTCAGCTGGAGGAACTGGCCTCTACCGATGAACTGACCAATCTGTTCAACCGCCGCCATTTTCTGCGTCTGGCCACTCGCGAGCTGGAAGCGATGGATGGCTCTTATACAGAAGGGTTGGCCCTGATCGACATGGATCATTTCAAGCGGGTCAACGACGTCTTGGGCCATGCCGCAGGTGATCGGGTGTTGCAGGTGTTTGCCGCGACCGCGACCGAATGCCTGCGCTCGGACGACATACTGGCGCGCTACGGCGGTGAGGAGTTCGTGCTGTTGATTCCGCGCTGCACCCGTCAGCAGTTAGTGGAATGTTGCGAACGGGTGCGGCTGGCCTTCGAGCAGGTAGTCATCCCCGAGTTACCGGGCTTGGCGCTGAGCCTGTCGGTCGGGATGACGCTGGTCGAACGTGACGATGACATGGACCGCGCGCTGCAACGTGCCGATCAGGCGCTCTATCGCGCTAAACATCAGGGTCGAAACCGTTGTTATGGCGCGTGGGAACCTGTCGATGCCTGAGCTGCGTGCGGGTGACCGACAGTGGTCGGTCGCTTCTGGAAGCAACCTGCTCGACGCGCTGAACGGGGCAGGGCTGTCCGTTCCTTACAGTTGCCGAGCGGGCAGTTGTCACGCCTGTATCGTGCGCTGTGTCCGGGGTGAGCCACACGATGCGCTGCCTGAGGCACTGGACGCGCGCAAGCGCGAGCAGGGCTGGCGTCTGGCGTGTCAGTGTCGGGTCGTGGACGATCTGGACGTTGAAATCTTCGACCCGACACGCGACGGTTCACCGGCTCGGGTCAGCGGGGCGGACTGGTTAATCCCCTCGGTCTTGCGCCTTCGCCTTGAACCCGAGCGGCCCTTGCGCTATCGCGCCGGGCAGCATCTGGTCCTGTGGACCGCGAGCGGCATTGCGCGCCCTTATTCGCTGGCGAGCGTGCCGGGCGAAGACGCTGCGCTGGAGTTTCATATCGATTGCAGCAAACCCGGCGCTTTCGCTGACGTTGCTCGCACCCTGATGCCGGGCGACGTCATCCGACTGGGCGAACTGCGGGGTGGGGCCTTGCATTACGACCCTGACTGGCAAGCACGGCCGCTCTGGCTTTTTGCTGCCGGGACCGGGTTGGGGCCTTTGTGGGGGATTTTGCGCGAAGCGTTGAACGCTGGGCATCAAGGGCCGATTCGGGTCATGCACGTGGCGCGTGAGCATTATTTTGCTGACGCGCTTGAGGCTCTTGCGCAGGAACATAGCCAGATACAGGTTGAGCTGGTCAATGCCGAGCAGGCTCAAACCACGCTTGCAGGCATGCGCCTCGGCTCACGACAAACCGTTGCCCTCGTTTGCGGATCGCCCGCCAGCGTCGAGCTGTTCTCCAAACGCCTGTTCATCGCCGGTTTGCCAAGGGGCCAGCTGCTGGCGGATGTATTTCTGAAGAAGGGATGATCGGTTGAGTGCGGCGTGAGCGGTGGTGCAGTTTACTGTCATTTCTGACAGTAGAACCTCCTTGGCAAAGGGCGTATGAAAGAAGCCACTTGCGGAGTCGCACACAGGTGGCTGTGCCAGCGCCATGACAAGGGAGGTCAACATGCATTCATTGTCGTCCGTGCATATCGCAACGCCGCGTCTGGCGGTCCAGGATCCCCGAGGCCTGATTGTTGGAACGGTTGAGTTCTATCGAGACATCCCCGACGCCATCACTCAGGTGCGTGCGACCCGCCAGCGCTTCGACACCGCAGGGCGTCACGTTGCCAGTCAGGACTCACGGCTGGGACAGGCCTCGGGCATCATCGAGAATCGGATCGATGACCTTAGCTTGTCAGGGGCCGGACTGGCCTCGCGCAGTGTCGATTCCGGCTGGCAGATCAATCTCTCAGGGCCAGCCGGCGAACCGTGCATTCGTTGGGACGGGCGGGGGAATGTGCGTCATACCCTCTTTGATGAGCTGCTCAGGCCTGTGGTCGTCAGTGAGCAATCACCTGAAGGGATTTGGCGAGTGGTTGAACGCATGGCCTACGGCGGTGCTGATGAACATGGGCACAACGGTTGTGGGTGTCTGACCCGCCATGACGACATGGCAGGCAGTTTGTCGGTGTCGGACTACGGTTTGACCGGAAAAGCCATCGTCGAGCAATGGCGATTTCTGGCAGAGCTGGACGACCCCGACTGGCCGCTGGAGATCACATCCCGCGATGCGTTGCTTGAACCGCAAGTTGGGATCACCCGTCGGCTCGACAACGCATTGGCCGAGCAACTGCAATTGACGGATGCGCGACTGAACACTCAAAGCTTTGCGCATGGGGTCGATGGCCATGTCCGCGAAGCCTGGTTGCAGGTGCCGGGTGCTGAGCCTCGATCTGTCGTGAGCCAAGTGGGTATCAACGCATTGGGTCAGATAGAGCGCGAAACCGCCGGCAACGGGATCGTGACCTCTGCGGCTTACTGCCCTCGCGATGGTCGCTTATTGCTGCTTGAGTCTGTACTGCCTGGCAGGCCTGCAATTCAGCATCTGAGCTATCAGTACGATCCGCTCGGCAATGTGACGGCCATTGAGGATCTTGCGCAATCGACGGCGTTCTTCCGTAATCAGCAGATCGATCACACAAACACCTATGTTTATGACTCGTTGTCTCAACTGATTGAGGCCACGGGCTTTGAGTCGGTTCGATCCGAAAGCTGGCAGGGGCTGACAGCGTCCTACAGGGTGCAGGCAGATCCAGGACAACTGGCCAATTACCGCGAACAGTACGCTTACGACGCAGCGGGCAATCTGCAGACGTTGACTCACGTCGGTGGCCATTCATTTACGCGGCGCACTGTCACCTCGTTATCGAGCAACCGCAGCTTGCAGGTTCAAGACGACTGGGTGCCGGGGGAGCCGGACATCGCTGAAGGCTTCGATAGCAACGGCAATCAACTTGAACTGCTGCGCGGCCAGCGTCTGGAATGGGGGGCGCGCAACCAGCTACGGCAGGTGACACCTGTGACAAGGGAGTCTGCTGCTGACGATTGCGAGCTATATCTCTACAACAGCGCAGGGCAGCGAGTACGCAAAGTCCAGCTGTCACAAGGCGCCCGTCATCTGCGCACGCGAGAAGTGCGTTATCTGCCGGACCTGGAACTGCACGTTGATTCGGCGGGCGACAAAGCGTGGCATCGCGTACACCTTCAAGTTGGCAGAACCACCCTGTGCTGGGAACGGTGGGAGCGGGGCACACCCGATGGCGTTCATGAAAGCGCCGCTCGTTACTTGCTGGCCGATCATCTGAACTCGGCGATGCTGGAGCTTGATGATGCCGGGGTGTTGATCAGCCAGGAAAGTTACTATCCCTATGGCGTGACGGCTTGGTGGGTTCAGGCCAATGCAAGGGGCTACAGCTTCAAGTCCCGTCGCTTTGCAGGCAAGGAGAGAGACGCTACCGGGCTCTACTACTACGGCATGCGCTACTACGCACCGTGGCTGGCGCGATGGATCAACCCCGACCCCGGTGGCGATGTCGACGGACTGAACCGGTATCGGTTCGTCAGGAATAACCCGGTCACGATGACCGATCCGGATGGGCGGGTGCCGAGGGTGGCGTTGCTCTACGGGTTTCACGGCGTACGCCAGGCGCTCTCTCCAACAGTGCGAAACGTTCTACCCGGCATGAGCGAGCTCAACCTGATCATGATCGACAGCCTGAATAACGCCATTGGCATTACCGGCGGGGATTTCTGGGACGATTTTCCGCGCACGATGGATCGGCTAAGAACCGGAGCTGCGGTAGAACGCAAGACTGTCAGAGCCTTCCTGGCGGAGGAGCGCGATACTTTCACGGGTACAAGTGCCCAGGCTGAGGGCCTTCTTAATAGCTGGAGCCGTTTTCTGGCAGATCATCAACACGAGGTAGATGTCGCAAAGAAACTCAAAAGTTATGAAACTCCGGATAAGCAACCAAAGATTATGGGGTTTTGGAGGAAAAATCTTGCTGGTGAAGAGGGTTGGGAGGACAGCGACACGCCCACTTATTTTGGGCTGCTGACGGAGTCTCCTGAGGAGGTCGACCGGACTCGATCGCAGTCGCCAGCCGCTAGAAAAACGGCACTGGCCAGACTTACCTGGATCTTTCGGAACACCTCAAAGTTGGGGCTTGAGTGGGTTGCGAGTGATTATGAGGGCAAACCCGAAGAAGTTTTTTTTCTGGAGCTTCTTGAAAAGTCTGATGTTCCTCAGACCCCGTGGGAGGACATGACCGAGCAGCATTACACGCGTCAGTCATATAAAAGTGCAGAGCCCAATACAACGGCCTATGAACCCATAACATTTTCTGAGAGGCGTCACGTAGACCGTAAACCTAAAGTTTTGTCCAATACTCGGCTACTCAAGCGACACGACTTAAGGTTGTGAACGGGCACTGGAGAGCCGTGCAATCACGCCAATCCTCGTGCCAAAGAAAAGCCCCACCTGCATCACACAGGTGGGGCTTTTTCATGGCGGCGGCGTCTTAAACGATAGGGTCGCCAACGTGCAGGATCTTCATGCCATTGGTGCCACCGATGGTGTGGTAGCTGTCACCTTTGGTCAGGATGACCCAGTCGCCTTGCTCGACCAGACCGCGTTTGACCAGTTCGTCCACAGCCGATTGGCTGACCTGACCCGCAGGCAAAGAAGCCGGGTCGAACGGAATGGTGTAAACGCCACGGAACATGGCGGCGCGAGCCTGAGTGCCACGGTGCGGGGAGAACGCGTAGATCGGCACCGACGAGCGGATGCGCGACATGATCAGCGGGGTGTAGCCGCTTTCGGTCAACGCGATGATCGCTTTCACGCCCGGGAAGTGGTTGGCGGTGTACATGGCCGCCAGCGCGATGCTCTCGTCGCAACGCGTGAACGAGTGACCGATGCGGTGGCTGGAGGTCTTGCCGGTCGGGTGACGTTCGGCACCGACGCAGATGCGCGCCATGGCCTCGACGGCTTCGACAGGGTAGGAACCGGCAGCACTTTCGGCGGACAGCATCACGGCGTCGGTGTAGTCGAGCACGGCGTTGGCCACGTCGGACACTTCGGCGCGGGTCGGCATGGGGCTTGAAATCATCGATTCCATCATCTGCGTGGCCACGATCACCGCTTTGTTGTGGCGACGTGCGTGCAGGATGATTTTCTTCTGGATGCCCACCAGCTCGGCGTCGCCGATTTCAACGCCGAGGTCACCACGGGCCACCATGACGGCGTCACTGGCGCGGATCAGGGCGTCGAGGGTTTCATCATTGGCAACGGCTTCGGCGCGTTCGATCTTCGCCACCAGCCAGGCGGTACCGCCCGACTCGTCACGCAGCTTGCGGGCGTATTCCATGTCAGCGGCGTCGCGCGGGAAGGAAACGGCCAGGTAGTCCAGGTCCATTTCAGCGGCGAGCTTGATGTCTTGCTTGTCTTTTTCGGTCAGCGCCGGTGCGGTCAGGCCGCCACCGCGACGGTTGATGCCTTTGTGGTCCGACAGCGGGCCACCGATGGTCACGGTGCAGTGCAGGGCGTCGGCGGTTTGCGTGTCGACACGCATGACCACTCGTCCGTCGTCGAGCAGCAGTTCGTCACCTACGCCGCAGTCCTTGACCAGGTCGGGGTAGTCGATACCCACGACTTCCTGGTTGCCGTCCGTCAGAGGATGGCTGGTGGAGAAGGTGAATTTGTCCCCGACTTTCAGCTCGATCTTCTTGTTGGCGAATTTGGCGATACGAATTTTCGGGCCTTGCAAATCCCCCAGCAACGCGACGAAGCGGCCGTTCTTGGCGGCGATGTCACGAATCAGCTTCGCGCGAGCCTTGTGCTCGTCGGGCGTGCCGTGGGAGAAGTTGAGGCGGGCAACGTCCAGGCCCGCAAGAATCAGCTTCTCGATGACTTCTGGCGAATTACTGGCTGGGCCTAGTGTGGCTACGATTTTGGTGCGGCGAACGGACATGCACAAACTCCTTAAATGAAGCGCAGCGGAAGGCTACTACTGTATTGCGCTGTAGTCATTGTTCCTTTGCACTACGTGTTGTCTCTTCAATGTGCGATTGGCCCAGTCCCTACAGGCCATCGGCGAGCAAATCGCACTTGAAGAAATTCTGTGAGGCGCCGATACAATGCTGAGCACAGGAGACTCTCATGCGAATCGTGATGATATTAGTGGCGCTGGCGGCCTTGAGCGGTTGTACGCGCTGGGCGATGAACAGCCATTTGAACAATGCCAACCGTGCGTACGCCCAGGGCGATTGCGATGCGGTGATGTACAACCTGTCGAAAGTTGACCGCGAAAGCCGCGCCCGTCGCTACGTGCAGCCGGAAGTATCCATGCTGCGCGGACAGTGCCTTGAACGCCAGAAAATGTACGTCGATGCCATTCAAACGTACCAGTTCATCCTGACCCAGTATCCCTATAGCGAATACGCGTTCCGGGCCAAAGCGCGGATTGATACGTTGCACCAGTTGGGTCATGACAACATGGCGCCTGCCGCCATTCCGAGACCTGCTTCACTGTAATTACACCCGCTTGGATAGACGGTCTTCTTTTTGGGTGGCCTTTGCCAAAGCTTCAGCTAGTCTGGAATCGGTAGGGACCTAAAGATTTCATCACAGGAGTGGCGAAGGGCACTCTGATATTCGAACGCATTGATCACTTGAACCGGTGGTTAGCGCGAAATCGAATAATCGGATCAGTGACTTCGGTTATGGCTGGTGAGTCAGATGACGTCCCTGTTGTAATGAACAGGTGGGTTCGAGCGTGTCGTCGTCTGTGCCGTTCACGTGCGACCGGACCCCTTTGCATTAGCAAGGCCATGCTCAATGGTCATTCGAGGACCTTTGTCCAATGCTCAACGAAAGACGAATCGAGCGTCACCAGCTCCCGTATTACCTTCAGGTATTCAATCGGTATACCGATAAGCCGCTGGGTTGCCTGGGAAACGTTTCAGAACAAGGCCTGATGTTGATCAGCGATCTTCCCATTCTGGTGGGCGCGGATTTCCAGTTGCGCCTGAAAGTGCCGGACGGGAAGAACGGGCTGTACAACATCGACATCAACGCCAGTTGCTTGTGGTGTCAGGAAGATGAAACGCCGGGTGTCTACGACTCGGGCTTCAAGCTCCAGGCTGCGCCTCCCGAGTATTACGACCTGATTCAGGCGTTGCAGCGTTATTTCAGCTTTTACCCGCTGGAGGCGTCCGCCTGACCAGAGCGCGCTTATAACGTACCTGCCTTCTTCCAGCTTAAATAGCGACTCACCAATTGCGGCCCCAATTCGCCGGGCCGCACATCCAGCACGGGAATACCATGGGCGGTCAAACGCTCATGCAAGCTCGCTCGTGCGTTGAGAAACTCCACCGTGCCGCAGTAATCGAGGGCCTGTTGCCAGGTCTGCACGGGGGCGTGTCGTTGTTCGTCCAGCACGTTTTCCCGAAGGCTGGCGATCAGCACCCGGTGATGGCGGCTCAGCTGTTTGACGGCGCCGAGCAACTCTTCGTCGTCCTCATCCCGCAAGTTGGTCACCAAAACGACCAGGGCGCGACGCTTTTGCCGGATCAGTAATTGTCGGACGGCGGCGCTGTAGTCGGCAGGCCGCTGGGTGCTGTTGAGATCGTAAACGTGGTTCAGTAACACATTGAGCTGCGCCGCGCCCTTGACCGGTGACAGATGCCGATTCGCGTCAGCGGCGAAGGTCGAGACGCCGACGGCATCACCTTGTCGAAGCGCGACGTAACCCAGCAACAGGCAGGCGTTGAGGGCATGGTCGAAATGCGTCAACTCGCCGTCCTGGCTGCGCATTCGGCGTCCGCAATCGAGCAGGAAGACAATCTGCTGATCGCGCTCGTCCTGGTACTCCCTGGCAATCGGCGTGCGTTGGCGCGCCGTGGCTTTCCAGTCGATCTGCCTCAGGCTGTCGCCCTCTCGAAACTCGCGCAGTTGATTGAATTCCAGCCCCAACCCCCGACGCTGGCGCTGACGAATACCGATCTGACTGAGCCAGTTGTCCACTGCCAGCAACTGGCCGTTGTGCAGCCGGGCAAAATCCGGGTAGACCCTGGCGGCATTGCTGACAGGCACATAGCGTCGCGACAGCCACAGGCGCAGCGGGCTACGTAGCTGAATTTCGATGCGTTCGAAGGCGAAGTGTCCGCGGCTGGTGGGACGAAGGCGGTAGGTCAATTGCGCTTTGCGCTGCGGGCGCAGAACGATGTCTTGAGGCAGATATTCGGTTTCGTACTGATTGCCGGACCCTTGAGGGCCATGGTCGAACAGGGTCAGTGGCACGCTGCGCAGAAAGTCGTGTTCGAGTTCCACGCGCACCTCGCTCCAGCGCCCCAGCGCCAGACTGCCCGGTACGTGGCGTTGCAGGCGAGGCGAGGGCAGCCGCCAGAGCCAGAAGGCGTCCAGCGCGATCAACACACCCATCACGCTAACCACTGCCCAGAACAGCCCGTCGAGCTTGGCGACTGGTCCGCGCCCCAACGCCTGAAACACACCCAGCAGCAAAGCGACGGCGGCCAGGACGGCCAGCCACCACAACAGGCGTGTCGAGGGCTTGAGCAGCTGTTTCATTGGCGCGGCGCCGCCACCTGATCCAGCAACTGTTTGAGCACTTGATCCACCGAGAGACCTTCGATGTCCAGTTCCGGCGACAGCCTGACCCGATGGCGCAAGACAGCCAGTGCGCAGCCTTTGATGTCATCGGGAATCACGAACTCACCGCCGCGCAGCAAGGCCCGGGCCCGACCGCCGCGGACCAGTGCAATCGACGCTCGCGGGCCTGCGCCCAAGGTCAATCCCGGCCACGTACGGGTGGCTCTTGCCAGGCGTACGGCGTAATCCAGCACTTGTTCGTCGACGGGCAAATCGCTGGCAATGCGTTGCAGCGCCTGAACGTCCTTGGCCTGCATCAAGGTTCGCAGCGGCTGGACGTCGAGCATGTCCGAGCGGGTGGAACGCGTGACCTGGCGCACCATGTCCAGCTCCTGCTCGGCCTGGGGGTAATCCATGCGCAGCTTGAGCATGAACCGGTCAAGCTCGGCTTCGGGCAGCGGGTAGGTGCCTTCCTGTTCGATGGGGTTTTGTGTCGCCAGCACCATGAACGGTTGCGGCACAGGCAGGGCGCGACCTTCGAGGGTCACCTGCCGCTCCTGCATGGCTTCCAGCAACGCGGCCTGGGTTTTGGCGGGGGCGCGGTTGATCTCGTCCGCCAGCAGCAGGTTGGTGAACAGCGGCCCCTTGCGCAGCTTGAACTGCTCGGTCTGCATGTCGTAGACGGCATGGCCGGTGACATCGCTGGGCATCAGGTCGGGGGTGAACTGAATGCGGGCGAACTCGCCACCGAAGCAGCGGGCAAGGGCGCGGACGAGTAAGGTCTTGCCGAGACCGGGAACGCCTTCGAGCAACACGTGGCCGCCGCCGATCAAGGCCGTGAGGACGTCATCGATCACCGCATTCTGGCCGATCACGGCTTTCTGCAGTTCATGCCGGACTGCCTGGGCAAGATGGATGGCGCGCTGTCGCTGCTGCGCCGGATGGCTGGCGGGAGGTACTTGCGCGTCGGTGGTTTTCCCCTCCGCGTGTTCCAGTGTGGCGGCGGGTTCGGCATGTTCCGGAACGGTGTCTACGCTGCTCGACGGCGGTGTCGGATGATCGCTCATAAGGCATTCCTGAGGGTTTGCAGGTAGGCAACCTGACGGGTGAATTCGGGGCTCGACAGACGCTCTTCAAGGCGCGGACGCAGGGCTTGACCGATGGCACTAGTGGGCTGTCGGGTGATGCGTGCCAGCCATTGCCATTGTTCGGTCACCGGCAGCGCTTCGAAGCCGGGATGACGTTGTCGGGCGCGGCGCAGGATGTCCTGCTGCAAGGCTCGTAGCAACGCATGTTGTCCCTTGCGCCGCAGAATGAAGTCGGCGCTGGCGCGTAAATGCTCGCCGAGTTGACGTCGGGCACGAGAGGGTTCCGGCAGCAATGGACCTTGCCGCATGCCGCTGTGCCACAGCCCGGCACCGATGCACAGGGCCAGCGCGAAGAGCGCTTGGGGGAAGTACTTCCACAGCAGGCCGAACACGTCTTCATGATCGGTGCGCAGCAGCAGGGTCACGACGCTGTCCTGGCTCAAATACCACATCAGCCAGGCGTTGTCGTATTTACCAATGGCGCGGGTTTTCCACAGGTCGGCGTCGGTGAGGACCGTGATCAGGCCACTGCCGTAGACCACCTGCAGCATGTGCGTGGCATCGGCGCTGTTGGCCCATGACTGTGCATGATCCTGAGGATCGTCCAGATGGAAGGCCGGGTCGAAGCTCATGTAGGCCGGTTCGTTTTCGTTTTGTACGTAAAGCCGGGTCAGTTCTGGCCACGGCGTGTCCGGCGCCTTGATATCAGGCGTGGTCAGCGGAATGATCGGCTTGATCTGCTCACGCTCGCGCCGTCGATCCTGCTCGCGCACATCGCGGGTCATGAACTGGCGGATTTGCAGTTGGTCGAGCAACAGGTCGCCGCTTCGGCCCTTCTTCTCATCCCACAACTGTTCGGCGACGAACAGCAGCCGTCCACCCGCGCGCACCCAGGTCAGCAGGCGCGTCACTTCAGCAGGTGTCATCTTTTCGCGGGTGTCCAGCAACATCAGGGTCTGTGGCTTCCCCTTGATGTCGGGAAGCGTGGTGAGCGCTTGAGTGACGCTGACGGTAAGCCCGCGCTGACGCAGAAACGTTTCGGCGGCCAGATAAGGGTTGGCCCGCACTTCAGGCGATGGCCCTTGGTCGACAACTTCCTCATAGTGTTCGAGTTGCTTGAACAGCGGCACGGCGGCGCCGACGATGCCAAGCACCACCACACCGATGACAAGCAGCCACGTGCCACGGCTCATGATGTAACCCCGTGCGCGAACAGTCGCCGCCAGTCTTCACAGAGCGCTTTCTGCACATCGCTTGGAGGAAGTTGATGGCCGTAGGCGAGGTTCTGCCAGTGGCGTGTCAGTTCATGGCTAAAGGCGTGCAGCGGCGGCTGATTCAGTGCCGTGACGCGTTCCAGCACCTGACCTTCCGTATCGGCGTTTTTCAGCGGCAATTGATAGTCGTTGATCAATCGGCTCAGCAGCGCGCGATACAACAGGCTCAGGGCTTCGCGGGGGGATTGCACCCAGAGTTTTTCCGCTGCCGCTGCAACATCGTTCGGCAGGCTTTCTGCGTTCACTTGCAGGCCAAACAGTTGCCGGGGCGCATCACGTCGAGGGCGCAGGACGGGTTTGCCCTTGCTGACAAAGGTGCCGAACCATGCCCGATAGCGCCAAACGACCCACGCGACGATCAGCGCGACCAATGTCCACAACAGCACCTGAAACACCGTCGACAGGGTTTTGCCGATATTGAGCAGATTCATCACCAGCTTTACCAGCCATTGCGGAGTATCGCCATTTTTGCCAGTTTTTGTGCCGTGCTTTTGATCGGCCAGACGCCAGCCCGTCACAGCCTTCGGATTCTTGAAGGGCGGATTGTCCAGCACCGCTTTGATCGCGGCTTGGGACGCTTCGCTGGTCAGTGGTTGATTCAGCAGTCGCGGCGTGTCAGGTGCTGCGACCTGTTCTTCCGTCTGAGGCAGATCCAATGGCGGCAAAGGACAGCTGTAACTCGATTCGTCAACGGGCTCGGTCGCCATCGCGGGGGAGGGTGAAAAACCGAAGACCAGAGAGACGCCCACCAACAGCACGTAGGCGCTGCCGATCACCCGTTGCCGCAAGCGGCGGAAGGCCAGTTCGATGTCCCAGGATTCCAGTGTCGTCCGACGGTTGAGGTACAGGGTAAAACCGCATGACACGTAAATCGGGCCCCACAGCACCAGGACCAAAGCATAGAAACCATTGGTCAAATGTTCCAGCCAGTTCCAGTTGCCCTCAATGTCCAACAGGCTGCGCCATGACCAGTCCAGTTCGACCTGCTGAGGGATGAGCGCATAGAACAGCAGCATCAGACCTATCCAGAAGCACATTTCGAGTGTGCTGCCCAAGGAGGTCAGGCAGCGTACGACACGCAGATTTTTCTCGCCCAGCACCGCGATGCGTTGTGCTCGCTGAAGACCGTCCAGTCCTTCCAGTTGCTGCACCGGTAGATTGAAGCTGCGACTGAGGCTGAATCGCCGCCAGGTGAGGCTGGCAAGCAGTTGGGGTTTAAGCGCGCGCGGCCAGGCTTTCAGCGCTTCTTTAAGGGTGGGCGGCGTGCCGAACAGCGCTTGTGACAGGATCAGCAGCGGCAGTCGTTCGTACGCGGGCTTCAACCACCAGAACAGCAGGACAGCGATGGAAGGGTAATCCCAGAGCAGGGCTGTCAGCAGCGCGAAGAGTGGCAGCGTGACGATCGCCCAACTCGTCATCAGCAAACGCCGATGCTCACGTGCCAACAGCACGCCGAGGTCGACGGCTTCCCAAGGGTTGCGCGGGCGTATGGCGACGCGGGCTTCAGTCAGGCGCATGGGCAGTGCGTCCGGCGAAGATCAGGTAAGCGGAAACCAGCGCCCACAGCACAGCGCCTACCAGGTATTTGGTCGTGGGCTGAGGCCATGTCATGGACGACCAGTACGCCTCTATAAAGGCGGCAATGAGCAAGAACAGCATGACGCCCCCGATCAGGCGCACGCTGGTTTTGGCCGCCACTCGCAAGGCTTCGCCTCGACGCAGCGGGCCGGGCGCCAGCAACGCCCAGCCGAGCTTCAATCCGGCGGCACCTGCCAGCGCGATGGCGGTCAGCTCGAAGGCGCCGTGACCCACGACGAACGGCCAGAAGGTCTCGCCAAAGCCCACATCAGTGAGGTGTCCCGCGACCGCGCCGATCATCAGGCCGTTGAAGAACAGGAAAAACAGGCTGCCCAGTCCGAACAGCAAACCGCTGGCGAAGGTCTGAAACGCGATGCCGATGTTGTGCATGATGTAGTAGCCGAACATCAGCCAGTCGGTGCTCGATGCACGTTCCGCCGCCTGGCCGATACGCCGCGCTGCCGGGTCGTACATGCTTTCCATTTCTCCGACCTGAGCGGGGCTGACTACGCTGTAGATCAGGTCCGGCCAGGCGTAGACCAGCACACCCATGAGGATCAGGCTGCCGAAGAAAAGAGCGCCCGCCAAGACCACCAGCCGCCACTCCGAACGCACCAGACGAGGGAAGTCCGCTAGCACGAAGCTCAGCAGCTGCGCGGCGAACTGGCTGCGATGGCGGTACAGTTGTTGGTGCCCGCGCATTGCCAATTGCTGCAACGGGTCGATCAGGTAGCTGCTGTAGCCACGCTCCTGAGCCAGCGCCAGTTGCTGGCAGATTTGCCGGTACGCTTCGGCGAAACCGTCGCCCGCTTGGTTCTTGCGCCGACTGCGTTCTAGCGCATCCAGACGTTCCGCGAAACGTTGCCAGTCACTCTGATGGCGTTGTTCGAACTGGCTCTGTTTCATGCCGAACCCGCCAGGCTGCGAGCGATGCCGTTCACCTGAGTCACGGCGTGTTCGGGCGGGAGGTGCGTGGGCATCTGCAGGACGGGAACGAGTATCGCCGCCAGTTCCTGGCTGCGAGCAGGGGAGAGGTCATGCTGTCGTTCAGCAAAGGACAGCACCGCCCGCTGTTCTTCAAGTGTCAGGATCAAGGGCGCGGCGACGGCGGGAACGTCGGGCAGTGAGGGACGGGAAATCGACGCGTCGCGGTAAATCACCAGCGTACCTGCCGCCAGATCACCGAGCCGTTTGAAGAGGGGGTGCTGAAGGCAGGCGAACGCGCCCACGCTGTAGCCGAAGGGCAGCATGTCGACGAATCGCAACAGATTGCGCAGCAGCGAAGCAGACCAACCGACCGGCGTGCCGTCATCATGGACCACGCGCAGCCCCATGAGCTGTTTGCCAGGTGTGCGGCCCTGGTGCAGGACTTCGAACAGCACCATGTACCACCAATTGATGAGAAACAGCGCCAGCACGAACAACCCGGTGCCGAACTCCCCGAAGGCGTCGAGCAAGAAAAACAGCCCCACCAGCAGGACGCCGCGAATCAGCAGGTCAAACGCGAACGCCAGTGAACGCGACAGCAGCCCAGCCGGTCTCAACACAAGGTCGATGCCTTCCGGGGTTTCGAGGCGGATGCGGGTGTCCAGTGGAGCAGGCTGCGCAGCATTCCTTGGCCAAGCGTGCGAAGAGGACATTGTCGGTGGGGGTACGCCAGAAAATAAAGCCTGATGCTAGCCAGCACGGCAGTCCTAAGCAACCGGATGATTCGGAAGCATCGTGTGGGAAATGTCCTTAAACACTTCTGACCGGCCTTAGGGTGGGCAGGGCGTGGAAGTCGATCTGGTAGACTTCGCCGGTCTTCTGCTCAGGATCAGCCCGTGACTTCCAGCATTTTCTGGTACGACTACGAAACCACCGGCATCAATCCGCGCAACGACCGGCCGCTCCAGGTGGCGGGGATTCGCACGGACGATCAACTCAACGAGATATCCGAGCCGGTCAATCTTTACTGTCAGCCCAGCGATGACATCCTTCCGCACCCGGCTGCGTGTCTGGTCACGGGCATCACACCGGCGCGTCTGGCGGAAAAGGGTATGTGTGAGGCCGACTTCATGACCCGCGTGCATGCCGAACTGTCGCTGCCGGGTACGTGCGGTGCTGGCTATAACACCTTGCGGTTCGACGACGAAATGACGCGTTACAGCCTGTACCGTAACTTTTTTGATCCTTACGGTCGGGAGTGGCAGGGGGGCAATAGCCGTTGGGATCTGATCGATGTCGTGCGCACGGCCTATGCGTTGCGTCCGGAGGGCATTGTCTGGCCGGAAGAGGAAGGACGCGTCACGCTCAAACTTGAGTGGCTGACCGCTGCAAATGGTATCGACCACGGGCAGGCCCACGACGCGCTTTCCGATGTTCGCGCCACCATTGCACTGGCGCGGCTCATCCGTGACAAGCAACCCAAGCTTTACGACTATCTTTTTCAGTTGCGCAGTAAACACAAGGTGCAGGAGCAGATTCGTTTGCTGCAACCGCTGGTGCATATATCGGGACGTTTTTCGGCGGCGCGTAGTTACCTGGGTGTAGTACTCCCGTTGGCGTGGCACCCCACCAACCGCAACGCGCTGATTGTCTGTGACCTGTTTCACGATCACCGCCCGTTACTGGACGAAGACGCACAGACCCTGCGTCAGCGTTTATATACCCGTCGCGAGGATTTACTGGAGGGGCAATTTCCGGTTCCCCTTAAACTACTGCATATAAACAAATGCCCGGTAGTCGCCCCATTGAGTGTCTTGCGTGAGGAAGACCGTCAGCGCCTGCACATCGATCTGAGCGTCTACAAAGAGCGCGTTCATCAGCTGAGCGAAGGTCAGGCGATCTGGCTGGAAAAGTTGAAAGAGGTTTATGCCAGTGATGATTTCGCTGTCAGCGAAGACCCGGAACAACAGTTATATGATGGATTTATTAACGACAGGGATCGCCGTCTTTGCGAACAGGTTCGCATGGCAGAGCCACAACAACTAGCGAGCGACCCGTGGCCCTTCGATGATCCGCGACTTCCCGAGTTGTTATTTCGCTACCGGGCTCGCAACTTTGCCGAGACCCTGACGGTCACCGAACAGCAGCGCTGGCTGGGGTTTTGCCAGGAGCGTCTCATCAATCCCCAGGCAGGAGCGCCCAATACCCTGAAAGCCTTTACCAAGGCGTTGATAGAGCTGTCGTTGAAAGCATCGCCGGAGCAGCTCAAGGTGCTGTCCGAGTGGCAGGATTATTCGATACAACTCAAGCACCGACTGGGAATCTGAGCGCGCAGTTGAGATAAAAAACCTGCCATAAAAAACGCCAGCTTTCGCTGGCGTTTTTGGGTCGCACATCACTGCACAACGGCTGTTGCAATACGTGAGCTATTAGCCCAGCAGAGTTGCCCAGCTTTCAACCTCGTCACCGCCCCACTTGGCTTTCCACTCTTTCAGCGTCTTGTGGTTGCCACCTTTGGTTTCGATGATTTCACCGTTATGCGGGTTCTTGTATTGCTTGACCTTGCGCGCACGCTTGGTGCCGGTAGTTTTGACTGCGGCGCCGCCACGTGGTGCTTTCAACTTGGAATCTGGATCCAGCAGCGCGATGATGTCGCGCAGGGATTTTTGATATTCGCCCATCAGGGTGCGCAGTTTGCCTTCGAACTCAAGTTCCTTTTGCAGTTTGTCGTCCTGTTGCAGATTTTGCAGACGAGCTTGCAGTTCTTTGATGGCTTCTTCTGTTGCGCGGTATTCGTTGATCAGGGACATGAGGGCTACCTGTGTCGTGATGGGCAGGGTGTAATGACGCAATAATAGTCACAGTATTTGCCCAAGTAAACATTTAAGAAATGTTTTACCTGTCGCATTTTGAAATAGCCCACTCACATGCACGCACCATCAAACAAGTGTCGTGGCCAGGTGGCGTAAAATACCGGGGCTATTTAGTAGGTTTATTGACGCCGAGTTTCGTGTCGGGCTGTGCAGCGCAGGAACAGCTACCCATTACCGCTGATCGGCATGGGTTTCGGGGGCTGTGAAATCAGTGCAAGGGGGCTGCTGCACAGCGGGCGGGTAATCGCTAGAATAGCCGCCTTTGCGAAGTTCTGGAGTTTCCCCTCATGCGCACTTTTCGTCTGGTGATTGCTTGCCCGGACCGTGTCGGCATCGTTGCCAAAGTCAGTAACTTTCTGGCGACCTACAACGGCTGGATTACTGAAGCGAGTCATCACTCTGACAACCTCAGCGGCTGGTTTTTCATGCGCCATGAAATCCGTGCCGATACCTTGCCGTTCGATCTGGAAGGTTTCCGTGACGCGTTCACGCCTATCGCCGAAGAATTTGGCATGGACTGGCGCATCACCGATTCGGACCAAAAGAAGCGCGTCGTACTCATGGCGAGCCGTGAATCCCATTGCCTGGCCGACCTGCTGCACCGTTGGCACAGCGACGAACTGGACTGCGAGATCGCCTGCGTGATCTCCAATCACCAGGACCTGCGCAGTATGGTCGAGTGGCACGACATTCCTTATTACCACGTGCCAGTGGACCCAAAAGACAAGGAGCCAGCGTTCGCCGAAGTCTCGCGTCTGGTCAAACAGCACGACGCCGATGTCGTGGTGCTGGCGCGCTACATGCAGATTCTGCCGCCGCAACTGTGCCGCGAGTATGCGCATCAGGTGATCAACATTCACCACAGCTTCCTGCCATCGTTCGTGGGCGCCAAGCCTTATCACCAGGCATCGCTGCGCGGTGTGAAGCTGATTGGTGCGACCTGCCACTACGTGACGGAGGAGCTGGACGCGGGCCCGATCATCGAGCAGGACGTCGTGCGTGTCACCCATCGCGACAGCATCGAGAACATGGTGCGTTTCGGCCGTGACGTGGAAAAGATGGTGTTGGCTCGCGGCTTGCGCGCTCACCTCGAAGACCGCGTGCTGGTGCACGACAACAAGACTGTGGTGTTTGACTAAACTCGAACGGCGCTACTCTTTGAGGGAGCGAAATCATTCGCGAGGGGTCTGCCAGGGCGATACATCTCTATCGTCTGGAAGATCTTTCGCGATGAATTCGCCCCCACAGAACCCATCCCCCGAAGCCTGAAGGGTTGCTGCAATGGTCAATCCACTCGACAAAGCCACCTCCAAAGCCCCACCGACACTTGGCGAAGGCTGCCTCAGCCGCTATGACCCCGACGCTTTGTCGCCTGATGACGGCACCGAGTTCGAGGGTGCTGAGCAACTCTGGGAGCAGGTCAAGCCCGACGCCGAAGACGAATCAAGGCGTCTTGATCCGCAATAGTTTCATGAGCAACGGCTTGCCGACCATCAGCAAGAAAACCGGACCGCCTGCGACGAGATAAAAGTAATAGGTCACGATTCGCCAGATCAGAATCGCCGCGGCTGCGGTCGATTTTCCCACCATGGGCGCTAACAACGCCGCTGACGTTAATTCCGCCGCCCCGGCGCCACCCGGCGAGAGGCTGAATTGCCCCGCGCTCAACGACAGCATCTGGACCAGAAACGTCCAGGCCCAGTCGATGTCGACGCCGAGCCCGAGCAACGCCAGGTACAGCACGCTATAGCGCAACCCCCAATGCACGCACGTCAGCAGGAATACCTTGAACAGCACGCGATGGGGCATCTTCCAGGTTTCAGCCAGCGCGTCGCGAAAATGCAGAAGCTTGCGGGCCCACCGGATGCGCGAAGCGTTCTTGCGTTTGAGGCGCTTGAGCAATCTGCCGTTGAACAAAATGATCCGGCGGTGATATCGAGCGAATCCTGCACAGACACACAGCCCGGCCCCGATCAGCAGGGCGCTGGCGATGAGCATCCATTCCAGGTTTTCACTGAGTTTGTGGAATACCGCATAGATGAGGATGCCGATCAGGGCGAGCAGAAAAAACACCAAGTCATTGAGCTGGTCGGTGGCAAAGGCTGCCGTACTTTTGGCCGGGCCAATGCCGCAGCGTGACAGCAACGCTACGAGGGTGAGCGGTGCGCCGCTGCCACCCGGCGTGGCGCTGTAGGCGAATTCGGTGGCCATGACCACGCCCAGACTCTTGCGCATCCCCAACCCGTTGGCGCTCTCGCCGAGCAATAAACGTAAGCGCATGGTGTTCGCGCACCAACCCACCAGCACCATGCCGAACATCGCCAGAAACAGCGGAAGCGGGAAGTTGCGCAAGCGATGGAACATGTCCATGCCGCCCATGAACAGCGGAATCAGCAGGGCGAGGACCAGCACGGCTGCCAGCCAAAAGAGTCGCTTCACGCGCAGAACCTGTCGGGGCGTCGCACAAAATGGCTGCGCAAAAGGGATAGCCTAAGAGTGCGCGCCTTGGCGTCGGGTCGGGCTGCATTGAGCATCTTGGGCGTATCCTCCATTTTTCGTCCTGGATTGACCGCTGGCACGGGCGGGTGTTCGGTGAGCACCGATGGCCTCGTTGGGTGAACTAGAGTGAAGGGGCTGACTCGGGTTGGCAATCTTCGAAGCAGAAGAAGCGAGTACGTCGCCTCGGTTTCTCTGCACAAAAACAATGCGATCTCTGGGTGAAGACATGCCGGATTCTCAAGACATTCTTATCGGCGCCGGGCTGGACGGTCAGTCCATTGGGCAGGCGTTGCGTCTGGCCAATCGTCATGGGCTGGTGGCGGGCGCGACAGGCACCGGGAAGACCGTGACTTTGCAGCGCCTGGCAGAAGCGTTCAGTGATGCGGGCGTGGCCGTGTTCGCGGCCGATATCAAAGGCGATCTGTGCGGCCTGGGGGCGGCGGGCAATCCTCAGGGCAAGATCGCCGAACGCATCGCCGGTATGCCGTGGTTGAACCATTCACCTCAGGCATACCCCGTCACGCTGTGGGATGTACAGGGGCAGTCGGGTCATCCTCTGCGCACAACGCTGTCGGAAATGGGCCCACTGCTGCTCGGAAGTCTGCTTGAGCTGACTGACAGCCAGCAATCGGCCTTGTACGCAGCGTTCAAGGTGGCTGACAGAGAGGGCTTGTTGCTCCTGGATATCAAAGACCTCAAAGCGCTGCTCAATTACCTGCGTGAACAACCGGCAGCACTGGGCGAAGACAGTGCGTTGATGACCACCGGCTCCAGCCAGGCGCTGTTGCGTCGGTTGGCCGTGCTGGAACAACAGGGTGCCGAAGCTTTGTTTGGCGAGCCCGCTTTGCAATTGGAAGACATCCTGCAGCCAGCAAGTGATGGGCGAGGGCGCATTCATTTGCTGGACGCCAGCCGTTTGGTGCACGAGGCGCCAAAGGTGTACGCGACGTTTCTGTTATGGCTGCTGGCCGAATTGTTCGAGCAACTTCCGGAACGTGGCGATGCCGATAAGCCCTTGCTTGCCCTGTTTTTCGACGAGGCGCACTTGTTGTTCGCGGACACGCCCAAAGCCTTGCAAGACCGACTTGAGCAGGTGGTGCGGTTGATTCGCTCCAAAGGGGTGGGCGTGTATTTCGTCACACAGTCGCCGGGGGACCTGCCGGACAACATCCTGGCGCAACTCGGTTTGCGCATTCAGCACGGCCTTCGAGCATTCACCAGCAAGGAGCAGAAATCCCTCAAGGCGGTGGCTGACGGGTTTCGTCCCAATCCCGAGTTCGATGCGTTAACGGTGCTCATTGAACTGGGCATTGGCGAAGCGTTGGTCGGGACGTTGCAGGAAAAAGGCACGCCGGAGATCGTCAGACGGGTCCTGGTGGCGCCGCCGCAATCGAGAATCGGCCCGTTGACCGAGTCGGAGCGGGCAGGGCTGATCGCTCAGTCGCCGCTGGCCGGACGCTATGACAAGCCAGTGGATCGCGAGTCTGCCTATGAGATGTTACTGGCCCGCAAGGGGCCTGCGGTCGATCCGGCGCATCCCGCTGCGACTGAGGAAAAGTCGGAAGGCGGATTGGCGGACATGGCGGACGGGTTTCTGGGGGGATTGGCGGGGCAGGCGGTCAAGAGCGCGATGCGACAGGCCGCGAATCAGATCGGCCGGGAGTTGGTGCGCGGCTTGATGGGGTCGTTGCTGGGTGGAAGCAAGAAACGGCGTTAAGCCTTTAGGTCACTGCGGAAAACGAAATGCCCACTGCATGAGTGGGCATTTTCATTTCTATCAAGTCCTGGTTACGCCAGCGCCTTGGACGCTAGCCAGAACAGGCCCGCCGACAGCGCGACGGTGGCGGGCAGAGTCAGCACCCAGGCCAGCAGAATGTTGCGAACGGTGCCACCTTGCAGGCCGCTCTTGTTCGCCACCATGGTCCCGGCCACACCGGACGACAGAATGTGTGTAGTCGAGACGGGCAGACTGAACACGTTGGCCAGGGCGATGGCGCTGGCGGTGGTGATCTGAGCTGACATGCCTTGGGCATAAGTCATGCCCTGTTTGCCGATCTTCTCGCCGATGGTCAGTACCACGCGTTTCCAGCCCACCATGGTGCCGATACCCAAAGCCAGTGCCACGGCCAGAATCACCCAGAACGGGGCGTATTCCGTGGTGGTGGTCAGGTCCTTGCGCAGTTTTTCCAGATCGGATTTTTCACGGGCGTCGAGCGCTGGAAGTTTGCCGACCTTGCGCGCGGTGTCGTCGAGGCACAGCAGATAACGGCGGACTTCGATGCGGTGCTCAGGGGCGAGGCTGTGATAGTCGGTCACGCCTTTAAGGGTGTTCAGCAGCGCGTCGATGGTCGGCTCGGTTTGCTCCGGGTTGCAGCTAAAGCGCTCCGGCAGATCGCCCGAAGTCGATTTGCCCAGTGCGAGGTACTCGCCCAGGGTCGCGTTGTTGCGCTGATAGAACTGGCTCAGGTGCAAAGTGGCGTCGCGGGTGCGTTCGATCTGGTAAGTGGTCGTGCTCAGGTCCAGGACGAATTGGGCAGGGACGATTCCGATCAGCACCAGCATGATCAGGCCGATGCCTTTCTGGCCGTCGTTGGAGCCGTGCACGAAGCTCACAGCCATGGCCGAAATCACCAATACCAGACGGTTCCAGAAGGGCGGATGCTTTTTGTCATCGACGGTGCGGCGCTGTTCTGGCGTCTTGTGCATTTTCGACAACGGACGCCACGCTTTCAGACCGATCAGCACCAGGGCTGCGACGATGAAACCCATCAGCGGCGAGAACACCAGCGAGGCGCCAATATCGATCGCTTTCTGCCAGTTAACGCCTTCGCCCAACGGGATGTGGTTGATCAGCGCGTTGGCCAGACCCACGCCGAGGATCGAGCCGATCAGCGTGTGGGAGCTCGATGCAGGAATACCGAAATACCAGGTTCCGAGATTCCAGGTAATCGCCGCGGCCAGCAGCGAAAACACCATGGCCAGGCCATGACCGGTATTGACGTTGATCAGCAACTCGACCGGGAGCAGGTGGACGATGGCATAGGCCACGCCGACACCGCCCAGGAGAACCCCGAGAAAGTTGAATACACCCGAGAAGAACACGGCCAGATGAGGCGGCATGGCCTTCGTGTAAATGACTGTCGCCACCGCGTTGGCGGTGTCGTGAAAGCCATTGATGAACTCGAAGGTGAGGACAAACGCCAGAGCGAGCAGCAGGCTCACAATCACCCAGGCATCCAGTCCGCTGAATAAATCGATCATGGAAGGTTTTCTGACCCGGTATTAAGGGGGCGGGATTATGACAGAAAAAAAACATATCGATAGGCGCGCTGCCAACTGGTAGCAACCTGCAACGAAAATTCTGTCCAGCCACCCCCGTTGACTTCCTGTCAGGAAGCGAGATGCAACGGCACTCGCTACAACCTTAGCCCAAACGGGGAACGATCAACTGGGTGCTCAGGCATCACCTCGTCAAGAAGCGTGCCCAGAGGAGCGGTTCAAGGTTCTTCCTTGAGCTCGCTTTCCATCTTCTGAAGTTCTTGCTTGAACGCCTGATCAAGCAAGCTGGCGCGCTTGCGCCATGGCTTGCGTTCCGGCTCGGGTTGGGCGGCGTAAGTGGTCACTTCGCCACCGTATACATCCTTGTAACGTTGTTCCTGGCGCTCTAGTTCTGCGCGCAGTTCATCTTTGGTCACGTTATTACCTGAGGGTGTCAAGTTTGATTCTGGCGTTAACGCAGTGTCCGGAAGTGTTGAACGTCATGGACTGATCGGTGACGGGCAAACGTTCGCGATCAGCTCTCAACGAAAGTATTAAGCACTTCCGCCACCTGCGGCTACGCACACCAGAACGAAAAAACTGTCGTAGCGACATTCATTTTTTGGTGGTGCCAGTCGGCTGGCGAATTGACCAGGCTTCTGGCCTGTCTATCGCCGGCGCTGCACTCGGGTAGTGCGAGCGGCGTGTTGATTGGATCCACGCCCGATGGGGCTGCGGACGTCACCCACGCCTTGGCGTTATAGCACGTCAATTGCCGTTACTATCTCCAAGAAGATCACAAGAGTCAACGGTGGAGGGCGCTGTAATTCAATAAGAGAGGATAAATACTGTTTTTGTGTACGAAGATTCCGAAGTTCTTGCCAGCAAATGTATGGGCTAACTTTGTTAAGCATAAGAGCGAACGCTTGAGACAGAATTCTGACGACGTAATTCCATGACAATGCGCAGGCGCCGATAAACGCAATTGTATTCGGATGCTTACAATTGAACGCGATAGGGACAGAGCGGAGATAAAAACGGCCTTGCGGGTAGCAAGGCCGTGCCTGGGACTTCTCAGTGGGTACCTGACCAGTATTTCCAAGAAGCCACATGGTGGCGTGTGAAAGGTATAAGCAACCGGGCCAGTGGTCAATTGCGATTATCGGTCAGTCGTTCGATAATCGCCCAAAGCGCCCTTGCCGTTGCACACAAAAGAGGCGAGAGTGGCGCTATAGAAGGCCTGCAAGGCCACGACGAACGGTGTGAAGATGAACGATCAACTGCGCAATTCCTTTGCTTCGCTGGCCCCGCCAATCGTGGCGTCACCGGCCAAGCGGATTCAGGCCTTCACAGGTGATCCGGATTTCATGACCTCGCTGGCCCGCGGGCTGGCGGTGATTCATGCCTTTCAAGAGCGCAAACGCCACCTGACGATAGCCCAGATCAGTCATCGCACCGAGATTCCCCGTGCTGCCGTCAGACGCTGTCTGCACACGCTGATCAAGCTGGGATACGCAACCACCGATGGCCGAACCTATTCGCTGCTGCCAAAGGTGTTGACCCTGGGTCATGCCTATCTGTCTTCCACGCCGCTGGCTGTCTCTTCGCAGCCGTATCTCGACAAGATGAGCAGCCAGTTGCATGAGGCCTGCAACATGGCGACCCTTGAAGGTGATGACATTCTCTATATCGCGCGTTCGGCGACGACCCAGCGTCTTATCTCCGTGGACTTGGCCGTGGGAGGGCGTCTGCCTGCCTATTGCACCTCAATGGGCAGGATTCTGTTGGCCGCGCTGGACGACGTTTCGCTGCAGGAATACCTCGATCACGCGGACCTTCAGCCCAAGACCAGCCGCACGCTGCACACCCCTGAAGCGTTGCTTGAATGTCTTCAACAAGTGCGTCAGCAAGGTTGGTGCATTGTCGATCAAGAGCTGGAACAGGGTTTGCGCTCGATTGCGGTGCCTGTCTATGACGCTTCGGGTCAAGTGCTGGCAGCGCTTAACGTCAGTACCAGCGCCGGGCGGGTCACCCGCAACGAACTTGAGCAGAAATTCCTTCCCATCATGCTCGATGCCAGCCGGAATCTGAGTACACAGCTGTTTACCTGATCTGGGCACCGCTTTTAACTGTTCGATTATCGAACGGTTAGTCGATTACCGAATTGCCCCCTCTCCATGCTCAGGCATAACCTGACCGTCACTTGCGCGCCTCTCTGCGCGCCGATCATGACGCATGTGGAGAAACCTGATGCGTGACGTATTTATCTGCGACGCGATCCGTACCCCGATTGGCCGTTTCGGCGGCGCGTTGGCGACGGTCCGCACCGACGATCTGGCAGCATTGCCGATCAAAGCCTTGATGGAACGCAACCCCTCTGTGGACTGGAACGCGCTCGACGAGGTTTTCCTCGGTTGCGCCAACCAGGCCGGTGAGGACAACCGCAATGTGGCCCGCATGGCGGCGTTACTGGCGGGCCTGCCGGTTTCGGTGCCTGGCGTCACGTTGAATCGTCTGTGTGCGTCGGGGCTGGATGCAGTGGGTTCGGCGTTTCGGGCGATTGCGTCCGGTGAAATGGAGCTGGCCATTGCAGGCGGCGTTGAATCCATGTCCCGCGCCCCGTTCGTGATGGGCAAGGCTGAAACAGCATTCGGTCGCGGGCAGAAGCTTGAAGACACGACCCTCGGCTGGCGCTTCGTCAACCCGCAAATGAAAGATCAGTACGGCGTGGAGACGATGCCGCAGACCGGTGACAACGTCGCGGAGGACTTCAACGTCTCTCGCGAAGATCAGGACGCCTTTGCGCTGCGCAGTCAGCAACGCGCCGCAGCCGCGCAGGCCAGCGGTTTTTTTGCCGAAGAAATCGTGCCGGTACGCATTGCTCACAAAAAGGGCGAAACCGTCGTCGACAAAGACGAACATCCTCGCGCCGACACCAACCTCGACGCGTTGAGCAAACTCAAGCCCGTCAATGGCGCTGGCAAAACCGTCACGGCGGGAAATGCGGCAGGGCTGAACGACGGCGCGGTGGCACTGATTCTCGCCTCGGCCGATGCGGTCAAGAAGCACGGCCTGACGCCACGGGCGCGTGTACTGGGCATGGCCAGCGCGGGCGTTGAACCTCGCGTGATGGGCATCGGACCTGTGCCCGCAGTGCGCAAGCTGGTTGAGCGCCTTGGGTTGGCCGTCTCGGATTTCGATGTCATCGAACTGAACGAAGCGTTCGCAAGCCAAGGCCTGGCGGTCATGCGCGAGCTAGGCATTGCAGACGACTCACCCAAGGTCAACCCGAACGGCGGCGCCATCTCCCTTGGCCATCCGTTGGGCATGAGCGGGGCGCGTCTGGTGCTGACAGCGTTGCATCAATTGGAAAAAACCGGCGGCAGCAAAGGACTGGCAACGATGTGCGTCGGCGTAGGACAGGGCCTGGCCCTGGCAATAGAACGATAAGCGACACACGCCTGAAACCCATCGCCCGAGCCGTTGTTTGCCTTCACTAAAGGCAGACGACGGCTTGGGCGGTTGTCCTTGTGATGTCTAAGTGTTACTGCTTAAGTCTTAGTGTTTCAGGTTATGTCGTAGAATCCTGCTTTGTGGCTGGTCTTTATAGAAATTGGGGAAACAATAATGACAACGACTCACTACACCGGAGAAGAAAGGAGCAAGCGGATTTTCGCGATCGTGGGTGCCTCTTCGGGCAACCTCGTCGAATGGTTCGACTTCTATGTCTACGCCTTCTGCGCGATCTACTTCGCACCGGCTTTCTTCCCGTCCGACGATCCCACCGTGCAACTGTTGAACACTGCTGGCGTATTTGCGGCAGGCTTCCTGATGCGTCCGATCGGGGGCTGGCTGTTTGGCCGAGTCGCCGATAAACACGGCCGCAAAAACTCGATGATGATTTCCGTACTGATGATGTGCGGTGGCTCGCTGGTCATCGCCTGCCTGCCGACGTATGCCGCCATTGGCGCCTGGGCGCCGTTCCTGCTGCTGGTCGCACGCCTGTTTCAGGGCCTGTCGGTGGGTGGCGAATACGGCACCACGGCGACCTACATGAGTGAAGTCGCGTTGCGGGGGCAGCGGGGTTTCTTCGGCTCGTTCCAGTACGTGACCCTGATTGGCGGCCAACTGCTGGCCGTGCTGACCGTGGTTATCCTGCAGCAATTCCTGAGTGCCGATGAGCTGAAAGCCTACGGCTGGCGGATTCCGTTCGTGGTCGGCGCCATCGCTGCCGTGATCTCGCTGCTGCTGCGCCGTTCGTTGAAAGAAACCACGACCGCTGAAGTACGTCAGGACAAAGACGCTGGCAGTATGAGCGCGTTGTTCCGCAATCACACTCGCGCCTTCATCACCGTGCTGGGCTACACCGCTGGCGGCTCGCTGATTTTCTACACCTTCACCACGTACATGCAGAAATACCTGGTGAACACGATGCACATGGACGCCAAGACGGCCAGTTACATCATGACGTGCGCGCTGTTCTTCTACATGTGCATGCAGCCGCTGTTCGGCATGCTCGCCGACAAGATCGGTCGTCGTGCATCGATGATGTGGTTCGGTGCGCTGGGCACGATCTGCACCGTACCCATCCTGATGACCCTGAAGACGACCACCAGCCCGGTTGTGGCCTTCGTGCTGATCACCCTCGCGCTGGCCATCGTCAGCTTCTACACCTCGATCAGCGGGCTGGTGAAAGCCGAGATGTTCCCGGTCCACGTTCGTGCCTTGGGCGTGGGGCTGGCCTACGCCGTTGCCAACGCCATCTTCGGTGGTTCGGCTGAGTTCGTGGCACTGAGCTTCAAGAACATGGGCTCGGAGAACATCTTCTACTGGTACGTGACAGGGATGATGGCAATTGCCTTCCTGTTCAGCCTGCGTCTGCCTAAAAAGCCGGATTACCTCCACGAAGACCATTGATCGGATTTCGCGCGCCCCTCACCGGGCGCGCGTTGTCCATACTCTTTCAACGACTTTCTCGCGAAGTGCTCGATTAAGGGAGCTGTCATGGCAGTGGTACAACTTCAAAGCGGTCAGATGCATTACGAGATCGAGGGACCTGCGGGTGCGCCGGTCCTTGTCCTGTCCAATTCGCTGGGAACTGACCTGCATATGTGGGATGCGCAGGTCGCTTCCTTCAGCAAATCGTTTCGGGTTCTGCGTTACGACACGCGAGGCCATGGTCAGTCCGTGGTGAGCCACGGGCCTTATTCGATCGAGCAATTGGGCCGTGATGTGCTCGACCTGCTCGATGCCTTGAAGATCGAGCGCGCACATTTCTGTGGCCTGTCGATGGGCGGGCTGATCGGTCAGTGGCTGGGCATTCACGCCAGTGGGCGGTTGCTTAAGCTGGTGCTGTGCAACACGGCGGCAAAGATTGGTGGACCCGAGACGTGGGGTCCCCGTATCGAAACGGTCGAGAAGGGCGGTGAAGCGGCGATGAAAGAGCTGGGCGCTGGCGCGGTAGAGCGTTGGTTTACTCCGGATTTCGCCCGTGATCACGCGGATGAGGTGACGACAGTAACGAACGTGCTGGCGGCGACTTCGCCGGTCGGGTATGCGGCCTGCTGTGCAGCGGTGCGTGATGCGGATTTCCGCAAGCAGTTGGGATCGATCACGGTCGATACGCTGATCATTTGCGGCAGCCATGACCCGGTGACAACGGTCGCTGACGGGCATTTTCTGCAGAACCATATTCCCGGTTCGCAACTGTCGGATTACTACGCGGCGCATCTTTCCAGCGTTGAGCTGGGCCAGACGTTTACGTTACGTGTGACCGAGTTTTTGCTGAGTTGAACGAGAGGGGCGTTTGACACCCCGATGCCTGACACCATTCCTGTAGGAGCCGGTTTGCTGGCGAAGGCGGTGGATCGGCGACCCATCAGTCGCCTGACAGGCATAAAAAAACCCACCGGACGATAGCCGTACGGTGGGTTTTTTTCGAGCGCTGAATCAGAACATTCGCATTTCCGGCACGTCGCCCGAGGTCGGCTGTTTCTGACCGGTCGGGGTCTGTTCGTACCAGCCGCCACCCAACGCGCGGTACAGGTTGACCTCGCTGCTGAGCTGCGACAGACGGTCGGTGATCAACGATTGCTGCGCGCTGAACAACTGACGCTGGGCGTCGAGGAAGGTCAGGTTGCTGTCGATCCCGATGCGATAACGGCGCTCTGCCAGACGGTAGTAGTCCTGGTTGGCGTTGACGAAATCGTTCTGCGCCTTGAGCTGATCGGTGAAGGTCTTGCGTGCCGCCAAACCATCGGAGACTTCCTGGAAGCCTGTCTGAATCGCCTTCTCGTAGTTGGCGACGCCGATGTCCTTCTGAATCTTCGAGTAGTCCAGGCTTGCCCGCAGGCTGCCGGCGTTGAAGATCGGCAGGTTGATCTGCGGCTGGAACAGCCATGTGCCTGAGCCGCCCTTGAACAGACCGCTGAGATCGCCACTCGCAGTCCCGGCACTGGCCGTCAGGCTGATGCTCGGGAAGAACGCCGCGCGTGCGGCACCGATGTTGGCGTTGGCCGCTTTCAGTTGGTGTTCTGCCTGGAGAATGTCCGGGCGGCGTTGCAGCAGCTCAGAAGGCAGACCGGCTGGCATCTCGTTGAGCATGTCAGCGCTCAACGGTTGCGATGCAGGCAGGTTGGCTGGCAGACCGGTGCCCAGCAGCAGAACGAGGTTGTTCTCGTCCTGTGCGACCAGACGCTGATACTGCGCCAATTTCACGCGAGCGCTTTCCACCGAGGTCCGCGACTGCGCCAGGTCCAGGGCCGATGCGACACCGACTTCGTTGCTGCGCGAGGTCAGGCGGAAGCTTTCTTCGAAGGCACCGAGGGTGTCCTGGGTCAGCTTCAGCAGCTCCTTGTCGGCCTGCCAGGTCAGATACGCGTTGGCGACGTTGGCGACCAGACTGATCTGTGTGCTGCGACGGGCCTCTTCGCTGGCGAAGTAGGTTTCCAGCGCTTGCTCGCTCAGGCTGCGAACACGGCCGAACAGGTCGAGTTCATAGGCACTGACGCCCAGGCCCACCGAATACTGGCTGGTGATCCCGGCCTGACCGCTTTGCGACAGGTCGCCCGGCACGCGCTGACGTGTACCGGAGGCATCGGCGGCGACGGCCGGGAACAGGTCCGCACGCTGGATGCGGTACTGCGCCCGGTAGGCGTCGATGTTCAACGCCGCGACGCGGAGATCGCGGTTGTTGCTCAGCGACGTCTGGATCAACTGCTGCAATGCCGGGTCGTGGAAGAACTGGCGCCAGCCCTGTTCGGCGGCCGCCTGGTTGGCTGCGTCGGCCGGCGAATACGCCGGGCCTTGCGGATACTGGGCGGCCACCGGTGCTGCAGGCTGCTTGTAATCGGGGATCAACGAGCAGCCGCTCAGCACGAACGCGGTGACTGCCAGAGAGATCAGGGACTTGCTCATTGGCCAGCCTCATCGTGTGGGATGTGTTTCTGTTTACTCTTGAACAAACCGGATACCGATACGAAGAACAGCGGTACCCAGAAGATCGCCAGAATGGTGGCGGTAATCATACCGCCAATCACGCCTGTACCGATCGAGTGCTGGCTGCCCGAGCCCGCGCCGGTAGAGATCGTCAGCGGCACGACGCCGAGGATGAACGCCATGGAGGTCATCACGATCGGACGAAGACGCATCCGGCAGGCTTCGATCGCCGCATCCGCAAGGGATTTGCCTTGCTCATGCAGTTCCTTGGCGAATTCCACGATGAGGATCGCGTTCTTCGCCGCCAGACCCACCGTGACCAAGAGTCCGACCTGGAAGAACACATCGTTCGACAGACCGCGCAGGCTGGTGGCCATCAGCGCACCGATGACACCCAGCGGAACGACGAGCAGAACGGCGATCGGAATCGACCAGCTCTCGTACAGCGCTGCCAGACACAGGAAGACCACGAGGACCGAGATCGCGTACAGCGCCGGGGCCTGCGAGCCGGAGAGCCGTTCTTCGAACGACAGACCGGTCCAGGAATACCCGATGCCTTGTGGCAGTTGCTGCGCGAGTTTCTCGATTTCCGCCATCGCCTGACCGGTACTGTAGCCAGGCGCCGGTGTACCCAGAATCTCTTCGGCGGGAACACCGTTGTAACGCGACAGTTTTGGCGAACCGAATACCCACTCGCCACCGGCAAAGGCGTCGAACGGAACCATGGTGCCGCTGGCGTTACGCACGTACCACTTCTTCAAGTCTTCAGGGCTCATCCGGGATTTCGGATTACCCATGATGTACACCTTTTTCACCCGACCACGGTCGATGAAGTCGTTGACGTAGTTGCCGCCCATCGCCACCGACAGGGTGGTGTTTATGTCGGTTTGCGTCACGCCCAGGGCGCGAGCTTTCTCGTCATCGATGACCAGTTGGTACTGCGGTTCGTCAGTCAGGCCGTTGGGGCGTACGCCTGCGAGAATCTTGCTCTGCGAAGCCAGCCCCAGCAGCTGGTTACGTGCCTGCATGAGCTTGTCATGGCCCAGACCTGCCTGATCCTGCAAATAGAGGTCGAAACCGGTGGCGTTACCCAGCTCCAGTACCGCAGGAGGAACGACGGCAAAGGACATTGCATCGCGGAAGCCGAAGAAGTGGCCTTGAGCACGCTTGGCCACCTCGAACACGCTGTTGGACGAGTCACGCTCTTCCCACGGCTTGAGCAACACGAACGCCAGACCTGAACTCTGACCACGGCCTGCGAAGTTGAAGCCGTTGACGGAGAACACGGATTTCACGCCCGGGTCGGTCAGCAAGAACTCGCGCATCTTGTCCAGCGTGTTCTGTGTCCGCTCGGCGGTCGAGCCCGGAGGCGTCTGCACCTGAGCGAAGATCACGCCTTGGTCTTCTTCCGGCAGGAACGCGGTCGGGATGCGGGTGAACATCCAGATCATGCCCGCGAAGATCGCCAGGTAGACCAGGAACGCCGGGATTTTGTGGCGAATGATGTTACCGACACCGCGCTCGTAGCTGAGAACGCCACGGTCGAACGTACGGTTGAACCAGCCGAAGAAACCTTTGCGCGGCTGACCGTGTTTGTCGGCGTCGATCGGCTTGAGCAGGGTGGCGCAGAGGGCAGGGGTGAAGACCAGCGCGACCAGTACCGAGAGCGCCATCGCAGACACGACGGTAATCGAGAACTGCCGATAGATCACACCTGTGGAACCGCCAAAAAAGGCCATTGGCAGCAGAACCGCCGACAGCACCATCGCGATACCGACCAGGGCGCCCTGGATCTGCTCCATCGATTTGCGTGTGGCATCCCGAGGCGATAAGTGCTCCTCGGCCATCACCCGCTCGACGTTCTCCACCACAACGATGGCGTCGTCCACGAGCAAGCCGATGGCCAACACCATGCCGAACATGGTGAGGGTGTTGATGGTAAAACCGGCTGCGGCCAGGATGCCGAACGTCCCGAGCAATACGACCGGCACCGTCAGCGTGGTGATGATCGTGGCGCGGAAGTTTTGCAGGAACAGGTACATCACCAGGAACACAAGGATGATCGCCTCACCCAGCGTGTGGACCACGCCGGTGATGGATTCCTTGACCACCGGGGTCGTGTCGTACGGGTAAACCGCTTTCATGCCAGGCGGGAAAAACGGCTCCAGACGCCCGATGGTGTCGCGGATCGCTTTGGAGGTGTCCAGCGCGTTGGCACCGGTCGCCAGCTTGATCGCCAGACCGGAAGCCGGTTTACCGTTGAACTGTGCGTCGACGCTGTAGTTCTCGCCGCCCAGACCGATGCTGGCGACGTCTTTCAGGCGAACTTGCGAACCGTCCTGATTGACCTTGAGCAAAATGTTGCCGAATTGCTCAGCGGTCTGCAGGCGCGTTTTGCCGATGATGGTGGCGTTGAGTTGCTGACCTTTGACGGCTGGCAATCCACCGATCTGACCGGAAGACACCTGAACGTTTTGCGCCGTGATGGCGGTTTTCACGTCAACCGGGGTCAACTGGTAATTGTTCAGCTTGTCCGGGTCGAGCCAGATGCGCATCGCGTACTGGGCACCGAAGACCTGGAAGTCACCCACGCCCGGTGTACGGGCGATCTGGTCCTGAATGTTGGAAACGATGTAGTTGGACAAGTCTTCCTTGCCCATGCTGCCGTCTTCCGACACCAGACCGATCACCAACAGGAAGTTCTTCACAGCCTTGGTCACGCGCAGACCCTGTTGTTGCACTTCTTGAGGCAACAGCGGGGTGGCGAGGTTGAGCTTGTTCTGAACCTGAACCTGCGCGATGTCGGGGTTGGTGCCCTGGTTGAAGGTCACCGTGATGGTCATGCTGCCATCAGAGTTACTTTCCGACGAGATATAGCGCAGGTTGTCGATGCCGTTCATCTGCTGCTCGATCACCTGAACCACGGTGTCCTGCACGGTCTGTGCGGACGCACCTGGGTAGGTCACCTGAATCGCGATGGCCGGTGGCGCAATGGCCGGGTACTGGTTGATCGGCAAGTTGAGGATCGATAAAGCCCCGACCAGCATGATCACGAGGGCAATCACCCACGCGAAAATCGGTCGGTCGATGAAAAACTTCGACATGAATCATTTACTCCCTTGAGCGGGAGCCGGGGCGGCAGCTGGCTTGACGTTGGTCGCGTCCGCTACGGTGACTTGGGCGCCCGGCTTGACGTACTGCAGGCCTTCGGTGATGACGCGATCGCCAGGGCTCAGGCCCTTGTCCACGACCCAGTCGGCGCCGCTCGTGCGGCTGGCCACGAGGGTGCGCAGTTCGACCTTGTTGTCCTGATTCACGATCAGTGCGGTCGGCGTGCCTTTCAGGTCGCGAGTGATGCCTTGTTGCGGCACCAGAATCGCCTGTTCATTCACACCGGATTGCAGACGTGCATGCACGAACATACCGGGCAGCAGGGTGTGGTTCGGGTTCGGGAACACGGCACGCAGGGTCACGGAGCCCGTGGTCTGGTCGACCGACACTTCGGAGAATTCCAGCTTGCCGTCAGCCGGGTACTGGCTGTTGTCTTCCAGGGTCAGCTTGACCTTGGCGGCGTTGTCACCGGCTTTCTGCAGCTTGCCGCTTTCCAGTTCGCGACGCAGGCGCAGCATCTCGGACGAAGACTGAATGACGTCCACGTAGATCGGATCGAGCTGTTGAATGGTCGCCATCGCGTCGGCCTGGCCATTGCTGACCAATGCGCCTTCCGTCACCAGCGAACGGCCGATACGGCCGGAAATCGGCGCGTACACTTTCGTGTAGCGCAGGTTGATTTCGGCGGTCTGCACAGCGGCTTGCGCTTCGCGCGCATTGCCCACGGCGGTGTCGTATTCCTGACGGCTGACGGCTTGCTCGTTGATCAGCTGCTTATAGCGGCCTGCCAGGGAACTGGTGGCGTCGTAGGTCGCCTTGGCGCTGTTCAGGTTGGCTTCGTACACCGCAGGGTCGATTTGATACAGCTGCTGACCGGCTTTGACGTCTGTGCCTTCAGTGAACTGCCGCTTGAGAATGATGCCGTTGACCTGAGGACGGACTTCAGCCACGCGATAGGCGGTGGTGCGTCCGGGCAAGTCGGAAACCAGCGTGTAAGGCTGGGCTTGAATGGTCACTACGCCGACCTGAGGAGGCGGTGGTGCAGCCGCAGCCGCTTCTTCCTTTTTACTACATCCGCTGAGCAGCGATGCCAGGGCGGCGGCAGTGACCAGTACGGTAACAGCTGGCTTGAATTGCATGAAGATCCTCGGGTCAGGAGCCTGGGCTCATGAGAAGTGGAAAGGGCGTATAGAAAGTTTCCGGCTGGATAAGTAGCAAGCTAATGAATATACTTACGTTCACGGTTGTTTGTAAACACCCGTGGCTGCGACTGATAAACGCACCAAGGGGATCGATTGTAGGTCCGGGACGACCGGAAGTGCTGGCGATGCTGCCAAGGCTTTTTTGCCCGAAGATTGCCGGTTTCTTGCGAATCGGTCGCTTTGTTGCCGGATTGAAAAACAATACAAAGGCCGCTCGGCGTGCTGGTCAAGGCGCTCCCCCGAAGAGGCTGAAGCATTTTCATTGAGGTTTTACTGCCATGGTTCGTCGCACGAAAGAAGAAGCTCAGGAAACGCGCAGGCAGATTCTGGAAGCGGCCGAGCAGGCGTTTTTCGAGCGAGGCGTTGCACGCACGACCCTGGCGGACATTGCAGCGCTGGCTGGCGTGACTCGCGGGGCGATTTACTGGCATTTCAGCAACAAGGCGGATCTGGTGCAGGCGATGCTCGACAGCCTGCATGAACCGCTGGAGGAAATGGCCCGCGCCAGCGAAAGCGCGGACGAAATGGACCCTTTGGGCTGGACGCGAAAGCTTCTGGTTCATTTGTTTCAGCAAGTTGCCAAAGACCCGAAAACCCGCCGCATCAATGAAATTCTGTTTCATAAATTCGAATTCACCGATGAAATGTGTGACATGCGGCGTCAGCGCCAATTCGTCTGGCTCGATGCCAACGAACGTATCGCGCTCGCGCTGAGCAACGCCTCCCGCAAGGGGCAATTGCCCGCCGATCTCAACCCCCGCCGAGGGGCCATCTGTCTGCATGCTTATATCCACGGCATTCTGGGCCAGTGGTTGCTGGTGCCGGACAGCTTTCCGCTGTTTCAGGACGCCGAGCGTCTAGTCGATACCGTTCTGGACATGCTCCGCTACAGCCCTGCCTTGCGGGACGCCGTTCCCGCGCTGGCCTCAGGGCAGGACTAAAAGACGCAAACGCCGGAATTCGTGCAGGGCACGCTGGCCGTGGGCTCCGGCCAGTGACTATAACCGTGTGGCGCTTAGCCTGCATCTATACATTTCTTCATGAGGGTTGAACAGGTGGTTTACCCAGCCTTTACGTAAATCCCTGTGCGCATTCAGCTTAACGACAGCCTGATCCGATCCAGCGGACGAATGCTTTCCTATTGCCATCTCCCGACTAAGCTTGCTCGCAAACCAACAAGAACGGGATGCGCACGATGCCAGTCGTTTCTAAACGTAGAACGTGGAAAACCCTCCTTTTCGCGGCGTTTGCCTGCATCGGGATGAGTCAGGTCATGGCGGGTGACGATGCGCAGGAAGCGGCGTCTGCCAAAGCCTTGCTGGAGAAGGCTGTGACGCACTATCGGCAGGTCGGCGACAAGGCCTTGGCCGAATTCAGCCGACAGGGCGAGTTCGTCGACGGTGAGCGGTACGTCTTCGTGACGGACACTAACGGGGTGATGCTCGCCAGCGGCGGTCCTTCCGTGGTGTTGATCGGTCGCGACATCTCTTCAGTGCTGGACCCCGACCTGCAAAAAGGCTTCAAGGAGGTGCTGCAGACGCCCGAGAGCGCGGGCATCCAGCAAGCCGAATACCGCTGGCAGAACTGGCGCGACGGCAAGGTCGAGCGCAAGCGCGTGTATTTCCAGCGGGTCGGCAATCGCATTCTGGCGGTGGGTTATTACCTGCCCCGCGCCGCGCCGGAACAAGCCAGGGCGTTACTGGACAAGGCCTCCAAAGCGTTGGAGCAGGACCAGGACGGGACTGTTCAGGCCATTAACAGCCTCAAGGGCGGGTTCTTGCAGGATGATCTTTACGTCTTCGTGGTGAATGTAGACACCAAGCGCTACGTCGCCCATGGCACCAACCTGCGGCTGGTCAATACCGATTTCAGCAAGATCAAAGATCCAGAAGGTAAACCCGTCGGGCGGCCGATGCTGGAGATGCTCAAGAAGCAGCCCGAGGGCGAGTACGAATACCGCTGGCGCAACCCGGTGACCGGGAAGATCGAGCACAAGCACGCATACATGCGCAAAGTGGGGGATTTTCTGGTGGCGGTGGGGTATTACAGCGGTTGAGTGAGTCGCCAAACCCCTAGGGTTTATGGCGTGCTGGCGATCGCGCCTCACCGATCCTTGTCGTCGCGCCCGCGCAGCAGGTTGTTCGGCATCGCCAGCGCGGCAGCGAGTCCCAAGACCGACACCCCGGCGCTGGCCATCAACAGGTGCTGGAAGGTCATCGACAATTGCCCACGCAACAGCTCCAGCGCCGGGCCGCTAACCGCGTGCAGGCTGTCCATCAACAGGTTGCCCGAGCCACCTTCTGAGGTCAGTGAACCGCCGTCGATCCCGCCCAGCCCCGAGCCCGTCAACATGGCCAGCAGCAGCGCCGACATGCTGGCCACGCCCACGGCACCGCCGAGAGAGCGGAACAGGTTTGTGGTGCTGGTCGCGACGCCCATGTCTTTCATCTCCACTGAGTTCTGCGTGCCGACCAATGACGTCGGGAATTGCAGACCGCTGGCGATCCCGGTCAGCACCATGAACAGGCCGGTCAAGATCGCCGATTGCGGTGGCGTGAACGCGATGCCGAGAATGGCCAGCGGCATCAGCAAGGCCCCCGCCAGAATCATTGGCTTGTAGCGCCCGGTCAGCGAGGTGCGACGCCCGCCGAAATAAGCGCCCATGGGCATGCCGATGGCCAGCGGCATCAGGTGAAGGGCCGCGCTGTCCGCACCGCCTCCCGTGACGGTCTGAAAGCGCAGTGGCAGCAGCACGATCAGCGAAATCGCCTGAAAGCTGGTGAAGAAAATCGTGCACCAGCAGAGCACCGCGCTGCGGTTGGCGAACAGGTGCATCGGCAGCAGTGGCTCACGGGTGCGGCGTTCGTACGTCACGAAAATCACCAGCGCCAGCAACGCCACGCCCAATTGCGCCAGCACATGCTGATCGCGCCAACTGTGACCTTGGCCGATTTCCGTGATGCCGAGCAACAGCGCGGTCAGGCCGACGATCATCAGGATCGTGCCCAGATAATCAATGACGGGTTTGCGCTGCGGGACCGGCAGCCCCACCAGTGTCTGGCGTGCGACCCACCAGGCGAGAAAACCCAGCGGCAGGTTGATGATGAACACCCAGCGCCATGACAGGTACTCGGTCATGAACCCACCCAGCACAGGACCGGCGACGCTGGCGGCAGCGTACATGCCGCTGAAGTAACCTTGATAGCGACCCCGCTCGCGTGGGGGCACGATGTCGCCGATGATCGCCTGACTTACCGACACCATCCCGCCCGCACCAATACCCTGAAGCACCCGCGCCAACACCAGTTGCTCCATGCTTTGTGCCATCGCGCAGAACAGCGAGGCCAGCGTGAACAGCCCCAACCCGAACAGCATCAGGCGACGACGGCCGTAGAGGTCGCCGAGTTTGCCGTAGATGGGAACCGCAACGGTCAACGCGACCATGTAGGCCGAAATGACCCAGGCGAGCAGGTCAAAATCCATGAATTGGGCAGAGATGGCGGGCATCGAGACCGCCACGATGGTCTGGTCGAGGGCGCTGAGAAACACAGCCATCATCAGCGCGAAGAGAATGCTGCGAATGTCCGGGCGGGTCTGATTGAGGCTGGTCACGGAAAGAGACTCGAACTGGCAAGTTGACCCGCCGAAGGCTCGGCGGGAAAAGTGGGTCCAGTCTAATCCGATAGCTTGCTAATCGATAGTTGGCTTAATCGATTCACTCAAGCCTGAGATTTGGAGATTCAGCGAAGGGCGCTGAAGCTGGCATCCGTCGGTACGCAATGCCCGAAGGTGCAGACCACCGCCATGCGCGGGGATTGCCTCAGTTGTTCGATTCGGTACGCGCCTGCGGCATAAATGCTCAGGACGGTGGCGACAGCGACGACATAAACGCATTGTCTTTTCAGCGTGGTTTTCATGACGCGTACCTCGATCCGGATAAAAATTATTTTTGTCGGACAAGGTGAGTGTAGGCCGCTCTGGGCCGTGCAGTGCACTCATCGGGGATTGTATGTTTTTATCGGGCGTACTCCCGTAGTGGCCATATGATTATGGAACTTTCTATCGCGCCAAGGCTTGGGCCTGAAGCCAATCCAGCAGTTCGCGTATCGGCGGCGTGGGCTCGGTGCGTTTCGGGAAGACGAAAAAGTACGACGCACCGGTTTTAACCTTCAGATCGAACGGCGTCGCGAGCCGCCCCGCACTCAGGTCCTCGCCGATAAGTGACCAGTCGCCCATTGCCACGCCCGAGCCTTGAGACGCGACTGTCATCGCCAGGTCCATCGTGTCGAAATGCTGCCCCTTGCCGACATTGCTCAGCCGCGTGCCCGCCGCTTTGAGCCATTGTCCCCAGTCCTGCTCATCCAGCGTTGGGTGCAGCAGCATGTGTTGTTCCAGATCGCTGAACTGCTTCAAGGGATAGGACCCTTTCAAAAGAGACGGGGCGCAGACCGGGGTGAGTTGTTCGTCGAACAGCGGATGAACGTGCATTGAATCGTCGGGTTGGCCACCGTAAACGACCGCTGCATCAAAGCGTTCCCGGCGAAAATCCACGCCATGGGCAATCGTCGTGGTCAGTTCAACAGGGGCATCGGGCCGTTCTTTTTGCCACTGCATCAGTCGGGGCAGCAGCCAGCGGGTGATGCAGGTCGGGGCTTTCAATTGCAGGGGGCGTTGTTCGGTACCGAGTTCGTCCACCGCGGTTTCGATCAACCCGAACACCTGCTCGATACGGGGCAAGAAAGCTCGGCCCTCCGTCGTCAGACTCAACCCTCGCGCCTCGCGATGAAACAGGCGATGCCCCAAATGGCTCTCCAGCCCGGAAATCTGCCGACTGACGGCACCTTGAGTGATGTGCAGCGCTTCAGCGGCCCGCGTGAAATTGCAGCAACGCGCCGTGATGAGAAAGGTGTGAAGCGCGGGCAGGGGCGGCAAACGTTTCATGAGTCAGTGCAGCCATGATTTGAGGACATGGCTAAGCATGACATTTTTTGCGTTGTCACCGATATGGCCTCACGGTCCAATGACGCCACTGTGTGGCCCCCGGCGCAAGCCTGGAGAGCTGCATTCACGACGATGTTTAACAACGAAGAAAAGGTCCTGATACATGGCGACGTGCGGCGAGGTATTGGTCAAGTTACTGGAGGGCTACGGGGTCGAGCAGGTGTTCGGCATTCCCGGCGTTCACACCGTGGAGTTGTATCGCGGTCTGGCCAGCTCTTCGATCAACCACGTCACACCGCGCCACGAGCAGGGGGCCGGGTTTATGGCTGACGGTTATGCACGCACAAGCGGAAAACCGGGCGTGTGCTTCATTATCACAGGCCCCGGCATGACCAATATCTCCACGGCGATGGGTCAGGCCTATGCCGACTCGATCCCGATGCTGGTGATTTCCAGCGTTCAGTCCCGCAGCCAGTTGGGCGGCGGCCGTGGCAAGCTGCATGAATTGCCAGCCCAAGGCGCGTTAGTCGCAGGCGTTGCCGCGTTCTCGCATACCCTGATGTCAGCGTCCGAGCTGCCGTCGGTGCTGGCGCGCGCCTTTGCGCTGTTTCAGGCGGGACGACCGCGTCCGGTGCACATCGAAATCCCACTGGACGTGCTGGTGGAGAACGCCGATCACCTGCTTGACAGCCAGCCAGTGTCGATCACCCGCGCGGGTCCGGCGCCCGCTGCGATCAAGCAGATGGCGACTCTGCTGGCCAATGCCAGGCGCCCATTGATTCTGGCCGGTGGCGGTGCCATCGACGCGGCCGCCGCGCTGACTCAACTGGCGGAAACCCTCGACGCGCCGGTGGCCTTGACCATCAACGCCAAAGGCATGCTGCCGTCGGACCACCCGCTGCTGATCGGCTCGACGCAATCCCTCGACCCGACCCGCGAAATCATCGAAGGCGCCGACGTCGTGCTGGCCATCGGCACTGAGCTGGCTGAAACCGACTACGACATCACCTTCCAGGGCCACTTCAAGATCCCCGGCACGTTGCTGCGCATCGACATCGACCCTGACCAGACCGTGCGCAATTTTCCGCCGAAGGTCGCGCTGGTGTCTGACGCGCAGACGGCTGCTGAAGCCTTGGTGGCCGCACTCGCCCAAGAACCGTTGACCGAACGTGCCAGCGATTGGGGCCATAAACGCGCCGCAGCCTTGAAGGCCACGCTCGATGCGTCGTGGGATGAAGCGACCCGTGGGCAGACGCTGTTCCTGAACACGGTGCTTGAGGTGCTGCCTGAGGTCATCATTGTTGGCGACTCCACCCAGCCGGTCTACACCGGCAACCTGACCCTGGACCTGGACAAACCGCGCCGCTGGTTCAACTCGTCCACGGGCTACGGCACCCTCGGCTACGCCCTGCCCGCAGCGGTCGGCGCCTGGCTCGGCAGTCAGGACGCTGGTGAGCGCAACCCGGTGGCCTGTCTGATTGGCGACGGCGGTTTGCAGTTCACCCTGTCGGAACTGGCCAGCGCGGTCGAAGCGCGCACGCCGATCATCGTCCTGCTGTGGAATAACCAAGGCTACGAAGAGATCAAGAAATACATGGTCAATAGGGCCATCGAGCCGGTCGGCGTGGACATCTACACCCCCGATTTCATTGGGGTCGCCAAGGCCTTGGGCTGCGCGGCCGAAGCGGTGAACGACGTAGGATCCTTGAAGGCGGCATTGCTCGCGGCGAACGACCGTCAGGGGCCGACCGTCATCGAAATCGACCAGCGCGGCTGGATGAATGGCTTGAAAGCATCATGAGTGAGGCGACTGTGTTGAATCCGGTTTTGGCAGGTCTGTACATCGATGGCAAATGGCGTTCTGGTGGCGAACAACTGACGGTGATCAATCCGTCGAATGAAGAGCGGCTGGCCATCGTCACGGGCGGCGACGCCAATGCCGTGAACCAAGCGGTGCAGGCCGCTCAGGCAGCGTTCGGAGCCTGGTCGAAAACCACCGGCGCGGCGCGGGCGATGATTCTGCGCAAGATCGCCAACGGGGTGACGGCTCGTCGCGAACGCTTGATGCAATTGCAATCGAGCAACAACGGCAAGCCAGGCTTCGAGGCCGCCATTGATGTGGACGACGTGATCGCCACGTTCAGCTATTACGCCGATCTGGCCGAGGCCTCTGACGGTCAGCAGAACCGTTCGGTGGAGTTGCCCACCGACGATTTCACAGCACGTTTGCGCCGTGAGCCGTGCGGCGTGGTGGGCTTGATCGTGCCGTGGAATTTCCCGATGGTCACCACCGCGTGGAAACTCGCCCCGGCGCTCGCCGCTGGCTGCTGCGTCGTGATCAAACCTTCGGAAGTCACCCCACTCGCCGAGCTGGAGCTGGCGCAAATCATCGCTGACAGCGGCCTGCCAACGGGCGTGTTCAACGTGGTCTGTGGCACCGGGCTGTCCGTCGGCGCGCCAATGTCCGCGCATCCCGGCATCGCCAAAGTCTCGTTCACGGGCAGCAATGCGGTGGGGGTTCAGGTGATGCAGCGGGCGGCGGAGACCATCAAGGGCGTCAGCCTGGAGTTGGGCGGCAAATCTTCGTTGCTGGTCATGGCGGACGCGGATCTGGACCTGGCGGTCGAACTGGCCAGTGGTGGCGGTTATTTCAATGCCGGTCAGATGTGTTCGGCCACCAGTCGGGTGTTGGTGGCGCAAGAACTGCTGACGCCGTTTCTGGAACGCATCGTCGCCAAAGCGCGGTCGATCAAGGTCGGCGGTCCGCAGGACGACGGCACGGAGATGGGGCCACTGGTGAATCAGGCGCAATACCGGCGGGTGCTCAATCACATCGAGGTGGGCAAAGTGTCAGGGGCTCATCTGCTGTGCGGCGGCCAGCGTCCCGACGATCTGACGCGCGGTTACTTCCTGGAGCCTGCGGTGTTCACGGACGTGCCGCTGGACAGCGCGCTGTGGCGGGAGGAGATATTCGGTCCCGTGCTGTGCGTGCGCGGGTTCAGTTCCGAAGCCGAGGCGATCGCGCTGGCCAACGACAGTCAATTCGGGCTGGTGGCCAGCGTGGTCAGTGGCAACAGCGAAACCGCCGACCGCGTGGCTAACGCATTGCACGCCGGTATGGTCTGGATCAACGCGCCGCAGGTGATCTTCCCGCAGACGTCGTGGGGCGGGTACAAGCAGAGCAGTCTGGGGCGCGAATTGGGGCCATGGGGCATGCAGGCGTTTCAGGAGATCAAACACGTCGTGCGGGCGGTTTGATCACACCGTTTTGCGCAGGCGCGCCAAGTCCCGCAACGGGGGTGCGCCAAACAGACGGCTGTACTCGCGGCTGAATTGGGACGGGCTTTCATAGCCCACCCGATAACCCGCCGCCGACGCTTCCAGCCCGTCCGCCAACATCAGGCGACGGGCTTCCTGCAACCTCAATTGCTTCTGATACTGCAACGGGCTCATGGCGGTGACGGCCTTGAAGCGGTGGTGCAAGGTTGAAACGCTGAGGTTGACCTCTCGCGCCAATTCTTCAATGCGCAACGGCTGATGAAAATGAGCGTTCAACCAAGTGATTGCCTGAGAAACGCGATGGGTCTGACAGTTGGAAATCGCGATTTCGTACAGCCGATAGCCTTCGCTCCCACGCAGCAAGCGGTAAAGAATCTCCCGCGTGATCAGCGGCGCCAACATCGGGATGTCCTTTGGGGTGTCCAGCAGGCGAATCAGGCGAATCACCGCGTCCAGCAACGACGAATCGATGCGCTCCACATACATCCCACGACCGCTGGGACGGGTCGGCACGCTCATCGGCCCGGCCTCGGCAATCAAGGCGTTGATGTCGGCCGGGTCGATGTCCAGACGCATGGCCAAGTGGGGCTCTTCCGGCGTGGCATAAATGACCTTGCCACTGATCGGCAGCGCGACCGACAGCACTAGATAATTCAGGGGGTCGTAGGTGAACAGTTCGCCGCCGAGGGTCACGTCTTTTCGGCCTTGAGCCATGATGCACAACGCGGGCTGCACCAGCCCCGGTACCGACTGCGTGGGCTGGTCGTGACGCACCATGAACAGCGATTTGATCACCGTCTGAAAGCTGCCATCACGGGGCGCGTGACGACGGATCAGTTCCGCCAACTCGGCACGCTGTTGCTCCATCTGCGTGCTCAATTCAGGCGCAGGTCGGGCTTCAGGCAGGCGGTCCGGCAATCCAGGAATGGCGGCAGTGGGCAGCATGGGAAAGTCCTCTGGCGAAGCGTCGATGCAGCACAGCTTATTTTTGTGCAAGCGCGAGCGTTAGGCGGATTCTGTCGGATGATTGCCTGATTCTGCCGTGGCTTCATCCGTTGTGCGACGAAGGGCCCTGTTCATCGGGGCGAATTGCTTGAAAGTCCGTTCGCAGGCGCGTGTGATTGTGGCCTCCCGGCGCCTCCTTATACGTACATCCGCGCAGAATCAGGCAATAACCGGGCAGTAATTGGCTAACGGCTCCTGCGCTGTGCCCACTAATCTTCACTTCCAGCCGCTACGTCTATTCCGATCGCGGCTGTTCCAAAGGAGCACAGACCATGCACAGCACTTCCGTCGTGAGCCATCTTGTATCCCTGCGCGCCAGTGCCGGAAACAGTGCGCAACTGGGCGCACGTCTGAGCGCATTGATCGGCCCCACCTCCCGCACCGCAGGCTGCCTGAGTTTCACCCTGCAACATTCCATGACCGAACCTGACATCTGGGTGCTCAGTGGCACTTGGGCGGACAGGTCGGCGATGAATGACTGGTTTTCGGCGCCGGAGCTGAAAATCTTCTCTGATCTCATGGTTGAACGGTTGGTCCGTAGTCTCGATTTTCAGACCTTCGCCAGCGTGACTGCGGCCCAGGCCCAGGCGGCCTATGTGTCGCCGGGTGTGCGGATGGCGGGGTGATCACCGCTCCCCATTTGTCCTGCGCAGATTCCAATCCAAACGTTTAAAATCCTCGCCTTTCCCTTTTCAAGGCAGGACTTCCCTTACATGGCACGCAAAGAATTTCAGCATCACGAAGCCGTTTCCGCCGCCGTTCCGGGCGAGGGTGGCTATAGCGCAGCGATTGCGGTGAAGGGATTGGGCGCGGGCGGTGCACCAACGTTTCATCGCGTGTTGGACGAGCAGAAATTCAAGACCGCACTGGCTGCCGATCAAGCCGCTGTCGAAGAACTGGAGCGGCTGATCGACGTGACGTCCGAAGGCGAACTGATGTTCGCGCAGGATTGATCAGGCTTTTGGCCGGTACATCTTGAACAGCGACTCCGGGCCCAGCTGGAAATAATCCGCAGGGCCACCCCCACGCAAGATCGGCTCCCCGGCCAGCGTGTCGTACACACCGTCTTTCAGCAGTCGCTTGGCGATGTGAATCGCCACCACCTCTCCCAGAATCAACCAGCTCGGCACCACTTCCTTGTCGGCCCGCTGCAGCTGGATGATCTGCGTCACTTTGCATTCGAACGCCACCGGCGTCTCTTTCACGCGAGGCACCGAAACAATGCGCGAAGGCTCGGCGGTCAGGTTTGCCAATTCGAATTCGTTGACGTCTGACGCCACCGGCGCGCAGCTCTGGTTCATCTGCTCGGCGAGCGGGCGAGTGACCAGGTTCCAGACGAATTCGCCGGTCTGTTCAACGTTGTTCAGGCTGTCCTTACGACCGATGCTGCAGAAACCAACGATCGGTGGCACGTAATTGAACGCGTTGAAAAAACTGTAGGGGGCGAGGTTGAGTTTGCCTGCTGCGTCTTGCGACGAGATCCAGCCGATAGGGCGCGGACCGACAATGGCGTTGAAAGGGTCGTGGCGAAGACCGTGGCCGTTCGCGGGTTCGTAGAAGTGAATCTCGTCTGACATGGCGAAGTCCTGAGGAGTAATGAGGCCGGGACATGGTGGCTGCCAGCCCTTTGAGTCGAGGCGTCATAGTGCAAGGCATTGAATCGGGACGCCATCCCCGGGCGGGTCGCAGGCAAAAAAAAGCCCGACATCAGTCGGGCTACAAAGGGAGTTCGGGAGGTGGAACGTAAAACGTGAATCCGGTATCAGCTGACGCGGTTGGCGCCTACGCGGTCGGCACCATCAGAGGCCAGGCGGTTGGCGCCCACGTGGTCCGAACCATCAGCGGCCTGGCGGTTATTGCCGACGCGGTCAGCACCGTCAGAGGCGAGGCGGTTGGCACCTACGTGGTCCGAACCATCAGCGGCCTGGCGGTTATTGCCGACGCGATCAGCACCGTCAGAAGCGAGGCGGTTGGCACCTACGTGGTCGGAACCGTCGGCAGCCTGGCGATTGTTGCCTACGCGGTCAGCACCGTCGGAGGCCAGACGATTTGCGCCGATATGGTCAGCACCATCGGACGCTTGGCGATAAGTACCGGTGTGCGACGCATTAGTGTGAGAAGAGCCGCCTTCAGCCACAACAGTACCGCTGGTAATCGCGTGTTGATCAGAAGAAACAGGCAGAGCAAATGCGCTCGATGCCAGAATGGAAAGACTAAGGCCAAAAATAAGGTTCGAAGTTTTCATGATGTTGACTCCAGGTGTAAGTTCAAATTTTCTTTAACTTGGGTATGGAGCTAATTCTACGCGCGCCTGCATTAAGTAGAAGTTAACAAGCTTGCTAACGACCATCGCCAAAAATGATAGTAGGGCGCAGCGCCCGGTTTTAAAGCGCTCCAGCGGTTTCTGATCCATGATGTGGCAATTTCTGTAGAAACAGACAGATTTGACTCTTGACTGATATTGGGTTTCGTGATTCGGTTTTTTTTCGTTGGTGGGCTTGCATTATTCGTCGACATTCACGAGGTTTATGTCGGCAGCGCGCGGGCTGAAACAAGAAATGACCTCAGCCGAACAGGAAGGCCCTGAGTACGCGGGTTTGAGGGAAAGTGAGCGAGCTGAAAAAATCAAGCCCGGCAGGAGCCGGGCTGGTAGGGAACTGCTTTTTGATCAGCTCAGGCGATTTGCACCTACGTGATCAGCGCCATCAGCGGCCAGACGATTTGCACCAACATGGTCAGCGCCATCAGCAGCTATACGGTTTGCACCAGCATGGTCAGCGCCATCAGCGGCCAGACGATTTGCACCCACGTGGTCAGCGCCGTCAGCAGCCACACGGTTGGCACCTACGTGGTCAGCGCCGTCAGCGGCCACGCGGTTGGCACCTACGTGATCTGCGCCATCAGCAGCGACACGGCCGATGTTGGTATGCGACGAACCGTTTTCAGCAACAACAGGTGCGTTCACGTGTTTGTTTGCATCAACAGCTGGAAGTGCAAAAGCGCTCGAAGCCAAGAGAGAGAAAGCGAGGCCGAAGATCAGTTTTTTAGTTTTCATGGTAGTTGCTCCAGATCGATTTAATTGAGTGGTAACTCGGTATGGAGTTAACTTTACTCGGCTCTGGATTAATAAAAAGTTAACAGCGTTAGTACCAATCATCGCTGAAATTGATACTGGGAAAAGCCACTGATGATTCAGCGACTTAGCTGCCATGACAGCAAAAAAAGGGGCAGCCACTGCCGTGGTTGCCCCTGTTGTAGGGTGCGAGAAACCGTGCTGCTCAAGAGCAGCGTACGGGTCAGTCGGTCTCGATCCGCGAGTGTTTGCGGGTGTCTTTCATGAACACGTACACCAGCAGCGAGCAGGCGATGCAGGCCGTGACGTACCAGTAATAACCGGTTTCCATGCCGATGCTCTTGAACCACAGCGCGATGTATTCGGCAGTGCCGCCGAAGATCGACACGGTCAGCGCGTAAGGCAGGCCCACACCCAGCGCACGAATCTCGGTCGGGAACAGCTCGGCTTTCACCACGGCGTTGATCGAGGTGTAGCCACTGACAATGATCAGCGCCGCCATGATCAGGAAGAACGCGCCCCACCACGTCTGAATGGTGTGCAAAGTGGTAAGAATCGGCACCGTACACAGCGTACCGAGCACACCGAACGCGATCAGGATCGGGCGGCGGCCTATCTTGTCAGACAGCGCGCCGATCACGGGTTGCAGCACCATGAACAGGAACAGCGTGGCCGCAGAGATAGTGGTCGAGTCGGTGATGCTCATGCCGACCGTGTTCACCAGGTATTTCTGCATGTAGGTGGTGTAGGTGTAGAAGGCGAGCGTGCCGCCCATGGTCAGGCCGACCACGGTCATCAGCTCTTTCGGATGACGCATCAGTGTGCGCATCAGGCTTTCTTTTGGCGCTTCCTTCTTCTGAGTGAAGGACTCGGTTTCTTCCATGCCGCGACGCAGGAACAGCGCGACCACGGCACACAGCGCGCCGATGGCGAACGGAATACGCCAGCCCCATGCGTTCAACTGCTCGGTGGTGAGGGTCTGTTGCAGCACGATCAGCACGCCCAGCGCGATGAGCTGACCGGAGATCAGCGTCACGTACTGGAAGCTGGAATAGAAACCGCGGCTTTTCTTGGTCGCCATCTCGCTGAGGTACGTAGCCGAGGTCCCGTATTCGCCGCCGACCGAGAGGCCTTGCAGCAATCGGGCGAGCACCAGGAGGATGGGGGCGCCGACGCCGATGGTTTCATAGCCGGGCGTCAAGGCAATGATCAGCGAGCCGAAGCACATCAGCAGCACCGAGGCCATCAGCGCTGCTTTGCGGCCTTTGCGATCCGCGTAGAGGCCCATCAGCCAGCCGCCGATCGGTCGCATCAAGAAGCCGACGGCGAAGATCGCAGCCGTGTTGAGCAATTGAGCGGTGGTGTCGCCCTTGGGGAAGAAGACTTTGGCGAAATAGAGGGAAAAAGCGGCGTAGACGTACCAGTCATACCACTCGACCATGTTGCCGACCGAACCGCTGAAAATGGATTTCAGGCGACTTCCGGTGGTTTTTTCGGCAGCAGGTGCGGCGGTGGCGCCGTTTGAGGCAGTGTTGGGGATAGCCATGGGTTTTCCTGCAAGTCATTGTTTTTAGAGGGAGCGCAGTGATGCGGTCTGGCGACTGTGATAGCAGGAGATGTGCCAAGGCTCTGAAGGCCCGGTTTAGAGGGGGTGGCAGGTTTGTGATGAGCGGAAATCCGCTTATTACCTATCCGGGCATGCGCGGAAAATCGCCGATACCGGGTTGCCCGTATCCATTGTAGGAGCCGGCTTGCTGGCGAAAGCGGCGTGTCGGGTGAAGGCGATATCACTGACCGGCCGCCTTCGCCAGCAAGCCGGCTCCTACAGGGCTATGCGTTGTCAGTGGGCAGGAAATCCTCCCGCACCAACCCATGGCGCTGCATCTTTTCGTTCAGGGTGCGGCGGGGCAGTTGCAGTTCGTTCAGCACGGCCTTGATATCGCCCTTGTGCCGACTCAACGCCGAGCGCAAACAATGGGCTTCAAACGCTTCTTGTTGATCCACGAGCGACTGACCCACTGGCAAATCAACGGAGGCCGGATTCTCCAGCCCCAGCACTTGCCGCTCGGCCGCGTTGGCAAGCTCACGCACGTTGCCCGGCCAGTCGTGGTTCAGCAGATGGCTCAACTGGCCACCACTCAAGGTCGGCACGGGGCGGCCCAGTCTTTCTGCCGATTGCCGAGAGAAATGCCCGAATAGCAGCGGAATGTCTTCGCGCCGTTCGCGCAGCGGCGGCAGACGGAGTTCGGCAATGTTCAGGCGATACGCCAGGTCTTCACGAAAACGCCCGGCGCGGGCCTCGTCCAGCAGGTCAGGTTTGGTCGCGGCGATGATCCGCAGATCGACGTCGATGCTCAGGTTCGATCCGAGCCGCTCAAGACGCCGGTCCTGAATCACCCGCAGCAATTTCACCTGCTGGGCCAGCGGCATGCTTTCGATTTCGTCGAGAAACAGCGTGCCGCCGTCGGCGTATTCCAGCTTGCCGATGCGTTTGCCCTGAGCGCCGGTGAAGGCGCCGCTTTCGTGACCGAACAGCTCGGCTTCGAACAACTGCTCGGGAATAGCCGCGCAATTGACCGCCACGAACGGTTTCTTCGCCCGGGGCCCGAAATCATGCAGGCAACGAGCGACCATTTCCTTACCGCTGCCGGTTTCGCCGCGGATCAACACGTTGACCGGGAGTTGGGCCAGATCCTGCACCTGCCGTCGTAAGGTCTGCATCATTGGTGACAGGCCCAGCAGCGTAGCGTCGAGTCGCGTTCGGGTGTCTGCCTGTTCATGCAGGCGGCGGTTTTCCAGGACCAGGGCGCGTTTCTCCAATGCACGACGCAGGCTGCTCAGCAGCGTTTCGGGGGTGAAGGGCTTTTCCAGAAAGTCGTACGCGCCATCGCGCATGGCCTCGACCGCCATCGGCACGTCGCCATGACCCGTGAGCAGAATCACGGGCAGGTCGGCATCACGGGTCTGTAATTCAGCGAGCAATTGCAGACCCCCCATGCCGGGCATCCGCACGTCGCTCAGAATCACGCCTGGAAAATGCGCGGGCAACGTGGCGAGGCAATCTTCGGCGCGGCTGAAGAGCTGCACCTCGAAACCGGACAATGACAGCCATTGTTCGACAGCTTCGCGAATGGGTGCCTCGTCATCGACCACAATCACCGAGTTCAACATGCGGGTTCGGCCTCCGGGGCCTGTGTCAGGGAAAAGGAGAACTGAGCGCCATTGTTGCGGTTTTCGGCGCACAGGCGACCGCCGAGCTCGTGCACGATGGCGTAAGACACGGCGAGGCCCAGACCAAGGCCGTCGCCGACCGGTTTGGTGGTGAAGAACGGGTCGAAAATATTCGCCAGATGCTCATCGGCAATCCCGCCGCCGCTGTCGGAAACGGACACATGCCACTGGCCATTCGCATCCTCGATGCGGATTTCCAGACGCTTGAGCGGTTTATCGCTCATGGCGTCCAGCGCGTTGCGCAACAGGTTGATCAGCACCTGCTCCAGACGAATCGCGTCGCCGCGCACCCAGGCCGGCCGGTTCATGTCCAGTACGCAACTGACGCGTTCCTCACGAATGCGCGCATCCAGCAACAGCATCGCCTGATCAACCACGCACGCCAAGTCCACCCGTTCGCGCAGTCCGCTGGGGCTTTTGCGGGCGAAGGTCTTGAGATGGCCCGTGAGGGCGGCCATGCGCGTCAATTGCTGGTCGAGCGGGGCAAGCGCCTTGTAAGCGTCATCGACCCGGCCGTGGTCCAGCAACAGACGCAGCGTCGCCAGTTGCATGCGCTGCGCGGTGAGGGGCTGATTGATTTCGTGAGCCAGCGCGGCCGACATCTGGCCCAGCGCCGCCAGTTTGGTCGATTGCACCAAACCGTCCTGCGCGGTGTGTAAGTCGCGGGTGCGCTCGTCCACCAGTTGCTCCAGCTCTTCGCGGCTGCGTTGCCGAAGACGAGCAAGGCGCCAGCGTTGATAGAGGAACAGCCCCAGAAACACCAAAGTCAGCCAGATGCCCGCAGCGGCTAGCGCAGCGTTGCGGACGTCTTCAGTCGCGGGTTGGGGTTTGCGCAGCAGGTGCAGCGTCCAGCCTTCGGGCTGCAGCGGCAGGGATTGCCAGAGAAAATCTTCCGCGCCATGGGGGCCGACGATCCGGCTCAGGTGGCTGTTGTCGTTGAACTCACGCAGGGGCTCATGGATAAGGGGCGACAGCGGCTGTTTGTCGTACTGGCGCGTGCGGGTCAATTCGGCGCGGTCCCGCTCGGACAGCGGTCGAAGCGCGCGATAGCGCCAGCCTGGCTGATTGGCGATGAACACGATGCCTTTGGCGTCGCTGACCAACAGCAGATCGTCGCCTTGCGCCCAAGTGTGTTCAAGGTCCGGGAACTCAAGTTTGACAACCATTGCACCGATGAACTGCTCTTCATCGTCGTAGACAGCACTCGACAAGAAATAACCTGGAATGCCGCTGGTCACGCCCACGGCGTAGAAACGCCCGACACCATTGGCCTTGGTCTGGGTGAAGTAGGGGCGAAGGCCATAATTGTGGCCGACGTAGCTGCTGGGCAGCCGCCAGTTGCTGGCGCCGATGGCCAAGCCGTTGCGGTCAAGCAGCTCCAGCGTGGAGGATCGTGCCGCGCCGTTGATCTGTTCCAGCTTGAGGTTGAGGGTCTGAGTGGTTTCAGGGCTGACAGGGCCTTTGAGCGCATCGCGCAGTTGCGGGTCCAGCGCCAGAACGGCGGGCAGGGCGCGATAGCGCTCGATCAGGGTTTGCAAGGTGTTGGCGTAAAGCGACAGCTGGCCTTGCGCCCGTGCGGCGTCGTCTTCCAGTGAGTGGCGTTGCGCCTGATGCATGGCCAGCGTCGCGGCAATGACTGCGCCTGCGAGAATCAGGATGGTCGATAAGAGAAGACGGGCGGAGCGAGGCATGGCAAGACCCCGTAGAGGTCGCTTCATGGTAGGCGCTGGGCAGCTGGCGAAGGCGGTGTATCAGTCGATGCATTGTCGACTGATTTGACGCGGTCGCCAGCAAGCCGGCTCCTACAGTTGGGGGCGGCAGGCAACAGGTCTATTGCAGGGTGAAAGTGGTCTCTTTCACGTCTTCGGAGTCAAGACCGATCATCAGCTTGAAGTCACCTGCCTCAGCAGCGTATTTCAGCGACGGGTTGAAGAACTTCAAGTCTTCCTCGGTCAGCGTGAAGCTCACGGCTTTTTCTTCGCCTGGCTTCAGCATGATTTTCTGGAAATTCTTCAGCTCTTTCACCGGACGGCTCAACGACGCTGCCACGTCACGCAGATACAGCTGGACCACGGTTTCGCCCGCGACCTTGCCGGTATTCTTCACCTGAACCGTGGCGGTCAGCTTGTCTTTTCGGGTCATCTTGTTGATCGACAGCACGATCTCCGAAACGCTGAACTGGGTGTAGCTCAGACCGTAACCGAACGGGAACAGCGGGCTGGTCGGCTCTTCGAAGTAGTTCGACGTGTAGTTCGAATCGTTCGGGCGATACGGACGGCCAGTGTTCAGATGGTTGTAGTACGCAGGGACCTGACCCACGGAACGCGGGAACGTCATCGGCAGTTTGCCCGACGGGTTGTAGTCACCGAACAGCACGTCTGCCAGCGCGTTGCCGCCTTCGGTGCCGAGGAACCAGCTCTCGACCATCGCATCGGCCTGTTTGTTTTCTTCACCCAGCGCCAGCGGACGGCCATTCATGAGCACGATAACCAGTGGTTTGCCGGTGGCCTTGAGCGCTTTGATCAGGTCGCGTTGACGGCCCGGGAGCACCAAGTCCACTCGGCTTGCGGCCTCATGGGACATGTTGCGGGACTCACCGACCATGGCAACCACCACATCCGACTGCTGAGCGACCTTGACCGCTTCATCGATCATGTCCTGCTCAGGACGTCCGTCGATGTGAATCTGGTCGTCCATTTTGTCCAGGTAAGCGATGGCTTCCTGATTGTCCGTGACATTGGTACCCGGTGCGTAAAGCAGCTTGGCCTTGTCGCCGACGGCATTGGCCAGACCGTCGTAAGCGCTGACGGTCTGACGGGCCAGGCCCGCAGCCGACCAGCTGCCGAGCATGTCCAGCGAGCTTTTCGCCAGTGGGCCGACCACGGCGATCGTGCCTTGTTTCTTCAGGGGCAGGGTGCCGTTGTCGTTCTTCAGCAGGACCACGCTGCGACGCGCAACGTCACGAGCCTCGGCGCGGTGCAGGCGGTTTTCGGCATCGCGGTCGACCGGGTCGTCGACTGCGGCGCCAATGCGCAGGTACGGGTTGGCGAACAGGCCCATTTCCCATTTCGCGCCGAGGACTTCACGCACGGCATTGTCAACTTCCTGAACCGACACTTCGCCGCTCTTCACCAGCGCGGGTAATTCTTCGCCGTACGCCTTGTCGTTCATGCTCAGGTCGACGCCAGCCTTGATCGCCAGCTTCGCGGCTTCGCGGAAATCCTTGGCGACGCCGTGATCGATCAGTTCCTTGATGGCGCCGTGGTCGCTGACGGTCACACCTTTGAAACCCCAGTCCTTGCGCAGCACGTCTTGCAGCAGCCATGCGTTGGCGGTGGAGGGCACGCCGTTGATCGAGTTCAGCGCGACCATCACGCCACCGGCGCCCGCATCAATCGCGGCGCGGTACGGTGGCAGGTAGTCCTGTTGCATGCGCACCGGGCTCATGTCCACGGTGTTGTAGTCGCGGCCGCCTTCGACCGCGCCATACAACGCGAAGTGTTTGACCGCCGCCATGATGCTGTTCGGCGCCTGGGTACTGGTGCCCTGGAAGGCGCGGGTCATGGTGGCCGAGAGGCGCGAGACCAGGTAGGTGTCTTCGCCGAAACCTTCTGAACTGCGGCCCCACCGGGCGTCACGGGTGATGTCGACCATGGGCGCGAAGGTCATGTCCACGCCATCGGCGGCGGCTTCGATAGCCGAAACGCGACCGGCTCGGGTTACGGCGTCCATGTCCCAGGTCGATGCCAACCCCAGGCTGATCGGGAAAATGGTGCGCTGGCCGTGGACCACGTCGAAGGCGAAGAACATCGGGATTTTCGTGCGGCTGTGAAGCACTGCGGCATCTTGCATCGCGCGGTTGTCTGGCAGTACCACGGAGTTGAACGTCCCGCCGATACGTCCCGCCGCGATTTCCTTGACGATTTCCGACTTAGGCATTTCCGGCCCGATGCTGATGAGGCGCAATTGGCCGATTTTCTCGTCCAGCGTCATCTGCTTCATCAGATTGGCGATGAACGCATTCTTGGCTTGCAGCGTGGAGGCATTACTGGCGGGTTTGACGGCGGTTTCAGCCCAGGCGGACTGACTGGCCAGACCGATGACAAGACTCAGTAAACACAGCTTATTCATGAATGATTTTCTCAAGGCGTGGACCGGCAACTCGCGCGAAATACCGGGTGGCCTTTGTTTTGGAGTGAAACCTTTGGTTTTTATTGTCATCAGGACGAGGCGGTCGCTGAACTCCTGGCGCATCAGGGCATCAGTAGCGCAGCGAGTTTTATCCGATTGCAGCCCGGCAATCCAGAGCCTGACGACGTAATGGGCCAAGATTATGCCGGGGATCGTCTGATTTGGCTAAAGTCATGTCTGACGGGACGACCAATGAAGGCATACCAAGGAGCGCGCAGGCCATGCAAATCGAGCGTTATGGGCACATTAGGGGCAGTCGTTACAATTTGTCACTGGCATTGCTGATGCTGCTGAGCACCCTGCTGGCGGGGTGTGGCATCAACAACATTCCGACCTACGACGAACAGGTCAAATCGGCCTGGGCGCAAGTGCAGAACCAGTACCAGCGTCGAGCTGATCTGATTCCCAACCTGGTGGAGACCGTGAAGGGCTACGCGAAACAGGAGCAGGACACCCTGACCGCGGTGATCGAAGCGCGGGCCAAGGCGACGTCGATTCAGGTGGATGCCAGCACGTTGAATGATCCGGCCAAACTCAAGCAGTTCCAGGACGCCCAAGGTCAGCTCACCGGCGCGTTAAGCCGGTTGATGGTGGTCTCCGAGCGCTATCCGGATTTGAAATCCAACCAGAACTTCCTCTCATTGCAGTCGCAGCTCGAAGGCACGGAAAACCGCATTGCCGTGGCCCGTCGTGATTTCATCGCTGCCGTCGAGAAATACAACACGGAAATTCGCACCTTCCCCGGTCGCATCTGGCATTCGGTGATGTACAGCGATTTGCCGATTCGTCCCAACTTCGAAGCCACTGCTGCGGACGCCGATAAGGCCCCGCAAGTGAAATTCTGATGCAGTGGGCGCGGCGGGGCGTCGCGGTGGCATTACTGGCAATGCTGGTGGGTGTGTTCGCCCAGCAGAGCGTCGCCGAGATCAAGTTTCCACCGTTGAGCGGCCGCGTGGTCGACACAGCGGACATGATCGACAACCCCGGCAGAGAGCATCTGTCCCAGATGCTGCGGGCGCACGAAGAGTTGACCACCGAGCAGGTCGTGGTGGTCACGGTGCCCAATCTTCAAGGCAGCACGATCGAGGACTATGGCTATCAGCTGGGGCGCTACTGGGGCATCGGCCAGCAGGGCAAAGACAACGGCGCGCTGCTGATCGTCGCCAAGGAAGAGCGCAAGGTGCGGATCGAGGTCGGGTACGGCCTGGAAGATCGTCTGACCGATGCGCAGTCGTCGGTGATCATCAACCAGATCATCACCCCGGCGTTCAAACAGGGTGATTTTGTCGGCGGCATCAATAAAGGCACGGAGGCTATCGTTCAGGTCCTGGGCGGTGACCCGCTCGCCGAGCCGGTGGTGGGCGCGACAGGCGGGGATGACGTGACCGACTGGCGCATGAGCCTGCTGTTCTTCGTGCTGTTCGTGGCGGCGGCGTATATCAGCATCCGTTGGGGCGGGGGCATTGGATTCATCGGTTCGAGCGGTTCAGGCGGCTTCGGATCGGGGGGCTCAAGTTCTCGCGGCTCGGGCTCCGGCGGCATGAACGGAGGTGGTGGCAGTTTTGGTGGGGGCGGCGCCTCCGGTGGCTGGTAGTCGATGGCTCTCTATAAGGCATGACCCATGGCATTACTGACGGAAGACGAGCAACGGCAAGTCGCAAAGGCGATTGAGGCGGTCGAGCACGACACGGATGCTGAACTGGTGACGGTGCTGGCCGCCAGTGCTGACGATTACGCGTATGCCCCGTTGATTTGGGCGGGGCTGGTCGCGCTATTGCTGCCGGGGTTGATCAATTTTTATCCAGGCTGGCTTAACGCCAATGAGCTGCTGTTGACCCAGATTGCGACCTTCATCGTGGTCGCATTGCTGTGCCGATTGCCCGCTATCAGCACGCGACTGGTCCCGGTGTCGGTTCGGCATTGGCGTGCGGGCAGCCTGGCCAGGCGGCAGTTTCTGGAGCAGAACCTTCATGCGACGCTCAACGGCACCGGGGTCTTGATCTTCGTCAGCGAGGCCGAGCGCTACGTCGAGATCATCGTGGACGACGGGATCGCCCGGCACGTGGACGACATGGTCTGGCGGTCGATGGTCGACGTGTTCACGCGGCAAGTCAGCGAGGGCCGGATTCTCGACGGGTTTTTGGGGTGCATACGGTCCTGCGGTGAGGTGTTGAGCGATCAGGTGCCGGTGACGCAGGCGCGCAATGAATTGCCGAATCGGTTAGTGGTGCTGGAGTAGTCTGATCCGATCATGCGGGCATGAGGTGGTAAATATTTATATCCACCTCAACCCCGTACCCGCCTAAAATGACGGCCTTGCATTTTTCGCTTCCCGAGGCTTCACCCGATGTCCGCTACTGCCCCCGCCGTCTTGTCTGCGCAGGATCACCGCGCCCAGTTCCTGAGCCTGCTCGACACCTGCCTGACGCAGAACTCGCTGATCAAGCTGGTGCTGGCCAAGTATGTCGGCAGCGAGGCCGATCTGCAGCGGATCATCATCAAGCCGACCACGATCAAGGATCAGCCATGCCTGTCCTTCGTCTATCGATACAAGACCCGCGACATCACCAAGAATCACCCTCTGACTGAAGCCCAGGCACTGATCGCCAATCTGCTGCCCGAGGCCTTCAAGAACGCGCATTTGCTGTCGCTGACTGACGAAGTGCAGCTGGAATTCAGCAAGAAAGGCAAAAGTACGCTGTTTCGCAACACGTCCCGGCAGCAGCGTGAAGCGCCCTCCGCCGAGCACGATCGCGAGAAGAAGCGCTATCTGGAGTTGAGCCGTCCGTTTCTCACCGACTTGGGTGTCACCAATAAACAGCATGAGCTGATTCCGGCCATGTCGCGCAAATGGAAGCAGATCAACAAATTCATCGAGGTGTTTTCCCACGCCCTGACGACATCGCCCATCGAGCTCGACAAGCCGGTGACGGTGGCTGACTTCGGTTCAGGGAAGGGCTATCTGACGTTTGCCATTCACGATTACCTGCGCAATACCTTGCAAGCAGAGGGCGAGGTGACTGGCGTCGAACTGCGTGAAGACATGGTCACCTTGTGCAACAACGCCGCCGCACGCCTTGAGTACCCAGGGCTGGTCTTCAAGTGCGGTGACGTGCGTTCGGTCGTGCCCGGAGAGCTGGACGTGATGATCGCGTTGCATGCCTGCGATATCGCCACCGATTACGCGATTCACACGGGTATTCGCTCCGGTGCGTCGATCATCATGTGTTCGCCGTGCTGCCACAAACAGATCCGGCTGCAGATCCAGAGCCCAAGCCTACTCAAGCCGATGCTGCAATACGGTTTGCACATGGGCCAGCAGGCGGAGATGGTCACCGACGCCTTACGGGCGTTGTTGCTGGAAGCCTGCGGCTATGAAACCAAGGTATTCGAGTTCATTTCGTTGGAACACACCAACAAGAACAAGATGATTCTGGCGGTTAAACGCGCCACGCCAGCGGACCCTGTCGAGTTGCTGGCGAAGATTCGGGAATTGAAGGCGTTCTACAACATTCAGGAGCAGTGCCTGGAGACGTTGCTCCAGGCAGATGGCCTGCTCGGCTAGACTCGGGTGGCGACCACGGGTTTCGGCGCGATGACGGCGGTCTTGCGTCCGATGGCCAATGTCACGACAACGCCAGCGGCAAAGAACCACGTTATCGGGTCGATGTGCTCACCGAAAAACAGCGCCGAAAAGGCCATGGTGAAGAACAGCTGCACCAACTGGATCTGACTCACCCGTGCTATCCCGCCCATTGCCAACCCGGCATACCAGGCGAAGAAACCGATGAACTGCGAGAACAGCGATACATAACCAAATGCCCACCAGGTGCCCATGGAAATGGCCCCTTGGTGCTGAGACGCCAGGTAGCCGACGGGGATGATCAGCACCGGGATTGAAATCACCAGCGCCCAGCAGATGACCTGCCATCCGCCCATCTGCTTGGCCAGTCGCCCCCCCTCGGCATAACCCAGTCCCCCCACTGCCACAGCGCCGACCATCAACAAATCCCCGGCTTGCAGATTCCCGGCACCGCTGATCAGCGCGTAGCCCAACACCAACACGCTGCCCATCGCCGCACAGATCCAGAATGCACGGGAGGGGCGTTCATGGGACAGCCACGCCGCGTAGATGGCGACCAGCAATGGCTGCAGTCCGTTTACCAAAGCACCGTGGGATGCTGGCAGCGTCTTCATCGCCCATGCCGACAGGACCGGAAAGCCGATGATCACACCCAGCGCGACGACCAGCAGTGCCTTGAATTGCGCGAAGGTCGGCAGCTTTTCCCGCCGCCACAGCAAAAGGGCGGCTGCCGGGATCGCCGCGACGAGCGCTCGGCCCAGGCCATTGAGCAGCGGGTGGATTTCCTGAACGACGATGCGGGTCATGGGCAGGGTAAGGCTGAAAATCACCACCCCGACCAATCCGAGGATCATGCCGGTGTTTTCGCGAGAAGACATGCTGAATCGTGCCTTGTTGTTATAAATGAAAAGAAGGCATTCATTCAGCCACAGATCGCACGTTTTTCCCCTTAACAGCTGGCGACAGAATCAACCGTACACTTTGGTTTCACGGGGGAAGCGCCGTTTGTGAGGATTTTTTCAACGGCCCGCTTCCCAGCGTGAATCTTGGTGCAGAAATTGAATGCCATCTTCCTGCAACAGTTTGAGGGTCAAATTGCTGCCATAGAAAACCAGCCAGGAGAACCATCGTGTCGGTCATCGGAAAGTGGGCGTTGCAAGGTGTCGTAGTGTTCGTGTTCGCATGGATGGCGACCGTAGTGGCTCAATGGTCAGGTAGCATCGTCAAATCGACGAGCAGCGACCGCCTTGCCGCGCTCAGCAGTGTTCGGCTATCGACCGAATCAGTGGCCGCCAGCGTTGGGAAAAAGGCGCAGGGCAATGCCGTCGTCGTGGGAGCGTTGTCGGAAAGTAACGAGTAAGCGTGCGCGGTTGGGAAGATTGGGAGCGGTGTGGTTTGAGCGGTGAATGACCGGACCTTTTGAGGTCCGGTTTTTGTTTGCGAAGTCATCCAAGGTTTGCGGTAGGGAAAAAATTTCTCTAGTATCCGCCCTCATGGCTACTGTACAAACCGACCGTAACTGGAAGATCAAGATTTATCCGGACGACCACGCCCCGCGGCATTTTCACGTGCAGACGCCGGATGGAGAGTCGCTAGTACAGATCGATGGCTTGAGAGTGCTCGGTAAAGGTGCCGAACCCAAAGCTCTGAAAGCTGCATTGATGTGGGCTCGTAGCCACACCGCCGAGTTATGGCGAGTGTGGTTTGAGCAAAACCGGAGAACCTGATATGCCAAGCAAATTACGTATTGCTGCCGTTCGACCTGTTACAGGCAAACAATCACTTACCGTCGACTGGAACAACGGTAAGCGTCACACCATCGACTTGTCGGCGATCCTGGATCAGTTTCCTGCTATGGCAGCGCTGAAGAACCCCGAGCGATTCGACCAGGTCGCAGTGGGTGAGTGGGGATTTGATGTCACCTGGGGAGATGACCTTGAACTGGCTGTGTCGACGCTGCATCGCTTGGCGCTCGAACAATCCGGTGAAGTGATGCCCACCCGCGATTTCAAGCATTGGATGGCAAAGAACAACCTGTCGCTCTCCGCAGCTGCGGTCGAGCTGGGCTTTACCCGCCGGACCATTACCGCTTACAGCAGCGGTGCGGCACTGATTCCCAAGCACGTTGCTTTAGCGTGCAGAGGATGGGAATACGAGCACCGCTGAAGGTGGCGATGTAAGAGATAGCTACCGATGCGAGTGGGATGATTCTGAGTTTTTGCCCGAGCCTTGAAACGCTGCATTTAGCTGCTCATAATTCGTTCGTCATCAGCGAAAGCTGAAAGGAGTCTGGATCTCTCTTCGGAGATTGACCCAGCGGCGCAGCTGGAGCGATGCAAGCTCTGCGGCGTGTCGATAGAAGCCGCCTTCGGGCGGCTTTGCTTTGGCTGGAGAAAAGGATGCCTCTGTATTACCTGCCCAAACAGGGTGACGTGCTGGTGTGCGATTTTACGAGGGGGGTCGTGCCCCCTGAAATGGTCAAAGTTAGAAAGGTCATTGTGGTGTCTCAGGCCAGTAGGCATCGTCGTCGACTTTGCACAGTCGTTCCCATATCTACGACATCTCCGGAGACAGAGTTGGATTGGCACCATCTCCTGCGAGAGAACCCACTGGTTTCGGACGGCACAAAACAGTTATGGGTGAAGTGCGACATGATTTACACCGTCAGCTTTGACCGGCTCGACAAGGTTCATCGGAAGACACGTAAAGGAAGAGAGTATTACGTCCCACGATTGAGTCGAAATGACCTCGACGCGGTCATTGGCGGTATCAGAGCCTATCTTCCGTTATGAAGGAGGCGATCTGAACGAATCACCCCTTCTTCAACTCCACCGTTTCTTTCAACCGAGCCACCGGCACCGACAATTCCGGTTTCCCCAGTGGATGGCTCGTTGCATCAAAAAACTTCAATTCAATGTTCTGCCCTTCGAACAGCGCCCTGTAATGCCGCTTGCGGTGCTGAATGAACGCTTCACTGCGGGGCAGCACGGAGATGGCGAGGGTTTTCGGTCTCGCTTGCAGGATGGCATTGAGGATGTGCCTATCCTGTTTGCCCAGCGTATGGCCAAAGAGGCATAAGTCACCCTGATGCCGGGCCAGTTGCGCGTGGCAGTAGGACAGGTAATCCGAGCCACGGATGATCTTCATCTTGTCTTCGCTACGGCCTTCGCAGACGAATAAGGGCACATCGTCCAGCGCGTTGACGGCGAAGCTACCCAGCAGCGTGCTTTCCGATGACTGCAATTTCCGCGCGGTGCCATCGAAGTTTTTCACCAGATGCATCCCGCCGTGCAGGTAGAGGATGCGGGTGGCGTGGCTGTCGGTTCGGTGCAGGTTGAATTCGGCGTCTTCGTCGAACAGGTCGTCGAATGGCTGGGCGCCGTGCATCACCGCCCAGTAGGCCAATAGATCGTAGTTGGTCGAGTAGACGGTGGTGTACTGGCTCAGGGCCTGGCTGATGTGGGCGATGGTAGATGGCTCCATCAAACGCCACGGGATGTGCGCCGAGCGGATGCCGTGGATCAGCGCTTCCTTGATCGCGAAATAGCGATTGCGAGGTGACGACGAGCCAATGGTCAGGGCCGCGTTCACCCGCATCGCGACCTTGAGGCCACTGAGCACCGGTTCGAAGTTTTCGGTCTCCATCGATTTGAACAGCGCCAGTTCGGTGGGACTCAGGGGCTTGTTCCGGGTCGTCTGGGCCAGTTCGAATAACGAGTCATAGGCGAAGTTTTTCCACACGGCCAGACTGGCGCCGTTGCCCAGCAGCAATCCTGTGCAGGGATGGTCTGTCTGCAACTGGCTCCAGTCGGCCAGTTCGGCATCAAAATCGGTGAGTTCCATCGTCTCGCTTCGCTGTCAGGTGAGCAGGTGCTGACCGGGGTCAGAACGGAGTGGACTTATAGGAACACAGGCCGGGCTTGTCAACGGCGCATCCCTCCAAGCTTCCCTCAACCCACCGCTCGGCAGAAAGTTCGAACCCGCCCAACCTCGGCTTCTCTAACTCCATGAACCCCACATCCGGTTCGCTGAGAGGTGCACATGACAACCGATCCAGTGAATACCCCCGCCGCGCAAAGCCCCGGCCCCAACCCCAATCCTATGGAAACGGCCCGTGGCAGCGAGGCCGAACGACAGGCGCACGAGTTCGAGCGGGTTGAAAACACAGACGATAAAAAGCGCGATACCCCTCCACCCCAAACCTGGAAACATCCGGACGACGGGAAAAGCCTGTCGGAAAAAGACGAAGAAATCCCTTTGAAACCCTGAATCGCTGGTTGATCACTCAACAATACTCTCTGAACGAGAGGGAGGTTCCCATGCAAAGCACGGTACTCAAAACGCACCTCAACGGTTACGACGTCATCAACGTTAACAACGGGCCGTGGCGGGTTTGCACCCATCACGATCGGCTTGGCTCATTCGATACGCGCGAGGAGGCCATGGCCTACGCGGCCTCGTTGCCTGTGTACAAAGAAAGGTCGGCGCCGAGTGCCGACGCGGATGACATAACCGAGAAGAAAGGGGCGGGAGCGGAGGGAGAGACGAAGCACTAAGTCGGCCTGCACATCGGGAGCCCCTCGAAAGTCGGGCTCCACCTTTGAGGCTTTCACGCAAAGCCTGCAAACAGGCTTTCATAAGGGATGTTCAGCCCGTCATGGAGGCGTTTGATCATCCCCAAACTGAGGCTCCGCTTGCGATTCAACACTTCAGAGACCCGCCCGCTAGGCCCTATGTAGGGTTCAAGATCTCGCGGTGTGAGCCCCTGTTGTTCCATTCGAAATTTAATGGCTTCAACCGGGTCACTGACATGGATCGGATATCGGATACTGCTTGTTTTCATATACCTCGATCAGCGTGACGAGGATCTCCATTTCATCCGCCTCAGGCGTTCCCTCCTCAGCCTGAAATACCACCCCGAGCCGGGTAAGCGCTTGGCGCAGATCGTCGTCATTACGAATAGGCTTAATATTCATTGATTGTCTCCACATCAATCTCGTCATACCGCTTATGAGTCCCGATGAATTTCACCCAGACGATGCCAGCCCGGTGCTGCATTTCTGTCACAAAGCGGTATTTATTGCCGCTGATGTTGAAGACCACTCGATTGTTACCGCAGATGCGGGCAGTGCCAAAATGATCTTTGACGTCTTGCGAGGTTCGCCATTCAGCTCTCGCAGTTTCGTCGTGCCAGCTTTCGAGGGACGATCTCGAATCATCTTTTCCAGGCTCATGCCAGAATCTGACTAATGAGCTTTTAGCAATAATCCGCATTGTTCAGCTTTCTCCCGTTTTGGGAGATTCAAGGCGATTCGCCAAGCATCAGCAATTCAACCGAGACGATAGCCCGATAGGCGAAATGTAATGCTTTGTATCAACACCCCATCCCACGCATCTCCATTACAAATCCCTGAAAATCCGCCAAGCCTCGGTTGATAGACTTTCGCTGTTGTGAATGCGATTTATTATCTTTCATGAAGGCCGACCGATGTCCTCCCCAACAAAACTCAATCTCCAGCGCAGCGTCAGTCTGTCGCTTGCGTCTTCCCGTTCTCCCACGCTGGCGCCGTTGATGGGCCTGGCGACGTTCATGGCGTTGCCGATGTCGAGCTGGGCGGGGGGGCAGGATCAGGCTGCCAGCCCGACAGCGGGAGATTTGACCCTGCCGGCGACCAGCATCGACAGCCAGTCCGATGCGCCGTATAACGCCGCGAAACTCAGTTCGTCCAAGTCGACCGAGCCGCTGCTGGACACGCCGCAAAGCGTCACGGTGGTCTCGTCACAGGTGCTTAAAGAGCAGAACGCCCAGAGCCTGAAAGACGCGCTGCGCAATGTGCCGGGGATTACGTTCAACTCAGGTGAAGGCGGCGGTGGGGTGGGGGACAGCCTGACCATTCGCGGTTTCAATGCCGACGGCAACATCTACCGCGACGGCGTGCGCGACCCGGCCAAATATTCGCGTAACGATTTCTTCAACACAGAATCCGTGGAAGTCCTCAAAGGCTCCAGCTCGGCAGGATGGGGCGTGGGGGCGACAGGCGGGGCGGTCAATCTGGTGACCAAGGCGCCCGTACTTGACGACTTCAACCACGTCAGCGCGGGCGTCGGCACGGCGGATTACCGTCGCGGCTCGTTGGACGTCAACCACACCTTGGACGGTCTGGGAGAAGGGGCTGCGTTCCGGCTGAACATCATGGGCAACAATTCCGGCGTCGATGGCCGTGACTGGGTCAGCGACGAGCGTTACGGCTTTGCGCCTTCGTTGGCGTTGGGCCTGGGCACGGACACGCGGTTCACCGTCGGTTACGAATACATCCACGACAACAGCAACCCGGACTACGGCATTCCCACCGTCAACGGCACCAACGGCAGCAGTCCGAGCCGTGCCGGGGGCGCGAGCTGGAACAGTTACTGGGGCTGGCGCAATCTGAACTACGAAGACAACGAATCCCATCGTCTGAACATGAAGTTCGTCCATGACTTCAACGATGCGCTGAGCGTGGACACCCAGTTCACCTATTTCCACCTGGACCACGATTACTTCATCACCACGCCGGGTGGCGACACAACTGCGGGCGCGCCTGGCATTCAGGCAGGCAACGGCATCTTCCGTCGCAACGTCAACACACCGGGTCGCAGTCAGACCAACGAGACCTACAGCAACCAGACCAATCTGATCTGGAAGGTCGACACCTTTGGCATCGGCCACACGCTGGTGGGCGGGTTCGACCTGAGCAAGCAGACACTGGATTCGAAAACCGGCGCTCTGACGGCGGCTGACCGCGCCCGTATGGGCAGTCTGCCGGTGGCAAGCAACGACTGGTCGCGTTATCCGTTCAGTGCCAACACCTACACCTCGGCCAAGCAATCGGTCGAGCAGACGGACAAGGCGTTCTACGTCCTCGACACGCTCAAGTTCAACGACAACTGGCAACTGCACCTGGCGGCGCGTCAGGATCACTTCGACACCCGCGTGACGGACAACGAAAGCCGCGCCAGCCAGACAGCAGCGTTCACCGACCTGGGCCATTCCGATCAGTCGGAAAAACTCACCAGCGTGCACACGGCGCTGGTCTATAAACCGGTGCTCAACGGCAGCTTCTACATCAGCTACGCCAACGCCAAACAGCCGTCCGGCGTGCTGGCCGTGGCGCAGACCGGCAGCATCGCGTCGACCAAGGGCGATCGCGGCAAGACCTACGAACTTGGCACCAAGTGGGAGCTGTACGACGGCGCGCTGGAGCTGACGGGCGATGTGTTTGAGACCAAGCGTCAATTGACGTTCATCGATGACGACGAAGGCACTGCGTTCACCGGCGGCGAAGAGCGCGTGCGCGGTCTGGAGCTGTCCGGCACAGGCAACATCACCCGCAACTGGTCGGTGTACGGCGGCTACATTCACGAGAACAGCAAGCTGGTCAAAGGCTACAATGGTTCGGAAGAAGGGCTGGAGCTGGCGAACACTCCGCAAAATGCCCTGAATCTCTGGACCACGTACAAACTGCCGCTGGACCTGTCGGTCAGCTACGGCGTGCGCTACGTCGATGAGGTAAAAATCTACCGTGGCCAAGGCGCTGTGCTGACCCGCAACGGCGAGACGACTGTGCCGGACTACGTGGTGCACGACGCGATGGTCAGTTGGCAGGCCACCCGCGATCTCGATGTGCGGATGAACGTAAACAACCTGTTCGACAAACACTACTGGTCCACCTACAACGGCCGCGGCTACGGTGTGCCGGGCGCGGGACGCGGGCTGATGTTGAGCGCCGATTTCTCGTTCTGATCACGGCAAGGCAACGGCGCGGGCGTTTGACCGGTACTCCCCGATGGGTCAAACGTTCGCGCTTTCTTGTCAGCGAGGTTCATCCCGCATAATCTCGAAAACAAATGGCCGAGCGGCCAGGTTCGTACTAATCGAGATAGCAGGTGAGCATGTGGACGTGATTGATCTGAAGGTCGTCGACGCCGTCGCCCGGCATGGCAGCATGAACAAGGCGGCGGTGGAGTTGAACACCGTGCAATCGAATGTCTCGTCGAGAATTCGCTCGCTGGAAGACGAACTGGGCGTTTCGCTGTTTCAACGCAGCGCCAAGGGCGTTCAGATCACCCCGGCAGGGCGCCGTGTTTTGCCGTATGCCGCCAGGCTTGCGAAGTTGCTGTCCGACGCGTCGGCCGCCGCCCGGGACGACGGCAAGCCCACCGGCGTGTTGGAAATTGGCACGCTGGAAACCACCCTTGCACTTCGTTTGCCATTGCTCATCGCGCGCTTCGCCAAGGCCTGGCCTGACGTTCGTCCTGTGGTGCGCACCGGAACGACCAGCAGCCTGATTCAAGACGTTGTCGACTGCAAGCTCGAAGGCGCGTTCGTGGCCGGGCCGGTTAGCCACCCGGAATTGCAGGCCGACACCGTGTTCAATGAGGAACTGGTACTGGTGACCGCCCGCGCGGTTCGCACGCTTGAGAGCGTCGCCGCTATCTCGCACTTGAAAACGGTGGTGTTCCGCGTGGGGTGCTCTTATCGCCAGCGGCTGGATGCGCTGTTGGCGAGCCTGGGCATGGTCGCGCCGGAGCCGCTTGAGTTCGGATCGATCGATGCGATCATCGCCTGTGTGTCAGCGGGAGTAGGGATCACGCTGCTTCCAAGAGGTGTGGCCGCCCACGCATGGCAGGAGGGTCTGGTCGCGGTTCACGAAATTCCGCCCGCCTTCGCGCAGGTCGAGACTGTGTTTGTGCGACGTCTCGATGGCCACTTTTCCAGCGCGCTGGTGACCTTTCTCGACAGCGTGCACACAGAAGGGCAGGCGCGAGGGTCGAACATTCGGCAGCTCGCGTGATACTCAACGAGCGGTTTCAACCGGGCTGCGCGCTGCCACGATGTCGATCAAGAGCGCCAGTGCAATGGCCCCTGTACCGATCACGAACAGCAGCGCGTAGTTGCTCCCGCTGTAGGTGAACAGGTACGAAAAACCGTACGCCGCCACAGCCTGAAACAGGGCAAACCCCACCGTTGCGGTGCGCCACGCTGCAGCTTGCTGAGCCGGGTGGTGTACGAGCAATTCGTGCACACGGCCCAATACCAATGGCACCGTGCCGGTCACGAAAGCGCCGACCACGACACTCGACGCCATCAGCCAGGGTGTGCCGAGCCCCAGCGCGGGAATGCACACGCACACCCCTTCCAGAATGAACGACAGGCGCAGCGCCAGACCGAAGCCTACCCGGTCCGCCAACACGCCGGCGAGCAAAGGCCCAAGGGTCGCGCCGATGCCGAACAGCACCCAATATTGCGCGCCCGTTTCCAGCCCTTTGTTCAGTCCATGGGCCACGAACGCAACCAGGAAAATCATGTGCGGCACCCAACCTGCCGCGTTGAGGGCGTACTCGGCGTACAAGGCTCTCAGCGTGGTGTTTTTCGATTGGCGAGGATGATGAGTCGCATTGGCCGGCGCCGCTTCGTGCGTCGGCCAACCCTTCCAGGCGAGCGCCGTGAACACCAGACAAATCAGGCCCAGCCCCAGCCACGTCTGCTTCAGGCCTTGCTGCAATAAGAGCGGCACGAGTGTGCCCGACGCCGCGATACCGACCCCGACCCCCATGAAAATGAGCCCGCCTGCCAGCCCTCTTTTGGCGGGTGAAACATGCGCAAGCACTGCGGGCGCCGCCAACACCATCAAGGCGCCGCCAGAAATGCCCGACAGCAGTCGCCAGGCAAAAAACCAGAGGTAGGAAATCGGAAAGGCACAGGCCAGAAACGCAACACTGGCGAGTAGCATCATGGCCCTGAGCGTGAAGGCTGTGGACGATTTGTCTGCCATCACTCGACCTGTCAGCGCGCCGATCAAATAACCCGCGAGATTGGCAGCGCCCAGATAGGCGGCCTTGGACGCATCGAACCAGCCCGCATCAATGATGGCTGGCAACAGGGGCGTATAGGCGAAGCGCGCCAGACCGATCCCGACCAGCGTCGCGAGAAATCCCGCCGCGATGCCCCATCTGGCGTTATGGGAACGATCTTGAGCCGTTTCAGCTTGGGAGAATGCGTGAGCCTTTTCCATCTTCGTCGCCTGTTGAGTTCAGATACAACCACCCTACGCCCGGAGTGGGTATCTGAATAAGCGAAAAGAACTGAACGCTGGTATCTGATAAAGAGATTGTTCGAGGCTGTCTGAGTACCCTCGTTTTTTATGTTCGACTCAACATCAGCGGATTGAGACGCCCACGACAATCGTATGACACAGGCTCAACGCGCTGTGCCATTGATGAGGACTGCCTTGCGAGGCGGGGTTTCGTGTCAGTTGCCGACGTGTTGAAGGGTTTCCAGGGCTTGCAGCAGGACTGCCTGGGCAGGTCCGTTTAAATATTGTCTGAGCTCTTTCTCGATCTGGGTTTGTGCAGTGAGCCAATACGGCTCCGCGTCCCGTAAGACGTGCCTGCCTTCATCGGTCAGGCTGGCGCGTTTGTAGCGGGCATCCCCTTCGCTGGAAGTCTGGACCCAGCCAGCCTCGATCAGCAGTTTGAGGTTGCGTGAGATAGTCGTTTTGTCCAGCGAAAGCTCCGCGGCGACCTCGTTATAGGTCGCCTCCTTCAGACGATCCAGTCCGCGCAACAGTGTGAGCTGAGTGATCTTCAGCCCTGCAGGCCGCAGGGCTTCATCGTAGATGCTGGTCAGCGCATTGGCGGAGCGCCTGAACTGGGTGCAATAGCATTCGGTGAACATCGATGAATATCTCCACCCGGCAACGGGAATGTATATGCATCCATTCTATAGCACTGAGGGCGATGTCGCGCCCGATAAAGCAACCCGATTTTTGCGCGGATGCCTTTCGTCTGCTGGTAGATAAATTTCCCTACACTGGTGCATATACATCAGATGCAGGTGCATCTATAGTGACTTCAAGTGGATTGCATTCGTATGCAATCTATCGCTTGAACGCTTGAATAATAAAAATGAGGACTGAAAAAATGCCGATCATCGTTTGCAACACTCGCGCCGGGCTCGACGTTGACGTCAAGCGCAGAGTCGCCAAAGCCATCACCCTCGCGGTGAATGAAATCATCAAATCGCCCCTGCCAATCATCAGCGTGATCTTCAATGATCTTGCTTCTGAGAGCAGCTATGTGGGCGGCGAACCAGGCGCCGATACCCTCATCATGTGCAACATCCGCGCGGGGCGTTCTGAAGAAGCCAAGGTCGCTCTGGTCAAGCGCGTCAGCGCGCTGTTCAGCGAGTTGGCGGGTGTGCCGGAAGAGCGTATCGAAACCGGCCTTCTCGAGTATGTCGCCAAGTACATCATCCGGGGTGGCAAGCAACTCCCGGACCCACCCTACGCTTGACGCTTCACAGCAAGGTGCAGGGACGCACCGGCAGCAATCACAACAATAAATACATCGATGCATGCACATGCGTAAGGAGAAACAATGAACAGTCCAGACTCTGTGGCGGCGAAAAAAACGTCGCCCAAAATGTCAACCATTGCCCTCGCCAGCTTCATCGGAAGCACCATCGAATGGTACGACTTCTTTCTTTATGGCATCACTTCCGCGCTGGTCTTCGGCAAGTTGTTCTTCCCCGCCAGTGACCCCCTCAACGGGACGCTGCTGGCCTTCGGAACATTCGCCGTCGGCTTCATCGCTCGCCCGTTCGGCGGCATCATCGCAGGCCATTTGGGTGATCGCATCGGGCGCAAATTCGTGCTCGTCGCGACACTCTTGGCGATGGGCATCTCTACCACGTTCATCGGTCTCGTACCGTCCTACCATTCCATCGGCCTCGCTGCCCCCGTGCTGTTGATTCTGCTGCGTGTCGTACAGGGCCTGGCCGTGGGCGGGGAGTGGGGTGGTGCGGCGTTGATCGCGGTCGAACACGCACCGCCCGGCAAACGGGGGTTCTACGGCAGTTTTCCGCAGATGGGCCTGCCGGCCGGTCTTTGTCTGGCAACCGCCGGGATGGAGTTGGCGAGCCGACTGCCGGAATCCGAGTTTCTTGAATGGGGCTGGCGCGTGCCGTTCGTGTTCAGTGCAGTGTTGGTCGTCGTAGGGCTGCTCATCCGCTTGCGCATCGAAGAGCCGCCTGCGTTCCGTAACGTGCTCGACGCCGACACCCGCGTCAAACTGCCGATCCTTGAAGCGATCCGCCGGTTTCCCCGCGCGATTCTACTGTCGGCGGGGCTGCGTTTTGCCGACAACATTCTTTACTACGTTTTCACAACGTTCGGCTTGATGTACATGAGTGGTCACCTCGGCCTGCCGCGTCAGACGGTGCTCTACGCCATCCTGTTGGCGGCCGCACTGGAGCTGTTAACCAACCCGTTCTTCGGCGCGCTGTCCGATAAGGTCGGCAGACGACCCGTGGTGATCTTCGGTGCGCTGGTGGCTGTGGCCGCGCCGTTTCCGTTTTTCTTCCTGGTCGGGACGGGCAATCCACTGTTGATCCTGCTGGCGGAAGTCATGGTGCTGTCGATTGCACACGCCGCCGTGTTCTCGCCCATGGCCGCCTGGTTTGCAGAGATGTTCAGCCCGGAAGTGCGTTACAGCGGCGTCACGCTGGGTTTTCAGCTCGGTGCGCTCGCAGCCGGTGCGCCAACGCCTTTGATCGCAACTGCATTGCTGGCCAAGTACAACGACTACACAGCGGTGGCTATCTTCGCGATGGTAGGAGCGGCCGTCACACTGATTTGTGCGGTCATGGCCAGAGAGTCACGTGAAGTGGCATCGCCAACAGCTGCGCCGCTGATTTCAGCAGGGGCTGTGCGCAATCGCTGACCAAAGCGTGTGGATATGTAGGCAAGAAGGGTGTCGGTATGACCCGTTAACCGGGTTGGAGCTAGGGAGAGAAGGAGGCTGGAGCGGGTGAAGGGAATCGAACCCTCGTTATCAGCTTGGGAAGCTGGAGTAATGCCATTATACGACACCCGCTTTTGACGCTTTCAGCGGCTGACTTTGTACCAGAAGCGGGCATTGAATTGAAGCGTTAAATGCCTTGTAGCGGAAATAGACGGGCATTGCGCAAAGGTTCGGGATTCATTCACCAGTCGTGCAGAACGGTTGATGGCGAATGAATCCGATCCCGGAGACCTTCACGGTCAAATGGCAAATGCATGGTTCGACTGCACCTGTCGGTAACGTAGGCGGGCGGGTTCTGGGGCCGGGGTAAGGAAGCTCATCAGCGCGTTCTGGGATTCCAGGCACGCCGCTTTGTTTTCCATGTCCAGAAAATGCCCCGCGTTGTTGATCGTGGTGAAGTGGCAGTCGCGGATGTGGTTCGCGAACAGCCGGGCGTCAGGCGCTGCGGTGTATTCGTCCCACTCGCCGTTCATGAACAGAACCGGCACATTGATGCGCTTGGCGGCTTTGATCTGGCCGTGGGTGGTGGTGTCCAACACATGATTGATGTGATGGTGCATCTGCGCATACTCATGCAGGTCCAACGAGCTGACGTGCCGATAGTTGAAGCGCTTGAACAGCGACGGCAGGTGCTTGCCGATGGTGCTGTTGATCAGCGTACCGACTTCGTATCGGTCGAACGCGCCCAAATGCTGCTGACCCCGCGTTAGGTAGTCGTGCATGTGCTCGTTGATGACCGGCGAGAACGAGCTGATGACGGCCTTCTCGATACGCTTGGGCCGGTGCGCCAATGCCACCAGTGCCGCTGCGCCACCCCAAGAAAACGACATGACGTGTTCGGCATTGAAGTGGTCGATCAGCTCTAGCAGGATCTGGCCTTCGACTTCCTTGGTCAGCGGTTTTTCATGGACGTTGTGAGGCTTGGATTTTCCCGCATAAGGTTGGTCGTAGAGCACGACGTTGAATTGCGGATGCAGATTGCGGACGGTTTGAGCGAAAGATGCTGTCGTGGCCAGTGAGCCGTTGACCATGACAATGGTCTTTTCGGCGGCATCTGCGCGATAGAACTCCGTGTAAACCCGAAACTGGCCCTGTATATCAAGCACAGCGATTTCTGGCCTCATATCCATGTCTCCTGACGTTAAAACAGGTGTGCGCGCAACCACGTTGCACGAGTTTCGTGACAGGTAGGCAATGCCTTGAAAGGGGGCCCATGTCAGTCCGGAACGGTCTGGCCGACAGGTGTTGTTATTGGCGGGCGGTTTGCCGACCCGGTGCCTGAGGCGCCTGGAGCCGACAAAAGGTTTCTTGGAATACGTGCGTGACTCTCCGGTCACATGCGGACCGACGGTTGGATTCAAGCAGCCGATCCGGGAACCCGCAAGTGCCGTTCGGGAATTGTCCTACACGATCTGCCGGGCGGTCGAAAGACGTCAGATGAGCTGAATCTCTTCAGCTGCCAGTGGGCGGTACTCGCCGGGTCGTAACAGGGGATCGAGCACGAGCGGCCCCATGCTCTCGCGATGCAAACCCACGACCTTGTTGTCGAAAAAGCCGAACATGCGCTTCACCTGATGGTAGCGGCCTTCCATGATGCTCAGTCGCGCGTGATGAGCGTCGAGGATGACCAGATCCGCTGGAAGGGTCGTCAGGTCTTCGAAGGCGAAGTAAACGCCCTCAATGAATTTCTCGACGTAGTGCTCGCTAATGGCTTGTTCGGTTTCGACGTAATAGACCTTGGGCAGTTTGGTGGTGGGCTGGGTCAGGCGGCGCGACCATTGGCCGTCATTGGTGATCAGCATCAGGCCCGACGTATTGAAGTCCAGACGCCCGGCAATGTGCAGGTCATGCTTGTCGGGTTCATGCAGCAGGTCCAGAACGGTGGGGTGCTGCGGGTCGGTCGTGGCGCTGACGCAACCGGGCGGCTTGTGCAGCATGAAATAGCGGGCGGACTTGCCGATTTGCAGGGTGTCGTCGTCGACCATCACGTGACTGAATTCACGCACCTCGTGCAACGGGTCCTTGGTGATCAGCCCATCGACCCTGACCCGACCCGCGAGCAGGGCCAGGCGCACGTCCTTGCGACTGAAGCGGGGGAGGTTGCTGAGGAAGCGGTCGAGGCGCATGGCGAGTCGGCGTGCATAAAAAGGAGGGCATGTTATGTCAGACGGGCCTGATGCTGAACCTGAGGCAGCGAATTTATTCGCGAAAGAATCCGTACATCCGACCTATCTGTATCAGCGATGACACCGCCTCGCGAATGAATTCGCTCCTACAGGTATTTTTGCGGCGCGACGAAGTGGGGGGCTGACTCACGCTCAATTGTAGGAGCGAATTCATTCGCGAGACGGTAGCGCCGCTGACGGAGATGGGTGGAGGCTATCGAGGTTGTGTCGGCATGGCTTCTTCGACTAATCCGGCGCAGCGCGGGCACAGGCAGGCCTTGTTCCTAATGTCGTTAGGCAACGCCGCCAGCACGGCGGGATCGATCGTTTCTGTGAAACACCAACAGGCACGACTTGCCGTCCGGGGATCGGCCAGCGTGCAGCGATTGCTCTGGCCGCAGACAGGGCAAATGTCAGCGCCGTTCGATACAACGGTCATGCCGGTTCGGCCTCTTCGGTACAGACCCGATTGCGTCCGCTCTGCTTGGCGCTGTAAAGCGCCTGGTCGGCACGGGCAATCAGGCTTTGCAGGGTGTCGTCGGGGTGCGGCTCGGTCAGGCCCAAACTCACCGTGACTTGCAGGGCGGAACCTGTGAACACATAGGTATGCTGCTCCGCCAACAAGCGAATTTTCTCGGCGACGCGTTGGGCACCGCTGCTGCTGGTGTCCTTGAGCAGGATGATGAACTCCTCGCCACCCCATCGGCAAATGATGTCACTGTCTCGCAAGCAGCGCCTGACATCGTCGGCAAAGCCAGACAACACTTCGTCGCCTGCGAGATGGCCGTGGGTGTCGTTCAGCCGCTTGAAATGATCCAGGTCCAGCAGCATCGCCGACAGCGCCTTTTGATCGCGGCGGCATTCGGCAATGGCACTCATCGCGATCCGGTCGAAGCCCCGACGATTGGGCAGGCCTGTCAGGCTGTCGACCATGGCTTGTGTCTCGATGCGTACCTGAAAGCGGCGAACCACCCGGTTAAGTAGTACCAAGACCAGCAGCATCACGGCCAGACAGATCAGCAGATTGAGATAAAGGGACTGGCGGATGTCGGTCAAAGCGCCGTCTTCACGCTTGTCGACGAACAGGTACCAGTTCAGCTCCGGGATGTAACGCACGTTGAGAAAATGGGCGTCGCCCAGCGAGTCATATTGATAGCTGCCGCTCACCGGTTTGGGCATCTGATTCAGCAGGTCCTTGAGGTCTGGAAGTTCGCGCAGCACCTGACCAATCTTCGCACCCTGCGGCCCACCCCCGGCCCCTGTCAGCACCAGTCGCCCGAACGCATCGACGAAATACACGCTGCGCTGGTAACGCTCCTGATAGCGATCCATCAGCTTGATCACGGCGTCCACCGTCAGACCGACGCCTGTGGCCCCGATGAAGTTATCGCTGTAATCGAACACCTTGTAATTGATGAAAAAGGTCAGGTTGTCCTTGTTCGCAAGGTCTGGATCGACGTTGATTTCGTACGGCTCAGCCATGTCGCGCACCCGGTAATACCACGCATCGCGGGGTTCATCCGGTCGGATTTTTTTCAACACGCCTTTGGCCTGGTAATAAGTCAGGCTGTGATTTGAGACGAAAAACGAGGTGTAGGCGCCGTAGTGGTCCATCACCTCTTTCAGATAGCGGGTCATTTGCTGCGGGTCTTTTTCCCCAGCCACCACCCAATCGCGCACAAACGTGTCGCGCGCCATCATCGACGAGATCAACACCGGGCGGACGAGGTCTTTCTGAATCTCGGAATAAACCGTGTCGGACGTCAGCGGCAGCTCGGTATTGACGATGCTGTCGCGGATGGCATTGCGCGAGGCGATGTAGCTGAGCAGCGACGTCGCCAGAAAACCGCTCCCCAAGAGAATCACCAACGTCAACAGCAGGGAGCGTTGTGAATGGAGCGTGGAACGAAGGGGCATGACCAGTCCGATTGAATAAGGGGTCCACTAGGCGAGACATGCTAGCCTGATGCCATGCCGTTGCGCCATGGGGCGTCAGCGGTTTGCAGCCTGTCCTGGCAAATCCCACGGACCCAAAGCGCGACTGCTGACCAACGCTAACCTCCATCGAAATTAGAGCGATCTATACAAGGCACAGCTAAAGAAGTGAGACTGTCTAGTACGAAGTTATTAAAAGGTGGCGAAATTTCACGGCAGTTATAGGAAATATCCTACTCATTTGTAGATTGAAAAAGTATCGGCTGCCATTAAGCTTTAGTTTGCAACGGACGACGCCTGGCATGAAGGCAGCCGTTATCCCAAGGAACACTACTTTTACCAGGAAGGTTAATTATGAAATACCAATATGTCTGCGCAGCCTTGATGATGAGCCTATCGGGCGTTTCCATAGCTGCAGTCAATGAATCCTGTCCCGGCTCTATTGATATTCAGCATACGGCGGGCATCTTTACTGCCCCTACGGCAAGCGGGAAGGGTGAGTGGGTGGGTGTCCTGTCGACCCCAGATCCTAAGCCAATCAAACGTTTCGAAATGGCGACGGTTTACTCTGGAAAAAACGAATCAAATGGTACGTTTGGCAAATGCGCTTACATGACCGAAGGTGGTGAGCGAATCGATCTGCGTTATCGCCCAGGTGAAAGTTCCGAGATTGCTGTTCAGCTGGAAAATACGTCCGCCTGGAAACGCACAGAGGGGCCGTTTGGTGTTGTTATCTATCAATGCGATAGTCCGGAAAAAAACGCTTGCGCTTTTTCTGAGCTGAAATAAGTTTCGGGTCAATGCCCAGCGGTTCGGATTTCACGTCGGGTGATAAAAATCCTATAAAACCTGCACGACACTTCGTCAGATGGTGACGCGAAAAGGGCACTGCATGCCCTTTTCGCTGTCAGACCAAATGTTCTCCTAGTAATATCGAGAACGCCGACCAGCGCCGCTGGTTTGAGCTCTATCGCGGTCCAGGAGGCCGCTATGTATCGACGAAGCTTGCTTACCGTGTTGATGACGTTGTCTCTCGCAGGTTGTTACGGAGGAGGCTATTACGAACAGGAAACCTACACGCAGCCCGTTTACAGCAGCGGATACGTGTATGACGGCTATCGGGCAGTAGGCCCGAGTGGCTATTCGGGAGGCTACGGCCCCTCTATCTATTACTCGCCGCGTTATTACTCGGCGCCTCGCTATTACGCGCCGCCACCGCGCTACTACGGCCCAGGTCCAGGTTATGGCGGGCGTCCAGGCTACGGCGGACGCCCCGGTTACGGCGGCGGGCACTGGAATGGTGGCGGCGGAGGCTACCATGGCGGTGGTTCAGGTTATCGCCCACCACCCCCGCCTTCCGGTCCAAGACCCGGTGGTGGAGGCTGGCATGGCAACCCCGGAGGCGGCCCGGGCCCTGGCAGACCGGGTGGCGGTGGCAACTTCCATCGCGACGGCGGTTTTGGCCGAGGCGGGCATGACAGCCAAAGTGGTGGCAGTCGGTAAGAGCAGCCACAAGCCTCAAGCTTCAAGCACGGTCGAAGGTGGCCGTGCTTTTTTCTTGCCGCTCTAAAAACTCCCCGCTCGTCGCTGTCTTTTTAGTATTCGGACAGATCCGCCAGCGGATGCCGTCCTTCCCACGCCTTTTCGAAATGTGCCTCCACCACCGCCAGCGGAATGCTGGCGATGTCCTGCCAGTGCCAGTGAGGCGTGTGATCCTTGTCGATCAATCGCGCGCGCACGCCTTCGGCAAACTCGGGATGACGACAGCAATTGAGGCTCATGCTGTATTCCATCTGAAAGACTTCAGCCAGCGACATGTGCCGCGCACGCTGGATCTGTTCCCACACCAACAACACCGTCATCGGACAGCCTTCGGTCAGCGTCTTCGCAGCCTTCGCCAGTAGCGCATCCGGCGAATGCAATTGATGCTTGAGCGCATTCCACGCACAGATCGCGTCGCCTACATCCAGCCATTCGTCGATCTGCTGCCGACGGGGTAGCCATTGCGCGGGAGGCAATTGCTCTGTCGCCTCCTGCTGGAGCGCCTTGAACAAGCTGTTGAGCTGAACGGCGGTCTGTTCCTGCCAGTTCAATTGCAACAGGCGATCGATCATTTCTTCCTGCTGATCGTCCAATAGAAAACGGTCTGCAAGGTCTAGGTCCAGCGCGTCACGGCCGTTGATGTGCGACCCCGTCAGCCCCAGAAACAGGCCCAGCTTTCCGGGCAGCCGCGACAGAAACCAACTGGCGCCGACATCCGGGTACAGGCCGATGTTGATCTCGGGCATGGCGAGTCGGCTGCTCGGCGTGACCACGCGAATGCTGGCGCCCTGCAGCAAGCCCATGCCGCCGCCCAACACGTAGCCATGGCCCCAACAGATGACCGGTTTCGGGTAGGTGTGCAGCGCGTAATCCAGTCGGTATTCCGCTGCAAAGAATTGCGCCGCCAGGGGCGGGACTTTTCCCGGCTTGCCGTGAGCCGCTTCGACCAGCGCACGGACGTCGCCGCCCGCACAGAAAGCTTTCGCGCCGTTGCCGCGCAGCAACACACAGACGATTTGTGGGTCGCTGGCCCATGCGTCGAGGCGATCCTGCAGGGCAAGAATCATGGGCAGGGACAGCGCGTTCAGTGATTTTTCCGCATCCAGCGTGGCGATGCCCAAGCGGGCGCCGTCGGTTCCGGTCAGCTCTTCGAATTGCAGATTCATCGTGACCTCTTGTTCGTGGGACAGCTGTCAATCAAGGCTGTGAGTCTCCCGGATGGCGGGAAGTTGCACAGGGTCGATGCAGTGGAGTGTAGGAAACCCCCGATGCGCTGCGCTGGAAATAATTGGTCATAGCCCCTAAAGTCCGCGCATTGATTTTCCGGATATGAACATGACTGACCACGATCGCATCAAGCTGGAGCCCAGTTGGAAACAGGCTCTGCGCGAAGAATTCGAGAAGCCCTACATGGGCGAACTGCGCGAGTTTCTGCGCCAGGAGCACGCGGCAGGTAAAGAGATTTATCCGCCAGGCCCGCTGATCTTCAATGCGCTGAATTCGACGCCGCTGGACGCCGTGAAAGTGGTCATCCTCGGCCAAGACCCTTACCACGGGCCGAATCAGGCCCACGGCTTGTGCTTCTCGGTCCAACCGGGCGTGCCTGCGCCGCCGTCGCTGGTCAACATCTATAAAGAGCTGAAACGCGACCTGAACATCGACATTCCCAACCACGGCTACTTGCAGTCGTGGGCGGATCAAGGCGTGCTGATGCTCAACACCACCTTGACTGTCGAACGGGCCAACGCAGCATCACACGCGGGTAAAGGCTGGCAGCACTTCACTGACAAGATCATCGAAACCGTCAGCGCCCATCAGCCGCATCTGGTGTTCCTGCTGTGGGGGTCTCACGCCCAGAGCAAGAAGAAGCTGATCGACGCGTCCAAGCACCTGATCCTGACCTCCGTCCACCCGTCGCCGCTATCGGCCTACAAAGGCTTCCTCGGTTGTGGGCATTTCGGGATGGCCAACAAGTATCTGCAGCAGAATGGCCTCACACCCATTGAATGGCGATTACCCGCGGTTGTGTAAGGCCTTTGTCAGTCGTCGAGGTCTTCGAATAAGAGTTCTGCGATCCGTTGGGCCCTTGCAGGATCCGCCGACCATAGTGTACGGAAGGCTCTGGAACAGGCACTAAATGCGCTTTTCGGGCTGCACAGGGCCTCCGCGACTTTCATTTTTTTGCGTTGATAGGCGTCAGAACCGCTGGGGTCAAGTGCAAGACAGAGCCCGCGCAGGCAATCGGCGCGTCTGGATGTCAAATCCTGGCTGTTGAGCTGAAAGAACTCAATGTTGGTTATCGCGCGCTCATAGGCGGGGCCTTGTGGGTGCGCCGGTATGGCGAGTACCCCGTCGAAGGTGATGATGTCCTCGGGATCATCGGGGTCTACCGACGATATCGGGTAAAGCAGCAGCGCAGCCTCACTCTGCATGGTTTGGGGTGACTGGCTGTTGAAGTCACGGGGGCCACGAACCGGAAAGTAGTTGGCCTTCAGCGTCGAATTGCAGCGGGTACAGGCGATCGCGTAATTCAGGTGATGGTAGGCGAGGCGGAAATACCCTATGGCACTGGCCGCTCCGGTTGGCCAGTCATGGGTGAAGTCTTTCCAGCGGGCAATCGCTCGGTTTGGCCATGCCTTGACGCTCGACTTGGGGCGATAATGCTCGACTTCATGCACCTTGCTCGCCAGTGCAGAGCCTTGAAGCCTGGTTTCGCAGTACGCACATTTTTCATGTTGCAACTCGATGTAGACCTGCTTGATCGTGCCCCAGAAGTCATTGCCGTCCAGGTACTGACCCGCGTCGACAAATGCTTGAGTCCGTTCCGCCGCCGCGCCCATCCATTTGGGGGAGAGCAGGTTGATGCGTGCTATCAGTTCCTGTTCGGTGATGGGGTAGCGGATCACTCTTTGGATTCCGTCGTTTTTTTGAGCGCCCGGTTGATGGCCGCAGCAGGCAACCCACTGGTTTTTGAGGCTGAACGGGTATCTCCTCGTTTCGCGGCCATCCCACGGGACATAACTTTCAGATAATTGAGCGCCGCGTCCGGGTCTCCTGCCTCCGCGCGTCTGGCCAACTCACTGAGGGTTTCGGCGGCCAGGGCTGAGCGCGTGGTGTCCAGCCCGAAATAAGGGGAAAGCAGGATCTGATCAGAGTTTTTGCCCTGAACGATTTCCGGCAGGCGTTTGATCACACTCGCCGCTTCCTCTTGATCGTATTCCAGTACATAAAGATTGTTCGACGACAGCGACCCCACGACCAGCGGGCTGTGGGTCGTCAGAATGAACTGGATGTTGGGCAGCGCTGCGGCAAGCGTAGGCACCACCGTGCGTTGCCACTCGGGGTGCAAATGCAGGTCGATTTCATCGACCATTACCACCCCTCGTGTCTGATTCAACCGCTCACCGGACCTGACACCCTGGCAGATGTGAAACAGCATGTCGCCGATCCAGCCGATGTACCCACGGAATCCGTCCGACAGCGCACGGAACGGCAGGGCGATGCCGTTCATTTCAAACAAATGCTCAAACCCGTCTCGGGTCCGCGATGCCGCAGGCTGAATCTGGCAATGGTCGGGCAGCAGCTTGTTGATCAGGGTGATCACTTGCTTGTAACGCCCTTTGCTCTGCTCGGCAAAAGCAGGCAGCCAATAGGAAAGCGGCATCAGCGACATGTGCTCTTCGAACAAGCCCGCGACCCGTTCATAACGCCGCAGCCTGGACTTCATCCGCGCACTGCCATCGACTTGAGACGAGGCTTCAACCCGGCGCGTGGCGCCATAGCCCACGACGAAAAATGCTGGGCTAGCCTCATCAAATTGAAGGTTTTCGGCTGATTCCGCCGTGGAATTGGGAGAGACCGACCAGTCGAGCTTTTCAGTAGAGCTCAGCGTGCGAATGTGTGTCGTCATCGAAAAGTGGCTGGGCATTGGCCAGTCGCCCGCGTCCGACAGTTCGCTCTCGGTCGAACGGACGGTTGCCGTTAGCTCTGCCGGTTCCGGACGGTCCAGATTGACCTTGCCAGCCTTTCTGGCAGGTGGACGCCGTACGAGGCCTTCAGAAACGAAACCAGAGGAGCCGCTGAGCAAAGGTCCCAGCGTTGCCAGTGCTACCGCTCGCAAGACGCTGGTCTTGCCCAGTCCGTTGTCGCCCAGCAACACGTTCACATTTGGAAACTGCACGCCCTTCGTCTCAGGCAGATTGAATTCGATCTCGGCTTCTTTGAACGAGCGAAGGTTCTCTATCTGGAGTTTTTGAATGTGCATGGGTCACCTCTGGCGAAGGTCCGGATGTTAACAAACTCTGTCCCGGTGGGCATGTGAGGCTACGGGGCAGCCTGCCGATTCCAATATCGATACAACGGCTCCGCCAGGAACAGCACAAACAACAGCCGCATCACCTGCATGGCCGTCACCAGCGGCACCGACAGCTGAAGCACCTCAGCCGTCAGGCTCATTTCCGCAATCCCGCCGGGCATCATGCCCAAGGTCAGCGAACGCAGATCAAGGTGCGTCGCGGCACTCAGTATCCATGCGCACAGTGCCGCAATGCTCATGGTCAGCGCCGTGCCGATCAGGGTGCGTCCCATGAAGGAGGGCGCACGACGGAAGAAGGCTCGGTTGAAATGGCAACCCAGCCCGCTGCCGATCAGCCACTGGCCGATCTGACTGCCACCATTGGGCAACCCAATGTGCAGGTCGAAGCTGACGCTGACGATTGCACTCACCAGCAACGGGCCGAATAGCCACGGGTTGGGCTGCTTCAAGCGTTGCCAGCCCCACGCGACCAATGCGCCGACCGGGAACAGCAGCGCCAGCCAGGTCCAGTCCACCACCGTTGCGTGCGCGGGCGGTCCGCCGTTACCCATCAGGTATTTGAAGATCGCCGGTACGCACAGCACGACCGCCAAGACCCGCAGGCTCTGCCCCGCCGCGACGTTGCTGAGGGTTGCGCCATTACGCGCGCCGAGGTTGACCATCTCGCCCGACCCCCCAGGCATGCTGGAAAAGAACGCTGTGGCGCGGTCCTCCCCGGTACGCAGCATCAGCCATACGCCGACCACGCTGGAAATGCTGGTCACCAACGCGCCAATGAAGATCAGGCCGAAATGCGAGAGGACTTGTTCGATGACGACAGGAGTGAAGTGCAGGCCGATGCCGATGCCGACCACCCATTGGCCGCATTTGCGGCCGCCGGGGATTTCAGCCAACTGCCACGGGGTGAGGCAGCGGACCAGGATGATCGCCAGCAGCGAGCCGACCATCCAGGGCAACGGCCAGCCGACCTGACTGGCGAGGTAGCCCCCCAGCAGGCCGACCAGCGGCGTACCCCACCACGTTTTGAACGGCCGGTCAGACATCGGCCAGTGCGCGACGCTGAACGCTGCGCTTGCGCCAAATGCGGATCAGCGGCAGCACCAGCATGAACGCGGTCACGACCCACACGCCGAGGGTGATCGGGCTGGACCACAGAATCTCCAGCGAGCCGTTGGAGATCGACAGCGCGCGACGCAGGTTCTGCTCCATCAGTCCGCCGAGGATGAAGCCCAGCAGGATCGGCGACAGCGGGAAGTCCAGCTTGCGCAGGATGTAACCGAAGATGCCGATGCCGACCATCAGGAACAGGTCGAATGTGGTGGCGTGAACGGCGTAGACACCGATCCCCGTGATGATCGCAATGACTGGCACCAGCGCCCAGTTCGGCACGGCCAGGATGCGGGTGAAGATGCGGATCATCGGAATGTTGAGGATCACCAGCATGATGTTGGCGATGAACAACGATGCGATCAGGCCCCAGACGATGTCCGGTTGCTGTTGGAACAGCAGCGGGCCCGGCGTGATGTTGTACAGCGACAGCGCGCCGATCATCACGGCGGTGGTGCCTGAACCCGGGACGCCCAGGGTCAGCATCGGCACCAACGCGCCACAGGCAGTTGCGCCGATGGCAGTTTCAGGGGCTGCCAGACCGCGCATGTCGCCTTGTCCGAATTTTCCGCTCGCGCCTGCGATGCGTTTCTCGGTCATGTAGGTCACCGCGCTGGCCAGCGTCGCACCGGCACCCGGCAACACGCCCATGATGAAGCCCATCAGGCCGCAACGGATGTTGACGGTAAACACCGACGCCGCTTCCTTGAAGTTGAACATCATGCGCCCGGTGGCTTTTACCGCTTCCTGGCCGCGATGGGTTTTCTCCAGCAACAGCAGGATCTCGCTGATCGAGAACAGGCCCAGCACCAGCACGACGAACTGAATACCGTCAGCCAAATGGATGTTGTCGCCGGTAAAGCGGTACACACCGCTGTTGGCGTCGATGCCGATGCTCGACAGGAACAGGCCGATCAGCGCGGCGACGAAGGTCTTCAACGGTCGATCACCGGCCATGCCGCCCAAGCAGACGATGGCGAAGACCATCAGCACGAAATATTCCGCAGGCCCAAAGGCAATCGCCCATTTGGCCAGCAGCGGGGCAAACATCACCATGCCGCAGGTGGCGATGAACGCGCCGATGAACGAACTCCACGCCGACAGCGACAACGCCACGCCGGCCAGGCCCTGACGAGCCATCGGGTAGCCGTCCAGCGCGGTCATCACGGTGGACGCTTCACCAGGGATGTTCAGCAAAATCGAGCTGATGCGGCCGCCGTATTCGCAGCCCAGATAAACCGCTGCCAGGAGGATCAGGGCTGACTCAGGCGGCAGGCCGAGGGCGAACGCGATGGGAATCAGCAGTGCCACGCCGTTGATCGGGCCAAGGCCCGGCAGCAGGCCGACGATGGTGCCGATCAGGGTGCCGGAAAGGGCGGTGACCAGGTTGTACGGGGTCAATGCGACGCCGAAGCCCTGGCCGAGGTAACCGAGAGTGTCCATATCAGTTCTCCAGAACGTCGAGCAGGCCGAGGGGCAGAGGCACATCCATCACTTTGTCGAAGAGCACGTACAGCAAGATGCTCATCAGCGTGGTGATGACGATGCTCGGCAGCCAGCGACCGCCGTACAGCCGGGCCATGGGGATGCCGATCAGGATGCTGCTGAGCACGAAGCCCAGCGGCTCGAACAGACCGGCGAACACCAGCAACAGCACCGTGCAAATAGAAATCTTGATCAGGGTCGGGCGATCCAGCGGTGGCTCATCTTCGGAGTGCTTGATCGGGGTTGGGCGAATCAACATGTACAGCAGCGAGAGGCCCATCAGCCCTAACATGAGCAGCGGAAACGCTCGCGGGCCAACGGGTTCGTAGGAAAACGGGGCCTGATAAGGCCAGGCCATCAGCGCCAGGCCAATACAGGCCAACAGCAGCACGAAGGCAAACAGTCGTTGCAAGACCATAGGAAGCTCCTGGTCGCGCCACCGCGCAGGCGGCGCGACACGTAGTCAGTCAATGGAGAACCAGTCGTGGGGGTTCAATCACTGAATCAGGCCGAATTCCTTGGCCAGCATTTTGTAGTCGGCGACCTGCTTCTTCACGTAGGTGTCCAGCTCGGGGCCGGTCATGGCGAAGGGGAACAGTTCACGCTGATCGCGCAGCTTGGCGAAATCTTCGGAAGCCAGCAGCTTGTCGAAGGAAGCTTTCCACCAGTTGTATTCCTCGTCGGTCACTTTTGGCCCGAGGTAGAAGCCGCGCACCACGGGCCAGACGATGTCGTAGCCTTGCTCTTTGGCGGTGGGGATGTTCTTCATCTCCGGCTCGTCCAGACGCTGCTCGGAGAACACGGCCAGCAGGCGCATGTCGCCGCTGAGGATGTGCGGCATGGAGTCGGAAATGTCGGTGGAGCCGACCTGGATGTGGCCGCCGAGCAGGGCCGTGGCGATTTCACCGCCGCCTTCCAGGGCCACGTAGCGCAGGTCACGCGGGTTGATACCTGCGGCCTTGGCGATCAGCGCAGTTTGCATCCAGTCCTGGCTGCCGACGGTGCCGCCAGAGCCGATCACCACTTTGCTCGGGTCGGCTTTCAGCGCTTTGACCAGATCGTCGAGGTTCTTGTAAGGCGAATCGGCTTTCACGGCGATGGCGCCGTAGCTGGTGCCGACGGCCGCGAGCCAGCGCACGGCGTTTTCATCGAAACGACCGAATTTGCCTTGCGCCAGGTTCAGCAACGAGCCGCTCGACCACGCCACCAGCGTGCCCGCGTCGGCGGGGCGCTGAGCGACTACCGCGTTATACGCCACTGCGCCCACGCCGCCCGGCATGTAGGTCACGCGCATCGGTTTGCTCAGCAGCTTCTCGTTGACCAGCGCGCTTTGCACCAGTTTGCAGGTCAAGTCAAAGCCGCCACCGGGCGAAGCCGGGGCGATGCATTCAGGGCGGCCAGGCTCGGCAGCCCACAATTGAGTGGCCACCAGCATGCAGCTGGCGGCGACGCTGATACGGCGCAGTGATAGGTTCATGGTCAGTCTCCGGCGGAGTTGTTGTTTTTGGGTGTGAGTCGATCAGGCAATCGTTTCGCAGCGTGACGGGCCTGCGAACAGCAAAAACGGGGACGTGACGATGCACTGCGCCAAGCGGCGAAGTGTACTCAAAACAGGACGGTGTTCAGGCGGCGCAATGGCCGGGATGTGCAGTGATGGCATCACCGATGACTCCGATATTGTTTTTATTGTTGAAAACGCATCGAGGCGTTTTTCGTCACGACCCAGCGTTACGAAGGCAGCGCGAGGTGCAATCGTAACGAGGCGTGACCGAATCCTAATCAGCGAAGCTTTCAGCAACCTTTCAACTACCTTTCATGAACCTTTCGATGATTGTGTTTCCATTTTCATCGGCGGATTTTCAGACATTTCGCATCTCCACACCGGGTGCTGCGCCTGTAAACTCCGCCACCATTCAACGCCTCAAGGGAAGACATCCATGCGTGTCCTGCTCGTCGAAGACCATTTGCAACTGGCTGAAAGCGTCGCGCTGGCGCTCAAGGGCAGCGGGCTGACCGTGGACGTGTTGCACGACGGCGTGGCCGCTGACCTGGCGCTGAGCAGCGAGGAATACGCCGTGGCAATTCTCGACGTCGGCCTGCCGCGCATGGACGGTTTTGAAGTGCTGGCCAAACTGCGCGCGCGGGGCAAAAACACCCCGGTGCTGATGCTCACCGCCCGCAGCGACGTCAAGGATCGTGTGCACGGCCTGAACCTGGGGGCCGACGATTACCTCGCTAAACCTTTCGAATTGTCCGAGCTCGAAGCGCGGGTAAAAGCCCTGCTGCGGCGCAGCGTCCTGGGCGGCGAACGTCAGCAGCGTTGCGGGGTGTTGGTCTACGATCTCGACACGCGGCGTTTCACTCTGGGTGACGACGCCATGACCCTGACTTCCCGCGAGCAATCTGTGCTCGAAGCGCTGATCGCCCGACCCGGCCGGGTCATGAGCAAGGAACAACTCGCCGCGCAGGTCTTTGGCCTGGATGAAGAGGCGAGTGCCGACGCCATCGAGATTTACGTTCACCGCCTGCGCAAGAAGCTCGACGGGCATCCGATTGCCATCGTGACCTTCCGTGGGCTGGGCTATCTGCTGGAAAGCCGCGATGCTTAACCCGTTTCCTTCAGCGGAAAACAGCCTGCGCTGGCGCCTGCTGTGGAACCTGGGTTTGCTGCTGGTGGTGCTAATGATCGCCAGTGGCATGAGCGCTTACTGGAACGGGCGCGAAGCGGCTGACACGGCCTACGACCGGACGTTGCTGGCCTCGGCGCGGACCATCGCGGCGGGGTTGTCCGAGCGCGACGGCTCCCTCAGTGCCGACGTGCCTTACGTTGCCCTCGACACCTTCGCCTATGACAGTGCGGGACGCATTTACTATCAGGTCAACGACATCAACCAAAAGCTGATTTCCGGTTATGAAAACCTGCCCGCACCGCCGCCCGGCACGCCGCGTACCGACGATTATCCCGCCCTGGCCAAGTTCTACAGCGCGCGTTATCAGGGGCAAGATGTGCGCGTGGTGAGCCTCCTCAAAGCGGTCAGTGAGCCGAACATGAACGGCATTGCCGAAATCCGCGTGGCCGAAACCGAAGAGCAGCGGGTCAACATGGCCCGAGGTTTGATGGCCGACACCTTGCTGCGTCTCGGCATGCTTGGCAGCGGCGCGCTGCTGCTGGTGTGGTTCACGGTCAGTGCCGCATTACGCCCGCTGGACCGGCTGCGCACGGCCGTGGAAGAGCGTCAGCCCGACGACCTGCGTTCATTGCCAATGGTGCAGGTGCAGCATGAACTGCGTCCGTTGGTGAGTTCGCTCAATCACTTCACCGAGCGGCTGCGCATGCAATTCGAGCGTCAGGCGCAGTTCATCGCCGATGCCGCCCATGAGTTGCGAACCCCGCTGGCCGCGCTCAAGGCCAGAGTTGAATTGGGGCTACGAGATCAGGAACCCGCTGCCTGGCGCAGCACGCTGGAAAGCGCCGCGTCCGGCACTGACAAGCTGACCCATTTGGCGAATCAATTGTTATCGCTGGCGCGGATCGAAAACGGTGCCCGGGCCATTGCAGAAGGTGGAGCCCAGCTGCTCGACCTCAGCCAATTGGCTCGGGAACTGGGCATGGCGATGGCACCGCTGGCACACAAGCGAGGTGTTGCGCTGGCGCTGGAAGCCGACGAGCCGGTGTGGATGAAAGGTGAGCCCACGTTGCTCAACGAGCTGTTGAGTAACCTGGTCGATAACGCGCTCGCGCATACGCCGCCGGGAGGCAATGTGGTGCTTCGTGTGCATTCGCCCTGCGTGCTGGAGGTCGAAGACGATGGCCCCGGCATACCGCTGCACGAGCGTGACCGGGTATTCGAGCGCTTTTATCGGCGCAATCAGCAAAGCGCGGGATCAGGCTTGGGGTTGGCGATTGTCGGCGAGATCTGTCGAGCGCACTTGGCGCAGATCACGTTGCATGACGGGGTAGAGCGGGGCTTGAAAGTGCGAGTGACGTTCGCGACGTCAGAGCTTGAAACACGCTGAACGTCTGTCTCGATACGGCTCTGTGGGGGCGAATCTACTCGCTCCCACAAGTCTTTGTCCCGCAGGTCGATTAGCGGCTAGTAAAGCAGCGTCATTGCGTCGTTCATCTGCCCGATCAACCCGCCATCGGCCATGTTCAGCCCCAGCTGTTTGACGGCTGGCATGTTCTGCACATCCAGATTGGGGTAGGGACGGCTGGTGGCTTCATGCACGTGCACGGTCGCGACCTGGACCAAATCCACGTAATCGGCCTGTTCTGATATCCGGCCGAAATTCTGGAACTGTCGCGGCACGATGGCCAACGCCTCTGGAAAGTCCCACGACCGCAGCAGTCGCTCGCCAATGATCGGGTGAATGCGTTCAATCACATGATTGAGGCTCACGGCGTCGGCCAGCAGCTCGAAGTTGTCTTCGGCATAAGTCAGGATCGGCAATACGCCAATGAGGTGAATCAAGCCGGCGAGGGTGGCCTTGTCAGCCTTCAAATGACCTCGCTGATGACTCAAGAGGTTGCTGACCCCGGCAACTTGCAGGCTCAGTTTCCAGATGTCACGCATTTTGGTTTCAACCACTTCGGACTTGGCGTGAAACATCTGCTCCACCACAAGGCCGATCGCCAGGTTGCAACTGTAGTTAACCCCCAACCGGCGGACCGCGGTCAGCACGTCGCTGACCTCGAAGCTGGGGCGCAGCAATGGACTGTTGACGACTTTGATCAGGCGAGCGGAAAGGGCGGTATCGCTACCGATGACCTTGCTCAAGGCAATGATGCTGATTTCCGAATCTTCGGCAGCCAGCCGAATCTTCAGCGCAACTTCAGGAAGCGTCGGCAGAAACAGGGCGTCCTTGTCGATCGCCCGGATCAGATCCCTCTGCACCTCGTCAGCCATACTACTCATATTGGATCTCTGGATAAGGCATTCCGGTCAGCACCCCGTAAACGCGACGGCGAGGGGCAGACAACGACGGCTCAACGCTGTGTCTCCAGTTTGGCATCCAAAGTGTACGGGAGTTCGCCGAGCTGCAACGCAATACCGTCCGCTGTGCCAAGACGGATATTGCCGTCTTCCACGGCGTCCGCCTGCAAGACGGCCAGCAGCTCGATGCCCGAGGCTGATCGAGCCGCCATGACCACGTTACCGACTGCGCTGGCGTGAACCGGAGAAAACAGCGCAACGCCTGGCTCGGGCACTTCGCTGCCCTCAAGCGACAGGTGATATTGGCGTCGCTTGAGTTTGCCCAGGTACTGCATCCGCGCCACGATTTCCTGGCCGGTGTAGCAACCTTTCTTGAAGCTGACGCCACCCACAGCCTGCAGGTTGATCATCTGCGGGATGAATTCTTCCCGAGTCTGCGCGAACACTTGCCCGATACCGGCGCGAATCTGACCCAGCAGCCAGTCATTGAGCGAACCTTCGGACAGTTGTTCCGCCAGACGACCGCGTACCTCCGACGCCTGATCAGCACGAACCCAGAGTTCGGCGCGGCCAGAGGAGACGCGAATGGCGATCAGGTCATTGGCACGCACTACCGAATCGGTCGTCTCAGGCAAATCCAGGCCCAGGCTGACCAGCGCGTTGTCGGCATGGCGCAGGCCGAAACGAACCCAGGCGGCGCTTTCGTCATTTAACTTGGATTTGGAGAAAACGGCGTATTTTCTCAGGTCGAGCAGCTGCGGTTCGATCAACTCGCTGGCCATGGCCAGCAGCACGCCATCACCCTCCAACAGAATGCGGAAGCTGGACTGCATACGCCCTTTTTGCGTGCAGCGGGCACCCAGCGTGGCAGTCGCCTCGCTCTGATAGTCCATGTTGCAGGTCAATTGGCCCTGCAGGAATTTGCTGGCGTCCACGCCGCGAACGGCCAGTACACCTTCGTGGGAGAGTGGGCAGAAAAAAGCTGAATCGGCCATGGTTCATCGCAGGGGTAAAAGTCTGGGGCACCATCATAGTGCCCTGTCTCGTTTATGGGTATATGCAATGCATTGCGACTAAACGCGGGTTCGCCGCTCGCGGGCTCCCCTGTATACTCGCCGCCAAATTCGAGGAGCGCCCCATGGTCGAAGAAATTGAACTCAACCGCCTCTTCTGGCATAGCCGCCGCGGCATGCTCGAACTGGATGTGCTGCTAGTGCCGTTTGTCAGAGAAGTCTATCCATCGCTCAACGACGTTGACCGTGCGCTCTATGTCCGTCTGCTGACGTGCGAGGACCAGGACATGTTCGTCTGGTTCATGCAGCGCGGGGAATCGGAAGATCCGGAGTTGCAGCGCATGGTTCGCATGATTCTGGACCGTGTCCAGCCGAAGTGATTGCTTCGAATGCCGTTGGCAACGCTCTCGGGCCTTGCTGACGGCATACCTCGGCGCTCAGGCGCTCGCGTTGATCTGCCTCTTTTTCCTGAGTCTCCCCGTTTGGGCCATTTTGCTAGGCGCGTTGCTGTGCGTGCTTCATGGCTTTCATTGCGTGCCGACGTCGATTCTGTTGAGCGGTGCCCGAGCGTTCACCGGGCTGCGTCGGGACGACACCGGATGGCATTTATGGAACGAGCGGGTAGGTTGGCAGCCAGTTCAGTTGCGTCCGGACAGTCTCGCGTTACCTCACATGATCGTGCTGAGGTTTCGCCTGCCGGGCGGTGGCTGGCTGAGTCGTATGTGGGTCAGGAGCCTGTGCATTCCCAGCGACAGTCTGGCGCCGGACACCCACCGACGCCTGCGTTTGCGCTTGAAATTCAGTCGGCGAAGGTGGGCGGCACCAGAATAGTGTCCACGGCCTCGGGCAGCATGTCCGGGTAATCCAGCGTGTAATGCAGCCCGCGGCTTTCCTTGCGCGCCATGGCCGAGGCAATCATCAGTTCGGCGACTTGGGCCAGGTTGCGGAGCTCGATCAGGTCTCGACTGACTTTGTAATTGCTGTAGAACTCGTCGATTTCGTCCAACAGCAATCGCACCCGGTGCTGGGCGCGCTGTAAGCGCTTGTTGGTGCGCACGATACCGACGTAGTCCCACATGAAGCGGCGCAGCTCATCCCAGTTGTGGGCGATGATCACGTCCTCGTCCGAGTCCGTCACCTGACTCGCGTCCCAGAACGGCAAGTCCGCTGGCTGCTTGATAGCCCCAAGCTGCGTGATGATGTCGTTCGCCGCCGAGCGGGCGTAGACGAAGCATTCCAGCAGCGAATTGCTGGCCATTCGGTTGGCGCCGTGCAGTCCGGTGAAGCTGGTTTCGCCGATGGCATATAACCCCGGCACGTCGGTGCGGCCGTGCTGGTCAACCACGACGCCGCCGCAGGTGTAATGCGCGGCTGGCACCACTGGAATGGGTTCGTGGGTGATGTCGATACCGAATTCCAGACACCGTTCATAAACAGTCGGGAAGTGAGATTTGATGAAATCTTCGGGCTTGTGGCTGATGTCGAGATAAACGCAGTCGACCCCCAGACGTTTCATTTCATGGTCAATCGCCCGTGCGACGATGTCTCGTGGGGCCAGCTCGGCGCGCTCGTCGAACCGCTGCATGAAGCGTTCGCCATTCGGCAACTTTAAAAACGCCCCTTCGCCACGCAGGGCCTCGGTTACCAGAAAACTCTTGGCCTGCGGGTGATAAAGGCAGGTCGGGTGAAACTGATTGAATTCCAGATTGCCAACCCGGCAACCCGAACGCCACGCCATGGCGATGCCGTCACCGCAGGCGCCGTCAGGGTTGCTGGTGTAGAGATAAACCTTCGCCGCACCGCCTGATGCCAGAATCGTGAAGCGCGCGCTGTGCGTATCGACTTCGCCAGTGGCGCGATCCAGCACGTAGGCGCCCAGGCAGCGCTCGCCATCCTGCCCCAATCGACGCTCGGTGATCAGGTCGACGGCGACCCGCTGTTCCAGCAATTCAATGTTCGGCCGCGCCTGTGCTTGTGCCAGCAGGGTGCGAAAAATAGCAGCGCCGGTCGCGTCAGCGGCGTGAATGATCCGGCGATGGCTGTGGCCGCCTTCGCGGGTCAGGTGAAACTCGAAACCGCCATCCACGACGGCCGACTGATCGTCGCGGGTGAAGGGTACGCCTATGTCGATCAGCCACTGAATGGCCTCACGGCTGTGTTCAACGGTGAATCGCACCGCTTCCTCATTGCACAGGCCGCCCCCGGCATTAAGAGTGTCTTCAACGTGGGATTGAACGGTGTCTGTGTTGTCCAGCACCGCCGCCACGCCGCCTTGCGCCCAAAAAGTCGAGCCATTGGCCAGATTGCCTTTGCTCAAGACCGCGATGCGCAAATGATCGGGCAGGGTCAACGCCAAGCTCAATCCGGCGGCACCGCTGCCGATCACCAAAACGTCGTGCTGAAAGTGTCGGCTCATTTCTTCTTATCTCGGCTTCTATATGGCCACTAGTATGTAAGGAGTGGTAACGGCACAATGGCTGGGATTTTATGGCAATTGTGAATCACAGCGGGGGCGGATTGTGCGCTACTCCGCGGCACCGTGCATACCGTTTGGCGGGCGAATTCAATGTCAGCGCTGCGTTCGAATTGGATCCTACAAACCTGCGGTGCGTGTCTTACAGCCCTCAACGAAATATGGGAACTTTTCATGAAGCCCCACGTTCAATAGAGGGTTGCCGATAAAGGGACAGCGTCGGCGTAGCGCAAAGAGGGTTCATCCCTCCGCGCAAGCGCTTTCGACGACAAGATTATTCACGCAGCCGACCTGGTTCGAGCTGCGTTTTTCGTGCGGGCTACCGACGCTCGCCGGAAACTTGCTTGAAGGGGGGAGAACTTTTGCGAAAAGCCCGAGTCTATGTTTGCAAGCCTGTGAAGCAGCCTCTGCGACACTCCTTTGAGCTCTATGAGGAGTGTTCATGCTAACCCAGGAAGAGGATCAGCAACTGGTCGAACGCGTACAGCGCGGCGACAAGCGAGCCTTTGATCTGCTAGTGGTGAAATATCAGCACAAGATTCTTGGGTTGATCGTGAGGTTCGTTCACGACACCCACGAAGCCCAGGATGTCGCGCAAGAGGCTTTTATCAAGGCTTACCGTGCGCTTGGGAACTTCCGCGGCGACAGTGCGTTTTATACGTGGCTGTACCGCATCGCCATTAACACGGCGAAGAATTATCTGGTGTCGCGAGGTCGGCGACCGCCGGACAGCGATGTCAGATCTGAAGACGCGGAGTTCTACGACGGCGATCATGGCCTCAAGGACATCGAGTCGCCGGAACGTGCATTGTTAAGGGATGAGATCGAAGGCACCGTCCATCGGACCATCCAGCTACTGCCAGAAGATTTGCGTACAGCTCTAACTTTGCGTGAGTTTGACGGTCTGAGTTACGAAGACATTGCGAGCGTGATGCAGTGTCCGGTTGGTACCGTGCGCTCTCGCATTTTCCGCGCTCGGGAAGCCATTGATAAAGCCCTGCAGCCTTTGTTGCAGGAAACCTGAGACAGCGGCGATAGCCATATGAGAGGAACCGCCATGAGTCGTGAAGCCCTGCAGGAATCGCTGTCCGCGGTGATGGATAACGAAGCGGACGAATTGGAATTACGTCGGGTGCTCAACGCAATCGACGATGCGGATACACGTGCCACATGGTCGCGTTATCAAATTGCTCGTGCGGCAATGCATAAAGAACTGCTGATGCCTCATCTGGACATCTCGGCTGCTGTTTCCGCCGCGATTGCCGACGAAGTCAGCCCGCTGAAGGCCGGTCGTGGTCCTTGGCGTACGTTGGGACGCTTGGCGGTAGCCGCTTCGGTCACTGTCGCCGTGCTGGCTGGCGTGCGTCTTTACAACCAGGACGAGATCGCTGGTGCACAACTGGCGCAGCAATCGGCACAGCCGACCAACATCGCAATGCCTCAAGTAAAAGGCCCTGCGGTGCTGGCGGGTTACACCGAAAGCGAGCAAGCCCCGGGCCCGATGGCCAGCGGAGTGTTGCAGAATCAGGCTGGCTGGCACGATCAGCGTCTGCCTGGGTATCTGCGTCAACATGCTCAGCAAGCTGCGTTGAAAGGCACTGAAAGCGCACTGCCATACGCACGCGCCGCCAGCCTGGAAAACCGTTAAGGAGGATCATGCGCGCCATCCCTCTAGTGCCGCTTCTGCTTGGTGGATGGCTGGTCCTTCCCGTTCATGCCGATGATGCGCAAGACCAGCTCAAGCGTCTTGCGCAGGCAGAACAGCAGCAAAGCTTTCAAGGCACCTTCGTTTACGAACGCAATGGAAGTTTCTCTACTCACCGGATTTGGCATCGCGTTGCCGATGGCAAGGTCAGTGAGCATTTGCTTCAGCTCGATGGTTCCGCTCAAGAGGTGCTGCGCGTCGATGGGGTAACCCAATGCGTCAGCGGTACCCTTGAGGCGGGCGTGTCGAACCTCCCTGACTCCCCTGCTCACGCCTTCGATGCTGCAAAGCTGTCGGCGTGGTATGACATGAAGGTGGCTGGAAGCTCCCGTGTCGCGGGACGTCCGGCCACAGTCGTCACGTTGACGCCCCGCGATCAGCATCGCTATGGCATCGAGCTGCACCTGGATAACCAGACCGGATTGCCTCTCAAATCGCTGTTGTTGAGCGACAAAGGGCAACTGCTGGAGCGTTTCCAGTTTACCGAGCTCAATTCGGCAGACCCATTGACGGACCAGATGCTTCAGCCCAGCGCTGATTGCAAAACCGTTACGGTGGCGAAAACCAAACCGGAGCCGCAAAAGCAGCAAGTCGCGTGGCATTCCGACTGGTTGCCGCCCGGCTTTGAGCTCAGCAACGCCGCTGCGCGTAAAGATCCGGACTCCAAGACGCTGGTCACCAGTCTCATGTATGACGACGGCTTGGCCCGCTTCTCGGTATTCATCGAGCCCGTGAGTGGCGCGGCGGTGACTGACATTCGCACCCAATTAGGCCCGACTGTCGCTGTCTCACGTCGCTTGACCACCCCCAAGGGTGACGCAATGGTGACTGTAGTGGGCGAAATCCCGATCGGTACGGCCGAGCGTATTGCCCTGTCGATGCGCAATGATCCTGCCACCTCCTCTGCTGGCAGCAAGGCGTCCGGGGCGACCAGCAAGAACTGACTCCAACCGGTGTATGCCCTGCATGAAAAAGGTTTCATGCAGGGCGTTATCATCCGCCAGCCACGCAAACGCGGGCTTTGATCGAGACGCTGAAATGTTTGGTCAGCTTTGCAGGTTGCAATCCCACTCTTTTTTTTCTATAGGTCACAGCCTCTTGGCTCTGGCCTTTTGTTGTTTCAGCTTTCAGAAAGCTGAAAGAGCGTAAAACTGGCTGAGAGTGATGCTCTGAGCAACACTGCCAGATGCAGATGCTCCTCGAACCTGTTGGGTTCGTACCGCTTAACCATGCTCGTTGTGAACGGGAGCCGTATGTCGATACCACGCTTGAAAACTTATCTGTCCTGGATGGCCGCCGTGCTGATGCTCGGTCAGGTCCTCACTGCGCAGGCAGAAGCCCTGCCGGACTTTACATCTTTGGTGGAGCAGGCTTCGCCTGCCGTCGTCAACATCAGTACCCGCCAGAAACTGCCGGACCGCTCCGTGGCGAAGGGGCAGATGCCTGATCTGGAAGGCCTGCCGCCGATGCTCCGCGAGTTCCTTGAGCGCAGCATGCCGCCGGGTTCGCGTCCGCCAGGATCAGGCTCGGGCAAAGGCGATCGTCAACGTGAAGCGCAGTCCCTGGGCTCGGGCTTCATCATCTCCGCCGACGGCTTCATCCTGACCAACAACCACGTGATCGACGGTGCCGACGAAATTCTGGTGCGCCTTTCGGATCGCAGCGAAATGAAAGCAAAGCTGATCGGCACCGACCCCCGTACTGACGTGGCCGTCCTGAAGATCGATGGCAAAGACTTGCCGACCGTCAAGCTCGGTAACTCGGACAAGCTGAAAGTGGGCGAGTGGGTGCTGGCCATTGGCTCGCCGTTCGGTTTCGACCACTCGGTCACCAAAGGCATTGTCAGCGCCAAGGGCCGCAGCCTGCCGAATGACACCTATGTGCCGTTCATTCAGACGGACGTAGCGATCAACCCCGGCAACTCGGGTGGTCCGCTGTTCAACATGGCCGGTGAGGTCGTGGGGATCAACTCGCAGATTTTCACCCGTTCCGGCGGTTTCATGGGCCTGTCCTTCGCGATCCCGATCGACGTGGCCATGGACGTTGCCAACCAGCTCAAGGCTAACGGCAAGGTCAATCGCGGCTGGCTGGGCGTTGTGATTCAGGAAGTGAACAAGGACCTGGCCGAGTCGTTCGGTCTGGACAAGCCGGCCGGTGCCCTGGTCGCGCAGGTGCTGGATGACGGTCCTGCCGCCAAAGCCGGTCTGCAGGTCGGTGACGTGATTCTCAGCGCCAACGGTACGCCGATCGTCATGTCCGCAGACTTGCCACACCTCATCGGCAACCTGAAAGACGGCAGCAAAGCCGAACTGGAAGTGATCCGCGACGGCAAGCGTCAGAAACTCACCGTGACCGTTGGCGCGCTGCCAGCAGAAGGCGAGGAGATGGGCGCTTCCGAGTCAGGTGTCGAGCGCAACAGCAACCGTCTGGGCGTTTCGGTCATTGACCTGACCGCCGAGCAGCTGAAGTCGATGGACCTGAAAGGCGGCGTTGCCATCAAGGATGTTCAGGACGGTCCTGCTTCGCTCATCGGCCTCCAGACGGGCGACGTGATCACTCACCTGAATAACCAGGCCATCACCTCGGCCAAGCAGTTCACCGACGTGGCCAAGGACCTGCCGAAGAATCGTTCGGTGTCGATGCGGGTGCTGCGTCAGGGCCGTGCGACGTTCATCACATTCAAACTGGCGGAATAATCAGCCAGACAGGGAAAAGGAGCGGCCTGGCCGCTCCTTTTTTGTATCCCGCTGTCGGAAGGCTCTCTGTCCTCGTGTGCAACGTGACGCCCCAGCCTTCCTTCAGGTACAATTCCCGGCTATTTTTCGGCGGGCAGTCTGCCTGCAACCTTTTTCGAGTGTTGATCCGTGAGTGATTTGAGTCATATCCGCAATTTCTCCATCATCGCCCACATTGACCATGGCAAGTCGACGCTGGCTGATCGTTTCATTCAAATGTGCGGTGGCCTCACCGAACGTGAGATGGAAGCCCAGGTGCTTGACTCCATGGATCTGGAGCGTGAGCGCGGCATCACGATCAAGGCCCACAGTGTCACCCTTTATTACAAGGCGCAGGACGGCATCACCTACCAACTGAACTTCATCGACACCCCCGGCCACGTCGACTTCACCTATGAAGTCAGCCGTTCGCTGGCCGCCTGTGAGGGCGCGCTGCTGGTGGTCGATGCCGGTCAGGGCGTGGAAGCGCAGTCCGTCGCCAACTGCTACACCGCCATCGAACAGGGCCTGGAAGTTATGCCGGTCCTGAACAAAATGGACTTGCCGCAGGCCGATCCGGACCGCGTCAAGGACGAAATCGAGAAGATCATCGGCATCGATGCCACAGACGCCGTGGCCTGTAGCGCCAAGAGTGGCATGGGCGTCGACGAAGTGCTGGAGCGTCTGGTCAAGACCATCCCTGCGCCGACCGGTAACATCGAAGACCCGCTGCAAGCGCTGATCATCGACTCCTGGTTCGACAACTATCTGGGCGTTGTCTCCCTTGTGCGCGTACGTCATGGCCGCGTCAAGAAGGGCGACAAGATCCTCGTCAAGTCCACCGGCAAGATGCATCTGGTCGACAGCGTGGGCGTGTTCAACCCGAAACATACCGCGACCGCTGACCTGAAAGCCGGTGAAGTGGGCTTCATCATTGCTGGTATCAAGGACATTCACGGTGCGCCGGTGGGTGACACGCTGACCTTGAGCTCGACGCCGGACGTGGAAGTGCTGCCCGGCTTCAAGCGCATTCAGCCCCAGGTTTACGCCGGTCTGTTCCCGGTCAGCTCCGACGACTTCGAGGATTTCCGCGAAGCGTTGCAGAAACTGACGCTGAACGACTCGTCGCTGCAATACACCCCGGAAAGCTCTGACGCACTGGGCTTCGGCTTCCGCTGCGGCTTCCTCGGCATGCTGCACATGGAGATCATTCAGGAGCGCCTGGAGCGCGAATACGACCTGGACCTGATCACCACTGCGCCGACCGTAATCTTCGAGCTGCTGCTCAAGACCGGTGAAACCATTTACGTCGATAACCCGTCGAAGTTGCCGGATCTTTCCGCGATCGAAGACATGCGTGAGCCTATCGTGCGGGCGAACATCCTTGTGCCTCAAGAGCACCTGGGGAACGTCATCACACTGTGCATCGAGAAGCGTGGCGTTCAGCACGACATGCTGTTCCTCGGTACACAGGTGCAGGTGACCTACGATCTGCCAATGAACGAAGTGGTACTGGACTTCTTCGACCGTTTGAAGTCCACCAGTCGCGGTTACGCCTCGCTGGACTATCATTTCGACCGTTATCAGTCGGCGAGCCTCGTGAAGCTGGATGTTCTGATCAACGGTGACAAGGTCGACGCGCTGGCGCTGATCGTGCACCGGGACAACGCCGCTTATAAAGGCCGGGCGTTGACTGAAAAGATGAAAGAACTGATTCCTCGTCAGATGTTCGACGTGGCAATCCAGGCCGCCATCGGTGGCCAGATTATCGCGCGTACAACCGTCAAGGCGCTCAGAAAGAACGTACTGGCCAAGTGTTACGGTGGTGACGTAAGCCGTAAGAAAAAACTGCTTGAAAAGCAGAAGGCCGGTAAGAAACGCATGAAGCAGGTCGGTAACGTGGAGATTCCACAGGAAGCCTTCCTTGCAGTGCTCAGGTTGGAATAGTCAGGCCCTATGTCACTAAATTTCCCGCTGTTGTTGGTCATTGCCGTATTCGTTTGCGGTCTGTTGGCCTTGTTCGATCTGATCATACTGGCGCCGCGTCGGCGGACTGCGATAGCGAATTATCAGGGCAGCGTGAGCCAGCCGGATGTCGCTGTCGTCGAGCAGTTGAACAAGGAGCCGTTGCTCGTCGAGTACGGCAAATCGTTCTTTCCAGTGCTGTTTATCGTGCTGGTGCTGCGCTCGTTTCTGGTCGAGCCGTTCCAGATCCCGTCGGGTTCGATGAAGCCGACGCTCGATGTGGGCGATTTCATACTGGTCAACAAGTTCTCCTACGGCATTCGCCTGCCGGTGATCGACCTCAAGGTGATCCCGGTGAGTGACCCGCAGCGGGGCGATGTGATGGTGTTCCGCTACCCAAGCGACCCGAACGTCAACTACATCAAGCGTGTCATCGGCCTGCCGGGCGACGTGATTCGCTACACCAACGACAAGCAGTTGTTCATCAATGGACAGTTGGTCGCCAAGCAACTCATCGGCTCAGAGCCAGGAACGCTGGGCAGCGCCGAGTTGTATGACGAAAAACTGGGCGCGGTGGAGCACCAGATCCGTCAGGAGATGAGCCGTTACCGCGCGCCACCTGACCACGAGTGGACGGTGCCGGCGGGTCACTACTTCATGATGGGTGACAACCGCGACAACTCCAACGACAGCCGTTACTGGGATGACCCCAATATTCCCAAGGACGAGCTGGGCATGGTGCCCGACAAGAACATCGTCGGTAAGGCCTTTGCCGTCTGGATGAGCTGGCCGGAGCCGAAACTGAGCCACTTCCCGAATTTCTCACGGGTCGGCTTGATCAAGTGACACTTATGCGGCGCTGTCTGACACAGCGCCGTATGTCATTTCAGCGAGCTATGCTGCAGGGCTCACCTTGCTGACAGCAAGGACGGACTATTCTTGAGGGCAAACATGACTTCTGCCGGTTCGCAAAAAGGCTTGTCGTTCATTGGGTGGCTGGTATTGCTGGCCCTCGTTGCATTTGCCGCGAGTACTGCAGCCAAGCTGGTGCCGCATTACCTCGATTACATGTCGCTGAAAAAGATCATCGAGGCCGCGGGGACGGACAAGACCGCGGATATCAACAACAGCAGCGAGTTTTATGACTATGTGGCCAAAGGCATGCAGGTCAACAACATTCGGGATTTGGATTTGAACAAGGCGTTAAGCGTGACGACGGAGAACAACAGGTTCCTCGCCCATTTGAAATACGAACAGCGTGAGCCACTGATCCAGAACATCGATCTGGTGGTCAAGTTCGACCGCGAATTCAGCGTGGGTAAACCGTGAGCGTGTCATTGAGTCGCCTGGAGCGTCAGCTCGGCTATACCTTCAAGGACCAGGAATTGATGGTCCTGGCATTGACCCACCGCAGTTTTGCCGGGCGCAACAACGAGCGTCTGGAATTCCTCGGTGATGCCATCCTCAACTTCGTGGCAGGCGAGGCGCTGTTCGAGCGTTTTCCGCAGGCCCGCGAAGGTCAGTTGTCCCGTTTGCGCGCACGTCTGGTGAAGGGCGAGACCCTCGCCTTGCTGGCCCGCGGTTTCGATCTGGGTGAATACCTGCGACTGGGGTCCGGGGAATTGAAAAGTGGCGGTTTTCGTCGCGAATCGATTCTGGCCGACGCCCTCGAAGCGTTGATCGGCGCGATCTATCTGGATTCCGGCATGGACATGGCGCGCGAACGCGTGCTGTCCTGGCTGGCCAGCGAGTTCGACAGCCTGACGCTGGTGGACACCAACAAAGACCCGAAAACCCGACTGCAGGAATTCCTCCAGTCCCGCGCCTGTGAATTGCCGCGCTACGAAGTGGTGGATATTCAGGGCGAGCCGCATTGCCGGACGTTTTTCGTCGAATGCGAGATCACCTTACTGAACGAAAAAAGCCGGGGACAAGGTGTCAGCCGTCGCATTGCCGAACAGGTAGCGGCGGCCGCAGCCCTTATTGCCCTGGGTGTGGAGAATGGCAATGACTGATTCAATTGCAACACGCTGTGGCTATGTCGCCATCGTTGGCCGGCCAAACGTGGGTAAGTCGACGCTGTTGAACCACATCCTTGGCCAGAAACTGGCGATCACCTCGCGCAAGCCCCAGACCACTCGTCACAACATGCTGGGCATCAAGACCGAAGGCGCCGTGCAGGCGATCTATGTCGATACCCCCGGCATGCACAAGAACAGTGACAAGGCGCTCAACCGCTACATGAACAAAACCGCTTCGGCGGCGTTGAAAGACGTCGACGTGGTGATCTTCGTGGTGGACCGCACCAAGTGGACCGACGAGGACCAAATGGTGCTGGAGCGCGTGCAATACGTGACGGGCCCGCTGATCGTCGCGTTGAACAAGACCGACCGCATCGAGGACAAGGCTGATCTGATGCCGCACCTGTCCTGGTTGCAGGAGCAACTGCCGAACGCGCAGATCATCCCGATTTCCGCACAGCAGGGGCATAACCTCGACGCGCTGGAAAAAGTCATCGCCGAGCAGTTGCCCGAAAACGATCATTTTTTCCCGGAAGACCAGATTACCGACCGCAGCAGCCGTTTCCTGGCCGCCGAATTGGTGCGTGAGAAAATCATGCGTCAGCTGGGTGCCGAGCTGCCGTATCAGATCACGGTCGAGATCGAAGAATTCAAGCAGCAGGGCAAGACCTTGCACATCCATGCGCTGATTCTCGTCGAGCGTGATGGCCAGAAGAAAATCATCATTGGCGACAAGGGCGAGCGCATCAAGCGCATCGGTTCCGATGCCCGTCGCGATATGGAAGTGCTGTTCGATTCCAAAGTGATGCTCAACCTGTGGGTCAAGGTCAAAGGCGGCTGGTCCGATGACGAGCGCGCGTTGCGTTCGTTGGGTTACGGCGACCTGTAACGGGTTGGCTGCGTAACGCCTGCTCAGGCGTTGACGTTAAACATTGTGGGAGCGAATTCATTCGCGAGACGCGGGTCCATCCGATAGACATGTGTTGGATGTGCCGGCCATTCGCGAATAAATTCGCTCCCACAGTAGTTTGCGGCGTTGGTAAATACGTATTAGCCCAATGAGATCTTAATGTCCCAAACCCCACCCGTCGGCCAACGCGCCTATGTGCTGCACAGCCGGGCCTATCGCGAAAACAGCGCACTGGTGGACTTCATTACGCCGCAGGGGCGTTTGCGTGCCGTGTTGCGCAGCGCCAAAGGCAAGGCGGGCTCGCTGGCGCGGCCGTTCGTGCCGCTGGAAGTCGAGTTTCGCGGGCGTGGCGAGCTGAAGAATGTCGGGCGCATGGAAGGTGCGGGTATTGCGGCCTGGCTGGAAGGCGACGCATTGTTCAGCGGTCTTTATCTCAATGAACTGCTGATTCGCCTGTTGCCCGCCGAAGACCCCCATCCCGGCGTGTTCGAGCATTACGCCGCGACACTGGTGGCACTGGCGGAAGGTCGGGCGCTCGAACCCTTACTACGATCTTTCGAGTGGCGCCTGTTGGACGACTTGGGTTACGGTTTTGCCCTCGACGCGGACCTCAATGGCGACCCGCTGGCCGCCGACGGCATGTACCGCCTGCAAGTGGATGCCGGGCTTGAGCGGGTGTATCTGTTTCAGCCCGGTCTGTTTCAGGGCGCCGAGCTGTTGGCGATGTCCGAAGCAGACTGGACCGCGCCGGGTGCATTGTCCGCTGCCAAACGGCTGATGCGTCAGGCGCTTGCCGTGCACCTGGGCGGTCGCCCGCTGGTGAGTCGAGAGCTGTTCCGCAAACCCTAGCAACACGACTTTTTATTCAGCGACAGGCCTGTTGCCTGTCCGTATCACGTTTCAGGAGACCAAAGTGACCCACAGCACCCGCATTCTGCTCGGCGTGAACATTGACCACGTGGCAACCCTGCGTCAGGCCCGTGGTACCCGCTATCCCGACCCGGTGAAGGCCGCGCTGGATGCCGAAGAGGCGGGGGCGGATGGCATCACCGTTCACCTGCGTGAAGACCGTCGTCACATTCAGGAGCGCGACGTACTGCTGCTCAAGGATGTGTTGCAGACCCGCATGAATTTCGAGATGGGCGTCACCGAAGAGATGATGGCGTTCGCCGAGCGCATTCGTCCGGCGCACATTTGCCTGGTCCCGGAGACCCGTCAGGAACTGACCACCGAAGGCGGGCTCGATGTTGCGGGTCAGGAAGCTCGGATCAAGGCAGCGGTTGAGCGTCTTTCGGCCATTGGCAGTGAGGTGTCGTTGTTCATCGACGCCGACGAGCGCCAGATTGAAGCGTCCGCTCGCGTGGGGGCGCCCGCCATTGAGCTGCACACTGGACGTTACGCCGATGCGGAAACGCCGACTGAGCTGGCGGAAGAGTTGCAGCGTATTGCGGACGGCGTGGCGTTTGGCATCCAGCAGGGCCTGATCGTCAACGCGGGCCATGGCCTGCATTACCACAACGTGGAAGCGGTGGCCGCGATCAAGGGCATCAACGAGCTGAACATCGGTCACGCGCTGGTGGCCCACGCGTTGTTCGTGGGGTTCAAGTCGGCGGTGTCGGAGATGAAGGCGTTGATTCTGGCGGCGGCTGCCAAGGGCTGATACACACGGGGAGCTATTGAAACACCACGATACCTGTGGGAGCGAATTCATTCGCGAGGCGGCGGTACGGGCAATGCATCTTCATTGACCGAACCCTCTTTCGCTAATGAATTCGCTCCCACAGTGGCTTTGGGTTTATAAAGGAGCGGTGCTCTGTCAGGCCTTGCGCCCAACGATCACCGCCCGACGCGGCGCGGGAAGGCCTTCCACGGTCTTGCCTGGATCGTTCGGATCGAGGAAGTCGCTGAGGGATTGATACTTCATCCATTCGGTACTGCGCTGTTCTTCAACGGTGGTGGTGCTCACGTCCACACAGCGCACATCGACAAACCCGGCGCGGCGCAGCCACAGTTCCAGCGCAGGCACCGAGGGCAGGAACCACACGTTGCGCATCTGCGAGTAGCGGTCTTCCGGGACCAGCACCTGGTGCACATCACCTTCGACGACCATGGTTTCCAGCACCAGCTCGCCACCCTTCACCAGGCAATCCTTCAGTGCCAGCAAATGGTCGATGGGCGATTTGCGGTGATACAGCACGCCCATCGAAAACACCGTGTCGAAGCCTTCCAGCCGCGCAGGCAGGTCTTCCAGCGCGAAGGGCAGATGCCAGGCAGGCAGATCAGGCAAGTAACGCTGCATCGCCTGGAACTGGCAAAAAAACAGCCAGTTCGGGTCAACGCCGATCACGCTGTCCGCCCCGGCGCCGAGCATGCGCCATTGGTAATAGCCGTTGCCGCAGCCGACATCCAGCACCCGCTTGCCGACCAGATCCAGATGCGGCGAGACCCGCGACCATTTCCAGTCCGAGCGCCATTCGGTGTCGATGTGCACGCCGAACACGTCGAACGGCCCTTTGCGCCACGGCGACAGGCCCATCAAGGCCGCTCGGGTCTGCTCGCGGGTGGCGTCGTCGCAATCGGCTTCCAGGGTGAAATCATTCTTGAGCTCGACGCGGTTCGGGATCAGGTCGGGCAGTGCGTTCAGAGCGCCTTGCCAGCGTTCCAGATCGCCGTGGCCTTTCTCCATTTTCGCGTCAAGTTGCGCCTGTAGGCCTTGGGCCCAGCCGTACAAAGGTGTGCCCGCCAGACGGCGAACGAGCGGTGCGAGATCAATCATGGGAGGGCAATCAACGAGGCGAAGTTAAGGCACTGGAACCACGGCACGACTTTGGAGAAACCGGCGGCCAACAGGCGTTCGCGATGCTGGTCGAGGCTGTCGGGTTTCATCACGTTTTCGATGGCGCTGCGTTTTTGGGCGATTTCCAGCTCGCTGTAGCCGTTGGCGCGTTTGAACGCCACGTGCAGGTCGGTCAGCAGATCATGTTCTTCGCCGTCGTTGAAACGCAGTTTTTCCGAGAGGATCAGCGCGCCGCCTGGCACCAGCGCCTGGCGAATGCGACGCAGCAGTTCCAGACGTTGCTCGGGGGCAATGAATTGCAGGGTAAAATTCAGCGCCACGACCGAGGCGGGCTGGAATTCAAGGGCGAGAATGTCGCCTTCGATCACGTCGACCGGCAGCAGCTCCTGGAACATGGAGTCCTGCGCGTTGAGGTATTCGCGGCAGCGTTCGACCATGGCCGTGGAGTTGTCGATGGCAATGACGCGGCAGTCTTCGGTGCGCACGTGGCGGCGCAAGGACTGCGTGACCGCACCGAGGGAACTGCCGAGGTCGTACAGCACGCTGTGAGGCTGCGCGAACTGCGCCGCGAGCACACCGACGTTCTCGACGATGGTCGGGTAGCCGGGCACCGAACGCTTGATCATGTCCGGGAACACCCGCACCACGTCTTCGTTGAACGCGAAATCGGGCACTTGGGCCAGCGGTTGGGCGAATAGGCGGTCGGGTTCTTGGCTCACGGCGGTTCCGAAGGGAAAACGAAAAGTGCGGCATTTTAGCGATTGTGTCGCGATGCCGAAACCTCAACTCATCGTTCGGTTTGAAGAGTCATTTCACCGTGATCGCGCAATCGAACGTGCGCTCCGGCCGTACTTCCGGCGCCCAGGGCTGTTGATACACCATCATCAAATGGCCCGTCCCCGCATTGGCGGCCTTGTAACGCCAGACCGACTGTCCCGAGGTGCCGACCATGTTGACCGCTTCCGGGGTGTTGAAGACTTCCGGGCCGAGCGCGTTGAGGATTGAGGGGGCGGGGTTCTGCATCAACCAGCGATGGCCGGTGGTGGGATTGCTGGGGAGCATGAGCATGAGGGTCTGGCCGGTCGTGAGGGTGATCGGGCAGTCTTTCTGGTCTTCAAGGGAGACGATCTGTTTCGGTTGCTGGGCGCAGGCGGCCAGCAGGGCCAGGCTGAGTGGGACAAGCAGGCGGGCAAGGGTCATGAGGGCTCCGGTCGTAGGCGACATGGGGCTGAGCATAACCGAAGACTGGGAGGATGCTAATGACAGGGATGGGAAGTCCACGATCTTGCTGGCGGTCCACGTCCGGTAGGAGCGAATTCATTCGCGAGAGGCCCGAACAGACGATACGCATGCATCGCCTGAAAGAACGGATCGCGAAAGAATTCGCTCCCACCGGTCATGAGTCAAACCTCCGGGAGCGGGCGCCGTCACAGGGTGTGTGGCTTAGAACAGCACCTTCGCCACGTCCGAGAAGCGTTTGGCGAAGTGCGCGGTGATGCCTTCCTTGAGGTAATCGGGGAGTTCTTCGAAGTTGCCGCGGTTGGCCTCGGGCAGGATTAGTTCGAAGATCTTCTGCCGACGCGCCGCGATCACTTTTTCCCGAACCCCGCCAATCGGCAACACGTGCCCAGTGAGGGTCAGCTCGCCGGTCATGGCCACGCCTTTTTTCGGTGCCTGGTTGCGAGCCAGCGAGAGCAGGGCACTGGCCATGGTCACGCCCGCGCTAGGACCGTCTTTTGGCGTGGCGCCTTCCGGCACGTGCAGGTGAACGAACGCTTCATCGAAGAAGCCTTTGTCACCGCCAAATTTCGCCAGATTGGAACTGACATAGCTGTAGGCGATTTCCGCAGATTCCTTCATCACATCGCCCAGTTGCCCGGTCAACTTGAAGCCGCGATTGAGGGTGTGGATGCGGGTCGCTTCGATCGGCAGGGTCGCGCCGCCCATGCTGGTCCAGGCCAGCCCGGTAATGACGCCGGTGCCCGACAGCACTTGCTCGTTGCGGAACACCGCCATGCCAAGCGAGGCTTCCAGGTCTTTCGGGCCGATCTTGACCACGGTGTCCGGGTTGTCCAGCAGCTTGACCACGGCCTTGCGCACCAGTTTGCCCAGCTGTTTTTCCAACTGCCGCACACCGGCTTCGCGGGCGTAGCCATCAATCACGGCGCGCAGGGCGCTGTCGCTGATGGTCAGGCTGTTTTTCGAGACACCGGCCTTATCCAACTGTTTCGGCCACAAGTGGCGCTTGGCGATGGCGAGTTTTTCTTCGGTGATATAACCCGACAGGCGAATCACTTCCATCCGGTCGAGCAGCGGGCCGGGGATTGAGTCGAGGGTGTTGGCGGTGCAGACGAACAGCACTTTCGACAGGTCCAGACGCAGGTCCAGATAGTGGTCGAGGAATTCGACGTTCTGTTCCGGGTCGAGGGTTTCCAGCAGCGCCGACGCCGGGTCGCCTTGATAGCTCTGACCCATCTTGTCGATTTCGTCGAGCATGATGACCGGGTTCATCACTTCCATGTCTTTCAGCGCCTGCACCAGCTTGCCCGGTTGGGCGCCGATGTAGGTACGGCGGTGGCCCTTGATTTCGGCCTCGTCGCGCATGCCGCCGACGCTGAAACGGTAGAACGGACGCCCCAGAGATTCGGCGATCGACTTGCCGACGCTGGTTTTACCCACGCCCGGCGGGCCGACCAACAGCACGATGGAGCCTGCGATCTCACCCTTGTAAGCACCGACCGCGAGGAATTCGAGGATGCGGCTTTTAATGTCATCAAGCCCGGCGTGGTGCTGATCAAGCACTTTGCGTGCGTGTTTCAGGTCCAGCTTGTCTTCGCCAAAAACACCCCACGGCACCGAGCTGGCCCAATCGAGGTAGTTGCGGGTGACGGCGTATTCCGGCGAGCCGGTTTCCAGCACCGAGAGTTTGTTCAGCTCTTCGTCAATGCGTTTGCGGGCTTGAGGCGGCAATGTCTTGCCTTCCAGACGCTGCTCGAACTGTTCGATGTCGGCGCTGCGGTCGTCTTTGGTCAGGCCCAGCTCTTGCTGAATGACTTTGAGCTGTTCTTTCAGGAAAAACTCGCGCTGGTGCTCCCCGATCTTGCGGTTCACTTCGGCGGAGATTTCTTTCTGCAGGCGCGCGACTTCGACTTCCTTGCGCAGCATCGGCAGGACTTTTTCCATGCGCTTGAGCACAGGCACGCAATCCAGCACTTCCTGCAGCTCGTTGCCTTTGGCAGACGTCAGGGCAGCGGCGAAGTCGGTCAGCGGCGACGGGTCGTTGGGGCTGAAGCGGTTGAGGTAATTCTTCAGTTCTTCGCTGTACAGCGGGTTGAGCGGCAGCAGTTCTTTGATCGCGTTGATCAGCGCCATCCCGTAAGCCTTGACCTCGTCGGTCGGCTCGTTGGGCTGGTGCGGGTATTCGACTTCCACCAGAAACGGCGGGCGGTGGTGCTTGAGCCAGGTCTTGATGCGCACACGGCTCAGGCCCTGGGCGACGAATTGCAGCTTGCCGTTTTCGCGGCTGGCGTGGTGCACCTTCACCAGCGTGCCGTATTCGGGCAGGGCCTTGGTGTCGAAATGGCGCGGGTCGTCGGGGGGCGTGTCCATGAAGAACAGGGCGAGCGAGTGGTGATCGGATTTGCTCACCAGCTCCAGGGTTTCAGCCCACGGCTCTTCGTTGACGATGACAGGCAGGACTTGTGCCGGGAAGAACGGGCGGTTGTGAATCGGGATGATGTAGACCTGGTCCGGAAGGTTCTGGCCGGGCAGGGCGAGGCTTTTGCGATCTGAGCCGATGACTTCGTGTTCGTGGTCATCATCGGACGAATGAGTGCTGTCTGCTTGCTGGTCGCTCATGGGGCACCTGCATGAATGGAGATGAGGCTTAGATGGGGCGGTCGGGCTCAGGTTTCAATAGTTATGGTCGATAGCATTGAATATGGAGTTCGATTGGAAGATCTGTGCGATTTATGCCTTTCATCGGTTAGCCATGTATGATGGCGTTGTGCCTGTTTTTATCGCGTGATCTTCCGGTAAGCGCCGGTTAAGCTCGTGGGGACGTAGCAATGTATTGCCAGGGCCGGCGCTTTTCTTTCACCGACCAAGCGTTCTGGATTCTGCGTATGAAGCCTGTTGTCTCATCGTTGCTGGTGGCTGCCTCTCTTTTTTTTGGCTCGGCTGCCTACGCCGCCACCCTGACTGCCGAATTCGTCGACGCGCAGGGCAAATCGCTGAGCGATGTGGTGCTGACCCTTCAAGGCCCGGCGGGCAAACCCGATCCTGCGCCCAAGGCCGACATGGACCAACGCGACCAGCGCTTCGCGCCGCATGTCTTGGCAGTGCGCACCGGCACGCAGATCAAATTCCCCAACAGCGACGACATTCGTCACCAGGTGTACTCCTTTTCCCCCGCCAAACGTTTCGAATTGCGTCTGTATGGCGGCACGCCGTCTGAGCCCGTGCTGTTCGACAAGCCTGGCGTAGTCGTACTGGGCTGCAACATCCACGACTGGATGCTCGGCTATGTTTACGTGACTGACGATCCCTGGTTCGGCGTGAGCAATGACAAAGGCACGCTGACTCTCGACCAAATGCCTGCAGGCCACTATGTGGCGACGCTGTGGCATCCACAGGCGCCTGACATGCAGCCTGTGCCAGGAGGCGAAATCGACATTCCGGCCGCGGGTCTGCACAAGCGTTTCAGCGTTACCGTGCAGCCCAAGGGTGATGACATGCCTGCAACGCCACCGCCCAGCGCGTTCGGCGATGCCTTTCATAAAGCCGCCCATGAATGAAACGACGAATTAGCTTTCAGGCACGCATTGCCGGCGTGCTGATCCTGCTGTTGTTGATCGTGGTCAGCGCCGTGTTTGTGGCCGTCCGGGCCGCGACGCAGGACGCTGTGCGCAAACAGGCCCAGGCTCAACTGGACGTGGGTACGCGGGTGTTCGAGGGTTTGTTGGAGATGCGCGGCAAACGGTTGCGCGACGCCGTGCAACTGCTGTCCAGCGATTTCGGTTTCCGCGATGCGGTGGCGTCGGCGGACTCGGCGACCATTCGCTCGGTCCTGCAGAACCACGGCGCACGCATCAACGCCAATGACATGTTCCTGCTGGGCATGGACGGCAAGGTGCTCTCCAGCACGGTCGAGCAGATTCCCGAAGGCTCACCGTTTCCGTACACCCAGGCGTTGCGCGACCTGAAGTCCCATAACCAGTCGATGCTGATCGTGCCGCTGCAGGGCAAACCGCACTTGCTGGTCGAAAGCACCGTCATGGCGCCGCTGCCCATTGCTCGCGTGGTCATGGGTTTCAGCATGGATGATGACCTCGCCCAGGAACTGCGCTCGCTCAGCGGTCTGCAAGTGTCGTTTCTGTCGGTGGTGCATCAGTTGCCGGGGCAGATCATCAGCACCCAGCCGCAGCCTTTGTACGACAGCCTTCGCGGGGTGATGCTCAGCACCGATCGCGGCCAGATGGTCATGACCGAACACGGCAATCAAAGCTTTCTCAGCAAACGTCTGGAATTGAGCAACACGGGCGACAGTAATGGCGATCAGGTCGTGGCGCTGCTGCAAAGCCCGCTCGATCAGGCCATGCAAGCTTTCGCGCCGCTGGATGAAAAGCTGTTCTGGATCACCCTCGTGGCGTTGGCCGGCTCGCTGATTGGCGCGTTATTGCTGGCGCGCAGCGTGTCGCATCCGGTTCGTGCCCTGGCCCTGGCCGCCGAGCGCATTGGCGAAGGCGACTACGGCACGCCGGTGACTCTTGAACGCAGTGATGAACTGGGTTTGCTGGCGGGCGCGATCAATTCGATGCAAAGCGGCATCGCCGAACGTGAGCAGCAACTGGCGCACAACGCGCTGCACGATGGCTTGACCGGCCTGCCCAACCGGGCGCTGGTGATGGAGCGTCTGGGCAGTGCGATTGCGGCCGAGCGGGCCGTGGCTCTGCTCTACCTGGGGATCGAGAATTTCCGTGCGATCAACGACAGCATCGGCCCGGAAGGCATCGAGCAGTTGCTGCAAGTGATGGGCGAGCAACTGCAACTGCCGCTGCGCCCCGGCGATACCGTGGCGCGTTTGTCGGGCAATGAATTTCTGTTGCTGGTCCACAATGCCGAAGTGGACAGCGCGGTTGCCGTGGCCGACCGCTTGCAGCGTCTGCTCCTGAAACCGCAACGCATTCACGATCACGACATTTCGCTGGACGCCTGCATCGGTATTGCGGCGTATCCCGCCAACGGTGACTCGCCGTCCGAACTGGTCAGGCGCGCCGCTATTGCACGTCAGGACGCCACGCAGATGCCGGGTCGTCTGCAAGTCTACGAAGACGGCCGCGACCTGGCGCATCAGCGTCAGATCAGCCTGATTCGCGACCTGCGCCATGCCCCGCGCAACGGCGAGCTGATGCTGCATTACCAGCCCAAACTGGACATCCGCAACGGTCGCACGCGTCAGGCCGAGGCCCTGCTGCGCTGGCAGCATCCGCAGTTCGGAAACGTCTCGCCGGCGGAGTTCATCGTTCTGGCCGAACGCACTGGCAGCATTCAGCTGTTGACCAGTTGGGTAATCGAGGAAGCGATGCGTCAGTTGGCAGAATGGGGGCGCCGCGGGCTGCACGTGCAGCTGTCGGTGAACATTTCGGCGGACGACCTGCTCAGTGGTGATCTGGCGGACCGTGTGTCGGATCTGCTCAAGCTGTACCGCGTACCCGCCGAACAACTGATATTCGAGATCACCGAAAGCGCCGTGATGCGCGAGCCAGAGCATGCCTTGAAGGTGCTCAATCGCCTGCGCGAATGCGGCATCAGTCTGTCGGTGGATGACTTCGGCACCGGCTACTCTTCACTGGCGCACCTCAAGCGGCTGCCGGTGCAGGAACTGAAGATCGACCAGTCCTTCGTGCGCAATCTCGATGAGACGAGCGAGGACGCGGTGATCGTCCGTTCCACCATCGAAATGAGCCACAACCTGGGGCTGAAGGTGGTGGCTGAAGGTGTCGAGTACGAACACAGCCTGCGGCTGTTGGAGCGGTGGCACTGCGATACGGCACAGGGTTATTTGATCAGCCGCCCGCTCACAGCGGTGGCATTCGAGGCCTGGATTGCCAAGGCTCACAGTTCACCCAGCATGATGATTCACTGATCGGGTTCAAGGTTATGACACGTCGTCTCTCGGCTGTTTTCAGCCCTGTGGTGTTAGCAAGTGTGGTGGGCGGTACCGGTGGCATGATTGCGCCGGTGGTCGAGGCCGAGCAGGGGCGCCTGATTGCGACCGGGGGTGCGAGCAGCATCGAAGGCGCGGCGGGCGGCGGGATCATCCCGTGGGCGGTGCTTGGCAATTACGACGAGAAAGGCGAATGGGGGGCGAACCTGTTCGGCACCCATATCAACCTTCCGGACTACACGCTGGACGTCGCGGGTATGGCAGCGTCCTACGGCAATCGCGTGGAAGTGTCCTACGCCCATCAGCGATTTGACCTGGGCTCGCTGGTCCACAAACTCAGCCTGCCCGAAGACAACCTCACCCAAGACATTTTCGGGGTCAAGGTGCGCCTGTTCGGGGACTTGATCTACGACCAACTGCCGCAAGTCTCGTTGGGCCTCGAATACAAGCATCAGAACGATTTCCTGATCCCCAGCCTGGTCGGAGCGAAACGCGATTCCGACGTGGAAGGCTATTTGACTGCCAGCCGATTGTTCATGGGCGCAGCGTTTGGCTACAACGTGGTGGTCAACGGTGGCGTGCGTTACAGCCGGGCCAATGAAACCGGTCTGCTGGGGTTCGGCGGCGACCGGCGCGACACCCGCAGTGTTTTGAAGGAAGGCTCAGTGGTCATGCTCTTCAACCCGCGCTGGGCAGTGGGCGTGGAGTACCGCGAGAAGCCGGACAACCTGTCGTTTGCCGGTGAGAGCGATTGGGCCGACGCCTTTGTCGGCTGGTTCCCGAACAAGCACGTATCGGTGGTGCTGGCCTACGCGCGTCTGGGCGAAATCGCCACGCTGGATAATCAGAACGGCACCTACCTGTCTGTGCAGGGGAGCTTCTGATGAGGCGGCTTTTGCAGTGGATGGGGATGTGGGGACTGGCCCTGCTGGTTGGGTGCGCTCAACAACCGCCCAAGGATGACAGCCTCTATCACGCGTTGGGTGAGCGTGCCGGGATTCAAAGGATCGTCGAGGGGATGCTGTTGCATGTCGCCCAGGATGATCGGATCTACAAGTATTTCGCGAAGGTCGACATCGTTCGCGCGCGGGACAAACTGGTGGAGAAGTTCTGCATGGAGGCCGGTGGGCCGTGTACCTATTCGGGGGATGCGCTGCCTGAAGTCCATAAAGGCATGAACATCAGTCGGAGCGATTTCAATGCACTGGTGGAGAATTTGATCGACGCAATGGATGAGCAGCATATTCCGGTGCCGACACAGAATCGGTTGATCGCCCGATTGGCGCCCCAGCGTGGAGAAGTGATCGAGAAGTAGAGGATTTCACGTCCGACGAAGTACCGTTTCTGGCCGAAGGCCGTAGGAGTTGGCTTGCCTACGATCGGCTGCGCAGCAGTCGTAAACCCGCAGAATATGGTCTTTCTGACACAACCAAAGGCTAAATTTTGCTGGCGCTGCGCGCCAGATCGTAGGCAAGCCAACTCCTACGGCCTTCGGCCAGAATCAAAAGACTAAATAGCGCCACCTCAGCATTCCTTCGGCCAGAATTAAAAGCTTGAACCGCACCAAGGCCTCGCTTGAACAAAAAAAGCGGTCACCTCTCGATGACCGCCTTTTTCATTCACATCATGGCTGCGCTAACCGATCACTCCGGCAGCTTGTAGGCAATGATGTAATCGCCCATTCGGGTGCCCAGCGAACCGTGGCCGCCCGCAACGATCAGCACGTATTGCTTGCCATCCTTGCCGGTGTAGGTCATCGGGGTCGCTTGGCCGCCCGCTGGCAGACGCCCGGCGAACAGCTCTTTGCCGGTTTTCACGTCGTAGGCGCGCAGGTATTGGTCGAGCGTACCGGCCAAGAAGCCGACACCGCCCGCCGTGACCATCGAACCGCCCATGCTTGGCACACCCACTGGCAGGCCAATCGGCACTGGAGTGTTGTCGCGGCTGGTGCCGTTTTTGTGTTTCCAGACGACTTGGTTGGTGGTCAGGTCCACCGCAGCGACGTTACCCCACGATGGCGCCTGGCACGGCATGCCGATCTGCGACATCAACGGGTGCATGATCACGGCGTATGGCGCGCCGGTGTTCGGCTGCACGCCGCTGGTTTCGCTTTCGCGCTTGCTGCCCGCTTCCACCTTGGCACGTGGCACCAGCTTGGAGACGAAAGCCATGTAGTTCGGACTGGTGAACATCAGCTGGCGCACCGGGTCGACCGACACGGCGCCCCAGTTGAACACGCCAACGTTGCCCGGGTAGATGATGCTGCCCTGTTCGGACGGCGGCGTGTACTGACCTTCGTAACGCAGCTCCTTGAACTGAATGCGGCAGAGCATCTGGTCGAACGCGGTCGCGCCCCACATGGATTTCTCGGTCAGCTCAGGCGGCAGCATGTTCAGTTGCGAACGGGCCTGGGTCGGCGAGGTATGGTCGCCTTGCGCGGCACCGGTCGGCGCCGGGACTTCGTCGATGGGCACAATAGGGGTGCCGTCGCGACGGTCCAGTACGTACAGGCTGCCTTGCTTGGTCGGCTGAATCACGGCCGGCTTCACGCCGTCCTTGGTTTTCAGGTTGATCAGCGTTGGCTGGCTCGGTACGTCCATGTCCCACAGGTCGTGATGGGTGAACTGGTAATTCCAGCGCACTTTGCCGGTGTTGACGTCCAGCGCGACCAGACCGGCGCTGAATTTCTCGGCGCCAGGGGTGCGGTCACCCCCGTATTGGTCAGGCATCTGGTTGCCCAGCGGCAGGAAGACCAGGCCCGATTTCTCGTCGACACTGGCCAGCGACCACATGTTCGGGGCGTTGCGCGAGTAGAACTGATCGGCCGCGATAGGGGCCGTGGCGTCCGGGTTATTTGGGTCCCAGTTCCACACCAGCTTGCCGTCGTGCACGTCGTAGGCGCGAATCACACCCGATGGCTCGTTGGTAGACTCGTTGTCGGTCACGTGGCCGCCGATGATGATCAGGTTGCGCGTGATCGCCGCAGGCGAGGTGGAGTAGTAACCCCCGGCGGTGAACGGGCCGATGTTGGCGCGCAGGTCAATGGCACCTTTGTTGGCGAAGTCTTCGCAGACTTTACCGGTGTCCGCGTTCAGCGCGATCAGGCGGGCGTCGGCCGTTGGCAGGTACAGACGACGCGGGCAGGACGCAGCAATCGCGGTGCCAGCAGCTGACAGCGCTGCGGCTGGGGCGCCGACGTCGGATTTAGCGTAGGCCGCTTCGTCATAGTACGAGACGCCACGGCAGGTCATGTGCGCCCAACCGGTGAAGTTCTTCGCGCCTTCCTTGGAAATCTGCGGGTCGTACGACCAGATGGTCTTGCCGGTGTCCGGGTCCAGCGCCAGCACTTTGCTGTGCGGGGTGCAGGCGTAGACCATGCCGTTGACCTTCAGCGGCGTGTTCTCGTTGGTCAGCTCGACCGGGTCTTCAGCGCTGGGCAGATCACCCGTGCGAATGCGCCAGGCTTCCTGCAGCTTGCCGACGTTTGCAGGGGTGATCTGCTTCAGCGGCGAGTAGCGATTGCCGTGTTCGGAGCGACCATACGCCTGCCAGTCGCCATCGGGCATCGGCTGCGGGTCGTACGCCACGCCCGCGTCATCGCGGTCCAGCGTGCCTTTGATTTCACCGGGGCTGGTGAACTGGCTGGCGATGGCGGTCAGGCCGGCCAGGACGACAGCGATGCTCAGCGCCACGGTCGGTAGACCACCCGGCTGGCCACGCAGGACCGGGCGACGGAACCATGGCAGCAGCATCACGATGCCGAGCACGAACCACAGCGACAGACGTGGCACCAGCTGCCACCAATCCAGGCCAACTTCCCACAAGGCCCAGACCGTGCTCGCGAACAACACCAGCGCGAACAGACCCAGTGCCGAGCGACCGCCCTGAATCAGCAGAATGCCGGTGATGATGAAGCCGATCCCGGTCAGCAGGTAGTACAGCGACCCCCCCAGTGTCAGCAGCTTGATACCCCCGGCCAGCAAGGCCAGGCCCATGATCAGAATCACCAGCCCGAGCAAGCTCGGCAGCAGGCGACCCTTACCGAAAGCACCGTCAGTGCTCATAGTGTCGTACTCCGTAACGATTAAGTGGTTGACGCTAAATCCGTTGTAGCGTTGTGGCTTGGAAGCCAAGGCCTTAACGCTAGTTCCTCAACAGGGATACAGAAAGATTAAAGAGGCCAATCAGAACGAGGATTGGATCTTCAGACCGGCCACCAGCGCGTCGTCTACCTGATTCACGCCGCCCGGATGGCGGATGAATTGCAGGTTGGGCCGCACGGTCAGCCAGTTGGCGACATGCACGCCGTAATACAGTTCGGCGTTGTATTCGGTGTCTTGCACAGGCAAGAAGGCCGGGTCGTTGTAGCCGCTGACCTCGTTGGCCTGATTGAGCAGATGGGTGTTCTTGCGGTACGCCGGGTTAACGTGGATGCGGCCGACCGCCAGACCGAGGTCGTCCTTGGGACGCGCGTCGAACGGGCCGGTGTAGGTGGCGCCCAACGCGACGTAGTTGTCGATCATGTTGGTCTTTTTGTCATGGAGGGTGCCGTTGGCGAACAGGCTCAGGCCACGGCTGTTGTCGCTGGCCTGGCTCGTCACTTGCTGGCGCAGGGTCAGCCATAGGCCGTGTTTGCTCGACGACGAGGCGTAATTTTCGCCGCTTAGCGCGGCATAGCGACCACGGCTGTCTTTGTAGACGTCGGTGCTGTCGGCGGTGCTGTAGTAGTAACCGAGGCGGTATTCGCCCGGCAGGTCGTTGACATTCGGCGACCAGACCAGCTCGACCGGGAGAACGGCGCCCTGAGTGCCGCTGCCACTGAGCTTGAAGGCGTTGTCGTTTTCCAGGTTCGACGGGTTCTGTTCGAACGCGCCGACTTGCACGAAGAGTTCGTGGGTGAGCTGGTATTTGACCCGCATCGCCCATTGGCCGACGGGCCAGTTGTACCAGATGCCGCCGCCCCAGTTGCCGACCTGCGAGCCGCACAGCGCCAGGTTCTGGAAATCGCAGGGGAAGGTGTTGAAGTCTTCCCCTTCGTTGAAACGGCCGACCTTGACGCTCAGTTTCTGGTCGAAAAATTTCTGCTGATACCAGAGGTCCGTGAGGCGCGTGATATTGCCCCGGCCCCAGACTTCCTGAGACGACGAGATTGTGCCCACGCGCGGGTCGCCAACGCGGTCGTTGCTGATGTTGTCGCCGTTACGGTTGGTCAGCGTGACCTGGAATTCGGCGTCGTGCCAGTCGAAGATCTTTTGCAGGTCCATGTGCGCGCCGAGGGCGAACTGGTCGGCGTAGCGGGTCGCCTCGTCGTGATCGTAGCCGCCGTGCAGGTTCGAGCCGACTTCTACCACCGCGTCCAGCTTGAAGTCATAACCCTGTCGCGACAGCTCGGTGCGCTTGCCTCCCCAATCCCCCAGCATCCACGGCGACTCGCTGTCGAACGCAGGCGTTGCTTGAGCGCACGTCGCCAGGCTCAGGGCCGCAAGCCCCAATGCGTGGTGATGATGAAAGGGGCGAAGACGGGGGCAACGTTTCGAATGAGCAGGCATGGGCGATGAGTTCTTCTTGGTGATGTGAGTGCGGCGCAGGCAGTTGCTGCGTCAATACGTCGCGTGGCATTGATTGACAGATCGACGGATTAAACGTTTCAGCTTTATGAGTGGCGCGATGATAGGGGGCTAACGAATTTTTAAAAAGACGGATTTGCGACATGAATAGTTACGATTGGCGTAACAGTGGTGCAGGAGTGAGGTAGCGCTGTCCCTTATATGGGGTGAGGGTTTAGCGGACCTTGCGGATCAGATGAGTGTGGTCAACCCTTGCAGTAAGCGTACAGATAAGTTTTTTTGAGATTTTTATGCAGCCGTGCCGAATACAGGACTCACAGGTTCCGCGTACTCCGCCAGATTTGGGGCCTGACGCGAGACCAACTGTGGGAGCGAATTCATTCGCGAAAGATCGGACAGGCGATACCTACGTGTCGTCTGCACTGACCCATCGCGAATAAATTCGCTCTCACAGGTTCTATGTCGTTTGAATGTCAGCGCTCGACTATCAGAACGTCGTGCGCAACCCCACTTCAATGCTTCGGCCTTGCGCCGGTGCGATGTCGCGCAGGATCGAGCTGGCGTAGCGCACGGTCTGGTTGGTCAGGTTTTCGCCGTTGACGAACGCCAGCCACTGACTGCCGCCAACGTTGAATGTGTAACCTGCGCTCGCGCCGAGGGTGGTGTAGCCGTCGGTGCCGGTTTCGTTGTCCGGCACGCGACCTTGAGACGCCGCATGTTCGACATCAATGCGCGCCTGCCACTTGTCCAGTTCCCACAGCAGGCCGCTGTTCAGGCGCAGAGGGGCGATACGGGGCAGGGCTTCGCCGGTGTCGAGGTTGGTGGCGCGGGTGTAATCGCCCGACAACTCCAAGGCGAATTTTCCGTAACGGCTTTCGCCCAGTTTCCAGTGGTCCTGTGCCTCGAATCCTGCAAAGCGCGCCCGCACGCCGGAATAGGTGTATTCCGGAATCCCGTCGGCATCTTCCTCGCCGTCGTCGTTCAGCGTACGACCTGTTCCCAGCAAGCCGATGTAATTGGAGAAGTGGCTGTAGAACACACCAACGCTGCCTTTGTGCGTGCCGTTGTCAAAGCGCAGCGCCAAGTCGCTGGAGACCGCCTTCTCTTTCGACAGACCGGCATCGCCGACTTCATAAGTACCGGTTGCGACGTGGGCGCCGTTGGCGTAAAGCTCGTAGAACGTCGGGGCGCGCTCGGTGTAGCCCAAGGTCGCGGCCAGCGACCAGATCGGCGTCAGGGTGTAGACCGCGCCAGAAGACAGGCTGCCTGCCGTGAAGCTGCTGGAGCGATCCGCGTTGGCGAAACGTTCGTTGCCTTTGCCGTCCGGGTCGACAGTGGTGTGCTCCAGGCGACCGCCCAGACTCAGCTTCAGACGATCAGTGGCTTGCAGCTCTTCGAGAATGAACAGCGCACCCGCATCGGTATCGGTCTGGGGCACGAAAGCTTCTTCGCCTAGCGCCGAGAATTCTGTGCGCGTTACTTGGGCACCTATCACCCCGTTGAGCGGGCCAATCGGCTGATGGCGCGCTTCGACCCGGGCTTCGTAGCCCTTGTTCTTGAACGTGGTGCCGACTTCGCCGTCCTCGATCTCCATGTGTTTGTATTCGGTATAACCGGCGTCGAGCTTCAACGAGCTGAACGGTCCCGACAGGTTGCGGATTTCTGAAGCGAAGGCGTAGTGGTCCTGCTTCATGCGGATGCGCACGTCTTGTTCGGCGGGCGATCCGTAGTTGGAGTCGTAATTGCTGTAGGAAAGCCCCGCGTAACCGTCGTCCCACGTGTAGGAACCGCCGACAGCACCGCCGTCCTGACGCCCGTCGCTGTTGCCGAGTCGGTGCTTCTTGTCGCCGCCATCCGGGTCACGAGCACGTTCATCGGCGGTGCGGGCGTAACCGGGGATTTTCAGGTCGTTGAATTCGCGCGCGTTCGCGTCCAGGTGCAAGGCGAACGTGCCGTTGCCCGCTTCCAGCTTGCCCGCGCTGCTGCGCGTGGTGTCGGCGCCGCCGTAGCGCAATTCGCCCGCGCCCTGAATGCCTTCGATGGCTTCGGTGGGGATGCGATTGTCAAACGTGTTGACCACGCCGCCGATGGCACTGCCGCCATAGAGCAGGGCAGCCGGGCCGCGCACGATTTCGATACGGTCAACGTTGACCGGGTCCAACGGCACCGCGTGATCGTAGGACAGCGATGACGCGTCCAGCGCACCGACGCCGTTACGCAGCAGACGAATCCGGTCGCCGTCCTGCCCGCGAATGATCGGCCGACTGGCGCCCGGCCCGAAATACGACGACGACACGCCTGGCTGCTTGTTCAGGGTTTCGCCGAGGCTGCCTTTCTGTTGCAGCGTCAGCTCATCGCCGGTCAATACAGTGCTGGGCGATGCCAACTGGTCGCTGCCCAGCGGGTTGGCGGTGATGGTTTGTTGTTCCAGTTCGATGGCGTACACCGGGGAAGCGATGAGCAACGAAGTGGCCAGCGGCGTCAGTCGCCAGAATGAGGATTTGGAGAAGCGGGACATGCTGCATTTTCCTTGGCAGGGTGAGACTCAAGCGTTCAGCCTGTTAGTGTTATAACATAACAATAAAAATGCAATCACTTTGGTATCAGAGATGGAGGAAATGCCTTTACGCCAACTCGTATGAGCGGGCGCTCGATTGATTTTTCCTGGGATAGCACATGTTATTTTGCGGCCAGTGGCGTGAAGGGAAGTCCCAGAGATGCCCGCAAAAAAAGCGCCCGCAGGTATTTATCAGGCAACTGACGCCGGTGGATCAAACGCATGAGCCGCGCTACGTCGGCAGGCGTGGGCGTTACTTCCTCGCCGGAGTGAAAAAAGGATTCGAGTGCGCCTTGACCAGCACCAGCAACGCCAGGCCGAGGGTGCACGATACAAAACGGCGAATACCGGTATGTCGTGAAGGGATGCATAGCACGTAACTCAGTGCCTGTTGCAGGTGCTCGTGGGTCGTACCGATGAGTTCATTCAGCGCACGAGCGAAAGCAAAATCGGGCTGCCCGGCCTGCACGGTCGACAACTGAACGCCATGCTTGGCGAACAGGTCTTTGGGGCACCAGCACATACCCCTTTCCCGGTCTTCCCATAGATCCTTGATGATGTTGGCGAGTTGCAGCGCTGCACCAAAGGACACCGACAAGCGAAGCAGCTCGTCACGGCGTGGCAGAAGTGTTGGATCGAAATCGATAAAAAGCTCGGTCAACATTTCGCCGACCGAGCCGGCTACGCAGTAGCAATAGCGATCCAGGTCGTCGCACGTTTCAAGTCCTTCGACGCTCACAACGTCGCAAAACTCATCCATACCCCGCGTTATGATTTCCAGACACGTGAGCAAATGTTTTCGTTGGGCCGGGCTCCATTGGTGATGCACTTCCAGCATCAATGGCATTTGCCGCATCAGTGCGTGTTCGGCCGGAACCGTCTGTTCGGTCAGCAAAGCCGCGACTTCATCCCGCAAACGCCGGGCATCTCCCTGACCTTTCACCGCCGCGACAAACGCAGCCTCGTACGTGCGTATCTGTTGCGGGGAGAGGGCGGGTTCATCTTCAATCGTGTCGGTGATCCGCAGAAGGAGGTAAGCGTAGGTCACCACCCAAGCAAGCGGCGCGGGCAACTGCGGAATCGCCAACGCGTAAGTTTTCGACACACGCATCAGCAGTTTTGCCTGGAGACGAATCAGGTGATCGAAGGTGTACTGCTCAGCGTGTCTTCTCAGCCATTCAGGCCCGAATGGAGTATGGGGACCCTTGATGATCCTGATGATCCAGGGTGTGAACTGCTCCGGTTCCTGTTCCATCCAGGTAAAGAGCCTATCCAGTTCAATCCATTGCCAGTCAGAGGCTTCTTCAGGATTGAGCAACACTTCGCCGCTGTAGCCACCCACGTAGAGATGGTCGAACTCATGCTCGATGAGGTCGTTGGACACAGCGGCGTGATACGTGAAAGTGGCAACTTTCGTTACATCGCAACTGAAGCCCATTTCTTCATCAAGACGTCTTGTCGCGGCCCTATCTGTGCTTTCACCCGCCCGCGGATGGCCGCAACGGGTATTGGTCCAGAGATGGCCCGAGTGGTATTTGCCCTTGGCGCGTCGCTGCAATAACAAACGCCCTTTCATATCGAAAATAAACAGGGAAAAGGCACGGTGGAGCTGGCCTTCACGATGGACCTTAAGTTTTTCACCGTGCCCTGTTTCATGGTCATCGGCGTCCACTAAAATCAGCATTTCTGTCATGGTTTCCGTCCTGGATAGGGTTTTGCCTTGAATATCCCTGTCCGTTGGGACGACAACAGATAGCCGCTCTTTAACGGTAGCTCAATTATCGGCACGATCGCTTCACACCGATTGCCCGCTCCGCTAAGGTGCGCACCTCGCGAACACGTCTCTCCCACCGATGACACATAGGCCCGCCATGACCACACCCAACGACAACCCGCTGCATGGCGTGACGCTGGAGCAGATCCTCAACAGGCTGGTCGAGCATTACGAATGGTCGGGACTGGCGGAGCGAATTGATATCCGTTGCTTTAAAAGCGATCCGAGCATCAAGTCGAGCCTGACGTTTTTGCGCAAGACACCTTGGGCGCGGGAGAAGGTCGAATCCTTGTACGTGAAACTGGCGCGCACCAAACGTTGGTGATCGAGCGCTTTCACCTTCCAGGACCGATCAAAAAATGCACAGCTCCACGTTGCACCTCACGCGCGGTCAGCGTCGTTACGCGACCGTCGCCGCGCTCCTCGGCTGGTTCGCGCTGGCGGTGCAGCTGTACCTGATTCTTTGGGGGCGATGGACCGATCAGGCGAGTCTGATCGGCGGTTTGGTGAAGTTCTTCAGTTTTTTCACCGTGCTGACAAACACGCTGGTGGCGACCGCCTTGACCTGCGCCATCACGGACCGGCATTCAAGCGGGCACCGGTTTTTCAGATCGCCTGCCGTGTGCGCGGGCATCACCACCAGCATTCTCCTGGTGAGCATCGCCTACAACGTGTTGCTGCGGCATTTGTGGAGCCCGGAAGGCTGGCAAAAGCTTGCCGACGAGTTGTTGCACGACGTCATGCCGCTCGCGTTTCTCGGCTATTGGTGGCTGTACGTCAGCAAGGGTGAGTTGCGCCTGAAGCATGTGTTGATGTGGATGCTGTACCCGACGCTGTACTTTGGTTACCTGCTGTTTCGCGGGAACATGTTCGGTGACTACCTCTACCCGTTTCTGGACATTGGCACGTTGGGGATCGAGCGCGCGTTGATCAATGCGTTCGGAGTCTTGGCGGGGTTTGTGGGCATTGGCGGGGTGATTTGGTTGATCGACAGGTCGCGGGCATGAGAACGCCCTGAATCCTGCAGGCCTCCGCGTTGCTCGCGATAGCAGTGCGTCATCCACGATCAACGTGTCAGATACGGCGCTATCGCGAGCGAGTTCACGCTTGCAAGGCTTGTAAAGGGGGGAGGGTTATTCCTCGTCCGACCCTTCCAGACGCCAGTAACCCGCAGCTTTCACCGCCGCTTCATCGAGCTTGAACTCGTCGAGCAACACCCGGCGAACCTTGCGCGACAGAGTCGATTCCGTTGCGACCCAGGCGTATAGATCACCTTCGGGCAGGGTCAGTTGGCGTGTGACCTCAAGCAGGTCTTGCTCGCCCCGTACCACCCAAATCACCTCGACCTGCGCCTTGCTCACCAACGCCTGCCGCTCAGCCTTGTCTTCTATCTCAACCACCACCAGCGCCCGACGATTGCTCGCCAGTTCTTCAAGACGGCGGGCGATGGCGGGGAGGGCGGTTTCGTCGCCGATCAGCAGATAGCTGTCGAACATGTCCGGCACGATCATCGAGCCCCGTGGACCCGCGATGTACAGAAACTGTCCCGCTTCAGCCTGAGCCGCCCAGGTCGCGGCAGGGCCATCGCCGTGCAGCACGAAATCGATGTCCAGCTCGCCCGTTTCGGCGTCGTAACGACGAGGCGTGTAATCGCGCATCGCAGGTCGCGGGCCGTCTGATGCACTTGGTCCGGGAGCGAAGTTGTCCAGCGCCGCCTGTTCTTCCGGCGTCGTCGCGAACAGCAATTTCACATGATCGTCCGTGCCGAGGCTGATGAAACCGGTCAGTTCCGGGCCATGCAGGGTGACACGGCGCATGCGGGGGGTGATGTCGGCGACGCGCAGCACTTGGAGTTTGCGGCGCTTGATTTCGTGGCTGACGCGATGGATCGATTGCGGTGCATTCATACGGATTTCTCCGAAGCAGTGTGGGGCCCATCGGCGACGGCTTTTGCGGTTTCGTTCAACAGGTCGCGCACGCGGATGATTTCTTCCGGGGTCCAGCGACCATGGTGCATTTGCAGGGCGTGACGCAGATTGTGAACAGCCTCGTGAATTTCTGGCGGACGATCGTGCCCACGCAGCGAACGTTTGCTGACCTGGATGCGCATCTTCACGCCGTCGAGGGCGACCGCCTGCTCGACCAGAAACTGCTGGCCGGCTTCGGTGATCCGGTAGCGCTTCTTGCCGCCTTGGGCGTCACCGATGACCCATTCGCTTTCTTCGAAGAAGGTCAGCGTCGGATAAATCACGCCCGGACTCGGGCTGTAGGCGCCATCGAACAGGCCTTCGATCTGGCGGATCAGGTCATAACCGTGGCAGGGCTGATCGGCAATCAACGCCAACAGCAGCAATTTCAGATCGCCCGGGGCAAACACCCGAGGGCCGCGTCCGCCGCGTTCCCGGCCAGTGCGTTGTTCGAATCCATCGCGACCGTCGCCGTGTTCACCGAAGTGAGGGCGATGATGATGGGGGTGGTGGTGTGAGTGGTCTCTCATCGTTTGTCGTCTCTTGTTACGTGTTAGATATACCTTAAGATATATCTTAATGTATCTGCAAGAGGGGTTAAGACGAACGGTTCTCATCTGATTAAAGCTTGCGCTACGAATGGGGTACTGCGAAATGGGCCACCTCTGTAGGAGCGAATTCATTCGCGAGGCGTCCTTATCGTCGATGGAGATGTGTCGGATGTACCGGCCAATCGCGAATAAATTCGCTCCTACAGGGGCCATCCGTGGGCGGGGGCTTAATGGGTGCTCGCCATCTGCGCCGCAGGCGGTGCCTTGCACTGGGTATACGTTCCCGGTTCAAGGTAGCGGTTGAGAATCGGCGCCATGCCCTTGAGCACCTGCACCGGCAAGGCGGAGGTGAATTTGAAGGTCTCGGCGGCGCGTCCCGGCACGTAGGCCGTCAAGGTGCCGAAGTGGTTGTCGCCGATGTAGAACACGAACGTGGCCGTGCGGTTGATCGCCTTCGACGCCAGAATCCGGCCGCCCGAACCAAAGCTTTCGATGCGGTTGTCACCCGTCCCGGTCTTGCCGCCCATGGCCAGTGCCGTGCCATTCTCAGTCTTGAAGCTGCCCGACACGCGCCGTGCAGTCCCGGCATCCACCACCTGCGACAACGCCTCGCGCATGGCCGTCGCCACCTCTGACGGCAACACGCGTTTGCCCAGTTCCGGGTTGTTGTTGAGCAGGGTTTCGTAAGGCGTGTCGGCGGCGAAATGCAGGCTGTCGATACGCAGCACCGGCAGGCGAATGCCGTCGTTCTGAATGATGCCGATCAGCTCCGCCAGCGCGGCCGGACGATCCCCCGAGCTGCCAATCGCGGTGGCCAGCGACGGCACCAAATGGTCGAAGGGGTAGCCCAGTTTTTGCCAGCGCTGATGAATGTCGAGGAACGCTTCGATCTCCAGCATCGTCCGGATACGGCTGTCGCGGGCACTTTTGTGACGGCTCTTGAACAGCCAGCTGTACACCTCTTGGCGCTCGAACCGGCTGGCGGCGACCGCATCCTTGAACTTCGCGTCGGGGTTTTGCAGCAGGTAGCCCACCAGCCACAGATCCAGCGGGTGAACGCGGGCGATATAGCCCTGATCCGGCAGGTCGAACTTGCCCGGTCCGTAGGCGAAATACAGTTCGTCCAGCCGTTTCTCGGTAACGGGTGGCTGAGATTTATCTGCGACGGTGTGAGCACGAACGAAGGCGTTGAACGCACTTTGGCTGGCGTTGGGCAGCAGGTAGCGGTGCACGGCGGCCATGCGACTGGCCGAGGGGTGCACGCCGTCAAGGAAGGTATCGAGGCGGTCTTGCGTGGTTTTGTTTTTGTAGCGTTTCCAGAACCGCAGCAAAAAAGACGTGCCTTCGCGGTCGGCGAAGTCTGCCAGGTATTCCTGACGGCGGGGGTCGCTGTCGTCCTTCATCAATACCGCGCTGTTGTTCGGCCCTTGATAAGTGACGTAGCGCACCACGTCCCGCATCAGCCGAATGAACGGCAAGTTGATCGACTCCCGCAGCGCGTCGCGCAGGGTCGGGTTCCGCTCGTTGTCTTCGCGCCGAAAATTATTGAAGTGATGCATACCGCCGCCCGTGAAGAAATTCTCGCCGGGGCTGGCCGAGTATTTGCGGTCAAGCGCGGCGGCGAGCATTTTCGACAGGTCACGATCCGGGTTCTGCATCAGATAATCCAAGGCCCAGCGGCTTAGTCGATCAGGTTCTTCGACCGGCACTTTCTTAAGCTCGGCGTTGCTCATGCCCGCGTACTTGTCGTGCAGTTCGGTGATGATTTGCAGATAGGTCGTCAGCACGCGCATCTTTGCTGTAGAGCCTAGCTCCAGCTTGCTGCCTTCGTTGATGTCGAACGGCTGATCGGTGCTGTCGGTCTGCACTCGCACCCGCGAGCCATCAAGGTCGCGCTCGAACAGCGTGAAGCTGTAGCGCACGGCTTGCGTGCTGGCCGGGGTCAGCAGATGCTCACCGAGTAACCCCAACTTTGCCGCATATTCCGGGTTGGCAAGGTCACGCAAATATTGGCCGACGCTGGCTTGCAGGTCGTTTTGCAGGGTGCTCGTCGCTGACAGATCGAGGCGATCCAGATCGTACAGCGGACGATTGAGCATGTTGGAAAGACGCGTGCGCGCCACGGTAATGCCCTTGTTGGTTTCGATGGGCTGCACGGTCGGCTGCTGCACCCAATCGCGATAGGTCACGGTGGCATTCAGCGCAGCGTCAGCGAGGGCCTGGTCGATCACTTTGTTCTGCGCCAGCAGACGGATATGGCTGTCGGTCAGGTCGGCCAATTCCTTGCGACCCTTGGCCAGATAATGCGAAGGCCTGCGTTGCGCGATCACCAAAGACAGCACTTCACGCAGGGCCAAGCCCTGCGCGGCGAGGGTCTTCGCGTCTTTGGCGGGGGAAGCCAGCAGTGTGTTGGTGCGGTCAAAATCGGCGTCGTACCAGACGCGCAGTCCCTCGGCCATGCCATGCACTTCGCCATGCCCCGGAACAGCGGACAGCGGCACGCTGTTGAGGTAGTCACGGACCACACGCTGGCGGGCTGCCAGCGTTTCCGAACCTGGCTGATAGGCGCGAACGCTGGCAGAGACCATCTGACGAATCTTTTCGCCGCCCGACTGGGTCAGGCCATCCGGCGAGTGGCGGTATTTTTCCAGTTGCGTGGCCAGCGTACTCCCCCCCGCCGACTGGCCTGGCAATCCGACTATCTTCGCCACTTGCGACACGGCGGCCTTGAGGAAGCGCGGCCAGTCCACGGCAGGGTTGGCGAGGGGCTGCCGAGGGTCGAGCAGGTCGCGGTTTTCGATGAACAGCAGACTATTGACCACCACCGGTGGGATCGACGCGAAAGTCGGGTACAGCTGTTGGGGGTAGGTGAACTGATACAGCGCATCGCCTCGGCAGTCGGCGATGGTCAGGCCGGATTGGCTTTTTTCTTCGTAAGGCACGAAAAAGCCGCGTTTGGCGTAGGCGAGCAGATCAGGGGAAAATTGCGACTGTTCCGTGATGCGGTAATCGCGCTTGAGCAGTTTGGGCAGGAATTCGCCCAGCGATGAATAGCCCAGGCGTTTGTCGAACGGGCCGTCGCCGGGATAGAGAATCGCATCGCTGGCGCCAGGCTCAACCGTGTATTTGAGGTCGTGGGCCAACCGGGTGAACTCTCGCGCCTGAAGCCTCGAACTGCGCACTTCCGAAGCGACGGCAAATCCCAGGATCACCAATCCCGCCAGCAACAGAAGCAACAGCACTCGCCACACATGACGCCAGTGGCTCGGGCGTGTTGGTTCTGGAACGTTCCCCTGACTGTCAGCCGTGACTGCAGCCTTCTTCGCATCGGAATGCCATAAAGCGCCCATATCGCTGGCCCGGTTAAACCTGTTAATCGCACCTGACTACAAGCTTAGACGCTGGGCGGGGAGGGGGCGGAATTTGTAAACGGGCGTGTATCTGATCCTACGCACGCCCGAAGTCAGACCCCCGCCACCTGAGGCACTTTCGGAGTGCCCAGGCGCTTGTTCAGTTCCAGCCAGTTGGACAGCAACAGCATCAGGCCCAACCCCACCCATGCAGTGATCACGCGCATCTGCCAGACGTCACCGGCCAGGGCGTTGATGCCGTCAGCCAACGGCGCGAGGAGTACGCCCAGGCAGAAGATTTCCAGTGAGTAGCGGCCCATGCGGCAGGTTTGTTGGGCGGGCCAGTTGTTCAGCCAGGCCTGCGAGGACGGCAGCGCTTTCGCCACGACGTACACCAGCGCGACGAAGTGCAGCAAACGCAGGGGCGACAGGTCGGTTTTGCTGATCGGGTAGATAAGGTCGGTAAAGGCCTTGGGCAGCAGAGCGTCGTGAATCACGGGAAACTTCCACAGAAAGGTGATGGTGCCAGCGATCAGCAGGTAGACCCCTGCGATCAGAAACAGCGGCTGACGCCAGAGTGGGCGCGGTTGAAGGGCAGGGGTCGACGGCCGCTGCGTGTACATCGCAAACGCGCCGCCAAGGACGAAAATCAGTTGCCACGCCACGGGGTTGAAGTACCAGTAACCGCCGCCCTCGTAAGCGCGCAGGTTCCACCCGAACAGCGGCACCATCATGTACAGGGCAATCGACAGGCCGACCGCGACAGCTGCATTGCGCAGCATGATCGGCAACACCAGCGGCAATGTGCCCATCAGCAGGATGTACAGCGGCAAGGGGTCGGTCAGGTTGGGTTTGAAGCGCAGCAGCAGTTCGTCCGCCAAGGCCTGCTGAGGGTTGCTGACGAAATACTCAAGCCCCATCTCGCGCACCATGTCACGGGTGTCGACATGGTTGTTGGCGACGAAGACGATCCCCATCAGCAGCGTCAGCAGAAAGATATGCGCCACGTACAACACCCACGTTCGGCGCAAGATGCGGATGCACGCGACCACGTAACCGTCACGCTGAGCGACTTTTCCATAGGCCAGCACAGCGGCGTAACCCGCCAGAAAAACGAAGACCTCCGCCGCATCGCTGAAGCCGAAGTTGCGCAGGGTCAATTGCGCGAAGGGGTTTTCCGGTACGTGATCCCAAAAAATGAAGATCAGCGCCAGACCTCGAAAGAAGTCGATTCGATGGTCGCGTCCGTTCGTCATGACGGTGAGCTCTTTGAAAGTCTGTTTAAAGAAGAGGGCCATGCCTGGCCTTGGTTCCGCACCGCCAGTGGGGGCTGATCGGCGGCGCGCAGGGTGGCGCTTTCGGGCATGAAATGCAAAGGGCGGGTATTACAGAATGTTTTCAGCACAGCTCAGACGAAGGACCAGAGCGCCTGGCCCCAAAACATGAACCCGACCACCGGTCATGCGGCTGACCGCCGCAGAAGCTTCACTTGAGAAACGGAGGTTCATGACTCGCAGCCGGTGCGGGTCTGCAGTGGCCAGGACGGTATCGAACACGGACGGCCGATCATGACGACACTGCACGGGATGGCACGCTATTGCTTGGTCGGGACAATCAATACGGGCGTTCACGCCTTGATTTTTATGATCTGCCACTCGCTTTGGGGCATGACGCAGACCCGCAGCAATCTGGTCGGGTTTCTTGCCGCCGTTACGATGTCCTTTCTCCTCAACGCCCGCTTCACCTTCGACAGCTACCGCTCATGGCGCCGTTATTGGCTGTACTGCGCATTCATGGGCGTCGTGAGTCTGAGCATCGGCGCTTTGGGCGATGGGTTGGCATGGGCACCGGTGGTGACGCTGGTCGTGTTCTGTGCCGTGAGCCTGGTGTTGGGGTATACCTTCGCGCGCCACGTGGTGTTCCAGGACCGCATCCTGTGAACGTCTCGCTGGTGGTGCCGCTGTACAACGAGGAACGTTCCATCGGCCTGTTTTACCAGACGGTCCGCGAGGATGTGCAACTGCGGCGTTGGACGGTCGAAATCGTGTTCATCGACGACGGCAGCCAGGATCAGACAAACCGGATCGCGAAGCGCATTGCCCAGCGCGACCCTCTCGTCGTGCTGCTGACGTTGTCGCGCAACTTCGGCAAAGAGGCGGCGATGTTCGCAGGCATCGAACACGCCACGGGCGACGCAGTGATTCCGGTAGACGTCGATCTTCAGGACCCGATCAGCGTCATCGCTCAACTGATCGAAGCGTGGGGTGACGGCGCGGAAGTGGTCCTCGCCAAACGTCGGCATCGCAGCACGGACAGCGTTTTCAAACGCTGCTCTGCGGCGCTGTTCTACAAAATTCTGCGTCGAATTTCAGCGACGCGAATCGATGAAAATGTAGGTGATTTCAGGCTGCTGGATCGCAAAGTCGTCGAGGTCATCAAAGGCATGCCCGAACAGCAGATGTTCATGAAAGGCCTGTTGTCATGGGCCGGATTCGATACGGTTACAGTCGAATACGATCGCGCGCCAAGGGCCGCAGGCAGCAGCACGTTCAATGTCTGGAAGCTGTGGAATCTGGCGTTGGATGGCATCACGTCGTTTAGCACGGTCCCGTTGCGCGTGTGGACCTATCTGGGCTGCGTCATCTCGCTGGTCACCTTGGGGTATGCGCTGTACCTGATCCTGAATTTCGCCCTCAAAGGCAATCCAGTGCCTGGGTATTCCTCGCTGATGGTGTCGATCCTTTTTCTCGGCGGTGTACAACTGATCGGCATCGGCATTATGGGCGAGTACATCGGCAGGATTTACCTGGAGAGCAAGCATCGGCCGCGGTATGTGGTGAAGCAGATCATCAGGCATGAGGACGCAAATGGATGACGGCGTCGTGGTGAGACGTTCCGACTCCAGCGACCTGCGCGACGCCTGCCTGTGGGGGGTGATTTTGATTGCCGCTGCAGCAGTGCGCCTGTATCAGCTGGACTGGGCTGCGCTCTGGTATGACGAAGCGTTCAGCAGGGTGATGAGCACGCATTCGCTGGGCGAACTCTGGTCGATTTCGGTCTCTGACGTGCACCCCCCGCTTTACTATCTCGTGCTCAAGGGATGGATCGCGTTGTTGGGCGACGGCCTGATTGCCATGCGTGGCTTGAACGCTTTCGCGAGTGTGCTGACGGTGGGCATGGGGATGTGGCTGACCCGTCTGGTGAGCACTCGTCGCGCTGCAGTTTTCGCCGGGATTCTGCTCGTCATGCTTCCCATCGCGGTCCGATACAGTCATGAAGTTCGCATGTATGCGCTGTTAGCCGTGTGGATGACGGGGGCGACGATCGCACTGGTGTACTGGATGAAAGCGCCGTCGCGGTACATGCCTCTGGTGATTTACGCGCTATTGATTACGGCCGGGCTATACACCCATTACTTTGCGATTCTCGGCGTACTGTCGCATTGGTTGTGCTTGCTGGCCATGCGCCCTATGCCCAATGAGACAGCCCCTCGACTCATTCTGCGGCCGGCATGGTGGCTAGCCAATTTGACGATTGCGTTGTTGTTTCTGCCCTGGCTTCCAGTGTTCGTTGCTCAACTCGGTCAGTCCAGCAATCTTGGCTGGATTCATCCCGTCACGCTGTCGGCAATCCCGTCGGCGCTCTGGCAGTACCTGACGCTGGTGAATGGCGCGCAGTGGCCTGCTCTGGCCCGCTGGGCGCCGGTGCCGGTGCTGGCAGGTATCTGCATCTTCTGTTTGCTGCGCGATACGCGGCCCGAACGCCTGAGCTTGCTGTTGGTGATCTACCTGTGGGCGCCACTGCTGGTGATTTTCGTCGTGTCATGGCAGTTGCCACTGTTCGTCGCCCGTTACTTTTTGTTTTCAGCGCTCGCATTGCCCATTGTCGTGGGAATTGCGCTGGACGACGTGGCCCGCACACGGACGGGGCTGGCGGTGATCGGGTGCCTCATATTGATCGGCATTGAGGCGTTCGGCATGCGCAACTTGTACGGGGAGTACGACACCACCAACGCCGACGGCCATGAGACTCAAGAGCGTATCAACCTGATCGCCGAATGGATCGACCACCGCTACCAGCCGACTGATCAAGTCGTTGTCTTGAATTACTTTTGGTATCCAAGCCTTGTTTACTACAGCCGTCACGCCGGTAAACCGTTGCTGTATGCGCCTCGGGTACAGGGAAGCGGAGCGGAGTGCGTGGTGTATTGCCGGTTCAAGGCGCCTTACGCTTCCGGCCAGGACGATTTCTATCTCGAAAGCCTCAGTCACCTTCCGGCAGGCACCGCTCGTGTCTGGCTGGTGGATGGCGCTGATGCCACCGATTTTCAGCTGACGCTTCCCTGTCAATGGCGATGGGCGGACACCCAGATCAGAGGCGATAACCGGCTGCGGCTCTACGACGTCAGGCAGGGTGGCTCAAGACCCTGTCCGACGCCTTGAGCGGTTTTAGATCTCGTTCGCCTCGAAGCTGTCTGGCCTTGCCATGCGCCACATGCGGGAATAGAAGCTGTCGTCGACGATGCCGTTAAGCAGCTGGCCCGGTTTCAGGAACACGTGAGATTCGGAGAACAATTTCACTTCCGTGGCGGACTGGCGGCGAACCAGGTGTCTGGCTTCCAGTTGCGACGGCGAGTCCAGCCCCGCAGCGGCGATCATCTCCGCCAAAGCGTGCAGGGTGCTGCGGTGGAAGTTGTAAACGCGCTGCGCCTTGTCGGGCACGACGAGGGCACGCTGGCGCAGCGGGTCTTGGGTCGCGACCCCGGTTGGGCACTTGTTGGTGTGGCAGCTTTGGGACTGAATACAGCCGATGGCGAACATGAACCCCCGCGCCGAGTTGGCCCAGTCAGCGCCGATGGACAACACGCTGGCGATGTCGAAGGCGCTGACGATCTTGCCGCTGGCGCCGAGCTTGATCTTGTCCCGCAGGTTCAGGCCCACCAGCGTGTTATGCACGAACAGCAGCCCTTCGCGCATCGGCACGCCCATGTGGTCGGTGAATTCCACCGGTGCCGCGCCTGTCCCGCCTTCCGTACCGTCGACGACGATGAAGTCAGGGAGGATGCCGGTTTCCAGCATCGCTTTGGCAATGCCCATGAATTCCCACGGATGGCCCAGGCAGAACTTGAATCCCACCGGTTTGCCGCCTGACAGCTCACGCAATTGAGCGATGAATTGCATCATCTCGAACGGGGTGGAAAACGCGCTGTGGCGCGACGGGGAGATGCAGTCTTCGCCCATGGGAATGCCGCGGGTGTCGGCGATTTCTCGGGTGACCTTGTGTTTCGGCAAGATGCCGCCGTGGCCCGGTTTCGCGCCTTGGCTCATCTTGATTTCGATCATCCGTACCTGCGGGTCCTGTGCTTGTTTGGCGAACTTCTCGGGGTCGAAGCGACCATCCTCCGTGCGGCAGCCGAAATAGCCGCTGCCCAGCTCCCACGTCAGGTCGCCACCGTTTTCACGGTGATACGGGCTGATGCTGCCCTCGCCTGTGTCGTGGGCGAAGTTGCCCAGCTTGGCGCCTTTGTTCAGCGCGCGAATGGCGTTGGCGCTGAGCGAACCGAAGCTCATCGCGGAGATGTTGAAAATCGACGCCGAGTACGGCTGCGTGCACTGCGGGCCGCCCACCGTGACACGGAACTGGTTCGGATCGGATAAGGGTGCGGGGCGCATGGAGTGGCTGATGAACTCGAAACCCGGCTGGTACACGTCGATCAGCGTGCCGAACGGCTTGTCTGCCGATTCGTTCTTGGCGCGGGCGTAAACCAGTGAGCGTTGTGCGCGGGAAAAGGGCAGGGCGTCGCTGTCGGACTCCAGCAGATACTGGCGAATTTCCGGGCGAATGGTTTCAACGGCATAGCGGATATTGCCCAGGATCGGGTAATTGCGACGGACCGAGTGCGGCACCTGAATCAGGTCAAAAATACCGACCAGGCTGAGCAACGCGGTGACGAGGGTGAAGGGCCACAGCCATTCGTGATGCAGGAATGGGAGACTCAAAAGTGTAAACAGCACGCAGCCGACAAAAAAAGCGTAACGGCTTAGAAGGGACAGGCTCATAGGCGATCCTTTAGGTCTTTCCACGGTGATTGGGGTAGCGCTGTACCGCGCCTTCGTTCGGCAAGACTTTGCTTTGCTTCAAGCGCTTTGGGCCTGAAGGAAAATCGAAAACAGCTCGGATTGCGATTTGATCCCCAGTTTGCTGTAGATATGTTTCTTGTGTACGCGCACGGTTTCGGCGGATATATCCAATTTGCGCGCAATTTCCTTGCTGGAGCAGCCGCTGAGCATCAGGCGCCCCACATCCAGTTCCCGGGCCGTCAATTGCGCGCCCCGGCTCTGTAGGACCGACGCTTCCAACTGCGTGCGCCAGTCAGTGACTGGCAGTTGCGCGGCAGGTGGTTCGTGGTCCGACACCGGCTCTGTCAACTCCAAAGGCAGCCGTTGACGCAGCAGCGCAATGACCCACGGCTGAATCATCGACAGCAGGGCGATCTGTTCGGCGCTGAAGCGTTGCTTCGAACCGAGAGACAGGCAAAGGGTGCGGTCGCCATCGAGCTGGCAGTTGAACTGGATCTCGTCGGCCACGACGTTCAAGCGAAAATAGCGCTGGTAATACTCGGTCAACTCGAAGTGTTCAGGCGCCACCTCGGCCAGGCGAAACAGGCCGCTTTGCGAGCGCTCGCGGCTGGCGATGTAGAAGGGGTCGAGCAGGTACAAACCTTTGAGGTAGTCCTGAAACAACTGGTCGGGGCTGCCGTCCTCGCCGGGGGATTCGGCAAAGACCAGAGGCCGTTGGCCAGCGCTGAATTGCAGCACTACCCAACTATCGAAACTGACGTATTGATCGAGCAGGCGCACCAGTTGCGCCCAGAAATTCGGCCGGTCCAGCGCTTCGATCAACTGCGCGACGGAGCGATGCCAGGCGATGTCCTGAAGTGCGATGGTCATTGAACTACCCCTATTGGGTTACTACAGCTGCGTAATACCCCGTAACACATGCTGATGCGCATACTGCCCGCAGAGCCAATGATCAGGCCAGCATTTTTCGCCGGATCGGCAGCGTGACTCGATAAGGAGAACCCATGAAGGTCGAATTTGCCCAATTGTCGGGCCGGGACAGTGACACAGCCCATAACTTGCAACGTGCCCTTGCAGCGATAAACGCTTGCGATCCGGACACCCAACTGGTGGTGTTTCCAGAGACGTACCTGATGGGTTTTCCCACCGTGGATACGGTGGCTGTCGTTGCTGAACCGGTGAGCGGTCCGACCGTGCAAGCGGTGCAGGATGCCGCCCGCGCCCGAAATATCGCGGTTGCCATTGGCTTTGCAGAAAACGATGAAGGCCGGTTCTACAACACCACCTTGCTGATCACGCCCGAGGGAATCGCGCTTCGCTATCGCAAGACCCACTTATGGCCGTCCGAGCGCAATGTGTTCCTTCCGGGCGACCGTTACGCCACCTGTGAGTGGAACGGCGTGCGCGTAGGACTGCTGATTTGCTACGACATCGAGTTCCCGGAAACGGCACGGGCTCTGGCCCAATTGGGCGTTGATCTCCTGATCGTCACCAACGGCAACATGGACCCTTACGGTCCTGTCCACCGCACCGCCATCATGGCGCGGGCGCAGGAGAATCAGACGCTGGCAATTATGGTCAACCGCGTAGAAGCGGGTACGGGCAGTCTGGTGTTCGCGGGTGGAAGTGCGTTGGTCAACCCCTTCGGCACGCTTCTGCATGAAGCTGGGCGTGAAGAATCCCAATTCAGTCTTGAACTCGACTTCAGCCAACTGCAGGCGGCGCGTCAGGACTATCGGTACCTGGATGATCAGCGCATACGCCTTCCTGGCGACGTGATCGAGCATGCCAACGGTCTACGGGAGCTCTTGATCCCCTGAGCCTGGCTTCAATCGTTCATCGCTCTCACTCCGAGGTGAGAGCGATGAGTGTCCACCGATAAAAATAACGTTTTTGTTCCGCCGAAGTTTTCTCTGCCATAAAACCAATAATCCCGGAGTAACAGCTCATGGCTCGTCTGCAACGCACTCTCTCATTGGGGGCGGTGGTGCTTTTTGGCATCGCCTACATGACCCCTACCGTCGTTCTGGCAACATTCGGCATTCTCGCCACATCAACCAACGGCATGGTGCCGGCAGCTTATCTGGCCGCGTTGATTCCGATGTTTTTTACCGCCTTGAGCTATGGCCACATGGCCGCTGCGTATCCAGTGGCGGGATCAGCCTATAGCTACGTGCGAAAGGCCATCAGTCCCAAACTGGGCTTCCTCGCTGGCTGGGCCGTTCTGCTCGATTATCTCTTCCTTCCGATGGCGATTTGGCTCATCGGCGCCGCTTACCTGGGGTCTGCGTTTCCGTCAGTGCCTCAGGCGGTCTGGGTACTCGCCTTCATTATCATCACCAGCGTCATCAACATCGTTGGCTTGAAGTTGGCCAATAAAGTCAGCGCGTTGTTGATGCTCATCCAGATGCTGGTGTTGGTAGCGTTTGTGGTGCTGTGCATTCACTACATCGCCGGAGACGCGAGTACGCCTCTTTGGACATTGTCCCCATTTATCTCGGGGGACATGAAGTTGCCCCTGATCATGGGCGGGTCGGCCATTGCCTGTTACTCCTTCCTGGGCTTCGACGCCGTGAGTACGCTCACCGAAGAAACCAAAGACCCGGTTCGCACCATTCCCCGGGCCATCATGCTCATCACGCTGATTGGTGGCTTGATCTTCATCGTCGTTTCTTACTTCGTACAACTGGCGCATCCCTCCATCGTGTTCGAAAACTCGGACTCAGCGGCCTACGAGATCGCGAAGAACATCGGCGGTGACCTCTTCGTCAGCTTCTTCATGATTGGCATGGTGGTTGGACAGTTCGCGTCGGGCCTGGCTGCTCAGGCGAGCGGATCGCGGTTGCTGTACGCGATGGGCCGGGACGGCGTGCTCTCGACTTCTTTCTTTGGCCGCGTCAGTGAGCGCTTCGGCACACCGGTCAACAGCATCGTGTTGTGTGGCGTGGTGGCGCTGATGGCGCTGAAACTGGACGTAACGACATCCACTTCCTTCATCAACTTTGGCGCTTTTCTGGCTTTCACACTCGTCAACGTATCGGTGATCTTCCACTACTGGATCGGCGCCAAGAACCGCGGTTTACGTGAGTTCGTGCTGTTTTTAATTTTTCCACTCATCGGTGCGGTGGCGTGTCTTTGGCTGATGGTCAGCCTGGATAAGATGGCGCTTATCCTGGGCCTGAGCTGGCTGGCGCTGGGTTGCATCTACCTGGCGTGGCTCACAGGCGGTTTCCGCCGTCAGCCGCCCGAGATGGACTTTCAGGAAGCGGCATGATTTAGGCAAGGCGCGCTGCAATGGCGCGCCTCGTTGCTTTCAATGTCTCCTCTGCGGGTTATAGGCGTGACGAGTGGGATAAGCTCGAACGCGATTACTGAGGATCAGGCTGTGCCATACGATCCTGAATTTCGCTGATCATCGCGTAGATTTCTTCTCTCCCTTCTTCGGTGCAGCTGCGTATCTCTTGCAAGACTTCCTGCTCCTGAAGGGACAGCATGATGTAGTTCAGCCTGCAGACTTCTCTCGCGAACGCATCCCTTCCGTCCACCGGACGCGTTTCATCAGACGCGTCGTGAAGCGCTTCGACCAGTGGCTCCAGCTTGTCAGCCAGCACCTTGCTGTCGATCGGGCCATCGGCATCATGAATAAAGCGCTCCAGATAATTCAGCGCGCTTCGTGCATCGATCAGCCGCATGTGGCCGGGAAGGGACAGTTCATAGCGATCAATCATGGGCATTACACAACCTCCTGGTAACTCATCTATTCCATTCCCGAGGCAGTATCGGGGCGGTGCTTTTGACAGCGGCGCGAACCTTAGCGGCACTGGCGGCCTCAGCAAAGACGAAAGTTGTAACCGTTACAAAAAAGTTGCGATTGAACTTTTGGTAATTGTTACTGTATAACGTATTACATGATCACTTACATTTGGAGAGCGCCATGAAGCCGAACATTCACCCCGAGTACCGTCAGGTCCTGTTCCACGACACCGCTGCCGACGTGTTTTTCTTGATCGGTTCCACGGTCGACACTGACCGCACGCAGAAGCACAGCGACGGTAACATTTACCCGTATGTCGCTCTGGACGTGTCCAGCGCTTCGCACCCGATGTACACCGGGCAGACGCGTAAAACCACGACGGAAGGCCGTATCGCAGGCTTTAATAAGCGTTTCGGCACCATCAGTTCCGGCGCGAAAAAAGATTGATGACCGTAGTACCTCTCGTGCGTTGGGCGTCAGAATTATCTGACGCCTGACCCGCGGGATTCCTTTGGCTTGCGCATCCGCAACATCGGATAAGGGCGTCCCAGCCCATCCACTTCCGAGCGTCCTACGACCTCGAATCCCTGCTTCTCATAAAACCCCAACGCTTGCGGATTCTGTTCGTTCACGTCGAGTTCAGTCACCTGAAAATGCTCGATGGCGTAATCCAGCAGCTTTTTGCCCAGCCCCATCCCTCGATACTCCGGCGCAATGAACAGCATCTCCAGCTTGCCGGGGGTGGTGCCGCCAAAGCCGGTGATGTGCAACTGGGAGTCGCGGGTGCAGAACAGGTTCACGGCGTCCAGGTACTGGGTCTCCAGAAGATTCCTGAGCAGCGTGATGTAATTTTCCGGCAGAAAATCATGGGTGGCGCGAACCGAAGCTTCCCAGACGCGGGTCAATTCGGCGTAGTCGTGCTTTTTCGGCAGGTAAATGACCGAGTGGTGGGTCATGTTGCCTCTTCTCCTCTTCTTGTCGTTTTCCTGATGTGGTGACGATAGCCAGAAAAAACAAACCCCGCCGTTTGAAGGGCGGGGTTGTGTATGAGGCAGGGAGCGCGGAGGGGCTTAGACAGGCTCGGCCCACAGGTCGTATTCGTCGGCATCGACCACGCGGCACAGGACCTTGTCGCCCGGCTTGAGGTCGCGGTCGCTTTCCACGAACACGTTCCCGTCGATTTCGGGCGCGTCGAAGAACGAACGGCCCACGAAGCCCTGTTCGTCCACTTCGTCGATCAACACTTCGATTTCCTTGCCGATCTTCATTTGCAGCCGTGCAGCGCTGATGGCTTGCTGGTGTGCCATGAAGCGGTCCCAGCGATCCTGTTTGACGTCGTCCGGTACGATCGGGGCGTCAAGCAGGTTGGCAGGCGCACCCTCGACCGGCGAGTACTGGAAGCAGCCTACGCGGTCCAGCTGCGCTTCTGTCAGCCAGTCCAGCAGGTATTGGAAGTCTTCTTCAGTCTCGCCCGGGAAGCCGACGATGAACGTCGAACGGATGATCAGGTCCGGGCACTGCTCGCGCCATTTCTTGATGCGCGCCAGGGTCTTGTCTTCGAAGGCCGGGCGCTTCATCAGCTTGAGGATTTTCGGGCTGGCGTGCTGGAACGGGATGTCCAGGTACGGCAGGATCTTGCCCTCAGCCATCAGCGGGATGATTTCATCGACGTGCGGGTACGGGTAGACGTAATGCAGACGCACCCAGACGCCCAGCGAGCTGAGTGCCTGGCAGAGCTCGGTCATGCGGGTCTTGACCGGTTGGCCGTTCCAGAAACCGGTGCGGTATTTGATGTCAACGCCGTAGGCGCTGGTGTCCTGAGAGATCACCAGCAGTTCTTTCACGCCTGCCTTGACCAGACGCTGGGCTTCATCGAGCACATCGCCCACCGGGCGGCTGACCAGCTTGCCGCGCATCGACGGGATGATGCAGAAGCTGCAACTGTGGTTACAGCCTTCGGAAATCTTGAGGTACGCGTAGTGGCGCGGCGTCAGCTTGATGCCTTGCGGCGGCACCAGGTCAATGAGCGGATTGTGATCGAGCTTCGGCGGCGCAGCGTCGTGCACGGCGTTGACCACTTGCTCGTACTGCTGCGGACCGGTCACGGCCAGTACGCTCGGGTGCACGTTGCGGATGACGCTTTCGTCCACGCCCATGCAACCGGTGACGATCACCTTGCCGTTTTCCGCGAGGGCCTCACCAATGGTGTCCAGGGATTCGGCCTTGGCGCTGTCGATGAAACCGCAGGTGTTGACCACCACCACGTCGGCGTCTTCGTAGGTCGGCACGACCTGATAGCCTTCCATGCGCAGCTGGGTAAGGATGCGTTCGGAATCGACCAGAGCCTTCGGGCAACCAAGGCTGACAAAGCCGACCTTGGGGGCGGCAGACGTGGGGACGGTGGACATTGACTAACCTCGGCGTAGGTACGCCCCGGCGTGTGGCCTGGGCATTGACTGGGCGCTTGGTGCGCCTCTGATCAAAAAGTGCGCAATTCTAGCGATGACTCCGGCGATTGACCAGCGTTATACCGAGAATTACGACGAGTGCTGCGCTATGCTTCGCGGCGTCGAACCCGGTGGCCCTTGTCGGCCGGGTGAATCGGAATTTACAGGTGCGCTGCGGGTCAATCTGACAGCAGCGCGCCGCGGTGCTTGGGTCATGGTTTCAGGAGTGGTAAATGGGTCACGCAACGAGTCAGGCAGAGGCCGGGCATTCGTCGGTCAAGCCGTTGAGTCTGCTGGTGGGAGCGGTGGGGGTGGCGTACGGCGATATCGGTACGAGCCCGTTGTACACGATCAAAGAAGTCTTCGTCGGCGGGTATGGCGTGCAAGCTGGCCACGATTCGGTGCTGGGGATTCTCTCGCTGATTTTCTGGGCGCTGGTGTGGGTCGTTTCGTTCAAGTACATGGCCTTGGTGCTGCGCGCTGATAACGACGGCGAGGGCGGCATCATGGCGCTGACGGCGCTGGCCCGGCGCGCCTCCGCCAAATTCCCGAAGCTGCAAGCGACGATGATCGTGTTTGGTCTGTTTGGCGCTGCTTTGTTCTACGGCGACAGCATGATCACTCCGGCCATCTCGGTATTGTCAGCGGTCGAGGGGATGGAGCTGGCATTCGACGGGCTTGACCATTGGGTCGTGCCCATCGCATTGATCGTGCTGGTGGCTCTCTTTCTCATTCAACGTCACGGTACGGCGCGGATCGGCGTGATGTTCGGCCCGATCATGGTCCTGTGGTTCGTCACCCTTGGCGTGTTGGGCATTCATGGCATCGTTCAGCAGCCCGAAGTGCTGCACGCGGTGAACCCGGCTTGGGCCGTGCGGTTCTTTATCGATCATCCCGGCATTGGTGTGGCCGTTCTCGGCGCTGTGGTGCTGGCGCTGACCGGTGCTGAAGCGTTGTACGCGGACATGGGCCACTTCGGTCGCAAGCCGATTTCCCGTGCCTGGTTCGGTCTGGTGCTGCCGGCGCTGGTTCTCAACTATTTCGGCCAGGGTGCCCTCGTGATCGAGGACCCCGAGGCCGTGCGTAACCCGTTCTACCTGTTGGCGCCGAGTTGGGCGCTGTTGCCATTGATCGGTCTGTCGACGCTGGCCACCATTATCGCCTCGCAGGCGGTGATTTCCGGCGCATTCTCCATGACGCTCCAGGCCATTCAACTGGGCTACATCCCGCGCATGTATATCCAGCACACGTCCAGCGATGCCCAAGGCCAGATTTACATCGGCGCGGTGAACTGGTCGCTGATGGTGGGTGTGATCCTGCTGGTGCTGGGCTTCGAATCGTCCGGCGCGCTGGCATCGGCCTACGGCGTGGCCGTGACCGGGACCATGCTGTGCACCACCATTCTGGTGTCGTCGGTGATGCTGCTGGCGTGGAAGTGGTCGCCGCTGGTAGCGATCCCGATTCTGTTGGGCTGTCTGTTCGTCGACGGCCTGTTCTTCGCCGCCAACGTGCCGAAAGTGGTGCAGGGGGGCGCGTTCCCGTTCCTGGCGGGTATTGCGCTGTTCATCCTCATGACCACGTGGAAGCGCGGCAAGCAGCTGCTGGTGGACCGTATCGACGAAGGCGGGCTGCCACTGCCGATCTTCATCAGCAGTATCCGCGTGCAGCCGCCACATCGCGTGCAGGGTACCGCCGTGTTCCTCACCGCACGTCCGGACGCGGTTCCTCACGCATTGCTGCACAACTTGTTGCATAACCAAGTGCTGCATGAGCAGGTCGTTCTACTGACCGTCGTCTACGAAGACACCCCGAGGGTTCCGGCCGCGCAACGTTTCGAAGTCGAAGCGTATGGTGAAGGCTTCTTCCGGGTCATTCTGCACTTCGGCTTCATTGACGAGCCCGACGTGCCTGCCGCGCTGAAGCTGTGTCACCTGCCGGATCTGGACTTCAGCCCGATGCGCACCACCTACTTCCTCAGTCGTGAAACCGTGGTCTCGACCAAACTGGCCGGCATGGCGCGCTGGCGCGAAGGCTTGTTCGCGTTCATGTTGAAGAACGCCAACGGCAACCTGCGCTTCTTCAAGCTGCCGTACAACCGTGTGATCGAACTGGGTACGCAGGTGGAGATGTAAGCCATCAAAGGTGAGTGCAGCGCTGCGGTGCAAAAAAACCGACGCTGTACGCCTGTGGGAGCGAATTCATTCGCGAAAAATGGGACAGGCGACAGAGGTGTATCGGCTGCGCTGGCCAATCGCGAATGAATTCGCTCCCACAGATGATTGGCACCACTCATGGGGCCCGTCGCTGAATCATGAGGGCCTCCGTCGGCCATAAAAAATCCCCGCAGTCTTTCGAGTGCGGGGATTTTTTTGCGCCCTGGATTACTCGTTGGCAGCCGTCGGTGGCGCTTCCTTGCCTTTCCACTTGTCGATGACTGCGATCAGACGTTTAGCCAGGGAAGGGTAGTTCTCGTCGAAGTGGTGACCGCCTGGCAGCTGGATCTTCTCGCCGGGGGCAGTGGCTTCGGTACAGCCGCTCTCGTCCTTCTCTTCCACGCCGTACACGCACAGCACCTTGTCGCCTGGCAGCTTCGCCATTTCCGGACCGGTCGCCGCTTCTTTGCCGGAGGCACCGAGCCAGCCTTCGACGGCGATTTCGAAGCTGCCGCTGCGGGCGAAGGCAAGCAGGATGATGCCGTCCACCCGCCCTTTGTCGTCTTCCGGCAAGCGGTTGTAGATCGCTGGCAACACGTCAGCGCCGAACGAATACCCCGCGAGTACGAAATGCTTGGCACCCCATTTTTGCCGGTAGTGGGCCATCAGTTCGCTCAGGTCGGTCGCGGTCTGTTCTGGCGACTTGTGTTCCCAGTAATAGCGCAGTGTGTCGATGCCGACCACCGGATAGCCGCCGGACTTAGCCATGTCGCCAGCGACATCCTTGTCCAGGTCGCGCCAGCCACCATCCCCCGAGAGGAACAGGGTGACCGTATCCGATGGCTGGCTCGAAGGCACTTCCACCACCGGAATGTTGAGACCGCCGTTGGCGTCATCGGCAATCAGCAGATGACGGACTTCAGTGTTCAGAATCTGCGGGTACTTGATGTCGTAGTCGCTGATTTTGGTTTCGGCGTTAGGCGTATCACGCACAAAGACCGCGGTCTCGTCATCCGGGCCATCGTTCCACGCCACGGTCCATTTGCCATGGGCGGCGGCTTTAGGCGGCGGAACCTTGCAGTCCGGCTGATTGAGCACGAAGTTCACCGAGATGGCCTGGGCCTTGTCGTTGTTCTGACCTGCCAACCAGTTCCAGGCGACCGAGCCGCCCGCGCTGATCCCTGCGACCACGTCCGGTGTGCCATCAAGGTTTTGCAGCGCGCTGCTAAAGGCCTTCTCCTGCAGCAGGCAATCGTCTTTCGGCAAGATCACTTGAATGACTTGCGCCGAGGCGTCGTAGCTCAAGGCGAGGACTTGCTTATCGGTCAGCGAATCTTCTGTCGTTGCAGCCAGGGCGACGCGCGTCTTGATCTTGGTGGACGGGGTTGCACGGATCAGGGCCGAACCATCTCCAAGCGTGATGCGTTCCAGCGTGGGCTGAGCGGGCGGGCGGTTCCACAGCCAGAATCCTAATGCCACCACCAGAATTACCAGGGCTGCGAGCAAAAAGCGCCAGTAGCGTTGAATCATTAGCGTTTCACCAATCCAGTCAGGCCGCCCGCGATAAGGGCGGCAGTGTCTGCCAGTGCCACCAGCGGATCGAGTCCTGCGGGCACTGCCATATAACGAGGTTCCCAGTCAGGCTGGAATTTGTCTTTGAAACGACGCAGGCCTTGGAAGTTGTAGAGTTGCTCGCCGCGACTGAACACCATCGAACCCAAACGCTGGGTCAAGGGCGCCCCACGCCGAGGTTGCAGACCTGACAACGGCACCATACCCAGGCTGAAGCGGGCGTAGCCTTCCTTTTTATAATGAAGAATCAGGCCGACCATCATGAATTCCATGGTCAGCTTCGGCGCGTCGGGGTGCGAGCGCATCAAGTCCAGACTGGCGAGATCCTGTCGGGATGTTTCCAGCAGGTTCGAAAACGCCACCGGCTTGCCTTGGAAGTGAACGATGGCAATGCGGAAATGCTTGAGGTAATCCAGGCTGAAGCGGCCCAGCGAGAACCCTTTTTCCCGCACGTTCTTGCCCGTGAGCCAGGCATCGGAAATCACTTTCAGCTCATCCATTGGCGCTTGGCCGACTTCATAGATTTCCAGTGACAGACCGTCGCGACCACCCCGATTCCAGGTGTAGCGCAGGTCCTTCATCTCTTTGCCTTTGGCTTCGATGTCGAACGCGTGCAGGTTGACCCGGGCCTCTTCGCCTAACTTGATCGCCGTCAGACCGATGTCCATGTAGAACGGCAGGTTCTCGGCACGCACCTGATAAAACACAGGCCGGGCGTGGTGCACGTCGCAGAGATCGCGGAATTGCCAGATCAGCTCGGCGCGTTGTTGGGTCGGGCCGATGGGGTCATACAACGCCACCAGACTGCGGCCGCGGTGGGCGTACATGAGAAACGCGTTGCCATCCGGGTGCAGCAAGACAGCCTTGTCGCCTGTTAGCACCAACCCGCCGTCAGGCTGATTGGACGCTTTGATGATCTCGGCGGCCTTGGCCAGTTGTGCTTCATCTGGCAGATCGATTTGTGGGCGAGCCGTCCGCAGTAACCACGTCAGAGAGACGATCACCAGCAGCACCGCGCTCCCAAGTGCCGATCGCAAACCGCGCGGGGCATCGGCGTCGAGGGTGAATTGCCACCACAGCTGATGGCTGTAGGGCACGTCTTGATAGGCGAACAGCAGCAGCCAGAACGAAGCCCCCAGCACGCAGATGCTCGCCACCAGATACAGGGGCGAAAAAGGCAGTTCGAACAAGCGGCTCGGTCGGTAGAACGAGCGACGGAATATAGCGAGCAGACATGCCGTCAGCAGAAGAAGGCTGGCTTCCGCCCAGTCGAAGCCTTTGAGAATCGACAGGATCGAACCCACGAACAGCAGAATAGTGGTCAACATCCAGGCCGCTGACAGTCGCCGGCGCAGGCCTTGGGCGAGCAACAGGCAGAGCACGCCGATCAGGCTGGCACCGAAGTGAGACGCGTCGATAAGCCGATGCGGGATCAGAAAGCCCAGGCTTTCCAGTCGTGTGTCGATTTCAGGGGTCGCACCAGAAAACAGCAGCACGACGCCCGAGAGAAACACCAACAAGGCCAGGATCGGTGCGCCAAGGCCTGAAGCGACGCGCATGGCCTGACGCGCGAACAGGAAGCGCTTGGCCTCGCTGAACAGCAGCACCAGACACGCGATCAACAGCGGCAGGACCACGTAGATCAGGCGATACAGGAGCAGCGCCGCTGCGAGGGGAGCCGCGCCCAATTCATCAGCAAAAGCGGCGAGCAGGATCGCTTCGAACACGCCCACGCCACCGGGAACATGGCTGAGCACGCCTGCGGCCAGTGCCAGCAGGTACACCAATAGAAATGCACCAAAAGGCGGCGCGGACGGCAGCAGCAGATACAAAACTGCAGCCGCCGCGGCGACGTCCAGCGCCGTAATCACCAGTTGCATCAGCGTCAGGCGCAGACCCGGCAGACGCAGAGTGCGACGGCCCGCGCGCACCAGCAGGTTGTGCGGGATGGTCTGTTCCGGGAGACGGCGACGATAGACCGCCACCCCGATGATCAGGCTCAGCGCGAGGACAGCGACGGCGATCGTCGCCAGTACCGGGACAGACAAATGCAGCGCGAGGGAGGCGGCTGGCAGGTCGCTTAACATGGCCAATGCCGCCAATGGCGGAAGCGCGCACCCGAGCGAGAGGCTGGCAAATAGCGTCATGTGCGCCACTTCGCCTGCGCCCAGTCCCAAGCGAGAGTACAGGCGATACCTCACAGAACCGCCGGAGAGCATCGAAAGACCGACCGCATTGCCGATGGCGAAGGCACAGAACCCGCCCATCACCAACGACTTGGGTGGCAGTTCCACATTGGCGTATTTACTGGCGGACCATTCATAGCCCAGCAAAATGGTAAAACCGATGACCGTTGCCAGAACAGCGCCTGCCAGAGAGGGCATTGGCACGCTAAGGAGCGAATCTTGCAGCGCATAAATGTCGAGTTCAGTCAGCATGTGCCGACAGGCGATCAATGCGAGGGCGAACAGGATAATGGTGACAGCCAGCCCGATAGGTTGACGATATTTGCTCACCAGTTCGCGAACACGCAGTCGGGCAGGAGGAGCCGGAGGGGTTTCCGGGACTGCTTCATTTGAGTCGGACGGGTTGGCGCGCATCAATCACTCCTTGGATCGTGCGCGACAGAATGGGGGTATACAGCCAAGTTACCAATCCCTACGCAAAAAATAATTCAGGATGTTAGCGCTTCAACGTCTAACGGGCGAATACGGCAGCGACGTCTCGTGACCCTTGAGTCTAGTTTCGGTTGTTCCTAAACGTATCGGCAAAAGGCACAAATTCTGTCGCGACCGGCAACATACGGTAACAAACCGATAAAGACCAATCGGCTATGACAATGTGATGTGACAGCCAAATACCTATGCTGTTCGGCCCTTTTCGTCAGGGCAAAAAAAAGGCCACTCTTTCGAGTAGCCTTCTTTATAACGTTGGTTGCGGGAGCCGGATTTGAACCGACGACCTTCGGGTTATGAGCCCGACGAGCTACCAGACTGCTCCATCCCGCGTCTGTGAGGCGGCATTCTACAGCCGATCGACGAGGTGTCAACCTTTAAACTCCAGGATCGACAAAATAACCACAATTTCACCGCGGCATGCCTAACTCGCGGTCAGACAAGGTTTTTATCTCGACGGCGCCGCAGGTCAGGGCGCCATCATTGATGAAAGATATTTCACTAAGATGAACGCGGATGATTTTCTCACGCGCACAAAAAAGCCACTCTGTTGAGTGGCTTTTTTGATGTTTGGTTGCGGGAGCCGGATTTGAACCGACGACCTTCGGGTTATGAGCCCGACGAGCTACCAGACTGCTCCATCCCGCGTCTGTGAGGCGGCATTCTACAGAGGAACGCCAAGGTGTCAAGCGTGTGGCGGAAAAAAGTGCTTTTTCTTCAAAAGCTTAGCGTGGGCGCCTCGCTCAAATTGCACAGCAGGGGCAGGCCAGCCGGGCGTATCAGCCCCATTGCTGTCTGACTCGACCCAGTCACATTTTTGCGAACGGTGGTGCAATGAGTGTCAGACGGATGCGTCAGTGAGATACTGGCGGACCGTTTTCCTACGACCCCACGTCATGCCGCAGCGCAAAATCATCCATATCGACTGTGACTGCTTCTATGCCGCCATTGAGATGCGCGACGAACCCAACCTCGCGGGCAAGCCGCTGGCCGTGGGCGGTTCGGCAGACCGACGTGGTGTCATTGCGACGTGCAACTACGAGGCACGGGCGTATGGCGTCCGTTCCGCGATGTCTTCGCGACATGCGCTAACGCTGTGCCCCGACCTGACCATCGTCAAGCCGCGAATGGACGCCTATAAAGAAGCATCAAAGGAAATTCACACGATCTTTCGCGATTACACGGACCTGATCGAACCGCTGTCGTTGGACGAGGCCTATCTGGATGTTTCCGAGTGCAGTCATTTCGGTGGCAGCGCGACCCGAATCGCCCAGGATATTCGTCGGCGAGTTTCCAACCAACTGCACATCACTGTGTCTGCTGGCGTGGCGCCCAATAAATTCCTGGCCAAAATTGCCAGTGATTGGCGGAAACCCAACGGCTTGTTCGTCATCACGCCGGATCAGGTAGAGGATTTTGTCGCGGAGTTGCCGGTGTCCAAGCTGCACGGGGTGGGGAAGGTGACCGCTGACAAGCTCGGGCGGTCAGGGATCATCAGTTGTGCGGACCTGCGTGGCTGGAGCAAGCTGGCGCTGGTGCGCGAGTTTGGCTCATTCGGTGAACGGCTTTGGAATCTGGCCCACGGCATAGATGAGCGCCCGGTCCAGAATGACAGTCGTCGACAGTCTGTAAGTGTGGAAAACACCTACGATACCGATCTTCCCGATCTGGCCAGTTGTCTGGAAAAGCTTCCGGCGCTGTTGGAAAACCTCAATGGGCGCATCGCCCGGATTGATACGCTGTACCGGCCAGGCAAGCCGTTCGTGAAAGTAAAATTTCACGACTTCACGCAGACCACCCTCGAACAGGCGGGGGCGGGCAGGGATCTGGAAAGTTACGAACAACTGCTGACTCAGGCGTTTGCACGCGGCGACAAACCGGTGCGATTGCTGGGAGTTGGAGTGCGCTTGCATGACTTGCGAAGCGCCCATGAACAACTGCAACTGTTCGACTGATCCCAGGGTTATTCGCGGCCTGCCGGTACCGCAACCAGTCGGCCGGCATCCTTGGCCAACGAGCGCAGAAACTCGTGCTGCAACTGTGGATCGTTGCGAGTCATTTCGATCAGTGACTGTTCCAGATCGCTGGCTTCTTCTTCCAGACCCAGTTCAGACAGACGCTTGACCCGGTGCACCCACTGGCTCACTTCGTCATCTTCCAGGTCGTCGTAGATCAAACCGTGCGCTTCGATCAACTTGCCGCGCAAGGATTTGCTCAATGGCAAACTGGCTACAGCTTGCACATTGGACGCGTCGTCCTGAACCTTCAGACCCAATTGCGTCACGTGGCTCAGATCCTGCTCGGCGAACGGGCTGTCCAGCAGATTAATACGCAGCACACCGTTACGGTCGGTATTCAGCTCGTTGGTGTCCTTGCTCGACTTGATCTCAACCGGGCTCTCACTCCAGGGCAAGCTGGTGTGCTCGACCCGATGATCCCGCTGCACCTCGTCAATACCGGCCAGGTTCTGTTGAGCCCGACCGTGGGAGGGCGCGTTCATGAACGGGTTGATGCCCGCAATCCCGTAACTGAGCCAATCCTTCGTGACGCTGTCCGGCAGGCTGCCGAATGTCAGTACGTTCACCACGTTGGCGCCGACCCCAGCGACGATCGCCACGGCCCCCAACGGGATCTCGTAGATCTCACGCCAAGGCTGATACGGGGTATAGCGATCGTAATGACGGGTCACGTCGTATTCGGTGATGTCGAAAGTTTTGAGTTCGTGAATCCGGATTCGACGTTGCGGTAGCTCTAAGGTCTTGGGCTCGCCCACGTCGATTTGAAAACTGTGATCGAGCAGTTTGCGGTCAATGCGCTCTTCGTGCTCACTGCGTTGAGACAAATGATTGGCGCAACCGCTGACGAGCAGGCTGCCGCACAACGCGGCGCCCGCGAGGCTTGTGGAACTTCGCTTGAACATGAGATCTCTTGGTGCAGGTGAGGCAGAACAGGCCGCTGAAAGCACGCCCCAATAAAGCGGGCGCGCCGTCGGCTCAGCGATTGATACGGCCTTTGATGAAGGACAGCACGTCAGCAACTGGCAGGGCCTGAGCTTCAGGCTCGGTGCGGCTTTTATATTCCAGGTTGCCTTCGGCCAGACCGCGGTCACTGACCACGATGCGATGGGGAATACCGATCAGCTCCATGTCCGCGAATTTGATGCCCGGGCTGGTTTTCTTGTCACGGTCGTCCAGCAGCACTTCGAAGCCTGCGGCGGTCAGTTCGGCGTACAGCTTGTCGGTGGCTTCACGCACCGCTTCGGTTTCGTAACGCAGCGGAACCAGTGCAACCTGGAAAGGCGCCAGTGCATCGCTCCAGATAATGCCGTTTTCGTCATTGTTCTGTTCGATGGCAGCCGCCACCACGCGAGAGACGCCGATGCCGTAGCAGCCCATGGCGAGGGTGACCGGTTTGCCGTTTTCGCCCAGCACCTGGCACTTCATCGCGTCGCTGTATTTGGTGCCCAGCTGGAAGATGTGACCCACTTCGATACCGCGCTTGATGATCAGCGTGCCCTGGCCATCCGGGCTTGGGTCGCCTTCAACGACATTGCGCAGGTCCGCGACTTCCGGAACAGGCAGATCCCGTTCCCAGTTCACGCCGAAATAGTGCTTGTCGTCGATGTTCGCGCCGATGCCGAAGTCACTCATCAATTCAACCGAGCGGTCGATGATGATAGGAAGTGGCAGGTTCAACGGGCCGAGCGAGCCCGCGCCTGCACCGATGGCATCACGCAGCTCAGCTTCGCTGGCCATGACCAGAGGACTGGCCACCAACGGGTGGTTCGACGCCTTGATTTCATTGAGCTCGTGGTCGCCCCGGACGATCAGTGCAATCAACTTGCCTTCTTCGGCGGCGTGAACCACCAGTGTCTTCACGGTTTTTTCGATGGCCAGACCGAACTGCTCGACCAGCGCAGCGATGGTCTTGGCGTTCGGTGTGTCCACCAGGCGCAGCTCTTCAGTGGCTGCGGCACGGGATTTCTCGCGCGGAACCGCTTCCGCCTTCTCGATATTGGCTGCGTAATCGGAGCTGTCGCTGAACACGATGTCGTCTTCGCCGGATTCGGCGAGAACGTGGAACTCATGGGAACCGGCACCGCCGATCGAGCCGTTGTCAGCCACCACTGGGCGGAAGTCCAGACCCAGGCGAGAGAATACGTTGCTGTACGCCTGGTGCATGCGGTCGTAGGTTTCCTGCAGGGAGTCCTGGGTCGCGTGGAACGAGTAGGCGTCTTTCATGATGAATTCACGGCCGCGCATCAAACCGAAGCGTGGGCGGATTTCGTCACGGAATTTGGTCTGGATCTGGTACATGTTGATCGGCAGCTGTTTATAGCTGCTCAACTCGTTGCGAGCCAGGTCGGTGATGACTTCTTCGTGGGTCGGGCCGGCGCAGAAATCACGATCGTGTCGGTCTTTAAGGCGCAGCAGCTCAGGGCCGTACTGCTCCCAGCGACCGGATTCCTGCCACAACTCGGCGGGCTGGATACCGGGCATCAGGACTTCCAGTGCACCGGCAGCGTTCATTTCTTCACGAACGACCGCCTCAACCTTGCGCAATACACGCAGACCCATGGGCAGCCAGGTGTAAAGACCCGAGGCGAGCTTGCGAATCATGCCGGCACGAAGCATCAGCTGGTGGCTGATCACGACCGCATCGTTTGGCGTTTCTTTTTGTGTGGCGAGCAAATATTGACTGGTACGCATGGTCGGCCGTTGTCGGTTGCTGTGACTGGGAAATGACCTGGCATTGTACGGGGGTGATACGGTCGAGTACAGGGCGAGAGGGCAGCAGCGCGGCTTGGATTAAGCCTTTCGCTCAAATGAAAAAGCCCGGCGCTAGGCCGGGCTTTTCTACGACGACTGTCAGACAGTTCTATTACAGAACCGAAATCGGGTAGTCGACGATCAGACGGAACTCGTCCACGTTGCCTTCGGCCTGGTCGCCGTTTGCACGGTGCCATGCTTGACGGATACGGAACGACAGGTCTTTCGCAGGACCGGTCTGAACAACGTACTTGGCCTCGAAGTTGGTCTCGTGGTGTTTGCCATCTGGACCATAACCGTAAGCCTGGTATGGGCTGCCAGCGTCGATCTTGGTGCCGTCGATGTCTTTACCGTTGATGTAACGGGTCATGAAGCTCAGACCAGGTACGCCGTACGGAGCCATGTTCAGGTCGTAGCGAGCTTGCCAGGATTTCTCACCAGGACCGTTAAAGTCGGAATACTGGATGGAGTTGGCCAGGAAGATCGAGTCGCCACCGCGGTTGTTGTCGCCGATACCGATGTAGTCGAACGGCGTATTGCCGTTAACTTTCTGGAAGGCCACGGTCACAGTGTGAGCTGCCAGGAAAGAGTAGGCAGCGGACAGCGAGAACGTGTTGTTCGTGATATCGCCAGCCTTTTTGCTGCCGGTATCCGAGGTGTTGTAGTAGTTGAAGTCGAAGGCCAGGGACTGGTCATCGGTCAACGGCAGGGCGTAGTTCACGTTGCCGTAGTACTGATTCCACACGTCTTCCAGTTTGTTGTAGTAGAACGCAACACCCAGGTTGTCGGTAACCGCGTATTTACCGCCGCCGAAAGTAGCGGACTTGGAGGTCACGCCAGCGTAGGTTGCCCAGATTTCGCCGTCACGGTTGGTTTCGTCCTGGCTAGTGCCGGAGTAGAAACGACCAGCTTCAACGTCGAGACCCTTGATTTCGCTGCTCTGCAAGGTCAGACCGCTGGCAGTTTGTGGCAACAGACGGGAACCGCCTACTGCGAACACTGGGTTCTGAGGTTGCATATCACCGACTTTCAGTTCGGTTTTCGAAACGCGGAACTTAACAGCGCCACCGGCTTTGCCGAAGCTGTCATGGTTGTGGCCATCTGCGTCAGTCGACAGGTTGCCCGAACCGGAGTATTTGTCGGAGCCGTCCAGCTTGAAGCCAGCGTAACCGAATGCGTCGATACCAACACCGATCAGGCCTTGGGTGTAACCGGAGCTGAAGTTGCCCCAGAAACCTTGGGTCCAGTCTTTGTCGTCTACGGCGCCGCCTGTTTTGTTGCGGTTGTAGTAGTAGTTGCGGGCTTTGACGTCCAGCTTGCTACCTTCAACAAAACCAGTGGCTTCGGACTGGTCGCTTACGAATGCCGCAGCCGATGCCAATTGGGTGCTGGCCGCAGTAACTGCCAGTGCGATTGCGCTCCACTTCATCACTCTCATCGTGACTTTGCTCCTTTGGTTTTAAGAAGAGTACCGCCGTTCACCTGTTTTTTTATCTGAACGGCTCTTTCTTTTTGGTGTCGGCGAAACTTATATCACGCTGACATTATTGGCGATAGTTACAAACCTATCCTTTCAAATTCTTTACGGCCATGTCGCAAAACAGCTCTGTCCATGTCGCTACTGAACAGCTCCTTGTCTGTAAGACGTACAACTACCGCAGTACTTTTCGACTGTCGGAATGCCCCCTCTGCAGTCAGAGCCATCCCGTCCCGTCGAACGCCCCCAGAAGCATGCTCGCCATTCTCATCTTGACCGACGCTTCAGATCTTCACCGCCTGACTTTTCGATCCTGTGTGTGACAAAGCAACAACCATGCTCAAAGTTCCCCTTCCTGTGAAAAAAATGTCCATGGGCACGCAAATACTTACGATTTGCCTTGTAACCTATTGTTTTAAAAGGCTTAAAAAATTACAAAAAATACGCTTGTGGTTGATGATCACATGAGGTTACCGCCTGAAAATGTCACTGGCGTTACCTGTTACCGTCATGAAGTGGGTAAAACGCGGATAAGCCTTACAAAAACTGTCCGCAGAGTGAGTCGTTTTGGTGCGTTGGCGCGAAACCTCGCCTGAATTTAGTACGTGCGTCCTCGGTGCCATGACGGCTCGACCAGAAAGTCAGCGTAGCGGGTGAGCCCATTTGGTCAAGCGCTTGAATTGGAAGGCTTCCCCCCTTGTTTTATTGGATTGAGGGACACCTTCGCACGGTGGGAAGGGTGCCTCTTATCAGTGCGCGGCAAGCTGAAGCGACCAATGCAGGTGCGGGGCTTTCGGGCGGCGAGGGTGATTCAAAATCAACAGCAATCCCGCAAAGTGAGCGGGAAGCGCTAGCTGGCGTGATTCGCGCAGTATTCCCGAGTATCCTGCGCGGTATCGAAAGGTGGGTTGGGTAACTCCGGCACACTAAAAGCTAACCCGGCGATCAGGAGTTTATGCGTGTTTGTTCTGGATCAACGTTTATTGCAGGACACCTTACCGGTAGGGGACTTTCCCCTGTGTCGGTTGCTGCTGTCGAATGACGCGCAATATCCCTGGTTCATCCTGGTCCCGCGCAGAGCGGATATAAGTGAAGTGTTTCAGTTGTCAGATGACGAACAATCACTGTTGTGGAAAGAGACGACGGCGTTGTCCAGAACGCTTCAACAGCTATTCGATGCTGACAAGATGAACGTCGCTGCGCTGGGAAACGTTGTCAGTCAGCTGCACATGCACGTGATCGTACGCCGTAAGAGTGATGTTGCCTGGCCAGCCCCTGTTTGGGGCAAGCACCCCGGCGTACCTTATACCCATGAGCAGGCAACTGGCGTGATCGCCCGGTTGAAAGCGGCGCTCGCACATGATCTTTCCTTCTTGGAGGTGCCCCGTGACGCTTGAAGACCGGGTGATGGATCTGGAAAGCCGCCTGGCGTTTCAGGATGACACGATTCAGGCGCTGAACGATGTGTTGGTGACTCAGCAGCGCAGTCTTGAACGCATGCAGCTGCAGATGGCGGCCTTGATCAAGCGTCAGGAAGAGATGGGTGGGCAATTCGACACATTCGAGGAAGAAGCGCCTCCCCCTCATTATTAAGAGCAAAAAAAACCGCGCCCTGGAGCGCGGTTTTTTATGCCAGTGGTTAGCGGCGGGGCAGTGCGGCAATGACGTCTTCCGCCTGTAGGCCCTTGTCCCGGTTCATCACCGAAAACTCAACCCGCTGACCTTCGACCAACACGCGATGGCCTTCGCCGCGGATGGCGCGAAAATGCACGAAAATATCGTCGCCGGAATCGCGGGAAATAAAGCCGAAGCCTTTAGAGGTGTTAAACCACTTCACAGTGCCGGTATCGCGCTGGCCGGGTTCGTGCGGCTGTTGCGCAGCGGAGGGTGATGACCTGTAGAAGCTGACCCCCAGGTGAATGGCCACCGCGACTACCAGGGCCAGCAAGCTGACCAGAACGGCAGGTTGGCCTGCGATGGTTTCAAGTGGAACCAGCAGTGTCAGGATTTGTAGCACGACCGCTAGCACCAGCAAGGCGCTGACCAGATTTTGCAGTTGATGACGCGGGCCTCGGTTCCAGTAAGGGATCACCGGAGCAATGACGAGGTTGATCAGGCCAAAAAGGGCTAGATACAGTGCGTCGGGTTGAGACAGGTAAGAAGACAACGCTTCACTACGCAGGCTGGGTATGAATGAAAGCAGCAGGGCAGCTGCGCCCGTTAGCAGGTGGACTATTTTCAACATTTTGATGACTCACATTAAGAAGGATCACGATATGAGGCTGGCGGCTTCCGGTACGCTTCTGAAAAAAAGGAGACGTGATGCACGAATGCCGATTCAGCCTGTGCGCTACCACCTGATAGTCGGGCGGTAGCGGCACGTCTGTATTTAACAGCAAAGCGCAGAGCTACTCAAATCAAGCGCTTAGCGCCATTGATCGCAGAAGATGATGGCGATTTGTCTTCGAATCGTCGCCGTTGGTCAAAGGCTTGTTTCAGAGCTGTCTGGGTCGTGGACACGAATTCCGTTTTTACAGAGTTGCTATGCGCCAAGGTGGCTGCACGGCTGCGCGTGTCTTGCTAGAGTGGCGAACAGACTTTTTAAAAACGACCATCATATAAAGAGGACGTAGCATGGCAATCGACATCGGAATCAGCGAAGAAGACCGCAAGTCCATCGTAGACGGCCTTTCCCGTCTGTTGGCAGACACTTATGTACTGTATTTGAAAACCCATAATTTTCACTGGAACGTCACCGGGCCGATGTTCCGTACTCTCCATCTGATGTTCGAAGAGCAGTACAACGAGCTCGCACTGGCGGTGGATTTGATCGCCGAACGTATTCGTGCTCTGGGTTTCCCGGCGCCAGGCACCTACACGACCTATGCACGTCTTTCCTCAATCAAGGAAGAAGAAGGCGTTCCCTCCGCAGAGGACATGATTCGCTCATTGGTCAGTGGTCAAGAGGCCGTTACGCGTACAGCTCGTGGGATTTTTCCTCTTCTCGACAAAGTGAGCGATGAGCCTACCGCCGATCTGTTGACCCAGCGTATGCAAGTCCACGAAAAAACCGCGTGGATGTTGCGCGCGATGCTTGACGTCAAGTAAGCCGCGTCCGCGAGTGGTGTAAATCACCACTCGCTTCCCTCCTGGTTCGCTTTTATTCCGCCAGTTTTTTAGATCGGTGCGTGAACTTCTTAAGGGGTTAGGCGCGAATGACGTGCGCTGAATCGATTAAGTTTTGCTGTCTGGGATTTCGGCCGCCGGTTTTTTGTGCGATGCTGGATAAGTTGTCAAAGGTGCAGAAATATATATATCTAATACCTGCTGTTGTCGGCGCTCACCCTCGAATTAAAGCTTCTCAAATTTCGCTCCAAGTTTGTGGTGATGTCCTACACCTCATAAGTGCTGCTTCCGCTGGCGAACCCCCTATGAATAGGGCTTGATAGGCATGTCAGTTATTTGATTTCAAATGTTTCTATCGTTGCGTTCGAAATAGCATCAAGGGGTATTTCATGAGTCAAAACACCGTAAGGGAGGTACAGGATGTGCATCGATGTTTCAGAGTTCCGAATGATCCGTTCGTTGAGGGCTTCAATATGGATCTGGCGCAACCGCAATCGAGGTCGGTGAGGCTCAATGGGCTTGCAACTTGTTTGCGGCTGGAGGGTGTGTACTGGAATGTCCTTTCCGAGATAGCCAGTTGCAATAGTTGTTCGATCAACGCGGTTCTGTCCTACGTTGATCGGGAAGTTCACCTACGTTATGGCGGGGTGAAGAACTTCAGTGGTTTGATTCGCGTGGTGTGTGTGACGCATCTGTTGAAGGCCGAAGGCTTCCAGTTATCGTCTGCCTGATCTCCAGGGCGCTCATTCTCTGCGGGTGCGTCCTCCGCGGGCGCACTCCTTGCGACAGTCGTCCGGCAGCCAAAATACCGCGCTCCGGACGACATCTTGATCTCTATCCGCCTGCGCGGCTGCACAGCCTTGATTAACCCTATATAATCCCCCGCCTTACTAAGGAAGGCAGGGACAGACCGTCGGGTTGAACTGCATGCCAAGGCTCCTGCACCATTGCCCACTGGCGACGGGCGAGAGCTCCACCGAATTCCGAATTACGAGAAGTGAATACACGATCATGATGCGCAGCCATTATTGCGGCCAACTGAACGAAAGCCTGGAAGGCCAGGAAATTACCCTTTGCGGATGGGTCCACCGTCGTCGTGACCACGGAGGGGTGATTTTCCTCGACATCCGCGATCGTGAAGGTCTGGCCCAGGTGGTCTTCGATCCTGATCGCGCCGACACCTTCGCAATTGCCGACCGTGTCCGCAGCGAATACGTCGTCAAGCTGACCGGCAAAGTCCGCGCTCGTCCAGCGGGTGCCGTCAACCCGAACATGGCCTCCGGTGCCATCGAAGTGCTGGGTTACGAGCTGGAAGTGCTGAACGAGTCGGAAACCCCGCCGTTCCCGTTGAACGAATATTCCGACGTCGGCGAAGAAACCCGCCTGCGCTATCGTTTCATCGATCTGCGTCGCCCTGAGATGGCCGAGAAGCTGCGTCTGCGTTCGCGCATCACGTCCAGCATCCGCGGCTTCCTGGATGGCAACGGCTTCCTCGACGTTGAAACCCCGATCCTGACACGTGCCACTCCTGAGGGTGCACGTGATTATCTGGTGCCAAGCCGTACCCACGCAGGCAGCTTCTTTGCCCTGCCGCAGTCGCCTCAGCTGTTCAAGCAACTGCTGATGGTCGCTGGCTTCGACCGCTACTACCAGATCGCCAAATGTTTCCGTGACGAAGACCTGCGTGCCGACCGTCAGCCTGAGTTCACTCAGATCGACATCGAGACCAGCTTCCTCAACGAGGAAGACATTATTGGTCTCACCGAAAGCATGATTCGCAAGCTGTTCAAGGAAGTGCTGGACCTGGAGTTTGGTGACTTCCCGCACATGACCTTCGAAGAAGCCATGCGCCGCTACGGTTCCGACAAGCCAGACCTGCGCAACCCGCTGGAACTGGTGGACGTGGCCGATCAGCTCAAGGACGTCGAATTCAAGGTCTTCAGCGGTCCTGCCAACGACCCGAAATGCCGCGTGACCGCGCTGCGCGTTCCAGGCGGCGCGAGCATGCCGCGCAGCAAGATCGATGACTACACCAAGTTCGTCGGTATCTATGGCGCGAAAGGCTTGGCCTACATCAAGGTCAACGAGCGCGCCAAAGGCGTCGAAGGCCTGCAGTCGCCTATCGTCAAGAACATCCCGGAAGCCAGCCTGAACGTGATCCTGGATCGCGTTGGCGCGGTCGACGGCGACATCGTGTTCTTCGGCGCCGACAAGTTCAAAGTCGTCAGCGAAGCGCTGGGTGCCCTGCGTATCAAGCTGGGTCACGACCTGAACCTGCTGACCTGTGAGTGGGCCCCGATGTGGGTCGTCGATTTCCCGATGTTCGAAGAGAACGACGACGGAAGCTTCACGGCGTTGCACCACCCGTTCACCGCGCCGAAGTGCTCGCCTGAAGAGCTGGAAGCCAATCCGGCCACTGCCCTATCGCGTGCTTACGACATGGTATTGAACGGCACGGAGCTGGGCGGCGGTTCGATCCGTATCCACCGCAAAGAAATGCAGCAAGCGGTCTTCCGTCTGTTGGGCATTTCCGAAGACGAGCAGCAAGAGAAGTTCGGCTTCCTGCTCGATGCTCTGAAATACGGTGCACCGCCGCACGGTGGCCTCGCATTCGGTCTTGATCGTCTGGTCATGCTGATGACAGGTGCGCAGTCGATTCGTGAAGTCATTGCCTTCCCGAAAACCCAGAGTGCAGCGGACGTCATGACTCAGGCACCAGGCGTTGTCGATGCCAAGGCACTGCGCGAGCTGCACATCCGCTTGCGCGAAACGCCAAAGGCCGAGTAACGAAAAGGGCAGGGTGGATCGCTAGTTCGATTCACCCTGACTCCCTTGCCCTTTGGGGCACAAATTCGAGTGAAGCGCTGCCGTTCGTGTGATCGAGCGGGAGCGGGCGTGTTTCAAGGTTTGGAGCGTGTTATGGCTGGTCATTCCAAGTGGGCGAACATCAAGCACCGCAAAGAGCGTCAGGACGCCAAGAAAGGCAAGATTTTCACCAAGTGGATTCGTGAGCTGACCGTCGCTGCCCGTCAAGGTGGTGGTGATCCGGCATCGAATCCTCGCTTGCGTCTGGCTCAGGACAAGGCGCTGGGTGCGAACATGAGCCGCGACATCATCGACCGTGCGATCGCTCGCGGTGCGGGCGCTGCCGATGCCGACGACATGGTCGAGCTGGGTTATGAAGGCTACGGCGCTGGCGGTGTGGCGGTTATGGTCGAAACCATGACAGACAACCGCAATCGCACGGCAGCAGCGGTGCGTCATGCATTCAGTAAGTGTGGCGGCAACTTGGGCACCGACGGTTCGGTGTCGTACCTGTTTGAACGCAAGGGACAAATTTCCTTCGCGTCGGGTATCGACGAAGATGCGCTGATGGAAGCCGCGATGGAAGCCGACGCCGATGACGTCGTGACCCATGAAGACGGCTCCATTGATGTATTCACGTCATTTGCCGGTTTTTATGCCGTGCGAAACGCCCTTGAAGCGGCGGGGTTCAAGGCAGCAGACGCGGAGATCGTGATGCAGCCGACCACCAGCGCCGTGCTGGATCTTGAAATGGCGGAGAAGGTGCTCAAACTGATCGATATGCTCGAAGACCTGGATGACGTTCAGAACGTCTATTCCAACGCAGAAATTCCGGACGACGTGATGGAGCAGCTTGGCTGATCTTCACATTGGCCGGGTCATGAGGCCGGAGGCACGAAGCGCTGATTCGTTCATCGCTATCGGCCTCCGGCTTCTGCCTTTATGCTGCGTTCAAACGTACGCGTCACTTCTCAAGCTGCAGGCGTTATGACTCTTATTCTAGGTATCGACCCCGGTTCGCGAATCACCGGCTTCGGTGTGGTGCGTGACACTGGACGGGGATGCGAATACGTGGCCTCGGGCTGTATCCGTACGGGCAGCGGCTTGCTGCATGAACGGCTTCAGATCGTCTATCGTGGGGTGCGCGAGGTGATTCAGACCTATGGTCCCGTCACCATGGGTATCGAAAAGGTTTTTATGGCTCGCAATGCCGACTCCGCGCTCAAGCTCGGCCAGGCCCGAGGGGCCGCCATCGTTGCCGCCGCCGAAGAAACCCTGGAAATCGCTGAATATTCAGCCACGCAGGTCAAGCAGGCCGTTGCCGGTACGGGTGGGGCGAACAAGGATCAGGTGATGATGATGGTCATGCACTTGTTGAAATTGACCCAAAAGCCACAGGTAGACGCTTCGGATGCCCTGGCGATCGCCTTGTGCCACGCTCACACTCGTTCCAGTCTGATCCCTCATGGCCTGAATACGGCACGGAGCCGGGGTGGCCGTCTGCGGCTCTGATGGCATCATTCACATATAAATGTTCACTTGCAGCTCTTCTGAGTCCTGCAAAGATGGCGATCAGGGTTTCACCCTGCTCCTCGCAGTGACCGGCTACTGGAAAGGATCTGATACGTGATTGGACGTTTGCGCGGTGCGTTGGTCGAGAAACAACCGCCGCATCTGGTACTCGATGTTGGGGGCGTGGGCTACGAGATCGAAGTCCCCATGACAACCCTTTATCGTCTGCCTCATGTGGGCGAAACGGTGACGCTGCACACTCACCTGGTCGTTCGTGAAGACGCCCACCTGCTGTTCGGCTTCTACGAGAAGCGTGATCGCGAGATGTTTCGGGAGTTGATCAGATTGAACGGGGTAGGCCCCAAGCTGGCGCTGGCGTTGATGTCGACGCTGGAAGTCGATGAGTTGGTTCGATGTGTTCAGGCTCAAGACACGTCAGCGTTGACCCGTGTCCCGGGTGTCGGCAAAAAAACAGCGGAACGTCTGCTTGTTGAGCTCAAGGACCGTTTCAAGGCTTGGGATGCGTTGCCGGGCACGTTCGCGCTGGTGTCTGAAGGGCCGGGCGCGCCGTTGCAGGTCGCTACAGCTGAGTCGGACGCTATTAGCGCCTTGGTGTCGTTGGGCTATAAGCCTCAAGAAGCCAGCAAGGCGATTACCGCCATCAAAGACAAGAATTTGAGCAGTGAAGATCTGATTCGCCGCGCACTCAAGGGGATGTTGTAAGTGATCGAAGCCGACCGCCTGATCGCCGCCACTGGCCGCGACCGTGACGAGCAACTGGATCGCGCCATCCGGCCGCTGAGCCTGGCCGATTACATTGGTCAGCCCACCGTGCGCGAGCAAATGGAACTGTTCATCCAGGCCGCGCGTGGACGGAACGAAGCGCTCGATCACACGCTGATCTTCGGTCCGCCGGGCCTGGGTAAAACCACGCTGGCCAACATCATCGCTCAGGAAATGGGTGTGTCCATCAAGAGCACGTCGGGGCCTGTGCTCGAACGGCCGGGTGATCTGGCAGCGATCCTCACCAATCTTGAACCCCACGACGTGCTGTTCATCGATGAAATCCACCGTCTGTCGCCCATCGTCGAGGAGGTTTTGTACCCTGCGATGGAAGACTTTCAACTGGACATCATGATCGGCGAAGGCCCTGCGGCGCGCTCGATCAAGCTCGACCTCCCGCCGTTCACCCTCGTGGGCGCCACCACCCGCGCGGGCATGCTGACCAATCCGCTGCGTGACCGTTTCGGCATCGTCCAGCGTCTTGAGTTCTATAGCACCGCAGACCTCGCGACCATCGTCTCCCGTTCGGCGGGCATCCTTGGTTTGCACATCGAAGACGAGGGGGCCTTCGAAATCGCCCGTCGCGCGCGGGGCACGCCTCGAATCGCGAACCGGCTGTTGCGCCGGGTGCGGGATTTTGCCGAAGTGCGCGCCAAAGGGGAGATCACCAAGGCCATCGCCGATCTCGCGCTGAACCTGCTGGACGTCGATGAGCGTGGCTTCGATCATCAGGACCGTCGTCTGTTATTGACCATGATCGAAAAGTTTGATGGTGGCCCGGTGGGCGTCGACAACCTCGCCGCCGCCATCAGCGAAGAAAGACACACCATCGAGGACGTGCTGGAGCCCTATTTGATCCAGCAAGGCTATATGATGCGCACACCTCGCGGTCGCATGGTCACGCGGCATGCGTACCTGCACTTCGGTCTGAACATCCCCTCCAGAATGGGGGAGCGGTCAGTCACGGATGAGTTGGCGGACGATACCGACGAATAAATGTGTGATTCACCGATTTATTCCGGGGTTTGGTGGTCAGACGGGCTGTCACGGCAATGTGCCTTGTGCCTGCCGGTGAAAAACGATGAAAAACAGTTGCCTGGCCGGATTGGCAACCACAGGAGTAAGCACTAGAGTATGCGCGCGCAAAACGGGGGTCAGTCGTTCGCACATCGCTGTCGCGTTTATTACGAAGACACCGATGCGGGCGGCATCGTCTACTACGTCAATTACCTGAAATTCATGGAGCGGGCTCGGACCGAGCGGCTGCGGGCATTGGGCTTTGCTCAATCCGCAATGGCCGGTGACGAGAACCTGTTGTTTGTCGTGCACTCCAGTGAGGCGCGTTATCACCAACCGGCTCGGCTGGACGACGAACTCCTGGTCAGCGCCGAAGTGATCGAATTGAACCGAGCCAGTCTGCGCTTTCATCAGCATGTCAGGCGGGCCGCGGATGATGTGCTGCTCTGCGAAGGGCAGTTTTTAGTGGCGTGCGTACGCGCCGATAGTTTTAAACCCCGGGCCATTCCCGAAACTCTGCGCGCGGCCTTCGCCGGTCAGAGTGGCGCGGGAACACTTTCAGAGCAGGAGATACAGCGTGGAAGCTAACGTCGTCGACCATACCTCCATGTGGAGTTTGGTCAGCAATGCCAGCGTGGTCGTTCAGTTGGTAATGCTGATCCTGGTGGCCGCATCGGTCACTTCGTGGATCATGATTTTTCAGCGCAGCTCGATGCTGCGCGCTGGGCGCCGTGCGCTGGACAGCTTCGAGGAGCGTTTCTGGTCGGGTATCGACCTGTCCAAACTGTACCGTCAAGCGGGCAGCAACCCTGACCCGGATTCGGGCGTCGAGCAGATCTTCCGCGCCGGCTTCAAAGAGTTCTCACGTCTGCGCCAGCAGCCAGGTGTCGATCCCGATGCCGTTATGGAAGGTGTGGCCCGTGCCATGCGCGTTGCCATCTCCCGTGAAGAAGAAAAGCTTGAGCAGAGCCTGCCTTTCCTGGCGACTGTGGGTTCCACCAGCCCGTACGTCGGTCTGTTCGGGACCGTATGGGGGATCATGAACTCTTTCCGTGGTCTGGCCACTGCTCAACAGGCCACCCTGGCCACCGTTGCACCGGGTATCGCCGAAGCCCTGATCGCTACCGCCATCGGCCTGTTCGCAGCAATCCCTGCAGTAATCGCCTACAACCGTTTCGCCGCTCGTGGCGAGAACCTGATCGGCCGTTACTACACATTCGCCGACGAGTTCCAGGCCATCCTGCACCGTAAAGTGCACACCAGCGAAGACTAAGCAGGTATTTCCCAATGGCTTTAATCGCTCGCGGTCGACGCAGCAAACGCAAGCCGGTCGCCGAAATGAACGTGGTGCCGTACATCGACGTGATGTTGGTGCTGCTGGTCATTTTCATGGTGACGGCTCCAATGATTAACCAGGGCGTGAAAGTCGATCTGCCCAAGGTCTCCAGCGAGGCTTTGCCGCAGGACAACAACAATCAGGTCCTGACCATTTCGATCAAGGCTGACAAATCCTATTACTGGAACCTTGGCAGCGAAGTCGACACCGACAAGCAGATGGACAAGGCCATGACCTTGCCGCAACTGACCAGTGCCGTGACCAAAATCATCGCGGCAGGTCGTGAGGCCGGCAAGCAGACTCAGGTGTTCATTCGCGGTGACAAATCCGTCGACTATGGCTCTGTCATGGGCACGATGGGCGGGTTGCAGAAGGCCGGAGTCGGGAACGTTGGTCTGATTACCGAGGCGCCCTGATGCAGCCGATTCGAGAGCCGTCAGCCTCGGAAAGCTACTTCTGGCCCTCCGTCTGGGCTGTGGCACTGCACGTCCTGATTTTTGGTCTGTTGTTCGTGAGCTTCGCGATGACGCCGGAGCTGCCTGAGTCGAAACCTATCGTTCAGGCCACGCTGTATCAGCTCAAGTCGAAAAGTCAGGCGACGACCCAGACCAACCAGAAGCTTGCTGGCGAGGCAAAGAAATCCGCTGCGCGACAAACGGAAGTCGAGCAGATGGAACAGAAAAAAGTTGAGCAAGAGGCGATAAAGGCGGCGGAACAAAAGAAAGCCGATGCCGCTCAAAAGGCCGAAGAGCAAAAGGCTGAGGAAGCGAAGAAAGCGGAAGACGCCAAAAAGGCCGACGACGCGAAGAAAGCTGAAGCCAAAAAAGCAGACGATGCGAAGAAAGCAGCAGAAGAGAAACAATTGGCTGATATAGCCAAGAAGAAAGCTGAAGACGACGCGAAGAAAAAAGCTGAGGAAGACGCCAAGCGCGCCGCCGCGGAAGAAGCCAAGAAACAGGCTGCCGAGGACGCGAAAAAGCAGGCGGCTGACGATGCGAAGAAAAAGGCTGCTGAAGACGCGAAGAAAAAAGCGGCTGAGGACGCCAAGAAGAAAGCTGCAGACGACGCCAAGAAGAAGGCACAGGACGCTGCCCGTAAATCGGCGGAAGACAAGAAGGCGCAAGCACTGGCCGACCTGCTCTCCGACAAGCCGGAACGCCAACAGGCGCTGGCCGATGAGAAGGGTGATGAAGTCGCTGGCAGCTTCGATGACTTGATTCGCTCGCGAGCTGCGGAAGGCTGGGCACGTCCCCCTTCAGCGCGCAAAGGCATGACAGTCGTGTTGCAGATCGCCATGTTGCCGGACGGTACGATCAGCTCCGTGACCGTGGCCAAGTCCAGCGGCGATGGTCCGTTCGACAGTTCGGCAGTAGCAGCGGTCAAGAACATTGGTCGTTTGACAGAGATGCAGGGGCTGAAACCTTCGGATTTCGCGCCTTACCGTTCATTCAAGATGACATTCACACCTGAGGATCTAGCCTTGTGATTAACCTTCTTCGAGGATTGCTTGTCGTTCTTTGTTGTGCAGCGGGTTTCGCCGCTGCCGACGAAAAGAACATTCTGGTCACAAGCGGCAGTGACCGCGCCACGCCGATTGCAATCGTGCCTTTCGGCTTGCAAGGCGGTAGCGTGCTGCCTGAAGACATGGCTCAGATCATCAGCAACGACATGCTGAATTCGGGCTATTACACGCCGATTCCAAAGGAAAACATGATCAGCCAGCCGAGTCAGGCCAGCGAAGTCATCTTCCGCGACTGGAAAGCGCTGGGTGCCCAGTACGTGATGGTCGGCAGCATTTCGCCTGCGGGCGGTCGTTTGCAGGTCCAGTACGCGTTGTTCAATGTCGCGACCGAGCAGCAAGTGCTTACCGGTAATGTGTCAGGTACGACCGATCAACTGCGCGACATGGCGCACTACATCGCTGACCAGTCGTTTGAAAAGCTGACTGGCATCAAAGGCGCGTTCTCGACTCGCATGCTGTACGTCACCGCTGAGCGTTTCGGTACGAACAACACCCGCTACACGCTGCAACGTTCGGACTACGACGGTGCTCGCGCAGTGACACTGCTGCAATCCCGTGAGCCGATCCTGTCCCCACGTTTCGCGCCGGACGGCAAGCGTATCGCCTACGTGTCGTTCGAACAGAAGCGTCCGCGCATCTTCGTTCAGCACATCGACACGGGTCGTCGCGAGCAAATCACCAACTTCGAAGGTCTGAACGGCGCACCGGCCTGGTCTCCGGACGGCAGCAAGCTGGCCATGGTCTTGTCGAAAGACGGCAACCCTGAGATTTATGTGATGAACCTGGCGTCGCGTCAGCTTTCGCGCGTCACGAATGATTCGTCCATCGATACCGAACCTTTCTTCGGTAAAGACGGCTCGACCATTTATTTCACTTCCGATCGTGGCGGCAAACCACAGATCTATAAAACGAGCATTAATGGTGGCGGCGCTGAACGCGTCACTTTCATCGGTAACTACAACGCCAACCCTAAATTGTCGGCTGATGAAAAGACTCTGGTCATGATCCATCGTCAAGATGGCTTCACCAACTTCAAGGTAGCCGCTCAGGATTTGCAGCGCGGTAGCGTAAAAATCCTCACAGACAGCAACCTTGATGAGTCGCCTACTGTTGCGCCCAACGGCACCATGGTAATCTACGCCACCCGCCAGCAGGGCCGGGGAGTCTTGATGCTCGTGTCCATTAACGGACGCGTAAGGCTCCCGCTTCCTACCGCTCAAGGCGAAGTCAGAGAACCTTCCTGGTCCCCTTAGCTGAACTGACGCGGCGCTTTACGTTTTACTTTAACACACTGGGGTTCATTAGGAGTTTCACGATGGAAATGCTGAAGTTTGGTAAATTTGCTGCGCTGGCTCTGGCCATGGCTGTAGCTGTAGGTTGCTCGTCCAAAGGCGGCGACAATGCCGGTCAAGGCGCTGCTGTAGATCCAAACGCTGGTTACGGCGCTAACACTGGTGCTGTTGACGGCAGCCTGAGCGAAGAAGCTGCTCTGCGCGCAATCACCACTTTCTACTTCGAATACGACAGTTCTGACCTGAAACCAGAGGCCATGCGCGCTCTGGACGTTCACGCCAAAGACCTGAAAGCTAACGGCGCTCGCGTTGTTCTGGAAGGTAACACTGACGAACGCGGTACTCGCGAATACAACCTGGCACTGGGCGAGCGTCGTGCGAAAGCCGTTCAACGCTACCTGGTTCTGCAAGGCGTATCGCCAGCTCAGCTGGAACTGGTTTCCTACGGTGAAGAGCGTCCAGTTGCTACCGGCAACGACGAGCAATCCTGGGCTCAAAACCGTCGCGTCGAACTGCGTAAGTAATTTGACATGCGAACGTGCCGCCGTGCTTTAACCGTTTTGGCTCTCACCCTTCCTCTTGCAGCGATGGGTGCGGTTCCTGTGGTCGATGACAACTCTGGCTCTGCTGGCAGCAGTTATCCGCCATCGGGTTATGGTACGGCGGGCGCCTACGCCGGAGGTGGGGCTACGGCCCAGCCTTCGGCGCAAGGTCAGCTGTTCATGCAGCTGCAACAAATGCAGGATGAAATTTCGCGCTTGCGCGGAATCGTTGAAGTCCAGCAGAACGATATCCAGCAGATGAAGCAAGAAGCGCTGGATCGTTACAAGGACCTCGACTCTCGCATCGGAGCGGGTGGCGCACCTGCCGCACCTGCCAATAATTCAGCTTCCGACGGTGGCGTCAACGCCGGCGGAGCCCCTGTAGCACCTGCTGGTGGCGCCTCTGCCGCACAGGCGCCTCAGACCAGTACAGAACCGGGTGATCCGGCGAAAGAAAAGCTCTACTACGACGCTGCTTTCGACCTGATCAAGGCCAAGGATTTCGACAAGGCCAGCCAAGCGTTCTCTGCTTTTTTGCGTAAATACCCAAATAGCCAATACGCGGGCAATGCCCAGTACTGGCTGGGTGAAGTAAATCTGGCCAAAGGCGATCTGCAAGGTGCCGGTCAGGCCTTCGCCAAAGTGAGTCAGTTGTACCCAAAGCACGCAAAGGTGCCTGATTCGTTGTACAAGCTCGCCGATGTGGAGCGCCGCCTGGGTCATACCGACAAGGTCAAAGGCATTCTGCAGCAGGTCGTTGCCCAGTACCCTGGGACGTCGGCAGCACAACTGGCTCAGCGCGATCTTCAACGCCTCTGACACCAGGTGATTGACCCTCGATTCAAGAAAGCCGCGCGTTGCGCGGCTTTTTTCGTTAGAATCTCGCACCCGAAATTCCGGTATTGAATACGCTTCTCTGGATTCTGCGAGCGCAGGGTGCACAGAAGTGCCTGACGGAGGCGGATGGCCTGTTTAGCCGTTACGCCCGTGGCCCCTATGCAAGACACATTACGCATCACCGAAGTTTTTTACTCGTTACAGGGTGAAACGCGCACGGCAGGCTTGCCTACCGTGTTCGTGCGCCTCACCGGTTGCCCCCTGCGTTGCGGTTATTGCGACAGCGAATACGCGTTCACGGGTGGCACGATTCAGACCCTCGATTCGCTCATGGAGCAAGTCGCCAGCTACCGCCCGCGCTACGTCTGTGTGACCGGCGGCGAGCCTCTGGCCCAACCCAACGCCATTCCGCTGCTTCAGCGGTTGTGCGATGCCGGCTACGAAGTGTCGCTGGAGACCAGTGGCGCACTGGACATTTCCAAGGTTGACCCTCGCGTCAGCCGCGTGGTCGATCTGAAAACGCCCGGCTCGAAAGAAGTGGCGCGCAATCGCTATGAAAATATCGAACTCCTGACCCCGAACGACCAGATCAAGTTCGTCATCTGCTCGCGGGAAGACTACGACTGGGCGGTCTCAAAGATCATCCAGTACGGTCTGGACCGTCGAGCAGGGGAAGTGCTGTTTTCTCCGGTGCATCGCGATCTGAACGTTCGAGACCTCGCCGACTGGATCGTTGCCGATAACCTGCCGGTGCGCCTGCAGCTGCAGCTCCATAAAATCCTCTGGAACGATGAGCCGGGGCGCTGAGATGAGTGAGCACACAATGACTAAGAAACGCGCGGTAATCCTGCTGTCTGGCGGCCTGGACTCGGCCACCGTGGTCGCAATGGCGAAAGCCGACGGCTACACCTGCTACACCATGAGCTTCGACTATGGCCAGCGTCATCGTGCCGAGCTGCAAGCGGCAGAGCGTGTGGCCAGCGACCTGGGCGTGGTCGAACACAAGGTGATCGGTCTGAACCTGAACGGCATCGGCGGCTCGGCCCTCACCGACAGCAGCATTGCCGTGCCTGAAACGCCTGGCGAAGGCATTCCTGTCACCTACGTACCCGCGCGCAACACGGTCTTTCTGTCGTTGGCATTGGGCTGGGCCGAAGTCCTTGGCGCACGTGACATCTTCATTGGCGTCAACGCTGTCGATTACTCTGGCTATCCGGATTGCCGCCCCGAATTCGTCGAGTCCTTCGAGCGCATGGCCAACCTCGCGACCAAGGCGGGCGTAGAAGGGCAAGGTTTTACCATTCAAGCCCCGTTGCAGATGCTGAGCAAAGCCGACATCGTCAAGGCAGGCACGCGTCTGGGCGTCGATTACGGGCTGACGGTTTCCTGCTATCAAGCGGACGATCAAGGCCGCGCCTGCGGTAAATGCGACAGCTGCCGCCTGCGCGCAGAAGGCTTCGCAGCGGCCGGAATCACCGACCCGACGCGCTATTTTTAATTTTTTTAAAAAAGGGTGTTGAATTACTGAGAAAAATCAGTAATATACGCGCCACCACGAAGCGGGTCGTTAGCTCAGTTGGTAGAGCAGTTGGCTTTTAACCAATTGGTCGTAGGTTCGAATCCCACACGACCCACCATCTTCGAAACCCGAGAGGTCCACGTAAGTGTGAATTCTCGGGTTTTTTTTCGTCTGAACGAAAGTGGGGCACCAGGTCCCTGGACCGTCCCACGTTAACTCATGGCTCAAACCCGTTCCGGCCGGTAGCAGCGCCTGTTCAAGGCTGTAGCGCTCCGAGTTGAGGCTTTCTACATGCGTCAGTCATTTTGATTCTGAACCAACAACCTCTGTGGCCGTGATCGCTGTTGGACCCTGTCGAATCGGCGTTTGGTCCACTATGGCAGGGATTGTCCCAGGCTCAGGCAACGCAATCATCGCTGCTGGCGGGGGGGAGCGACGGCTCGAGCTGAGAGGGGGATCACGTCATGCCTTTATCCAGGGAGGCAGGTTTGGCCGGTCTTCTAGGCCATGGCGTTGGACGAGGAGTGCTTTTTTTCTGCTCGATACCCACCTGATATTGCGCTGGGTCAAACGCTTTGTACTCATCGCTGCCTGCAGCTTCGTAGTGTTTCAGCTGCTCAGTTGGATCGCGGGTGTGGCTTTTGGACGACTACGATAAAGAACAGCTGCGCGAAGTTAACGCCATGCCAGGGGGCATTTTCTCTGGTCTGCTCTGGACGGATAGGAAAACGGAGCGTTTGCTGACGCATAGGCTACACATGAATGCTGATGCCTTGAGACTGCGCACTTTGGGTACCGCTGTCAGTGCGTGCATCTTTGGCAAAGTCGTTGAGGTTTTGTAGGACATACACCGTATTTATATAATCCGGTACGACTTGAAATCCATATTCATTATTGTCGACGCTCGCGCTACGGAGATTGTTTATGCGCGCTGCAAAGTAGTCGAGAGCGTTCATTTTTACATCAGGTGTCATCGGGTTGCCGACCGAATCGAGGTTGGTGCCTGCAGAGATCATGAGATTGGCGGTGGTCTTGTCGATCAACCCCAGTGCATACAGGTTTTTGCTGACCAGCCCTAACTCAGCCGGTGTGATGGAGGTCATGTCGAAATCAGCAAAACTAGATCCCAAGCCTGCCTTTTTCATGGCATCTGTATCGAGTACGCCTTGCTTCGTTCCAATTTCCTGCAATAGTTGATTCGTCAAATAAGAGTTGCGAGGTGTTGAACCTGAACTTGAACTGGGCCCAGGCGACTTGATAGTTACCGAAGTTAATGACTGCCCAACTGAATTACTCATATTATCTCCACATGTTGACGCAGCGTAAATATCGCCCAAAGTCGGGTTAACGTGCTCGACCCGTTTCTTAAATCCATAAGGAACAGACTCCGGATCAGCAAGAGCTTATTAGCGTCTAGTTGATGGGTGCATCTGTAATAAAGAACAGCTCAAGCTTCGACGTCAGCCCATTTGCCGTTGCGAGGCGTGGAACATGCCCTTAACGCTAGCCCGTTTCCGCACCCATCTATGCGTCATCGCCGTTGACAGCTATTAGTAGTAGCATTTACCTATCTATCAGTAGGTATGTTTTTAAAGTAACATGATACCCTTAATCCTGCAAGGCGCCGTGAGTGCGTGGCTAACACAGCCTGAGGCTAGGCGGTGCGGTCCGGGCAAACCTGAAGGAGCAAAAGATGCGGAGCGAATTTTTTACGTGGGCAACCTATCTGACGTTGCTGCTGACGCTGTCAGTCTCTCCTGGCGCAGCCTTTGCCCAGACTGAATACCGATACGTCACCTTAGACGGCGGAAAAATGTTCTACCGGGAGGCTGGTGACCTACGCAATCCCACCATTCTGCTGCTTCACGGATTCCCGTCGTCATCCCATATGTTCCGTGACCTGATTCCGGAGCTGGCCGCTCATTTTCACGTGTTGGCACCTGACTATCCTGGGATGGGTAATAGCGATGCTCCCGCATCAGGAGATCATCCGCTGACGTTCGATGTGCTCGCCGAAACAGTGGATACATTCGTCCGGCGAATGGGTATAGGAAGCGCCGTGATCTACATGCAAGATTTCGGTGGCCCCGTTGGGATGCGCATCGCGACGCTTCATCCCGATTGGGTGCGCGGATTGGTCATTCAGAACACGCCCATGACGTTGGACGGCTGGCAGCCTGCACGGCTTCAAGCCATTCAGGCCGCCAGTATTCTGAAACCAGTGGAAAAGCGGGACGCCGCACAGGCTAGGGTGAGCGTTGCAACGGATCTGTTCCTCTACCGCCATGGCGCTCGCGATCCTGGCACCCTAAACCCTGACGCTTGGGTCAACGACGCGCTCGCCTTGAGTGACCCCGATAAGCGACGTGCCATGACAGACTTGCAGCTGGATATCCTCTCCAATCTCGCCCTATATCCAAAGTGGCAGGCTTACCTGCGCGCGTCGCATCCACCGACGCTGGTAGTCTGGGGGGACGGTGACCCGATCTTTGCCCCACGCGGTGCCGACGCCATCAAGGACATCCTGCCGAGCGCAGAAATAGTTCACTACAACACCGGGCATTTTGCTTTGGAGGAAGATCATCTCGACATTGCCAAACGAATCAACAACAAGTTTGGACATTCTTCTCAATAAGTCAGGACCTTGGATGATCATTTCAGCGCCTTTTTGTGCCAGTTGGCCCTGACTGAATTACACGTGTTGCAGCTGCCAAAGCCGTTCGATCACCACGCCGCGACCTACCTGGTACAGATCGCTCAAGCGAGCAGCGACTACGCGTTCGGTTACTTTGAAGGTCAAGGACTTGGCTTTGCTGAAGGCTTGCATCTGGCAAACGCTATTACAGAAGACGAGTGCAGCCAATTGTGTCTGGTGTTCAGAGACGCAGCTGATCGTCGGCGATAGTCAGCCAATGGAAAAGCCGGTCAGCGATCATTTCATAACGTGCATAATGAATGTCCATGACAGCAGCCAGCCAACAACCATGCTGGCGAAGCAGAACGCTACAAGGAGATTACTCATGTGCAGGGTACGTCTCATGGTTTCAGAGGTGGCGTCAAATCTACGTTTAGAAACCTGAATTAGATGCACGCAATCAGGACGGAGCACAGTTGAAAAAGAGCGAGCTTCCGGTCAAAACCTGCGCCTGCTGCCGACTGCCATTCACTTGGCGTAAAAAATGGGCGCGATGTTGGGACGAGGTCCGGTATTGTTCGGAGCGTTGCCGACGTGCCGGGAAGAAATAGATAGGTGCATGGATGAAAGCAGATTTCGGTGATGCTCCGGAACGAATTCTTAGAACTCAACAGAAGCGTGGCATTCAGAGGTTCGCCACCTATGCAGTAGCAGGATGCATCGCCGCCGTAAGCGGGTTTATCCTCTTGAATCGATCTGAGCCTGATCGCGGAAGCGCGTTACAAGTGGCTGAAAATCTTCGCTCGGGGCGAGATTCAGGTGAGATGAGCAGCGGTTCGGTCATACGGCCCGGCCCATCGTTAGACCTCCAATCGCCAAACACCGGCACATTCGTTAACCAAGCTCGGCAAACGGTCTTCAATGATCAAAACTTTATCCCGACAGGTGCGCACAACGTCGTAACCTTCCACGACACTGTTCGAGAGGTGCCTCGAGAGGAGCCTCCAAAGAAGGCCAAGCTGACGATTGTCCGGCAAACGCCCAGCATGAAGGATCGGGCGTGTTGGCCATTCAGGCAGGGGAGCATTGAGTCGCGAAACTGTCGTGATGCGATAGGTCTCAACCATCGTGACTGAGACAAAATGATCAAGTGGGCTGCCCGGTGCGGGAGTACATAAAAACACATCGACAGGACATAGATTCGTGAATACAGAGTTAACTGAAGAAGAGATGCGAAGGGCCTTGTTTGGGGTCTCAGAAGCTCCGGTCCATGTAGCTGCACCGGAAGAGCCGTCGTCGATCGTTATTGCCCCACCCGTAGCGGCGAAAAAACGTAAACCACCTCAGACATTTGTACCCAAGCTCAAGGTGACCCTGCGAGTCGGAAATGAATTTGAAGGCGAGACACAGATTTTCGTCTTCGAAGCCGACACGCTCAGTAAGCTGCAGGCGGAGCTTGATGCGATTAAAGCGGCCCGTAAGAAATTCAAGTACATCGAGGTCGTCTCGATTACGTCCGTCTAGCCATGTCCGCATGGTCTTCAGAGATCGCCTGGGCCCAGCGTTATCTGGTCAGGCCTATCTCACTCACCCGGAAAAAAGCCTCGCTCGAGCGGTGCACCGGCCACCGCGAAGCGTTTTCAGGCTGCATCCAGATTCGACTTCCTGGGCCATTTGAAAGCGTTAGCGGCTCGGATAGCCATCCCAACGGGTTTCGTCAAGTCCATGCAATCACTCACGCTTAAACCTTGACTCCGAAGCCTCACTTTTCCATATGGTTTTCCACAAGCTTCAAATCCTTTGACAGTTGGATGCGTAGCGCGGATATCAACTTTCGCGCGTTGTCCGCCAAGGGTTTTCCGGGTCGGAAAAGCAAGATGCTCGTGAAGTTCACCTTCAGGGAAAACGGCCGGATGACCAAGCCACGGTCGATGTAGTCGACGACGGCGACAGGATTGGCGAAACCGAACCCGATACCGCGCAACGCCATCTCGCAGACGGTATGGGCATAGGGCGTTTCAATCCTGATATTCGGCGTCACGCCATAGGGGGCCAGCGCCGCTTCCATTCGCCGACGGCTGCTGTCTTCTGGATTGAGTGCGATGAAGTCGTGGTTGCCGATATCGTTCGGAGTGATCACCGGCAGCTTTGCAAGCGGGTGATCAGGTGGCATGGCCATGACACCCGGCGATTCCAGAAAAGGCGAATGCTCCAACCCCATGACCGGCATCTCGTCGGCCATCAGGCCAAAATCGCATTGACCGGATGACACGTCCTGATGCACCTCCCGCGAGCTAAGGACCCGTAGCGACACCCTCATATCTCGCCCTGCCAGATCGAACGATGCTAGAGCCCTCGGCATGAATGCATTACCAAGTGCCGGATGCACGGCAATGGCCAGGCGGTCCGTGCCGAACTGCTTCAAGGTCTTGATCCGATGTTCGATCGCATCCATCCCGATGAAGAGTTTGTCCACGTCCACCATCAACGCGTGCGCCTCCTGCGTGGGCACCAGACGGCCACGAATCCGGTGAAAGAAAGCGAGACCGGCAGATGTTTCGAGTTTGCGAATCGCCTGGCTGACGGCAGGTTGGGAGATACCGAGCATGTTGGCAGCCTTGCTGGTGCTTCCTGCGTTCATGACCACTCGAAAGACTTCAATTTCTCGGACACCCATGCAGTAACCTATAACCTTTACTTATTGAGTTAATAATTCTAGGTGTAGTCGCTAAGGCAGGTCTATTGAACAATAGGATTCATTGTCCCTGACCCAACAAGGCGTACCTAGATGAAACTTGTAGATCCTGCCGGCAGCCCTTATGCCAGCCTCTCTCCAGGTGTATGGCGCGGTTCGACCGTAGTGTTCGATTCGTTCGAAGACTTCGTCAGCCGTAAGAGCCGACAGCCAGACGGCTACAGCTATGGAATTACCGGCACGCCAACCACTCGTGCGCTCGAGCGTCAAGTCGCTGATCTGGAAAACGCCCGCCACTGCGTGATCATGCCGACGGGTGCGTCTGCACTGATTACCACTGTCATGGGCTTCGTTCGTGCAGGCGACCATCTGCTTATTTCGGACTCCTGCTACGGCTCGCTCAAGACTTTCGGTCGCCAGTGGCTGGCTCATCTTGGTGTTGAGGTGGAGTTCTATCCACCGACTATCGACGCCGGAATTGAAGCATTGATCCGCACGAACACCCGCATGATCTGCATGGAAGCTCCGGGCACCGTCACCATGGAAATGCAGGACATTGGTGCGATCACCGCCATCGCCAAAAAGCACGGCGTGCTGACCATGATGGACAACACTTGGGCAAGCCCTCTTTATTTCAAAGCCATTGAGCATGGCGTGGATTTCGTGGTTCAAGCAGCGACCAAGTACTTCGGCGGTCATTCCGATCTGCTGATGGGAACCGTCAGTCTCAACGATCCGGAACGCTACGCGGTGCTGCGGGAAACTCAAAGCATCTTTGGTCAGGCTACCAGCCCTGAGGATTGTTTCCTGGTCCAGCGCGGGCTTCAAACGTTCGAGCTGCGGCTGCGTGAGCAAAGCCGAAAGGCATTGGCAGTGGCGCGTTGGCTGGAGGCTCAGCCTCTAGTACGACAAGTGCTTTTCCCCGCGCTGGAAAGCGACCCGGGTCACACCCTGTGGAAGAACCAGTTCGAAGGCAGCGGCTGCTTGCTCTCGATCATCCTGGAACCAGCTGCCGACGAAAGTGCCTTCGGCGCATTTTTCAATGCCCTGCAACGGTTCCCCATCGGCGCGAGTTGGGGCGGTACCCACAGCCTGATTGCCTACTACCCGGCGTCCCAGCAACAGGCACGGCAATTTTCACCAACAGATCAACCCATCGTGCGCATCTCGATCGGTCTTGAAGACGAGTCGATGTTGATCGCCGACCTGGCCGAAGCCTTGGAGGCATACGCCCGGGTACGTTGACGTATAGGCACGCTGCGCTTCAGACGCGGCGGCCAGACCAGAATTTTCTGCCGTTACTCCCGCGAGCCCCTGCGGCCGCACACTCAAATGAGGATGGATAACAATGAAACAGAACGGCATTCGTTTCGCATTGGCAATGATCATGTCTTTCGGCATTTGCTCGGTTGCCATGGCTGACGACTCCCTGCAAACCCTGCGAGAGCGAGGCGTTATTCGTATCGCTAACACCCAAGCCAGTCCACCCTGGAGTTATCTGGGGCAGGACAACAAGCCAGCAGGCTACGACGTTGCCATCGCCAAAGAGGTTGCCAAGCGCATTGGCGTGGCGAAAGTGGAGTTCATCGCTGACAGCTTCAAAAGCTTCGTCGAAGGCTTGAAGGCCGACAAATACGATCTCGTCATGAACGACCTGACGCCCACAGATGAACGCAGAAAACAGGTCGACTTCGCGAGCCCGTATGGCGTGGAAGAGTTCTACATCTTCGTGCGCGACGACAATCAGGACATCCATAGCATCAAGGACATGCCAGCGCACTCGATCGGTGTGACGTCGGGGACCAGCAATGAATCCTGGGCCCGCAAGCACATGACCACGTCCGACATCCGGGCCTATGAGAACGGCGGGCTGGTGTTCAACGATCTGGCAATTGGACGGGTTGATGCAGTGCTGTCTTCATTGTTCGGCGGAGAGAAGTACAAAAAGGTCAATAACCTGCCCATCAAGGCAGTGGGTGAGCCTCTGACGTACCAGCTGTCTGCTCCTGCCATGGCCAAGGGTCGAGACAGTTTGCGCGACGCGGTCAGCAAAGCCGTCGAGTCGATGGTTGCAGATGGCACGGTGGACGCTGTCGCCAGGGAGTGGATCGGGCCGGATTATCACATGACCAGTGGAATCAAGGCTGCTCTCGCTGAGCTGGCAGAGGAATAAATAATGTGGGATCTCTTTCTACGGGCGCTGCCCCTACTGCAAAAGGCGATCGTGACGACCCTTGGGTTAGGCCTGGGTGCCTTTGTCCTAGGTACTGGTTTGGGTTTGATGATTGCCCTGATGCGGATTTCTCCGGTGCGGCTGTTTCGGATGATCGCCTTCAGTTATGTCTCGATCTTCCGCGGCACGCCTCTGTTGGTGCAGATACTGTTGATCTATTTCGGTTTGCCGCATTACGGGATCGTGATGACTCCGATCCCTTCGGCCCTGCTCGCACTGACGCTGTTCTCGGCGGCCTATCTGAGCGAAACCTTTCGAGCCGGCATCATCGCGGTCGACAGTGGGCAGTGGGAGGCCGCCAGTTCGATGAGCATGGGCTACTGGACCTGTCTTCGCCGGATCATCATTCCGCAGGCGTTTCGAATCGCCTTACCCACCATGGGCAGTCGGCTCATCGCGTTGATCAAGGACACCTCGCTTGCTTCCACGATCACGGTCATGGAAATGACCAGAGTGGCTGAGCAGATCGGTGCTTCCACCTTCCGATACATGGAAATGTTCCTGATGGTGGGCGCGATGTACTGGCTCATCAATCAGGTGTTGACCATCCTGCAAACCTGGCTGGAAGGCCGTTGGACGAGGCACATGCGATGAACACAAGCACTGTACGCGTTACTGGCCTGAGCAAGTCATTTGGTGATCTGGCCGTACTCAAAAACGTTGACCTTGAGGTTCAGGCCGGCCAAGTCGTGGTCATCCTCGGTCCGTCGGGATCAGGCAAAACAACCTTGCTGCGCTCTCTCAACCTTCTGGAAAAACCGGACGCCGGGACGCTGGAGGTCTGCGGGTATCGTGTGGAGATACCGCGCAGCGGTCGATTCGACCGGGCAACGCGCAAGCAAGTGGCGCTACTTAGGCAAAAGACCGCCATGGTCTTCCAGTCCTTCAACCTTTTTCCGCACATGACGGCCCTTGAGAACGTCATGGAGGGGCTCCTCAGCGTGAAAAAGGTTTCAAAGGCACAGGCGCTTGAACGAGGGCGGCATTTGTTGGATCAAGTCGGTCTCGCGGACAAAGCGGACAGTTATCCCGCCAAACTTTCAGGTGGCCAGAAGCAGCGTGTCGCCATCGCAAGAGGGTTATCCATGGACCCTGAAGTGATCTTCTTTGATGAGCCAACTTCTGCCCTGGACCCTGAGCTGCGTGACGAAGTGCTAGGCGTCATGCGCGAGCTGGCGAACAGCGGCATGACCATGCTGGTGGTCACCCACGAGCTGCGTTTCGCTCAAGAGGCAGCGGACCGTGTGGTGTTCATGGAAAACGGTGTGGTGGTCAAGGATTGCTCCACTGAAGCGTTCTTCGGTGAGGAAAGCGGCGAGCGCATTCAGCAGTTCCTGCGCCGGTATTGATCGCCAACCTTATCTGGAGCAAGGCTTGGGACGTACGTGGAGCTGTGACTGGCGCAGCATGACCGAACCTGTCGCCTCCATGCATATCCTCGAACCTTTGCAGACGCGGCCGAACGAGCTCCGGTCATTCGACGTGAACGTCTGCGTGGTGAACGTCTCTGACAACTATGCGGTGCGATTCAGTACTGCCCATATCGCAAGGAGACAGGCGCGTATGAAAATTCTCATGATCCTCACTTCTCACGACCAGCTGGGTGATACCGGCAAGAAGACGGGCTTCTGGCTGGAGGAATTCGCAGCCCCGTATTACACATTTGCGGATGCCGGGGCCGAAATTACCCTGGCTTCTCCCAAGGGTGGACAGCCGCCGCTGGACCCTAAAAGTGATGAACCGGACGCCCAGACCGAGCACACTCGACGTTTCCGTGCCGATAGCGAGGCCCAGGGGTTGTTAGCCAATACCGTGCCCTTGGGCGAAGTTGACCCCTATGATTTCGATGCAGTGTTTTACCCTGGTGGCCATGGCCCGCTGTGGGATTTGGCCGAAGACACCGACTCCATTTCCCTGATCGAAGCGTTTTATGCGGCCAACAAACCGATCGCCGCCGTGTGCCACGCGCCGGGTGTATTGAAGAACGTCAATGCTCCTGATGGTCACCCTGTGGTGCAGGGCAAAAACGTCACCGGCTTTACTAATTCGGAAGAGGAGGCCGTAGGGCTCACTAAGATCGTGCCCTTCCTCGTCGAGGACATGCTGAAGGCCAAAGGTGGGCAATACTCGAAGGCTGCTGATTGGGCAAATTACGTGGTCGAAGACGGACACCTCATCACCGGACAGAATCCCGCTTCATCACAAGCAGCGGCTCAAGCGCTATTGAAGCGGCTAGCCAGCGAAGTCTCAGCGTGATTTATGCCGCTCGGCCTGCGCCCCGGGGCGGGCGGTAGTCACTACTCGTCTTCTCACCCGCGACCTATCTTGATCCTTTGTAGCGACTGTCAGGATGGCGTGATTGCGGGAACGATATTCATGTAAAAGACTCAACCTCCATGAACCGCCCATTAGGCCACCAGGAGAACACCATGTCACGACTCGCGGAATTCCGAAGACTCGAACAGCAATTGGCGACTCAACTTGCCGAGTTGGAGACGTTGAAAAATGATAACGGCTTGAAACAGGAAATCGAGTTCGAGACGAAGCTCAAGGCTCTTTTACAAGAATATGGCTACAGTCTGCGTGAAATCGTCACCATTCTTGAGCCGCGCACTTCCGCGAAAAAGAACGCTGCTGTTGCCACGCCTGAAAAATCCTCGCGCAAACCGCGTTCTGTGAAGACCTACAAAAATCCTCACAATGGCGAGACCCTTGAAACCAAGGGGGGAAATCACAAAACGCTTAAACAGTGGAAGAGTGAGTATGGTGGTGCAGAAGTAGAGTCCTGGTTGGCTTGAAAACCATACGGCGAGTGGTACAGCCGCCAGTATGATCCCGTCTGTTTTTCTTTCATCGCAGCTCATTTGTATTGACCCTACGAGCGTCGTTTAGGGCAGCCTGACGCTCAATGGCCTCATTCCTCTCGGTGGCTGTCTGCAACTTTTCGTTCGATCTCGACAACGGTCTTTTGAACCGGCTCGGCGTCCTGCTGTTTGCTGCGGGTCGACCTAGGCGTTATGACCTCATCAATCGCGCGATTATCGTCACCGTCCTCAAGATCCCTTCTGCTCCCACGCCAGCACGGGAAACTCCGGGTTGAATCTGTGCTGGACGACTCCCATTGCCAAAGAAACGCGGAACGCCGGGATGCATGGGATCTCGAATACGTACGTACGCCATCGCATCGGAGCATGACCATGAGCCCTACCACCTCCTTCATTTTTGACCTGGATGGCACACTGACAGACAGCGTTTACCAGAACGTGGCAGCCTGGAAACAAGCGCTGGACGCCGAGGGAATCCCATTGGCAATGTGGCGAATCCATCGAAAAATTGGCATGAGCGGAGGGCTGATGCTCAAGTCGCTGGCTCGGGAAACGGGCCTGGAGATTCCCGCCGAGCAGGCCAAACGACTCAGCGATCTTCACGCCAAAGCGTACCGCGAGCTGCAGGACCAGATCACAGCGCTGCCGGGCGCCATTGAGTTACTCCAATCACTCGATCAGAGCGGATCGAAGTGGTGCATCGCAACCAGCGGCGGCAACGAGACGGCAGCGATCAACCTCAAGGCGCTGGGTTTGAAGCTGGACGATGTTTCACTGATTACTCGCGATGACGTGAAATACGGCAAGCCTGACCCAGACCTGTTCATCGCTGGCGCTCTACGCCTGGAAGTCCCCGTTGAAGAGTGCCTGGTCATCGGCGACGCCATCTGGGATATGCTCGCCGCCAGACGTTGCAAGGCCACTGGCATCGGTCTGTTGTCGGGTGGCTATGACATCAGTGAGCTGGAGCGGGCAGGGGCATTGAGGGTGTACGAAGACCCGCTGGATTTGCTCCATCATATGGACGAGGTTGCATCACGTCCGTAGGTTTGGGGTATCCCAGTGGTTATCAAACGGCGAGTGGATACGTAATGGCGGTCGTATCGGACAAGCGCATTGCTTCTGCGCTTAAAGAGCCTTTGCCCGGGTCCGGCAGCAGAGAAACAGGGCATCACAAACGTGGAATGGCGCAAAGCCTGACCTGATTAGATGGACCCGGTTTCAGACCACCAGAAAATTTGCCCTGATGGAAAAGCTGGCTCGAACTGAAGGGCTGATGGTCGATTGAGAAATGGCCCATCAGCCATGAGGGCATTCACAGGGTCATGGAGCAGGGTCGTTACTCGTACGCGCGGGGTGTGGCGGATCAATCTGGGGGTCGGACACGTCAGGTGAGTCGGGGTCGAAGCCCAGATCCTGAGCGTCTGTCGCACCACCGTTCCCACGATTAGTCTGGGCATCCTGATCTGAGCCGGGATTTCCCGGTGGGGGATTCCAGTCCGCTGGCCGTTCCTGCGAATCCCGTTTCGGCTCTGAAGTGGTTTTTTCCAGGCCCGAGTCATGACCTTCCCCGGTATCAGGCGCTTTTTCATCTGGGCCGGGATACGCAGCGGCTGGCCCGTTGTTATCAACTGACATGGCAATTCTCCGTTCTAAACGCAGTTCATCCGCGTATAGAGTTCAGAGGCAGAGTGCGTGGCAGAAGTGCTCTGGTAGCGACGAGCGGGGCTCGATGGGTGTCATCACTGGAACGTCAAAGTAAAGCGAGCCTTATGACAGAGGCGCGACCTCGCAATGTGTCTGGGCGCTCGAAAATGACCAAACCCGAGTTAATCCAGGCGCTCCGGAAAAAATGACGCTTTGGTCGGCGCAAGCGTTCTAACGAGGTGGGCACAGGCCCGCCTCGCGATGGGGCCATACGTTGTTAGATGAGACGGGTAATGGCCCTCACCAGGTTCTGTATCCACACGAACAGCATCGATGACAAAAATTGGGTCCCGTGCATTCCCAAGGAAGACAAGGCCTGATGTTCATGCTGAATTTGATTCAAGTCAGTAGGGCTGTCCGCTGAGATTGATCCTCAGCGGACGCCATAGCGAATCACCCTTTGCTGTGTTCTTTGGAGGTCGGAGGCTGCGCGACGCCTCGTGGACCCGCAATGCCCCATATCGCCAACCCAATCACCGGTAGTGCGACGATCACGACCGCCCAGCCCATTTTTGTGCTCGACGATTTGGTCGTACGCCAGACGCTTGCGATTGCCCAGAGGTCAACCAGCAACACGATCACGCCCATGGCGACCCACAGTAATGTTGGTTCCATATCACACCTCCGATGCCGATCAGACGGCGGGAACAGTTGTTGATGGAGCAGCGGTTTCAAGTTCCGGCACCACGATGTCGTTTCCGCCAGGCGTCAGAATGACTTTGCGGCAGTCTTCCTGCTTCTTGTCGAAAATCTTGTAGCCTTCAGCGGCCTGCTCCAATGACATTCGGTGAGTGATGATCGCCTCAGGCGCGATGTGTCCCAGTTCGATATGCTCAAGCAGCTCTGGCAGAAAACGCTGAACATGGGTCTGCCCCATCTTGAATGTCAGCCCCTTATCGAACGCATCCCCAAACAGGAACCCGTGAATGAAGCCGGAGTAGACGCCCGGCACGCTGACGGTGCCTCCGCGCCTGACTGCCGCGATACATTGGCGTAGCGCCTTGCCGCTGCTGCCTTCGAGTTTCAGGGTGGCAAGTATGGTTTCAGTGGTGCTGCCTTTGGCTTCAAAGCCGACGGCGTCGACCACGCCATCGACTCCGCGCATGCCTGGGGTTTGCCGGATGATGGTGTCAGCCGGGTCGTCGTCTTCATCGAAATTGACCGGGATCACGTTGTAAGTCTGCTGCGCGTAAGCAAGCCGGTAGGCGTGATGGTCGACCATGAAGATGCGCTCGGCGCCCAGCATGCGGGCAACCGCTGCGCAAAGGAGCCCGACGGGGCCAGCGCCATAGATGGCGATGCTGGAGCCTTGGCCGATGCCGGTGTTGGTGACCGCCTGATACGCAGTGGGCAGGATGTCCGAGAGGAACAGAACCTTCTCATCCGCCAATGTGCCCGGAACCTTGAACGGCCCGGTGTTGGCTTTCGGCACGCGTACATACTCCGCCTGGCCCCCGGGAATCCCTCCGTACATATGGCTGAAGCCAAACAGCGCCGCGCCCGGCGGGATGGCTTTCTTGTTGATGATCGCGCCACGACCGGTATTAGTCGTTTCACAGGCCGCGAACAGATCCAGCTGGCAAAAGAAGCAGTCTCCGCAGGCAATAACAAACGGAATTACAACGCGATCCCCCGGCTGGACGGCAGTCACGCCTGAGCCTGTCTCTTCGACGATGCCCATGAATTCATGGCCGAAGATATCGCCGTGCTCCACGGTCGGTATCTTGCCGCGATACAGGTGCAGGTCGGAACCGCAGATCGCCGTGGCGGTGACCCGCAGGATGATGTCATCTGGCGCCTCGATGATCGGGTCGGGGACAGTGTCTACCTTGACGTCATGGGCACCGTGATAGGTGAGCGCTCGCATTGTGTTTTCTCCGCTGTTTAGTGTGGCCTCTAAAGAGCGGAGCTATAGCGCGTCGGTTAAGTTCACGCTTTCGGATAACCGAGACCTTGTGAGAAAAATCAGCTGGCTATGAAACCCTTCGTTCAAGACTGTTCGTCGGTTCAAATGAATATAACGAGAACAGCTCAGCCGAAGGTCGGTCAAGGATTTGGTGGGCCTCATAGGACGAGCACGCAAGGTTCTTGAGGCCGGCAAAGACCGATCCGAGTTTGAGTCCGGGCTCAACGAATTCGAAGTCATTGGCCCCACGACGGTTGAGATCTTTATGCGTGACGCGCGACAGGTACTGTTCTGAAAACCGCAGACATTTACGTAGGGTGCGCTGGCTGGAAGCTCGCACGGGAATTCGCCCCTGAGTTTGAAGGCGAAGGTACGCATCTGGAACGTTATGCATTACGGTTGGGCGCTGCAGAAATCAACAGCTCCTTCTACCGCCCACACAGGCCTGCAACCTACGTGAAGTGGGCATCATCCGTAGGCAGCGATTTCCGCTTCTCAGTGAAAATCCCTAAGTCGATCAGCCATGAGAACCGGCTCGTGGACTGCTCGGAGCTGCTTGATAAATTCTTGTTGGAGATCGCTGCACTGGGTAGCGCGCTCGGCTGCCTCCTGATCCAGCTCCCACCTTCACTCTCATTCGACGCCCGAGTCGCAGGCCGTTTCTTCGACTCATTGAGAGCTCGCTTTTCCGGGTATGTAGTGATCGAGCCGCGTCATGAGTCCTGGGTGAACGCCCATCAGTTACTGGTCGAGCAACACATAGGACAAGTGGCGGCTGATCCTGCCAGATTGAGTAATGGTGCGCAGCCTGGTGGTTGGCCGGGAGTTCGCTATTGGCGCCTGCACGGGGCACCTAGAATTTACTACAGCGCTTATGAGACGCCTTGGCTTGAAGATCTTGCGAAGAGGATTGAGGCGATGGCGGAGGACGTGCCGACCTGGTGTATTTTCGACAATACTGCTCGCGATGCCGCACTTGGCAACGCGCTGCTCATGCAGCGGTTGTTGAAGATCGGTGGCCGCAATGAGTAAGAACCGGAGAGGTTGTCGCGAGCATCCACCATGATTGTTGAGCCTCAGGTGCCGAGGCAGCGCATCGAAGCTCCTCCCTTGGTGACCTGACTAACCAAGTCGATCCAAGCAGTGAGCATGGCAAAATCATTTTTCTACGTTGAGGAAATGCGCCGTGCTTTAGAGGGCGGCGCATCTGGTCTCAGTTCGCGGCATCACCACCATGAGCCTTTGCCAAGGCCTTGGCATGCTCCAGATGGGCTTTCAACTTCGGTAGGGTCTCGGTGGCGAAGGCTTTCAGATCTGCATCCTTGCCGTTGGAAGATTCCTCCTCGAACAGGGCAATCGTCGCTTCGTGGGCCTTAACCTGGTTATTGGCATAAGCCTGATCGAACGACTTGGCGCTACGCAGTTCCAGGATCATCGCCTTTGCTTTGTCAACCAGCTCGGCACTGTCAGAGACCTCAAGGTTTTTCTTGTCAGCAATGGACTTGAGCTTGGCGTTCGCGGCGGTATGGTCTTTGACCATCATGTCCGCGAAGCTTTTTACATCTGCAGCGCTTCCTTTCTCCTGTGCCAGCTTGCCAGCCTCCACTTCAGCCACGCCTTTGGCGGAAGCATCTTCCACAAAATCATCGTTGTCCTGCGCCGCGAAGGCGCCTTGCGTGCTCAATCCGATTAGCAGAGTCAGTGCGCAGGTATTCAGTATGTTCGCCATTTTTATTTTCCTCACCATTACATGTACATGATGGGCATGAGCGCCCATGCGCTTGTGAGTGATGACCATCACGAACGTTCACCCTATTTCGTAAGTGGTGAGTTTATAGGGCATTTCTAACCACTGGTCGGTAATGCCTTTAGTTTCCAGAACGTCCGTCGTTTGTGTCAGGTCGATTAATTAACAGGGCGCAAAATTCATCGCGGCGCCTTAATGATCATAAATAGAGTACCACCCGCAACTGAGCACTTTGTAACTTACTGAACTATCCAATCAGATTGACAGTGATTAAGTGAATAGCTGTTTATTTGGATTTATATTGATAGTGAGGTGCAGAGTTTACCGCCGCTGGTCGATAGAGACTGTTATTTCGATGGAGTGCTAATGGGGATGTGAGTCCTCGTTATGCGTTGTAAGCGTTGCCCGATGTAGATTTACAAAAAAAACCGTGAGCGATTTTGAATCGAAGATCTTTTTCGCTAAAAAGCTATGGATGGGAGAAATACCATGTTCTTACATAACAAACGACTTCAATATACGGTACGTGTTGCTGAACCTAACCCTGGTTTGGCCAACCTGCTGCTGGAGCAATTTGGCGGCGCTCAGGGCGAATTGGCCGCTGCGGCGCGATATTTCACACAGGCGTTGGCGGAAGAAGATCCAGGCCGTAAGGATCTGTTGCTGGACATCGCCACTGAAGAGCTCAGTCACCTTGAAATCATCGGCTCCATTATTGTGATGCTGAACAAGGGCGGCAAAGGCAAGCTGGCCGAGGGCGTCCAGGCTGAGGGTGAGCTCTACCGGGATATCAATGGTGCTGGCAACGACTCGCACATCACCAGCCTGCTGTACGGTGGAGGCGCGCCGCTGGTGAACTCCGCAGGGGTGCCCTGGACAGCGGCGTACATCGATACCATCGGTGAACCCACCGCAGACTTTCGCTCCAACATCGCAGCCGAGGCGCGGGCGAAGATCGTCTATGAACGATTGATCAACGTCACCACCGATCCGGGCATCAAAGAAGCGCTGGGCTTTTTGATGACGCGGGAAATCGCCCACCAGCTGTCGTTCGAAAAAGCGCTGCATTCGATTCAGCCGAACTTTCCGCAGGGCAAGCTCCCCGGCATGCCTGAATTCAGCCGCACCTACTTCAGCATGTCCAACGGCGAGCCGAATGTGCGCGGGCCCTGGAACAGCGATGCGGAATTCGAGTATGTCGAGAACCCCCATCCAGCGGTCGATGGTGGGGATGGCACGGCGACGGTTGAGCTCAGTGAAGATGATTCGGTGACCCTGACCATGCTCAAGGAGCGTACCAAGTCCAATCTCGCGTCTGACCCTGTAACAGGTGCAGATCTGGGTTCTGGCTTGGGTCAGGGATCTGAGAAAGATATCGACCCAGCGCTATAAGCGCTGAAAAGACGGCAGCAGCAGTGGTTGCTGCCGGCCTCTTGACTGCTTCGATCAGGAAAAAATCATGGCCATTGAATCTGGAAGTTCATCCATCAAAGCTCAAGGTGTAGAAGCGCTCATATCCAGCGAGTTGGGTCGCTGCGCCCGCAGTTTTGAATCTCAGGCCAACGCCAGTGTGCGTGGCTTGCACACCGCTTTATCTGTTCACCGCTTCAAACGAGGATTGCCTGGCCGGTCGTAGCCTGAGCCAAGCGTTTTTGCCCGTGTCATGCACGGGCTTTTTTTGCTGAGCGAGCCTCATTGTAAAACGCTGCAAGTCCGCCCACCCAGCTCAGTCGCCACACGAAGACGCGTTAGAAACGCGTGCTTGCGTACCATCTCTTCATCTGTCCACCATCTCCTTGATGGTGCCCGTAGGGACACTGATCAACGCATATTTGCCTTTGATCTGCACCCATTGCTCGTGTTCGGATGGCGCTTTCAGGTGCCGGCTTTTCCAGTCTTTGACCTCCATACTTTCACGCTGGTACTCATCGGGCACGGGATCGCCAACTTTGTATTCCCTATCCCCGGTTCCAGGACGATTCAGCGTAACGCTAGGATCATCATCCGCGTAAGAAACGCTCGAAACTGCGCAAAACAGGGTGAGAGCCAAAGCAGCGAAGGGTCGTTTGGACGGCATAAGTGATTCCTTTGGTGAGTACATTCTGAAGAGGTAAGCGCTGAGTGTCCGTGCTCCCACACTGAAAGTGAGCGACAGGACATATCAGGGGTTAGCGGTACAGAGTTGAGGCGGTCTCTACCATCAACAGGGTCACGCCGACGCAGAAAATCACCATTCCCAACATAAGCCTTGGGCGGGAAATGAAGCTGGCCACAGCTCTGGAATTTTTAAAGTCATCCATGGTTTGCATGATGTGTGCTCCACCTGATCGGATGCAGGAATACTCGAACGTAGTCAGGAAGTCCTGGTGTTCAGTCAGTCAATAAAGTTGATCGACTCAGCGCGGTATCGTTCCGAGCAAAAGATCACCGGATCACCTTCGGTCGTCCGCAATTTTTGAAGGAAGCTCCCGGCTGACCGCTGACAAAAATGGAACCTTGCCGCGCCAGACTTGCCCACTCCCTGTGTGATCAGTTGAGACTCGACAGGAGAATGTGATGCCCAGCTCAGATGGAAAGATCCGGTATGCCGTGGTGGCCGGCGGTTCAATTTCTCAAGGTGCTTTCATGCCGGGTGTTGGCCAGACGGATAACTCAGTGATGACAGCCTTGGTCACGGGGGATTCGGTCAAAGCACAGGATCTGGCATCGATCTATGGCCTGAAGTCTTATTCGTATGAAGAGTATCCCGAGCTTCTGGCTTCCGGTGAAATCGACGCTGTCTACGTCGCGACTCCGAATTTCCTGCATACCCAATATGTGATCCCTGCGCTTAACGCCGGCATCCATGTTCTTTTGGAAAAGCCCATGGCTTCAACCGAAGCCGATTGCCTGGAGATACTCGCCGCAGCGAGCCGTTCCAATGCCAAATTGATGGTCGCCTATCGCCTGCATACCGAGCCTGGCACGCTTGAAATGATTGAGCGGGTGCGGAAGGGAGAGTTCGGTGAGCCCCGGTTATTCACCTCCACTTTTACGCAGATTGTTAAGGTCACCAATCACCGCTCGCAAAACGGCTTTGCCGCCGGGCCGGTCTTGGATATGGGGCCGTATCCGCTAAATATGGTGCGTCAGCTCTTCAATTCAGAACCCATTGAGGTAATGGCCCTGGGAGCGAATACCCCAGGTTCAGTGTTGGACTCATGGGACACTGTGACGGTCTCGCTACGATTCCCGGAAGACCGGCTTGCACATTTCACGGTGAGCTACAGCCTTCCCGACACTGAGCGATTTCAACTGGTGTGCACCAACGGCGAGATCGAAGCATCGCCGTGCTTCGGCTACGGGGAGGGGGTTGCGATAAGCTATCGAGCTACCCTAGACGGTAAAACTCAAGAGCACGTACATCCTGTGGTCGACCAGTTCGCAGGGGAGACTGCGTACTTCTCCAGCTGCATTCTCAATGATCAGGCACCTGAACCTGACGGTGAAGAAGGATGGCGGGATGTCAGAGTCGCGATGGCCATCGAGCGGGCTCTCAAAACAGGGCAGCGGCAGGGTCTGGAGCCTCTGGCTGCCCGTCGTCCGCCCTCCGTCACGCAGTGCAGAAAACTTGCTTTGGCTAACGTACCGCCGTTTGTAAACACTGAGTCGCCTACTGAGTGAAGGCGTGATCGATGTGCACGTTAAGCTGCTTGGCCGACAATCTCTCTACCAAATACCCATCCTGATGTAACGCATTCAGTCCCGACTCAGGCACGTCTCCCGACGTGCTTTGAGGCTTGGCGATCTCTCAGCTCGCAGTTTGAAACATGTGCTTGGGTCTTGAGATGGCGTCGCGTGTGCCGATACAGACGGAGTCGGCCAGGACCTAATCGTCGGCAGGTTTTTCCAACATGCCCACATTTATCAATGCCTCCAGTGGCATCAGGCTCTAATGTGTATCCCACCCCCATGAGTACCATCTCGGCCTTGCTGGGACTTTGCATAGTCGTCAAGGTTTTGAAGCACATACACCGTCTTGATGTAATCCGGGACCACCTGAAAGCCGTAGTGATCGTTGTTTACGCTTGCCGTTCGGAGAAAGGCGATACGTGCCGCGAAATAATCAAGTGCATTCATCTTTAAGTTTGGCGCACTCGGATTGCCCACTGAGTCAAGGTCGGTGCCTGCAGAGATGAGCAAGTTGGCGGTCGTTTTGTCGATCAGCCCCAAGGCAAAGATTTTTGCTCACGAGCCCCATTTCTGACGGTGTGATTGAGGTCATGTCGAACGCTGAAAAACTGGTTCCCAGTCCGGCTTTTTCGAGTGCTTCCGTGTCCAGAACGCCTTTGTTTTCTCCCATTTCCTGCAGCACTTGATTGGTTAAATAAGCGCTGAGTTTCGGGGGCGCATTCTTTTCATTACGAATAATGACCGCATTGAGCTGCGGTCCTACTGACATATTCATCTGGCGATCCCATAACTGATCAGTGAGCTGCCGGTTCTTTTAAGGTTGGGGAGCAATCCACTTGCCCGTGACCGGCGGTTGCCAGTGAAGGAGGGCATCAAGGAGTTCCGCGGCCCCCTCATCGAAGAGGAGCATGTCGCGATGCTCGATTTTCATGAAGCCTTCATCCACCGCGTGGTCCAGTAGGTGTCGGACGGGCTCGAAAAACCGATTGATGTTGAGGCAACCCACGCCTTTGCGGTGCTCTCCCAGCTGCGTCAGGGTCGCCACCTCGAACAATTCCTCGAAAGTGCCCAGACCTCCCGGTAGCGCGATAAAAGCATCAGCGTATTCGCTCATGCGTGCTTTTCGACTGCGCATATCCGGTGTCACTTCGTGATGCGTCAGACCTGTATGCAGATGACCCAAATCGTGGAGCAGGTGAGTAATAATCCCAATCACCTCACCACCCTCGGCGAGTACACTGTCAGCGACCACACCCATCAGTCCTTTGTCGCTACCCCCGTAGATCAGGCGCAGCCCTCGGCGGGCTATTTCTCGCCCCAATGCCTGGGCGCCTTTGGTATAGGCCGGATGAAAGCCAAAGTTAGAGCCAGAAAAAACTGCAATGTTCTGGAAGCTCATATCTACCCTCGCGATAAATGCAACCCGCGCTCTACTCGCGCAGATAAAGAAGTCAACGTCACAAAAACTGCAGTATTCGCCTCCCTAGAAGTTCCGCGTCTTGCTCCGTCGGGATGTTCGCGAAACCCAGCAAAAGACCCGGACTGCCGTTATGTTCGATATGCCAGTCGCTCATGGCTTCCGCGTAGATGCCAGCATTATTCAGTTGCTCCGCGAGCGCCGAGTCATCCCGGTGTTCGGGCAGACGCAGAATCAGGTGCATGCCGCCCGGCTGCTGATCGATATTCACATGAGGGTCGAGAGCCCTGCGCAAGCCTTCAATCGTGGCTCTGCGGCGTTCGCTGTACAAACTGCGCATGCGCTGGATATGTCGCGAGAAGTGTCCTTCGCTCATGAACGTCGCGACGATGGCTTGAGTCAGTTCAGGGCAGCTCCCGAGAAAGACCTCGCCAATGTGTTCGAATCGTTTGACTTGGGTATCTGGCACAACCAGATAGCCGATACGGATGCCCGGAAACAGAACCTTGCTGAATGTGCCCGCATAGATCACGCGCCCTCCACGGTCCAGACTCTTGAGTGCCGGCAGCGGTCGGCTGACATAACGATATTCGCCGTCGTAGTCATCCTCGATGATCCACGCCTGTGTACGATTGGCCCATTCCAGTAAGGCCATGCGCCTTGGCAACGAGAGCGATATACACAGTGGGCTTTGATGCGCGGGAGTGACCACCGCAGCCCGTGCACCCGCCGCAAGTTGCGAGACCTGCGCGACCTGCAGACCTTCGCCATCAACTTGAACGGGCACGCTTTGCATACCCAGATGCTTCAAAAGTTGGCGCGTCGGGACATAGCCTGGGTCCTCGATAATGACTCGGTCACCCGGTTCGAGGAGCGCGTGGGCAATCAACGTCATCGCATTTCGATAGCCAGAGGTGATGAACACTTGGTCGGGCGTGCAATGGATTCCACGCGCCACTTGCAGATAGCGGGCAATTTCCATGCGCAGTGAAGGCAATCCGTACAACGACGGATTCGCCATGTCCTGTACACGGGTAGCGCGTACGCAACGCGCGCTCAGTTGCGCCCAAAGCTTACGAGGAAACGCGTCCAGTGCTGGCAGTGCCATCTGGAATGGCAGTACTGTCGGCGTATTCCTGATCGTTGATAATTCGCCGAGCGTCGCCTTGTGAGATACCACGCCGTCAAGTCCTGTCGGGTAGATGCCTTCGGCAACCACTGTGCCCGCCTGGCCGCGCGACTGCAGATAACCTTCAGCGGTGAGTAATCCATAGGCGCTGTCCACCGTTCCCCTGGCCAAGCCCAATTCCTTTGCCAACGCCCGGACCGCTGGTACCCGCTCGCCCGGCTGTAACACTCCGTCGGCAATCGCTGCGCGCACACGCCAGTAGATCTGCCGATAAATGGGTTCGGTCGACGAAGGATCCAGTGGTGAGAAACGCTGGGCTGATTGGGTCATGATCGGGGTATCAGGCTGGGGTAGACGTAGAGAAATGTAGCTGCAGCGCTCTTTCTGCGCCGTTTCGGGCGTCGTTGAGCGCCTCTGGCCCCATGGCAGTACCTTCAGCGGTGAAGAAATGCAGGTCGTGCAGACCGATCATGTTCAGCACTGAGCGCAAGTAAGGCCTCAGGAAATCCGGCTGGCGTGCCCGCTCCCCGGAAAAGTGTCCTCCCGCCGCGATGGCAATAAACACTGGCCGGTCAGTCAATAACCCGCTCTTTCCGTTGGGCCCGATATTGAAGGTGCGACGGACGCGGGCAATATGATCAATCCAGGCTTTGAGTGCCGAGGGCAGGGAAAAATTATGCATAGGCGTGCTGATCACCAGCATGTCGGCCTGCTCAAGTTCTTTGATCAGGGCATCGGATAGGGCTGTCGACCCTTCTGCCGCCACGTCACTGGAGGCTTGTTGGGACGCTGCATAATGGGCGTCAACGTGAGGAATGGTATTGCCGCCTATCAATCGGGTAATGACCCGTGCTGCCGGATGGTCTAGCAGTAATTGATCGAGAATGGCATGAGCCAACCTGGAGCTCTCCGATGCTGGGCCACGTGAGCTGCAACTGATATGCAAGATGTTCATCGTCGATTCGGACTCGTGGAGGAAGGAAGAGCACGTACTGTACGAAGTGCTCGACCCACTCTGAAGGTCCATGAATCGACATCCGCACTGGTCCATGAACAGGTAGATATCGATCATCATGGACTCATGTAAAAGACGTTTCTTGGCTCTTCTGAGCTGTGCCAAGTGAGTCCACGATGGGCCTCCCTAATTTGGCCCACGACGAGGATTCATGATGAGCGACCGTATCGATTACTCCCTGGCATCGCCCGAAGGTTACAAGGCATTCGGGGGCGTCTACGTCACGTTGCAGAAGTGCGGGTTGTCCGAAGAATTGATTGACCTTGTTTACCTGCGAGTGTCGCAGATCAATGGTTGCGCGTTCTGCATCGACATGCATTCCCGCGATCTGCAGAAGCTGGGTGTCAGCGCCGAAAAGCTGCTGCTGGTCCCGGTCTGGTCTGAGTCTGGCAAGTTGTTCAATCAGCGTGAGCGCGTGGCCCTCGCTTGGGCGGAGAGTGTGACGCGCGTCGCCGAAACGGGTGTGCCGGAAGCCGACTATCAGGCAGCCCTCGCCGAGTTTGGCGAAAAAGGTATTGCTGATCTGACCTATGCCATCGGGCTGATGAACGCCTTCAACCGTTTCGGTGTGTCGTTTCGGCGTCGACCGGCCAATGCCTGACCTAAACCGGGTTTAACCCTCTTCAACGATACGTTGGGCTCATCAGCCTGGCGTATCCGTCAACCGGTGATCGAATATGGCATGGGTACTATTGAGCCTTGCGGGGGTGCTGGAAATCGTGTTCGCGCTGAGCATGAAGCTGTCCGAAGGTTTCAGCCGAATCGGACCTACGTTGTTTACAATCGTCAGTGGATTGACGAGTGTGGTCTTGCTGTCGCTGGCGCTGCGCAGTTTACCGGTGGGCACTGGTTATGCAGTCTGGACTGGAATTGGCGCTGCCGGTACTGCCGTGTTTGGCATGCTGTTGCTTGGCGATAGCATGGCTCCGGCACGCGTTCTGTGCATCGTCCTGATTTTGGCTGGCGTCATTGGCCTGAAGCTCGTTTCTGCTGGATGAAGCAGATTTCTTCGCACTGCCTGTGATTTTCCGACACGCCCTGAGCCTCTAATGCCCCCGGCGTGTCGAGGTTCGTGGTCTGCGCGCTTGAGAACATCAGTTCCCGCTCAACTCCCCTCTATGGCTTTCACCAAGGTGCACTGGATCGACTAAGCGACTGGTCGCCCGAGTACCTGTACAAGCCTCCCGCACCCGGCTCAGATCATCACCGCAAAATGCGACCTGAACTGCTGTGGCGTCACCCCCAACCTGCGATTGAAGACGTTGCGCATAGGCTGGGCGTCGCGAAACCCGCACGGGGGAGCGATGGTCTTGAGCGGCACGCTGGTGCTCTGCAGGATCACCCGGGCTTCATCCACCCGCGCACAATACTGTCGCTGGGTAGCCCGAGTGCTCAACGCGCCTTACGATCCCCAGATCATCAGTCAGGGGCAAGTGTCGTCGACTTCAGCAGCCATCGCCCTTGAGCAATGTCCGATATTTAAACGCGCATTTAGCGCGCAACGGCGCCCATGATAGTGAAGCTCAGGCCGGAGTTGTCCACGAAGGTTCGCTTCAACCACTTCGAGGTGTGGTACGCCTTGTAGGAAGGGCAGGCCATTTATCTGATACATATGAGCAATTGTGGTGTCCGAGTCCGGTCAGAAAAGCACCCGTGAGCTAACCTTCAGCCCTCCTGCCACCCCGAACGTCGAGATTTTTTCATGGACCGATACACCGGTGTCGCTCAGGCCCTGCACTGGCTGACTGTTGCGGCCTTATGTTTCCTGCTGCCGTTTGTCTGGGTTGCGGAGAATTTCCCGCCGGGGCCGGTGCGGGTGTTCTGGTACATGGCCCATGAGTCGATGGGCATCAGCGTGTTTCTCATGGTGTTGATTCGCCTGACCTGGCGTTGGCGGCATCGCGCGCCGGTTTATCCCGATGACATCCATCGGGTCACCCGGATGCTCGCGGGGCTCACCCACGGTTTGCTGTACGTCGTGTTATTGATCATGCCGGTCACGGGTTATCTGATGGCGGGCAACGGTCAGGATGTGCCGTTTTTCCGAATCCTTTCGCTGCCCGGGTTTGCCCACAACGAGCCATTGGGCAAGTTCGGCGACACGGTGCATGTGTGGTGTCAGTTCGCGGTCTATGGGCTGATTATCCTGCACGTGGCCGGGACGGTCTGGCATGTCGCGGTGCGCCGGGATGGTCTTCTGGATCGGATGCTGCCGCCTCAGCGTCGCCCCTGACGCCCACCGTTTTAGCCGGGGCTGCGGGCGTCGCGGATCACGCACTGGTCCCATGCAGCATTCCCGTGGAACCAATCCCGTTCTGCGTCGCCTGAATCAATAATCATCAGGAGGCGTGGCATGTGGCGCAGTGATCAGGCAAAGATTCCCCTTGTACCCACTGCCGGTGGGCATCGGCCTCTGCGCATCGGCATTCTCACCCACATCAAATTTCCCATACGCCAGCCTTTTGCGGGCGGGCTGGAGGCGTTCACTCACGACGTGACCCTCGGTTTGCGTGCGCGTGGCCATGCCGTAACCCTGTTCGCCAGAGGCGGCAGTGCGCCTGAGCTGGAGGCAGTGGCCGTTCCGGATGAGGAGCAATGCCGCCACCCCAGCCTGAGCAGCGCCTACGTCGCGGAGCATCATGCCTACCTGAAGGTGATGCAAAAGATCGACGATTACGGCTTCGACGTGATCTTCAACAACAGCCTGCATTACGTGCCGGTGACCATGGCGTCATTGATTCGCACGCCAATGCTGACAGTCCTTCACACGCCGCCGTTTTTCGAAATGATCAATGCATTGAGTGGTGATCGTCAGACCGGCCGTTTCAGCACGATGTCGGCGGCGAATGCGCGCAGCTGGCGTGATGTGGTCTCGCAGTGCGCGCTGATCCCCAACGGCATTGATTTGCAACACTGGCGGCCTGCGGGAGTGGTGGGCGAGCACGCGCTGTGGTCGGGGCGATTGGTACCTGACAAGGGCGCGCACCTGGCCATCGATGCGGCGCGTAAAGCCAGCATCCCTTTGCGACTGGCGGGACAGCGGGTGGATGAGCGTTATTTCAAGGAGCAGATCGAGCCTCGGTTGGGGCCGGGTGTCGAGTACCTGGGGCATTTGCAGCGCGCCGAACTGGCGGTCGAACTGGCGGGCGCTGCGGTGGCGCTGGTGACGCCGTGCTGGGACGAGCCGTTCGGGCTGGTGGTCGCTGAGGCGCTGGCCTGCGGAACGCCGGTCGCTGCATTCAATCGCGGCGCGATGGCGGATTTGATCAGCGACGAAGTGGGCTGTCTGGTGCCGCCCAATGACGTGGCTGCGCTGGCCGACGCCATGGTGGTCGCTCGCGGCAAATCGCGATCAGCCTGCCGGGCACGGGCTGAAGCCTTGTGGAATCACGACCTGATGCTGGACCGTTACGAAGCCTTACTCACGGAAATGGCCGCGCACCATGCTTGAACCCCAAATCGGCTATTACGTCCACCATCATGGCGCGGGTCATGGCGTGCGAGCGGCGCGCATCGCTGGGGCGCTGAACGTGCCAGTGACGCTGATCGGCTCACAATTGCCTGTCGAATTGCCCATTGGTGTTCAGCGATTGGACTTGCCGGGCGATACGGCGCAAGGCATGACCGTCGAGCGTTTCGATGTCCTGCATTACGCGCCGCTGGCGGTGGACGGTGTGCGCGAGCGGATGGCGATGCTCGCACAGTGGTTTGCGGCGCATTGGCCCTGCGTGTTGGTGGTCGATGTGTCGGTGGAAATCGCCGTGTTCGCAAGACTGTGTGCGGTTCCGGTCATTTACGTGCGGCAGCACGGCGCGCGGGACGACGCTGCTCACCGCTTGGCCTATGAGAGCGCGAGCGCGTTGCTGGCGCCTTATCCGCAGAGCATGGAAGCCCAAGATACGCCGCAGTGGCTGCGTGACAAAACCGTCTACAGCGGCTGGCTGTCGCGCTTTGCGGGTAAGCCGTTAACCACCGCAAAACGTGGCCAGGTGTTGATCATCACCGGGCAGGGCGGCACAGGCTTGTCGGCGGCGTTGATCGAGGATGTGGCGCGCCAGTGTCCCAACCGACATTTTCGAGTAGCTGGCGGTCTGACGCCCGGTGTGCCGCTCCCAAACCTGCATTGGCTTGGCCCCGTGCCTGATCCGCTGGAGGAAATGCGCAGCGCTGAAATCGTGATCGGCAGCGCCAGCGATAGCCTGGTGGGGGAGGCGGCGTCACTCGGTTGCCGGTTCGTCGCCATCGCCGAAGACCGCCCGTTTGACGAGCAACGGCATCAGGCCCGGCGCCTCAATGAATTGAAGGTGGCGATTGGGCTGGAACAGGGATGGCCGCCCGCAACGGATTGGCCCGACATGTTGAATGAAGCGCTCAAGCTTGATCCAGAGCGCTGGCGCGATTGGGCCGATGCAGACGCCGCGGCACGTGCCGCCCGTTTCATTGAGGGCACACTGGAACGGGTGATCAGAAGCCGAGGCGTTTAGGGTTCAGGGCCTGAGCCACCTGCTCAGCAGAGGGCATCCGAATAATCTCAACGCGTCCATCGTCCCAGCGCAGCAGGCCTAGATCCTGAAATGCGCGCAACCAGCCTTCCATTGGCCAGACACCCCAGCGTCTGTGAAAGCGCCGCGCATTGGTGACGATATCCTTGAAGTGATTCAACGGCGGGTCGTACGTGGGGTGGTATTGATGGAACGCCGTTGCCGGGTTGTCGAGCAGGGCCACACCTTCCTGGCGCGCCCGGAACGCAAAGTCGGTGTCTTCGCCGCCATAGCCCGTATAGCCCGCGTCGAAACCGCCAATGCGCCCGAACGTGCTGCCGTGGCAGGCAAAATTCAGCGACCAGAACAAGTGATAGGGAAGGTCGCTGCCTGGCCCCTCACGAAACTGCGCCAGCGGATGTTCGACGCCTCGCTCGTAAAGCGCCGCTTCATCCCAACCGGAGCGATTGGCGCCCTCGGGCAGGTAGCGCACCTGACCCATGTGCAGTGCGTCGGGGGCGCGCTTTAGCCCATCCCGGTACTGAGCCAGCAGGTCGTGTGCGGGAATGCAGTCTATGTCGAGAAAGACCCATGACGCTGCCGGGTCAATGGCCATCACGCTGTTGCGCGCCTTGGCCAATGGCAGGCCGCCGGGTTCATTCACCTGCAACGTGTGGATCGGAAACCGTTGACTGTTGAATGCACCCAGCGGCTCGTTCATGTGCACGATCCACAGGCCATCCGGGACGAGGCTGGACGATTCCAGACCCTCGATCAGATTGGCCAGATGGGTGCTTCGGCCATGCACCAGCGTGATTACTTTCATGCGCACCTCTCAGGATCGACACGATACTGATCGCCGCTCACCCGCGCAGTTCAGTCATCCTCACGCGTTGCGTGCCGACAAATCCCGCTGCACCCGCCAGACAAGGTACGCGGCCACGACCGTGGTCGTTGAAAGGATGTAGCCGACCCAGTCGAAATGCTGCAATTTGCCGTCGCTGCCAATCAGGACGATGTGTCCGGCGAGCATCGAGGCAAAGCCTCCCGACAGCTGTTGAATGGCAGCGCTCACAGCGTTGAACGCGCCGCGATGAGAGGGATCGGGCACGCCAGCGACCATGGCCTGGAAGGGAATCAGCCTCGAAAAAATGCCCACGAACAGCACGGTGTTGACCACGATTACCCACGGCAATGGCACGTTGGAGAGGTGTGTGTAGATCGTCACCATGATGATGGTCAGTGCGCTGCCGACGTAGAACACGCGTAACTTGCCGAAGGCATCGGCAGCGCGGCCGATCAAGGGACCGGTGACGATGGTGCTCAAGCCCGTGAACAGATACACGAAGGGCAGGCTGGCGATGTCGATGCCCAGGTTGTTGACCGTGAAGGCGCTGCTGAACGGCATCAACATGTAGCCGCCGGTGGTCAGCAGGGCGGTGGCGGCGAAGGCTGCCCAATGCTTGGGCGCGGCCAAGGTGTTGAACAGGTGACGAAAGGCAGTGTGCTCCTGGCGAATGGCGAGGTGGTCGGTCACGGGGCGCATCGCCAGTTGAATCACCACGCCACCGGCCGCGCCCATTGCGGCCAACAGCAGGAAGGGCGCGTGCCAGCCCCAGTGGTTGGCGAGGTACAGGCCGACCGGCAGACCGAGGACCTGGCTGGCGGCGAACGCGGTTTGCAGCACTCCCATCACCCGGCCACGGGATTCGGGGGGAAACAGATCGGCAGCAATCGCCAACACGGTCGAGCCGATCACCCCGGCGAAGATGCCCGTGACGATGCGCGCCAGCAGCAGGGTTTCGAAGCTGGCGGCCAAGCCGCACCAGAGCGTGCCGATGACGAATCCGGCGTAGAAGAACAGCAGGAGTTTCTTGCGATCGAAGCGGTCAGCGAAGCCTGCGGTGACCAGACCGGCCAGCCCGGCGCTGAAAGCGTAGGCGCTGACCACCATGCCGAACTGGCGAGCGGACATGCTCAGTGCGGGCAAAATCATCGCCCCCAGCGGAGCCATGAGCATGAAGTCGATGATGACGGCGAACTGCAGAGTCGCCAGCAGGCCAACCACGAATTTTTGATAACGGCTGAACGGGGTCAAGACGGGAGTTGTGGAGGTCATCGATGGGCCTGGCACGGGAATGAGGACAGCAACGTGCACCATCATGGTAGAAAAGCGCCCAACAAAACACCCTTGCTGGCGCGCTTGACGATGTCGAGCCCAACGTTCTTCAGTCTGCGCGCTGCTCAGCTTCTGGCCGACACCTTCAAGAGCACGCGTGATAGCTGATCGATGGAGTACGGTTTGTGCAGCAGTTCAAAACCCGCCGACCCGTTCTGCGCCAGGACGTGGCTATAGCCGGAAGTCAGTACAACGGGAACATCCGGGAATTGCTCCCGCAGTTGATGGGCCAGTTCCATGCCGGTCATCCCCGGCATCACGACATCAGAAAACACGACATCGAATGCATCGGGAGCCGCCTGCAATGCCGTCAGCGCCTCATGAGCACTGCGAGCCAGTGTCGGGACGTAGCCCAGCTCCGATAAGGCCTGGACCGCAAAGGTGCCGACATCGACGTTGTCCTCTACCACGAGAACGCGAGTGCCGTGCCCGTCTTCGAGTGCCGCATGGGGCAGCGCTTGCTCGGCGGTTCGATCCTGCGCGTCGACGCGGGGCAGGTAGAGGGTGAATGTCGTGCCTTTGCCCAGTTCGCTGACGACTGCGATTTCGCCGCCAGACTGTTTGGCAAACCCGAACACCTGACTGAGTCCCAACCCCGTGCCTTCACCCACGCCTTTGGTGGTGTAGAACGGTTCGAAGATCTGTTCCAGCTGAGTCGCGGGAATGCCGGAGCCGGTGTCGGTTATGGACACGGCGACGAAAGGCTGGTTCGACGCGGGGTGGAGCCGAATGGCAGGGATGGATTCAACGGCGCGCACGGCGATGGAGAGCTTGCCTTCACCCTGCATGGCATCCCGTGCGTTGGCGACCATGTTGACCAGCGCGGTGTCGAATTGGCTGGGGTCGGCATCCACGAAACAAGGCGCATCGGTGAGTTCGATGAGCGTATCGATGCGAGAGCCCGTGAGGGTGTCCATCATGGCCGAGATCGCCCGGACGTTGTCACACGCACTGAACACTTCGGGCTGGAGCGCCTGCCGACGTGCGAACGCGAGGAGTTGCCCGGTCAGTTTCGCCGCACGGTCGACGGTTTCCGAAATGGCCGTCACGTAGCGCACTCTTCGTTCGTCGGTAAGCGACGGTCGCATGAGCAGGTCAGTGGACGAGCGGATGACGGTCAGCAGGTTATTGAAGTCATGGGCCACGCCGCCTGTCAGCTGCCCAACGGCTTCCATTTTTTGCGACTGGCGCAGCGCTTCTGCCTGTTCCTTCTCGGTGGTCACATGTCGGCCAGCCGCGTAGACGCGACCGTCCTGAAACGTCCCTGTCCAACTGAACCACTTGTAGGTGCCGTCCTTGTGCCGCAATCGAAATTCGTACGGCGTGATCAGCGGCTTGTCGAAAATCCCGGTGAACGCCGCAAGCGCCGCCAGGAGATCTTCGGGGTGGGTGTAGTCGGAAAACGTGGTGCCGACCAGCTCCCGCTCTGACCAGCCGAGTTGTTCGGTCCAGCGTGCGTTGACTTCGTCGAGCGTGCCGTTGGGCGATGCGATGACCAGCAATTCTTGTGACAACCCCCACGCCCGGTCGCGTTCCCGTGTCCGCATCGCGAGGTTGGCGGCCTGTTCCTTTTCTGTCGTGATATCGCGACCGCTGCAATAGATTTTCCCGTCTTCCAGCACGGCGACCCACGCCACCCAACGGTAACTGCCGTCGCGGTGCCGATAGCGGTTTTGAAAGCGTGAGACAGGACGGCCTTTGATCGCTTGCGTAAAAACCGCTTGGCTGGCGCCGAGATCGTCCGGGTGCACGAAGGACAGAAAGGCCGTCTTCAGCTCTTCCGGCGACCAGCCCAAGGCAATGGTCCACGCCGGGTTCGACGCCTCGATCATGCCCTGTGCGTTGATCACGGACAGCAGGTCAGGGCTGAGCAGCCAGGTGCGGCTGCGTTCGGTAACGCGCTCGTTGACCTCGGTTTCCAGCTGGGAATTGAGGTCACGCAGTTCGTCCTGGCTGAGCCGCAGTCGTTGATCCGCGCGATGCCGCTCAATGGCCAGCGCCGCTGTTTGGGCGATGACCGAAATGGCCTCGATATCGTTAGGCGTCGGTGAGCGCGGCTCGGCGTAATAGACCGCAAACGTGCCCAACACGACGCCGTCTGCCGCTTTGATGGGCATTGACCAGCAGGCCCGCAAACCGTGGGAGACCGCGATGTCGGCGTAGCCTTCCCACAACGGGCTGGTGGCGATGTCATCGACATACACCGGCGTGCCTCGCGCTGCGGCCGTTCCGCAGGAACCGATCCCTTCCCCGATGGCAATGCCATGAATCGCTTCGTTGTACGTGGTCGGCAGGCTTGGCGCCGCGCCGTGCAGCATGTACTGGCCATCTTCACTGAGAAACAGCACCGAGGCCATCATGCTGGTGCTCTGTGATTCAACCGCCAGCAGGAGGTTGCTCAGCACGTCGGCGAGCGGGATACCTGACGCGATCTGGCCCAGGACCTTGCGCTCACGCTCGATCAGCGCAAAAGGCGAGTAAGTGCCTCCCTGAAGGCTCAGGTCGATGGAGGGCTTTGGGTCAGGTTGGTCAGACACGGTCTAGCGCTCGCGGCGTGGGGTTAACGTCTTGGATATCAGATGTCCGGGAAGATTCTACGTCACTGAGTGCTGCCGTGCTGTCCTTCCTAAGGGTTCCTTAGCCGCCCTTGGCCATGCCTGCCTGATCGGCGATTTCATTCCACACGTGCATGGCCACGTAAGCCCGCCAGGGACGCCAGCCGTGGGAGTGTTTCAGTTGATCGGATTTACGGATCAACTCCGGCAGTCGGCGAGTGATGGCTTGCATCAACACCAGGTCAGTCGCTGGCCATGCGTCTGCATCTCGCCAGACGCGCATCGCAACGTACTCAACCGTCCAGGGCCCGATGCCCGGCAAGTCGAGCAGTTGTTTGCGCAGCGTCTCGACATCCAGTTCGTCGTCGATGTCCAGTTCGCCATCCGCCACCACCCGGGCGAAGTTCTGCAGCGTTGCCACTCGCTTGGTGGGCATGCCGATCTTGTCCATATTCACCTCGGCCAGCGCACGTGGGGTGGGGAAATGCCAAGGTGTATGAGGGTGAACCGGCGCGCTTGCGGTGGTTCCGGCTCGCTCGACCAGTCGTCCGACAATGGTTGTCGCCGCCTTCACGCTGACCTGCTGACCGACGATGGTGCGCACCACCAATTCGAATCCGGACCAGGCGCCTGGCACTCGCAAGCCCGGCGCAGCGTCAAGCAGCGTGGCGAGCCACGGGTCCTGGCTCAAGCCCTCGCGGATGGCGTCCGGCTCTGCGTGCAAGTCGAACAGACGGGAGAGGCGTGGCGTCAGCGTGCCCAAGTGGCGGCTGGCTTCGCCATCGATGCGTACGATCAGCACGTTGCGGCGCGGGTCGCGACGCACGCTCAGCAGGCCGGTATCCCCGGCAATGTCGAGGGTCCGGTAATAAATGTCGTCCTGAACGGTTTCCACGCCGCCTGTCGCTCGACCGGAAAAAAAGCGAAGCATCCGCGTCCAGTCGAAGGGCGGCATGAAGGCGAGCTCAAGCTCATCAGTAGGGGTGCCAACGACGATCTTCATCACATGCTCTTGTGGGGGGAACAGGTCGGAGTGCACGACCTCAAACGCGAGAAAACAGCAGCTTCATCCCCGCCGCGCCATACACAAAGGCGAGTGTACCTTCGATCCATCGGCGAGCCTTGCGATAGCCGCGAACCATGGGGCCGGTGGAAAACGCGATGGCGTAGCCGCAGAAAATGGTGACGCTCAGCACCGCGCAACCGGCGAGGATAATAGCGACGGTTGTCGACGATGCGTCTGGACCCAACCCCAGTGTCATCGTCGCCACCCAGCCCAGCAGCGCTTTCGGGTTGGTGATGTGCATGAGCAGTCCGCGCTGGTAAAGCTTCGACGGGGAAAGGGAAGGGGTCGCTGTTGCTACCCGGGCGATACGCTCATCGGAGGTCAGAGCGGATCGAGCCGCCTTGATCGCCAGAAACAGCAGGTAAGCCCCACCTGCCACCTTGAGGAGCACGAGCGCTTGAGCGTATTGGGTCAGCAAGGCGGAAATCCCGGTGGCCGCCATCGTTCCCCAGAAAAACGACCCGCTGATCACGCCAGCCGCGAGCGCCAGTGCTGATCGCCTGCCTTGGTGCATGGCGACACCCATGATGCGCATGTTGCTCGGTCCGGGGCTGGCGGCGCCGACGATGTAGGCGGTGAACACCAGCAGGAAGTGATGAACGTCGGGTGACATGCGTACTCCTTCACGTAAGGGGCGGCTCGGGCGGTGAGTATCGGGCAAACAAAAGCGACGGCTTCTAGAGTGCCCGAGGCGGGTGGGTGCGAACAGATACAGATGTGAGGAGGCCACGCGTCGCTCTGTATTCCGAGGCGGGTGCGCCCCGCGTTTGAACGAGAGGCAGCCATTGGTCTAAATCGGTGGGCAATCGACCTCCCATTCGGGCACTGGTAAGAAAATTGTCACCTGCGCCGATTACGGTGGACGCTCCCATCGTGCTGAGACAAAAACGTGGATAAATCAGCCATCCGCCCTGCCGTTTGCCGTATTTCTCGCACTGCGTTTTCTGAGCCCCAACAGATGACCACCCAACCATGACTGCCATTCAGTCTGCCGACTTCACTTTCGACGACAGGCGTGAGCACTCATCGCATGATCAGGTCCAGCCTCTGTTCAAGGGACAGCTCCCTGAGCGCGGCCCTCGGATGATCAAGCATGGAACCGTGGTTGTGGACCTGCCAGGCCCGATGTTGCGAACCGGCGCGATTGATCCGCCGCCCGCTGTTCTGCGCATTCGGCCGACGCGGGATGTGTTTGGCCGTGTGGTCATGCCCGCTCGCGTGTGGCTGCACGCCGGTGAACACGCGGTCGTTGCCGGGGTCAAGGCGATCCAACTGCCCCGCAAATGGCTGTCGAAGCTGGTGGCGGGCGACGTCATTGGGTTCAGCGATGCGCGGGAGTCAAAGCGGCGGATGCGCATTACCGAGGTGACCGAGACCGGCTGCTGGGCGACGCTGGAAAAAACCGCCTACGTGGTGCCCGGCGTGACGCTGAACCTGAAGAAACGTGACGGCCGCAAGAAATCGGTGCGCGTTACGGATTTCACTCGCAAGTCCAGACAGCGCATCAAACTGAGGGAAGGCGACCTGCTAACGCTGACCCGGGACCTTCACAGCGGACGGCCTGCGGTGGTGGACCGATCAGGGAGCATCAAGACGCCCGCCACGATTGGTTGCACGTCGTCCTCGGTTTTCGAGACGGTGAAAACGGGCGATCCGATCGGGTTCGGCGAGGGCATCCTGGGCGGTGTCATTGAAACGGTCGAACCCGACGCCCTTCATGTACGGATCACCCATGCCCCCGGAAGCGCCAGACTGGAGCACGACATGCGCATCGACCTGACAACCCGCTGGTCTCGGTAGGCCCGGTCATCTGTCGAATTTACCCAACCTTCACTGGCGCAACGAAACAGAGCATCCATACTCAGCTGCCCCCTTACTGACCTTCGTTGCGATGTCCGGTTCTCTTCGAGTGCTGATGAACGACCTAGAGGAGATCTGTGCATGGTTATTGCGATCAAAAAGGCTGTGTGTGGTCCGGACTGGCTGGTGATGCTCAACGATTACGCCGTGAAGTTCCGCAGCATGGAGGAGGCGCAATCGTTCGTTGACCGGCTCAAAGCCAGAATCGAAGCGCCTCACGTCATACCGGTTTACTGATCAAGGCATCAGATCGCTTCGTCGCGATGACCGCCTGCCGATCAGACGTCTCAGAGAAGGGATGAAGGTTTGGTCACGAACACCCGTTGGCCAGGCTTTCGTCCCCTCGTCCTTCATCCCGGCTCGATTTAGCCTGCGGAAGTCGGGACGGGGGTGTTGAGCAACTGCTGCTCCCACAAGTACGCGATGCCGCTGCCCGCCGCGTGTTGCTGCAGCACACCTGTCAGGGCTGCGGCGGTTTCAAGCCGGGCCCAATCCCTTTGCCACTCCGCTGCCACCGCCAGCCACGTCATCATGTTCGCGCCCGCCGCGATCATGCGTTGAATGGCGACCTGATGCGCCTCGACGGAAACAGCGCCTGACGCGTCCGTGACCACCGTCACGTCCCAGCCTTCGCCGAGCGCCTGAATCACCGGCATGGCCACGCAGATTTCGGTCCACAGCCCCGCGATGATCAGTTGCTTGCGGCCCGTGGCTTTGACCGCGTCCACCACTTTCGGGTCTTCCCACGTATTGATGAACGTCCGGTCGATGACTTCCTGGCCGGGGAACACGTCGGTGATTTGCGGAAAGATGTAGCCGCCACGCTCAGCGATGACGCTGGTCAGAATGGTCGGCACATCGAAGGCTTTGGCGGCTTTCGCGAGTGCGGTCGCGTTATTGACCACCATTTGCGGCTCGTGGCTGTTGAGGTTGGTGAGTTGGTACGGCTGATGGTCGATCAGCACCAGTACCGAATCTTCCGGACGGAGAAGTGAAGCGAGACCGTTACGAAAAGTCATTGCAGCATCCTTTGTCTTTATAAGCGGGATCAATCCCCCGTCAACGCGTGCTTGTGGCGACGCTGTTCAGGGGCCTGTACTGTGCTGTTCCAATACCTGAACCGGTAGTCGCGTCTGGTGATTAGCTGTGTCGCAGAAAGAGGAACGCTGAAGTGGACATCGAAGAGCTTCAAACCTTTGTGGAAATCGCTGATGCCGGAGGCGTTTCACCGGCCGCGACTCGTCTGGGCGTCTCCAAGTCCATCGTCAGTCGTCGGCTGATGCGGCTTGAAACGGAGCTGGGCGTGCAATTGCTGACGCGCTCCACCCGTGGCGCCGTGCTCACCGAAGCGGGGGCCACGTTTCGCGAGCACGCTGCGCGGGTGTGCGCTGAAATGGATGTGGCCCGAGAGGCGATCCTGCCCGCTGGCAGCCTGCGCGGCCGATTGCGCGTGGCGGCGCCGTTGTCGTTCGGTCCCACTCACTTCGCGCCCGTGCTGGCGGAAATGGCCCGGCGCCACCCGCAGCTGCATATCCAGACCTGCTACAGCGACCGGTTCGTCGACCTCATCGCCGAGGGCTACGACTGCGCGATCCGCGTCGGCTACCTGCCGGATTCCAGCTTGATCGCTCGGGGCATCGGCCCGATCAACGCCAAGCTGCTGGCGAGTCCGGGTTACGTCCAGGCCCACGGCGCTCCCGAAACGCCAGACCAACTCATCAATCACCAGGCACTGATGACCGGCACTGAAACCTGGCACTTCATGGACGGCGATAAAATCGTCACGGTTCGCCCGCAGGGGCGGTTCAAAGCGGACAACGGTGTGGCGCTCGTGGCGGCGGCGGTCGCAGGCGTGGGGATCGCCTACCTGCCCGATTGCCTGACCTATGACAGCGTGATGTCCGGCGCATTGGTGCCGATCATGACGCGTTTCCCGCCTCCGCCAGCGGGCGCGTACATGGTCCGTCCACCGGGTCAGCACCCTGCCCAGAAAATCCGCATTCTTACCGAGTTGTTGATCGAATACTTCGGCACGTCGCCGCACTTTGCGGGCACTGTGACGCCCTGATCTTTTGGCGTGAGCCGCACGCGGCAGGGTGCGTGTGCGTGCCTTCTGTCATGACATGGCCCCAAGAGGCCATGCCAGACACAAGGCGCCTTTGAAACTCAACCCGGCTTGCCGCATTTCAGGTCGGCTTCGGGTTTCCGATTTTCGTCCGTTCACTGAAGCATTCGATCAGCATATCGGTGAGCACCCGCATCTTTCGCGTGGGGGGCTGGCCAGGTGGCCGAACCACGAAGATGCCTGCTTCGCGGACGGGATAGCGCTGCATGATTGGCACCAACGCTCCTGCGGCGACATGCTCTTCGATCAAACCCTCAGGCACCATCGCGATGCCCAGCCCCGCCAACGCGGCAGCCACCAGCGCCATGCCGTTGTCTGCCTTGAATTTCCCTTGGGGGCGGACCGTCACGATTCTCTCGGCATCCATGAATTGCCAGGACTCGGTCCCCTGCAAAAGGGCCTCATGCGCCTGGATGTCCGCAGGGTCTTCAGGCGCTCCATGGGCTTCGACGTACTCAGGGCTGGCGACCAACTTCCCTAGGATCGGGCCTACCCGCCTTGCGATCAGGCTTGAATCCTGAAGGTATCCGAGCCGGATGGCACAGTCATATCCCCCCGAAATAATGTCGACCAATCGGTCGCTGTAACAGCTTTGAATGTGCAGGCGTGGATGGCGCCTTCCCAGCTCGGCGAACACCGGTGCGAGGTGTGTGGGCCCGAAGGAAAGCGGAGCGGCAATGCGAAGACGGCCACGCAGCTCTCCTGTGGGCAAGATCATGTCTTTGGCCGTCTCGATCTCTGCGCAGGCTCTGGCTGCGTAGTCCCTGAAGGTTGTTCCCGCTTCCGTAAGCGATGCTCCCCGGGTTGAGCGAGAAAGGAGTTGGATACCCAGTTCAGTTTCCAGTCGAATCAACCGACGGCTGACGATTGATTTAGACAGTCCCAGGCGGAGTGCAGCGGGTGAGACGCCGCCGGCATCAGCCACTTCCACAAATGTCTCTAGTGCTTCAATGTCCACTTCATCGTTCCCGGTTTTGCGACACAGAAAACCTCGAAACGGTGCTACCGCTTCAAGATGAAGAACAGCAGAATGCTGTTCTTTCGCATCCTCACTGCCCATGAAGTATGCCGCAAAGACCAAGGGGTTCAGCCAACTTAACTAACGGCCCGATGGCGATGATCATGAGGGACAATACAGTTAAGGTCTAGCCTCATTAATGTCCAGACACGCCAATAAGTGTTCTGCTGTCAGAAATAAACGCTTCAGACAGTTTTCCGTTTACTGTTCGAGAGAGTGTAATGCTGAGTCGAAATGACCTGCGCCGGGCTGATATGAACCTTCTGGTCATCTTTGAAGCCATGATGCTTGAACGCAGCGTCAGCCGTGTCGGGCAGAAACTGTTTCTCGGCCAGCCTGCCGTGAGTAATGCATTGGGGCGGCTGCGCGCGATGTTTGCAGACCCTTTGTTTATCCGGAATGGGCGCCACATGGAGCCCACTGCGCGGGCGCTGGATCTGTTTGAGCGGTTCACGCCGATGCTCGACACGATTGCCCTCACACTCAGCCAAGTGTCCGCTTTCAATCCTGCAGAGAGTACGAGGACGTTTCATATTGGAATGTCTGACGATGTCGAATATGGGCTCTTGCCGGCGTTCCTGCGAACATTAAGGAGGGAGGCGCCGACTGTAAAACTGGTCATTCATCATACGGACTGCACTCGGATTTCGAGCTTGCTGGTGAGCGGTGCAATATCAGTCGGTATCAGCCATACCTGTGATTTACCCGCGACGTCTAAACGTAAGTTCTTACGTTCGATCACGCCAATGGTATTAAGAGCGGACTCACAAACAAAGTGTCTGGAACTCGATGAGTTCTGCTATCGACCCCATGCGACAGTTGCATCCATGGACACGTTGATCAGCGATGTTGAGCACGCGTTGAAACAACTATCTCGCACCCGATCAGTTGTACTTTGTGTACCACAGTTCAGCGCGCTGGCCGTGTTGTTGGCAGGCAGCGATCTGATCGCAGTGGTGCCGGATTATGTGGCTAAAGCCATGTCTGCCTGTTGTGGGGTGCGGGCAGAGCCTGTGCCATTGGAACTGAACGCCTACGATCTGTCGCTGGTGTGGCGCGCCGTAGCTGACAATGATCCAGCGGAGCGTTGGCTGCGGTCGCGCTTCAGTGAGTTTTTGGGCGACAGCAGTGTCTTCCGTCCTCCCGCTCCCCACCCCGTCGATCGGTACCCTAAAGACTCTCTACATACGGGAAACACAGCGGCCCGGACGTAAGGCGGTGGGGAGACACAACCACTTGTCTCGAACCATTCTGGAATTGATGAACCCCATGACCCGTTATGCCCTGGAATTGGATTTGCAGCACCCGAGGCTGCACCCACTCCCCACTTTTCCCAAATCTGACCGGCCCCATGACGGTCTGGAACGTAGCGTTGCGTGAGTACTCCGAGAGTCGGGCGTCGTCCAGCCCGCCGGTCGCCTCGATCGCTTGGGCCACGATCTGCAACTGGGCATAGGCCAGCGGCGCCATGTAGTGCCCCAGAAGATCGGTGTCTGCCTTGGCTGCACGTGCCTGGTAACGATCAAGGAATTGCGAGACGCCCGGATACATCATCCCAGGAACAGGCTGCCAGTATTCGTAATTGACGAAGCCGTTGAGCAGGGGGCCTAGCGTGGTCTTCACCGACGTATTCTGAGGGCCAATCATGGCGCCTCCGACCATCTTCGGCCGAAAGGCGTGTGCGTGAATCGCGCGCACCAACCCGATCGAGTCATCAAGGTATGAGCAGAGGAACAACACGTCACATCGACTTTCAGCAGCGGCATCAATGACGGATTTGAAGTCCTTGGTCGCCAGCGGATAAGTCGCTTCGTGGACGATCTTGAAGCCGTATTTCTCGGCGTTCGCTTTTGCGCCGACGACAGGATTCAATGAGAACTCCGCGTCGGCGGAAACGAGCCCCACGCTCAAGGGGCGCGGCGTCTGGGCCGCGGCCAATTCAAAAAAACCTTCGGTGAGCGCCGCACCTGGATCGGGTCCTGTGGGAATCACCGCAAAGTAGTTCGGATAGGCCAGCGTGTCATTGACGCCCAAGCCCATCAATCCTACGAAAAAGCGCTGCTGTTCCATGATGAATGGCATGGCCGCTAACAATGTATTGGTGCCGTAGCCGCCGAGGAGCAGATCGACCTTATCTTCATGGACCATGCGCTGGTAGATGCCAGGAACGTTCGACCCAATCCCCTCGTCATCGTGGCAAACGAGCTCGACGAGACGCCCAAGCAACCCTCCGCGCTGATTGATGTCCTCTTGCCAAATCTTATGAGCGAGTCGAGCCGACTTGCTATTGCCCGCGAGTGGTCCTGTCAGCGACAGGCTGTAGCCGATTCGTATTGGTGCTGGAGGGATAACTGCTGAGGTGTTGAGTGGCATGTTCTGTCCCTTGATTCAGGTACTGCATCGGGAAATGAAGAGGATCGTAAGTGTGGCGCGGACAGCGCTACGGCCGTTCGCCACACCGCCTCTCACTTGTTATGGGGCGAGCGCGATGCTCGACTGTGCTCAAACCTGATGGGTGGCTTCGTGGGGATCGAACATCGAAATATCGCTGAGCCTTGCGGTTGCCGGTGCGTCGTTTTGCAAGACGTCCCAATGTTCAGCCAGCTTTCCGTCCTCAATCCTGAATAGATCGACAACCACTTGTGGAACATCTGCCCAACCACGGATACGCCCGTGAATGGCGACCATATTGTCTTCCGCCACCATCAGCCCCGGCTCGTAATAAACCGCGTCCGACAGGTTGCTGACGAGCGCCTCCAAGGCATCTCGACCTTGGGGGATGGTGGGGTTGTGCTGGATGTAACGGGAGGAATAGAACCGACGGACCGCCGACGCGTCACGACGTTGAAACAATGAGGTCATGGCCTCCAGCACCAACGCTTTATTGCGGGTGGGGCTGTCATCAAGGGAACGGTCAGCGGGGCGCGTGATGGTCATCTTGCCGGTCATTCGCAGAAACGCGCCGTTTGCCAGCGTGGCATGAGAGTGGACGTGGCCGCGATCATAGTCCTGAACGTTCGTGACAGTTGCGCCGTCTTTTTCCTGCCAGCTTACGGCGAACATACTGTTGCCCAGTGGCACGACATGAATGGAGACGAGCTCTATCTTTGCGAAAGGCCCTTCCTTGATTTCGAAACTCAGCTGGGTGTTTGAAAGCAAAGTCAGGCTGACTTGGAAATCGGGATAGGAGACATCCATCTGCAGCCCGACCGGAAAATTGTCCATCGACATGTGTGCGGTTCCTCGTTCTTATTGGGGGCGGGTGAGTTGAGCTGGGCTGGCGCCTGATGAAAGCGCAAGCTCACCGCCCGCTGTACTGTGCGATTGCGGAACACACCGCGGTAGTCGCATCAGGCGAAGATCTGTGTCGCAGAATGAGGAACAGAGCTGGACGCTGTGACGGCGTGTCACAGCGTCTGGACAAAAAGGGTTTGCAAGGCCTGTCAGCGCGGCGATCAAATGTCGCCACACCGATGAACCGATTGGGCGGGATTAGAACTTGTACGCCTGGCGACCGATCAACAGCCACTGGCCCTTCTGCTTCTGCCAGATCTGGAAGTTTTCGATTTCGGTCGGGACTTCCACGCCGCTGTTCACGGCCTGGGCGGAGAAGTGGTTGCGGACCAGTGCAACGTCGCCGTCCATGGTGATTTTCTGGTTCAGCATCTGCAGGGTCTTGAAGCCGCTGCGGCCGGTTTCGATGTCGGCGATGAATTCATCCTTGTTCTGAACCTTGCCGCTGGAGTGGCCATAGGTGACTTTGTCGGAGGTCAGGGCCGCCAGGGTTTTGGTGTCCTTGTGCAGCATCGCCTGCGTCATTTTGTCGACCGCCTTGGCCACGTTCTGCTCATCGGCAGAAGGGGCGGCAGCAACGTAACCCGAAAACAGACACACAAAACCCACCAGCACTTTGAACTTGGTCATCGATATTTCCTTGTTGTTGTCGTGGGATGCGAAACGCATCCCTGTGTAGGCACGGAGGCAACCGTGAGGTTTGTTGGCTAAGGGATCAGAGATCGGTGATTTCCTTGTGGCGCGGCACCAGCGCTTTCATCACGCTCCACGCCACGAGATAGGCCAGGGCGCAGATGGCAAACATGATCATGTAGCCGGTGTGGATGTCGTTAATCGACTTGTAATAGTCAAAGACCCAACCGCCGATCTTGGTCATGACCACGCCACCCAGGCCGCCGGCCATGCCGCCAATGCCCACGACCGATGCCACGGTTTTCTGGGGGAACATGTCGGACACCGTGGTGAAAATGTTGCACGACCACGCCTGATGCGCCGACGCGCCGATGCCGATCAACAGCACGGGCACCCAGAAACTGATGTACCCGAACGGTTGCGCCAGCAGCACCAGCAACGGGAACAGCGCGATGATCAGCATGGCTTTCATGCGTCCGTCGTACGGCTTGTCGCCCCGCGCCATGAAGTAACTCGGGAACCAGCCGCCGCCGATGCTGCCGACCATGGTCATGCTGTACAGCACGAACAGCGGCATCACGATGGCCGCGCCTTTCATGTTGTATTGCGCGGACAGGTAGGTCGGGAGCCAGAACAGGAAGAACCACCACACACCGTCAGTCATGAACTTGCCGAAAGCGAAGGCCCAGGTCTGGCGATAGGTCAGAAGTTTGAACCACGAGACCTTCTTAGCAGGCGCGCCCGGCACCGGGGCAGCCTGGACAGGTTCGGGTTCGTCGCCGCGAATGTAGGCGAGCTCTTCGGCGGTCAGGCGTTTTTGCTGATCCGGTTTTTCATACAGGGCCACCCACATGCCCAGCCAGACGAAACCGAGCAGGCCGATCACGATGAACGCCGATTCCCAGCCCCACGCCGCAGCGATTAGCGGCACGCAGATCGGCGCGGCGATCGCACCGACGTTCGCGCCGGAGTTGAAAATCCCGGTGGCGAACGAGCGCTCGGTCTTCGGGAAATATTCGGCCGTGGCTTTGATCGCGATCGGGAAGTTACCCGCTTCGCCGATGGCCAGCACGGCCCGCGACAGCATGAACCCGGCGATGGACACCGGAATTGCAGCGAACCCCAGTGCCGTGGTGATCGCGCCAATGCCTTGCCCCAACGGCACCGCGAACGCGTGCATCACGGCGCCCGTGGACCAGACGCCAATCGCCACGACGTAGGCGGTTTTGGTGCCGATTTTGTCGACGACACGACCGGCGAAGATCATCGCGATGGCGTAGACGAACTGAAAGACCGAGGCAATGTTGGCGTAGTCAGTGTTGCTCCAGCCAAATTCCGTCGACAGGTCCGGGGCCAGCAAGCTGAGCACCTGGCGATCCAGGTAGTTGACCGTGGTGGCGAAAAACAGCAGCGCACAGATCGTCCAGCGGTATTTGCCGACAGACCGTGTGGCCGCCCGGGTGACGCTTTGCGGATGGGTGGACTCGTTCAGATTCATGGCATCACTATTATTTTTGGAGGGGTGATGATCTCGCGACCGGTTCAGCGAGCACGCGGTGACCGGCGTCTCGGAATCGCAATAGGGAGGTCAGAGGTCTAACCACTTCGCAGTCGAGCGCGTGAAACTTTTTTGAGCGAGTGGCGTTTTCCGGGGCAGCAAACGGCCGGGAGAGAACCCGTAGACGGGGTTTGGGCTGAGATAAGCAAGCAGGTCGAATTCATTGTGGTGACCGACATTTTTATTTTTAGAGGTGACTCGACGATTATTCGTCTGTCGTCGTACAACGGTGTAGTTATAGCGAGCGTTTCGTCAGGCTGTCAATCGCTCAAGCAACGGCGATGACCGCGATATCCGGTGCTACGGGTCATTGGCCCTCCGCAAAGGCCGAAATGCCATGGCGCGGTACGTTCGCGGCATGGCATTCCGATTCAAGCGAGTCCACAGGGGCGCGTATCACGTCCGGAAGAAATTGAAGAGCTGAGCCACGATGACTTCCGGCGCTTCTTCCTGCACCAGATGCCCGGCGCCCGGCACACGAACGTAGGTGATCCCTGGAATCCGACGCGCGAGCTCGTCGCCTTGTGCGATTGGAATCCAGTCGTCCTGCTCGCCCCACAACAGCAAGACCGGGCAGCTGATTTCACCGAAACGCTGTTCGATTTCGTCGGTGTACTGCTCGTCCATTTGCACGATCTGACGGTAAAACGCGGCTTGTCCGACGTCGCCAGTCCAGGGTTTCACGTAGGCCTGAAAATCCTCTGCGTGAAGCGGACGGTGAGTCGAGCCCTTGATGTAAGCGTTCACAATCGCTTCGTGGACATAGGCCGGTGCCTCGCTGAACGCTTGTTCATGGCGGCGCACATGCCTGATTAGCGGTGTGCCCCAAGGCGCGATGGCGACCGGGTCGATCAGGGTCAGGCTCGCATACTCGGCCTTGTTCAAGAGATGAGCGCGAAGGCTGGTCGCACCCCCGAAGTCGTGGGCCACAACATGAGGGCGTTCGACTTCCCAGTGCGCCAAGAGCGCCGCGAGCAGGTCGTTTTGAATACCCAGCGAAACGTCCTGACCTTCCCTTTGCTCCGATTGGCCGTACCCCAGCAGGTCGTAGTAGAAGACTTGATAATGCTCGGCGAGCAGGGGCGCGATGCGTCGCCAGACGTATGAGGAAAACGGGGTGCCGTGCACCATGACGACGGCAGGGCCCTCGTGCCCCATGCGCCCCCAGCGAACGGATTGGCCGTGGAAATCGAACGTTTCTGGTAAAGCCAGCGGGTTGTTAGACATCATCCACCTTCCTGTAAGCGAGTGGTGTGGAGGTTTCAGACCCAGCGGAGAGCGGCTTCAGTCGCCTCGTCGGCAAAGAAGGAATCTCTGCCGCCTGCGCCGGGTCTGATGTGCGATTCCAGTCTGCGATAGCCCGGAATCCGGTACATAGCGTCGGAACGACAAGCGATCCCATGAAACGGACAATCGCCACCAGCCTCAGGGCCTATGCCATGAACAAGCCTCCGGTCCACGTGGTCCGCGCACCTTTCACCGATGAAATTCCCGCGCCCGTGTACTTCCGCTCGGCGCACATGCCGGTGTCCACGGCTTATCCTTTTCACCACCACCCGTGGGGCGAATTCGTTTATTCCTTCAGCGGGGTCATGGAAATCATGGTCGAAGGGGTGCACATCATTGCGCCGCCGCAGTTCGGTGTCTGGCTGCCGCCCAACGTCGAGCACAACGCGCTGAACCATCAGGAGGCCTGCCATTGCTCGGTGTACGTCACGGCGTCTTTGTGTGACCAGCTGCCGCAGATCGCATGTGCGTTGACCATCACGCCGTTGATCCGGGCGCTGCTTGAGGAGCTTCGAATGTCACCGCCGGGATTGGTGCAAACGAGTGAGGAAAGCCGGTTGCTGTTTGTGTTGCTGGACAAGATGCGACAGACGTCGCGAGTCGCCACGTATTTGCCGGGTTCGACCGACCCGGCGCTAGCGCCCATTCTCAAGGCGTTGGAGGACAACCCGGCCGATGGACGTTCATTGGGCGATTGGGCCCGTCTCGTCAATGCAACGGAACGGACGCTCATGCGGCGTTGCCAGCGCGACTTGGGGATGTCTTTGTCGCAGTGGAAGCAGCGGTTGAAGGTGATGTGCTCTTACCAACAACTGAGTAAAGGCGCGTCTGTCGAAGCGATAGCCTTTGATCTGGGCTACAGCAGTTCCTCTGCGTTCATCGGCATGTTCCGGAAACTGACGGGCGAAACACCCGATGAATACCGTCGAGCGAAACTGGGGTAATGACCATTTTCCGAATGCCATCACCTGCCACGAGGACAGGTGGTTTTTCAGGTGAGCTGAATCAGGCCGGCCGGGATTTCCCAAGCTGAAATTGCCCGGCAATCAGCGCAACCCGGGCGCCGTACAGGCGTGCCGTTTCAAGGTCTCCTGAGGACATTTCGTCAGGGGACGCATCGGCAGGCGTCTGCGCCATAGGCGCGATGTACGAGCCCATGCGATTCGGGTCGTCGCGCTTCGAGGCCTTGAGGTTCGCCGGTTTGATGTCCAGCCCGACCCAAATCCCGCCGTGTTGCCCTGAGAGCAAGACGAAGTATTCAAGGGTATTGAGCTTGTCGCCGTTGAGGCTCGCGCTGTTGGTGAAGCCGCCAAAAATCTTGTTCTGCCAGGCGCCTTCGAACCAGGGTTTGGAGGAAGCATCCGCGAATTTTTTGAACTGCCAGCTTGGGCCGCCCATGTACGTCGGCGAGCCAAAAACGATGGCATCCGCGCTGGCCAGGGTCTGCCATGCATCGTCGGAAAGGTTGCCCTCGGAGTCGATGGCCAACAACACAGCGCCAGTGCCTGCGCCTTCGGCTACCGCGCTGGCCATGCGCGCAGTGTGGCCATAGCCGGAGTGATAGACGACGGCGGTTCTAACAGGTGTGGAAGGGGAATTCATGGGGACGCTCTCTAACGTTGAGTGGAAGGATGGACAACGTGAGCGCTACTCTACTGAGTCAGAAATACGCTATAAATCATGCCCTCGTGAACGCTCTGTTCTCATTTCGGTGAACAATGCCCCATCTCCAGACACTTTTGATTTTTGCCCGCGTCGCGGAACTGATGAGCTTTACCCGAGCCGCTGACAGCCTGGGCATTCAGAAGGGGCGAGTCTCGACCGTCATTCGCGAACTGGAGCGTGAGGTGGGCGCCACGCTTTTGCACCGGACGACGCGCAGCGTGCAACTGACCGAGGACGGGCGCGCTTTCTATTCGCGTGCTCGGGACCTTCTGGCCGATGCGCAGGACATGCAATCGATGTTCGCCAGCAACGGCGCTCCTTTGAGGGGGCGATTGCGTGTCGACATGCCGACCGAGTTGGCGAGGACCGTGGTCATCCCCGCGCTGCCGCAGTTCCTCAAGGCGAATCCCGAATTGGAGCTGGAGTTGTCTAGCACCGATCGGCGGGTTGATCTCGTTCAGGAAGGGTTCGATTGCGTGATCCGGCTCGGGCCGATCCTCGACGACACGCTGATCGCCCGTTCACTGGGCCGTTTGCGCATGATGAATGCGGCGAGTCCTCACTACCTGGCGACGTACGGCACACCGCAGACCCTCGACGATCTGCTGCGCCAGGGGCACCAAATGATTCACTACACCCCCACTTTCGGCGCCCGATTGATGGGGTGGGAGTATCCGGAGGGTGAGGGGTATGGATCGCTGGCGCTGCCCGGCGTGATGCAGGTCAATAGCGTGCAGACCTACCATGCAGCGGGGCTGGCGGGTATTGGGCTTATCCAGGCGGGCTATCTGGCCCTGGCGCACCACATCAGAAACGGCGATCTGGTGGAGGTGCTTCCCGACCTTCGGCCCGAGCCGCTTCCCGCTTCGCTCGTTGTCGCCCATCGGCGCAATCTTTCCCAGCGTGTGCGTGCGTTCATGAGCTGGATTGAAGGCGTGTTGAAACCCTATCTCGATGAGCCGGTTTGACGAGCATCTTGCCATCCGGCGGGTGTTTCTTCTCTGCGGCGCGGGTGGTGTTTTTCGTCGCCGCGACCCCCTGATAAATTGTTTCCCACGCTTGCACAGCGTGCTGTCGCCTAAAGAAGCGAACCTGCAGTCATGAGCGCCACGCGCCCACCGCTCATTTGTCACCCGACGGAAAGATGCATCCGCCCGCACGCAGCAGCGCTTTCACCTCTTCGCTTGCCTGCGCGGGATTCTCGCTCAAGCGGTCGAAGAGCTTCGAGCCTGGGCGTACGTAGGATTGTGAATCGTGCTTCGCACTCCACAGAACGATGTTCAGCAGGATCGGGATGAGGTCGATGCCCTTTTCGGTCAGCGAGTAGAAGTCTTTGCGCTTGTCGTCGGGATTCGGCTCCTTGGAGAGAACCCCCTGCTCTTCGAGGAAGGCCAGGCGAGAAGCCAGAACGTTAGTGGCGATTCCCTCTTCGGATTTGAGGAATTGGCCATAGGTCTTTTTCCCGGTGAAGACGATGTCGCGGATGATCAGCAGCGACCATCGGTCGCCGAATATCTCCACACCGTAATTCACCGCGCAGTGAGACCTGAAGGTCTCTGTACGTGTCGTTTTCATCGGCGGATCTTAGCATCGCTTGCATAGAGCAAGTAAAATTTCAGTCGATCACTTGCTTTATGCAAGTGATCAGTTCAGCATGATTCTCGCGATTCAAGCGCTCGTTCAGCCCGATCCAATCAAAAATCTGGACAACGGCCATCACATCCCGTGGCTGACTTGAGCTGACAGCAGAGAGCTGAAAACGCAAATGCGCGATGCGCACATCCCGAACGTTTTCGCGCACTTCACCCTCCATCAGGAGCATCTTTATGCACGTTTTTGTTACCGGCGGCACCGGCCATTCCGGTCCGTACATCATTGGCGACCTTATCGCCGCGGGCCATGAAGTGACTGCCCTGGCTCGGTCCGATAAGGCTGCGGCGCAGGTTTCAGCGCTCGGCGCCAAGGTTCGTCGCGGTCATCTCGAAGATCTCGACGGGTTGAAGGAAGCGGCTGCCGCATCCGACGGCGTCATTCACGTCGCGCATCGACAGGACTTGATGCCAACCGGCGGGATCAATGCTGTTGCGGCGGCGGAGCTTGAGATCATGCTTGCCTATGGCGAAGCGCTGGCTGGAAGCGCAAAGCCGCTGGTTGTGTCTGGCAGTGTCGGTTCGCCCGGTTGGGAAGGCTTGGGCCGACCGGCCACTGAAGAGGATTTGCCCCTTCCCGGCGGCGATCCTTACAAGAACACCCTGCGGGTTCGAAATATCGTCGAAACCACAGTGATCGGTCTGGCCAAACAAGGCATACGGTCCTCGATTGTGCGTATCCCCGAGATCATGCACAGCGCCACTGATCACGCGGGTTTTCTTCCGCTGTTGATCGGGCTGGCCAAGGAGAAGGGCGTCGTCGGTTACCCCGGAGACGGCGCGAATCGTTGGGGAGCCGTGCACGCACGTGACCTCGCCACCGTGTTTCGCCTGGCGCTGGAAAAAGGCGCGGCGGGCAAAAGCTGGCATGCGATTGCCGACGTGGCTGTCCCGTACCGCCAGATCGCCGAAGCCATTGGCACCCGGTTGAATCTGCCAGCCGTGCCTATTCCCGCGGACGAGCTGATGCTGCCTGGCTATTTTGGATTCCTCGCGAATCTGGTCACGCTCGACACACCGACGTCGAACGCCATCACACGTGAACGCCTTGGCTGGGAACCCACCCAGCCCGGACTTTTCGCCGATCTTGATAACGGTCATTACTTCCCGATCGTTTGATTAGCCAACGGCGCGTCGTCGGATCGCATTGCACCCGGCGGCGACATGCGCGGCGGGATAGCCCGTCCAGCAGAGAAAGCCATTTCAGAGCGGAGAACGCACATGAGCACCATCAGCATCATCGGTTCGGGAGGCATGGCCACGGCGATTGCCGGTCGTGTCGCCAAGGCTGGCTACACCCTGGAGATCGTCAGCCGTGATCCCACCAAGGCGCAGGCGCTAGTCGACACGCTCGCAGCCGGGGCAATCGCAGGCACCTACGGCGCCGCGCCGACGGGCGACATCGTCATTCTCGCCGTGCCCTATGCCCATGCGGTGGCGGTGTTGGCCGACTTCGGGAAAGCCCTCGATGGCAAGGTGATCATCGATATCACCAACCCGGTCGCTCCCGATCTCTCAGGTCTTGTGACGCCTCACGGCAGTTCCGGCGCGCAGGAGATTGCCAAGCGCGCCCCCGCTGGCGCGTACGTCGTCAAAGCCTTCAATACCCTCTTTGGCCACGTGCTCGCCAAAGAGGCAGGCCTTGACGCGTTCATCGCGGCGGACGATGCGGATGCCAAGGCGCGTGTCTCGACCTTCCTCGAACATCTCGGCCTGCGTCCGTTGGACGTCGGCGGCTTGCACATGGCCCAGTCCCTTGAGTGGCTCGGTCTGATGATGATCGGCCTGGCAAAAAACGGCGCCGGAACATGGGACATCGCTATGAAGGCCGACATCGGCTGAATCATCGGTGCTATGTCCTCACTGGCAGGCTCGAAACGTGCGTCTGATCTCGCTCATGGCGCAGGTGTCGATCTGCGCCATGAACGAACTCAATCAAACGCCGGCTTGCTGATGGCGCCATTCCTGGGTGCGCCCGCCATAGCCGTACGCCGCCGCGCGTGCATCGACGAGATGCACATAGGAGACGTCGTGCAGGTCGGGCATCAAGCGCTTCAACCCGGCATGAACCTCCGCGAGAAACAGTGCTTTCTCCTGTTTGGTATTGGTCTCGTCGGTGATGCTGATGACGAGGTGAAACGCACTTCCCCGCGTCACTGACAAGGGTTGTCCGGCGATGAACCAGTCTTCATCGGCCACGTATTGGACGGTCGTTGCCATGAGTTGGGGTTGTTTGCCCAATACGTCGGCAGTGAGCTGATTAATCAGCGCCATCGCTTTTTGACCGAGATCGGGATTGCGTGGGCCGGACAGCTGGAGCGTGATCGAAGGCATGACGGTGTCCTTTCGGTGGGTGGATGCCGATCATTCTGTGTGCACCCGTTCCATTGGAAAAGCCGTATGATGCGATGGTTGTCATCGGTTTATCGGGTGGATGAATATGCGCGGTTTTGATTTCGAGCAGTTAAGAACGCTGGTGGCGGTCGTTGATGCGGGCAGTATTTCAGCGGCTGTCTCCACCCGGTTTCTCTCGCAGTCGTCGTTGAGCGAGCAAATAAGAAAGCTTGAAGAGGCCGCCGGTGGGCAACTCCTCGTTCGCAGCAAAATGGGCGTGCAGACGACCGCTGTGGGCGAGCGCATGGTGGATCACGCGCGCAACATCCTCGCGTTGGCCGATGCGGCATGGCGCGACATGCACGGCATTCCGCTGGAAGGCGAACTTAACCTCGGCATTTCGGATTATTTCAGACCGAGTCATCTCATGGGATTGCTGAACCGGATCGCGCAGCAGCATCCGGGCTTACGGATTCGCACGCAGGTGGGCAAAAGCGATGAAGTCATGGCCGCCCACCGCAACGGTGCGCTTGACCTGGCGATCGTGATGCGGATTGTCGGGTCTGCGTCCGGAACACCCAGCGACGTAAGGGTGCTTCGCACAGAGCGTTTGATTTGGGTCATGGCCAACGGACAAAAGATGGCCTGCGAGCAAAAGCCTGTCGAACTCGCCTTGCTGCCCGAGACCTGTTCGCTGCATCGGCTGGTACGTCAGCAACTCGACACGCACCGTCGGCCTCATGTCATCGCCCATATCGCCTCAGGCGTCGCGGGCCTACAGGCTGCTGTGGGAGCAGGACTGGGCATTGGCTGCCTCAATGCCTCGGCGATGATCGCACCGGGCATGGTGGAAGCGCCCAAAGGCTTTTTGCCTGCGCTGCCTGATGCTGAATTCGTGCTGCTGGAAGCGAAGCAAAGCGACTCGAAGGCCGGCCTGCGACAGCAATCCATTGCCGAGGTCATTGCGGCGACGTTGGCGGTGTAACCCGGATGACGTCGCGCGAGTGCGCAAGCGCGCATTCCGCGCATGGATCTGATGGCGACGTCCATCAGATCCGTTGCTCTGGCTATCAAGAAAGGCGGTAGCGGGACGCGGGCTTGCCAGTTTGTGTCGCGGCGAAGAGTGCACCGCGAGCGCTGTCGTATTCACGCCATAAGTTCTCGTCGTCGACAGAGGGAAAGGTAATGTTTTCGCCGTGGTCCAGACCGGCGAGCGCGGCGTCCACGCAGTTTTCGGTACTCATGATGGTGTCTTGACTCAGTGCTGACAGCGGAATACCCGACACGCTTTCAGACCAGATCTCGGTTGCGGTTGAGGCGGGCAGCACGACTTGCAGTTTCACGTTTGATTGGGCTTTTGCCAACTCGTCCTGTATCCCTCGGCTGAACGCCAGCACGTAGGATTTTGTCCCGCTATAAACCGAACTGATCTCCCACGAATGCACCGCCAGCACCGAAGCGATATTGATGATGGTGCCTTGGTTGCGTGCAACGAAGGCGGGCAAAACCGCGTGGGTCAAACGCGTCAACGAGACGATATTCAACGCGATCTGCGACAGAGACACATCGACGGATGTGTCCGCCAACGCACTTAGCCGGGCGACGCCCGCGTTGTTCACGAGCATCTGCACGCTGTCGTCACGGGTGAGCACCTCTTCTACTCTGGCGACATCTGCTTCTTTCTCCAGATCGGCAACCAAAGTGCGCACGTTGATACCGTGCTTCTCGGCCAAGTCATTGGCGAGTGCATTCAGGCGGTCTTCCCGACGAGCCACGAGAACCAGATCGAATCCGCGCGCTGCGAGGCGGTCAGCATAGACGGCTCCGATACCCGATGAGGCGCCAGTGACGACGGCGGTCTTTTTTGACGAATTCATAGTGATCTCCAAGGTTGAGTACTCAAGCAACAAGTTGAGGGCTCAAGCATCTGCTTGAAAGGCAGGGCTTGTCAATGGTGTTGTGCTCAACCATTATTCAGACATGACGAAAATTTCTAGCAAGCTACCGGCGATTTCCCGGTCCTCCAGAATCGCGACGGGCGAAGAAAATCTATATCAATCGCTTGTCTGTACGAACACAGCGCTGCGGCTTGCTGCTCGGCGTCTGGGAAATTTGTATGACGAGGCTTTAGCGCCTTTAGGCCTGAAATCCACCCAAGTCTCTCTGTTGACCGAGATCGTGAGGATGGAGGCAGATAACGATGGGCAGGCTCCGACATTGCAGGATCTGGCAGTCAAACTCGCCATTCAGATCTCTGCACTCACGCACGCTCTGAAGCCCCTGATCAGGGACGGTTGGGTGGTGCTAAAGGTTGACGAACATGACAAGCGAACCAAGCGTGCGCTTCTGACCCAGGACGGCATTGAACTGTGGCAGCGCGCATTGGTTTATTGGGCCACTGCCAACGAACGCGTCGAAGCGGTCATGGGCAGCGATTCGGCTGCCGCTTTACGAGCGGCGGCAGACTTCGTTGCATCCGACGAATTTCTTGTTGCCTACCGTGAAGATGATCAATCGTAGCTATTCCGGCAGGCATTCATGAGGAGTGAATTTCACACGATGGCTGCTGACTACTTCCGGCCATTGGCTGACGTTCAGGCTGCGAATCATTTTTTTGACAAAAGCGGGCAATTAAATGACCGCTTCTGGCCGGAAGCTGCCTCTCGCGACCGATATCCTGGAAACCCGCCTCACGGTCTTATCCCGCCAACGCTTTCAGGTTTCCTTGCAGAGTCGCTACCGCCGTTCTGAGAGCCATCCACAACAAAATCAACGTGACGCTTGCCAGCAGGGTGAGTGCCACGGAGTGTGTGAACAAGTTGGGCTTGTAGGCTGCGTATCGCAGCGCGGTAACGGTGGCAGCCGCTAACGGGAAGCTCACAGCCCACCAGGACAAGCGGAACGGACAGCTGATGGCCAGATAGCGTAACCGCCCGGCAAGAACGGTCAGCATGAACAGCGTGAGCATATAGAGGGCGCTCGCAAATCGATCAACGCCACCTACGACGGTGACGTAAGCGGAGAATCCAACCGCGAACGGTGCGAGCAGGATCATGAGCGAGGGTTGCAGCGCGGCACTGACAGGCTCTTCGAACATCAGGCGCGACATGATCAACGTGAACAATGGGATGGCGAAGAACAGGCCCAGCGCCAAGGAGAACATGAGTAGATCATCCAAACCCTGCATGTGGAGCGCTGGCACCGCGAGCGGGATATCGATCAGACCGACCACAGGAACAATCCAGGCAGGCGTTGCATGGGCTGTTTGCTGGCGTTGGCTTAACCATCGGGAAATGATCAACCAAGCAAAGAAGATCATGCCAAGCGTGCCAGCGCTCCAGATTCCCCGTGCCAAGGGCAAGTTGTAATCGGATAACGGTATTGGTATCAGCAGCAGACTGATGAAAAGGGTTCCGAACAGGTTTCCGGCGATGGGGTGCTGGAACTCAGCTCTAACTGTCTTGAGTCCGGTCGCCGCCTTGATCGCGTAGCCTGTGCCCATTAGCAGAAATGCGACGATGGCCAAGGCGCCGATCACTTGCGACCCCCACAAAGGCAGACCATAGAGTTCATACGCAAGCTTCCACGCCGACGATAACCCCGTCAGACCCATGACCGAGCCAAACAACGCGACGGGCAGGTAACTGAGGTTTCCTTTGTGAGTTTCTGGAGAGGGCGTGCCAAACGCCTGGGCTGCATCGGGCAACGTCGTCGGGAGGGAGGATTTAATGCTCATATGATGACCCCAAGTCGTTTGAAGTATTGTCAAAACTTGCAAACCGAACAGCGCAGGCTTTGCTGGCGATTGCCCATATCAATATTTTGGTTGAGGGGGCTTCGAAGTGCTGGTGCATGGCCTGTTGATTTGCCCAGCACCCGGTAATGATCCATTCATGCGGATGACAGGGGTTTCGGAAGAATTCGTAACCCAGACAACCTGGTAATTGTTTGAGTGTGGGAACGACCGCCGAAAGCAGCCTTTCCATTTGCGCATTCATTCCGGGTAACCCTTCGATCTGCAAGGTACTCACGGCGTTAATCAGCATGATAGGTCTCCTGTCATTGCGCGTGACTCTTGCCACCGCGAGACTTGGTGCCATCGCGATGGCGAGCTCTCACTGAGTGGGTGTCAAAGCTTTTTGCTGATGGCCTCGGCAATCATGATGGTGGTCACGTTGGTCGCGACCGATGGGATCTCTGGCATGATCGAGGCGTCGATCACATGCAGTCCCTTTACTCCCCGCACTGCGCCGTTTTCGTCCACCACGGCGGCGGGATCATCGGCGGGCCCCATGGGTACTGTTGACGTCGGGTGGGCGTAGCCGTCCACCGAGGCAATGATTGCCTGCTTCAACGCCTCGTCATCCTGAACGTCTGGGCCCGGCGTCATTTCAAATTCGACCGTGTTGCTGAACGGAGCGGTTCTGCCAATTTGTCGGGACAGCTTGACGGCTTCCATCATGCGACGCAGGTCGCTCGGGTCCTGAAAGAAGTTATAGCGAATCACCGGGGCAACATTCGGATCGCGACTGGCCAGGCGCACTGAGCCGACTGACTTGGGCAAAGTGACGGCGCACGCTAGAACGATTGCACCGCCGGTGGGGCTCTGTGCGGGATCGAAAATATGCGTTCCTGAAATATGAAGATCGAGCGCGTCGCCTTCCGCTTCACTGGAACGCGTCCAGATGATTGCTCCCGCAGCGGGGATCATCGAGTTAGTGGCCGGCTTCAGCGCGTAGACGTTGTAATAGAACGGATGCTCCTTGAGTGTTTCGCCCACTGGCGCATCGACGATGAGGGGAATGCCCAGCTCGCCAAGGTGGGCTGATGGACCGATGCCCGAGCGCAGAAGAATGGCCGGGCTACCGAATGCACCGGCCGACAGGATGATTTGCCGGGCGGTTAATGTCTGGCCGTCGTTGAGACGAACACCGGTGGCCTGCAGCCCCTCGAAGGTGACCAGGTCCACTTCCGCATTGCCCATAATCGCCAGGTTCGGGCGACGGCGAATGTCATCAGTAAGATAGGCCATGCCGGTATTGATGCGTTGGCCATCCACCACGTTCAGCGGGTAGGGCGAAACACCGTTTTGCTCCGCGCCGTTAAAGTCGCTGATCCGCTTCAAACCCACCGCTTGCGAAGCGAGCGTGAAGGCCTGCATCGAAGGGGTGTTTTCTTCCATCGTGCGTTGACGAATCGGGAACGGGCCTGAGCGACCGTGCCAGGCGTCATCGCCGGAGGGGGTGTTTTCCAGCGACTTGTATACCGGCAGAACGTCATCGAACGTCCAGCCTTTGATGCCTTTACGCGTCCAGTTCTCGAAATCCGCAGCACGGGCACGCATGGCCACTGCGGCGTTTACCGCTGAACTTCCCCCCAGGACCTTGCCTCGCAGTGCGTTGACGTCGTGACCCAGGCCCAGGTGATCGGAGGTGTGATACCCCCAGTCGTGTGCCGGATCACCGCCGACCCGGTTGGCGTTGGCGAGCACGTCTGGATACTCGGATGAGGCATAGGCGTGTCCGGCCTCCAGCAGCAGGACCCTGCGTGACGGATCTTCGCTCAAACGGTTGGCAAGCACCGCCCCGGCAGAACCGCCGCCCACGATGATGACGTCGAATGTTTGATCCAGAGTCTGTTCGGTTGTCATGGTCTTTCTCCTTGTTTGAGAGCGTATTTCTGATGGATGAATGAGGTCACGCCGCGTCGAAGGCGCGACATAGAAAGCTTCCGGCCCGATCAAGCGCTGTTGCGCTGCTGTGCAGGTGAGCGAGGTCAAGCTGAAACACGTGATGCAAGCCTTCCCAGATTTCCAGCTCGACCTGCGTCCCTGCCTGGCTTGCACGTGCGGCGAACTGGCGTGAGTCGTCCAGAAGGCGCTCGTCGGATCCGGCCTGGATCAACAGCGGCGGCAAGCTGTCGAGGGCAGCGAGCAATGGCGAAGCTCGCGGATCCGCTGGATCGGCTCCGGCGAGGTATTGGCGGGCGCATTGCTGGAGATACGCATAGCCGATGAGTGGGTCGTTCACATTCGGGTCGGTCATTGAGGCACCGCTGAATGTCAGGTCGACCCAAGGTGAAAAGACCACGCCTGCCAGGGGAGCAATGGCTCCGGCAGATTTGGATAGGGTGGCCAGTGTCGCCAGTGCGAGACCACCTCCGGCGGAATCCCCCACCATTGCGATCCGTGTGTAACCTTGATCAATCAACCAGTACCATGCTGCCAGCGCGGCGTCGGTGGCTTGAATGAAGGTGCTTTCCGGGGCGAGCGGGTAGTCGATTACCAGCGCCGCCGTTCGTGTCCGCTGAGCGATCTGACTGACAAAGCCGCGATAGGCACGAGCGCTGCCTTGAACGTATCCGCCGCCATGCAGGTAAAGCATGATCTGGCCGGGGAGGGCGTCGGTGGGTATTACCCACCACCCGTTCACGGTCGCGGTGTTTACGGCGCGCAGGGATGTATCCGCCGCGAGTGGCGTGGCGCCGATAAAGGCGTCGTACACCGCTCTGGGTTCGCCCGGAATCGTGGCCCAAAACCGAGCAAAATGTTCACGCAAAGCGCTTTCACGTAAATGTTCATCAGGCGAAATACGCAGCGTAGTAACGCGAGCGGGCTCAAGGTGGAGGCTGTTGGTAGGCGTCATGTTTGGTCACCTTCTTCAAATTGAGGGCAAAGGTTTCCCATGCACGCGGTGAGAAGATCGCGCGACGGGTCAGCGTTTTGGTCAGGTGCGCGTCAGGTCGGAATCTGTCCGAAGCCACCTTTGGCGTATTTGGCGAGGGTTCGGCGAATGTCTTCCTCGGTTGTCATCACCAGCGGGCCACGTTTGATGAACGGTTCCCCGATTGGCTTGCCGGCGATCAGGACGAAGTGGCAGGGTTCGCTCGCGCTCATCGCGAGTTCGCTCTGCGCACCCGCATTTACCGTGGTGGCGTGACCGGCAGGAATACTGCGCTCTTCGGTCTGGCAGCGAAGGGACAAAGTGCCGTCGACCGCGTAGATCCAGGCCTGGAAGCCTTGCGGTAGCACATGAGTGAACGCACCGTTCGCTTGCAGAAATCCATCGAGCAATGTCAGGGGCTCAGGTGTTCCCTCTGCCCCTTTAACATCGCCACTGTGCCCCAGCACCACTCGCACGCGATGCCCCTGCTCGTGAATGACAGGAACTTGCTCGGCTGTGACGTGAAGCGTGCGGGCCGGTGCTTGCTTGAGATGAGCTGGGAGATTGACGAACAGTTGCAAGGCATGGACGCGGGCATTTGCTGCCGGCGTTTCCTCATGAGCCGCGCCGCTCGCGGCTGCCAGCCAGTAGAGATCGCCAGCTTTAAGGGCGAGGTTATGTCCCAGGGTGTCACGGTTTAGAAAATCACCTTGTGAATCTTCGAACAGCGCCGTGACGGCAGAAATGCCGGCGTGGAGATGCGGGGCAAAGGTGGGTGCCGTCATGACGAAATGATCCACCATCAGCAGGGGATCCATGCGGGAGGCAAACATTTCTTCTGAAAAGTGCAGTGCTGTAAAGCCTTCGCCGATGGTGTGAGTGACGCCCGAAACGACCTGTCCCAGTCGCTGGGTGAGCAGCACGTCGGTTTCAAGCGTGGCGATATGATTCATGATCCGGCCCTCTGATTGGCGTCTTGTTGATAGCCAATCTAGAGGTGAACCCGAGTCCCGAGAAGCCGTCGGTTTCAGGACTCAACGTCCATGACCTTGGACGATCTACATCAGTACTTTTTTCGGAAACTCTTTAGCCAGATGGTCGAGGAAAGCTCGCACCGATGGGAGAAGCCCCTGTCGGCAAGGAATGAGCGCAGTGATCGTGGAGTCTCCAGCAAGCCATTCCGGCAGCACACGCCTCAACGCCCCGGAGCGCACCGCTGCCCGACAGACATAACCTGGCAGCGCCACGATGCCCAAGCCACTGATAGCGGCGTGCTGCAAGCCGGTCATGTCGTCGCTTTGGAGTCTCGGCTCCAGGGGAATGACCACCTCCTCATTCGCCTGGTGTGCATGGCGCAGGCGCCACACCGGCGCTACGCCGGATCGGGCCATGAACAGTGCGGGGTGTTTGTGTAAATCCTGGGGAGTCTGAGGTTCACCCTTGGCGTCCAGGTAGCTGGCACCTCCAAACAGAAACCACGGAGCAGGCGCGAGCGTACGCTGCACCAGGTCGGAGTCGGGCAGGGGGCCGGAATGGGCACGCACGGCGACATCGTAGTTTTCGCCAACGATGTCGACGGTCCGGTCTGCCGCGTGGGAAACGATGTTGACTTTGGGGTATTGAGCCAGGAAATCGGCGATGATCTCCGACATCGCAAACTGCATCGTCGCATTGCCCGCCGTGCAACGAATCGTGCCGGTCGGTTCGGTCAGACGATGCCTGATCGTGCTCTCCGCCAGATCGGCCTCACGCAGCATGGCCACGGCATGATGATAAAAATCCGCACCGGCGTCGGTCATCCCGAACTTGCGAGAGGTACGGTTGAGCAGGCGTACCCCCAGGTTGGTCTCCAGTTGCTGGATGCGGTGGCTGAGCGTGGATTTGGGGATTTGCAGGGTTCGACCGGCGGCGGTGAATCCGCCCCGGTCGACCACATGAACAAAGAAAAAGAAGTCGTTGAGATCCAGCACTCGTCACCTCATCGTTCGTATGGTTGGACGCTGAGGTGCGATTGTGCCGGGATATTGCGGGTGTTTCCAGTAATGGGGCCAGGACGTTTCAGCCGCGGTACGCCGAGGCAATTTGCCCGACCAGAGTTGCCCACGGCATGTCGAGTGCGCCATAGACGGGACCTGCTTCAGGCCTGCCGTTGTCCTTGAGAATCTCGACCATCAGGGTCGCATAGTCAGAAAGAATCACACCGGCCTGCATCATGCGCAACAGACCGACTTGATGCTTGGTGTCGCTGAACGTCCCCGATGCGTCGACTGCCACATAGGCGTCGTAGCCCCGCGCTACAGCTGTCATCGCCGGAAACGCCGCGCAGACCTCCAGTGAGATGCCAGCGAAGATCAGCTTCTTGCGCCCGGTGGCTTCAATGGCATTGGCCACGCGTTCGTCGTCATAAGCGTTGACCGTGGAGCGGTCAATGATTTCGATACCGGGCAATGCGTCTACCAATTCGGGAAAGGTCGGACCCCACATGCTGTCCCGTGCAGTGGTGGTCACCACGATTGGCAAATTGAGCGCCTGGGCGGCTTTAGCGAGCGCCACTACGTTGTGCTTCAGTTCGCCGGTCGAGTAGTCGCGCACGCCGGTCATCAGGCCAACCTGATGGTCGACCAGAATGAGGGCAGCGTTATCGGCAGTGAGAGGTTCATAGGTACGTAGGCTCATTTCATCATCCTCTTGAGTAGATATGTTTTATCCGGCGACCGCGTTTGGGGTCGTGGTGGAACAAAAGCTACGGGTTAAACCGCTCTCTCAGAAGCCCATGAAACTCGAACCCAGCGTCTAATGTGTTGAACGATCTGATGCAGCGGAGGCGGCCTGCTCAGCCACCTTCAACTGCCGGGCAACGTCCTGCCTAAGCAGGTAGACCGAGACTGTGAGCAATACCAGATCCTTCAGAAGAAACGCGGCCACGATCGTCATCGCTGGGAAACCGCCGGCGCCTTCATGCCAGGCTCCGGGTGCGAACGGTATGATAGTAACGGTTCCGATGAAGGTGGCGCAGGAGCCGAGGGCGCCCAGTATTCCAAGCTTCTTGTTCCAGAAACCCAGGAAGATCAGCAGTCCAAATGTCCATTCTGTTGTGCCCAGGAAGACACTGGTGCCTTTGACGCCCAGTACCGGAATGGTCCATGAAATCAGCGGGCCGTTGGTGATCAGCGGCAGCAAGTCGGTGATCTCGGCAACGAACCATTTGTCATAGCCAAACCAGACGAAGATGACCACCATCGCGGCGCGGAGCAAGTGGTAGTCGAGATCGCGCTTCATGAGGCCCGAGCGCCCGAGAACGTTGATTAGATAATTCATGCTTGAGTCCTCCCTGGCGCTGCGAGGTGGGCAGCCTGAGTGGCAGGCGCCAGGAACGGGATGTGGGTACGTGACATTGGAAACTCCATCGAGTGTTAGGTAGTGGTCAATGACGCCATGGTAGGGCGTATCGTTAATACCCCTAAGCCTGATAGATATCTAAAAGATGCTCAAAAGTCTCAAATCCTCAGAAAAGATCAATCCGGGCGGTAGCTGACGGAATGGGCTTTTGATCCAGGAAGGGCGAATGCGCCGCCCATGGCAGCGACTCGAGAAGAGCGGCTTTACGGCTGTCAGCGAATCAAACGCTTAGTAACCTGTTATAAGCATTTATAAAGGTTATTTATTTTTCCCCTGTTTCAGGATTTCCCATCACACCGCGTCCGACTTCTTGCGCCCGCGGTGCGCCGCCGCCTTGGCGCGATTGCGGCACACCGCCATGCTGCACCACCGACGTTTCTTGCCGCGGGTGCTTTAGTTGAAAGAGTCTGACTGGCGAAGCCAGTGAAGCACGGAATCCAAGAAAACCAGCGCCGGGGCGTCCGCGGTGAACATCGCCAGACCGTCCAAATGGGTGCTCAGCGAATGCTCGCTTTCTCTCTAGGTGTTGAAATTAGTAACCATTCAAAATAAGTTTGACAAGTTACTAGGCTGTTACTAACCTCCAAGCCAGCAGTAGAGAGGTTGCTCGGCCGGTGCTCCATGGCGACCGCCGTTGGGCTCCCTCTCACGCGACCACGCGACGTTCACCCAGCCAATCGGATCAGGTGCCTAAACGGCCTCTACAGGAGAATTTTATGAAAGCGATCGTTCTAGAGAAATTCGGCGGTCTGGACAGCCTGGTTTATCAAGACATCCCGGAGCCCACCGCCAATGAAGGGCACGTCGTCATCCAGATCAAGGCGTTCGGCATCAATCACGCCGAGATGCACATGCGTCGGGGTGAATGGGCGGAAGCGGCACCGGTCAGCGGCATTGAGTGCGTGGGGATCGTGAAGTCATGTCCCGGTGGCGAATTCCCGGTCGGGGCGAAGGTGGCTGCCTTGATGGGAGGGCTGGGCCGAACCATTAACGGCAGTTACGCGCAATACACTCGCGCACCGGTTTCAAACGTGGCCTTGATCGACGCCGATCTGCCGTGGGCCGAGCTGGCAGCGATCCCGGAAACCTACGCCACGGCGTGGACCTGTCTTTTCCGCAATTTGGAGATCGAGAAAGGCCAGACCGTTCTCATTCGAGGTGCGACCTCATCGTTCGGCCAGGCAGCGGTGAAACTGGCGGTGAACGCAGGGGCGCGCGTGGTCGCCACGACCCGCAGCGAGCACCGTGCGCAGATGCTCAAGGACCTCGGCGCGGTGGCTGTGGAACTGGAAGGTCCGCAGCTGTCCGCTCGTATCAAGGGCGCTAAAACCTTCGATGCAGTACTCGATCTGGTGGGCAACAGCACGGTGATCGATTCGCTGGCGATCGTTCGCCGGGGTGGGCGCGTGTGCCTGGCAGGCTGGTTGGGCGGGCTTGAGCCCATCGCCGATTTCAATCCGCTGTTGCAGATGTCCAGTGGCGTCTATCTGACCTTCTTTGGCAGCTTCGTCTTCGGCACCGAGGGCTTCCCGTTGGCCGATGTGCCGCTGCAGGCCATCGCCCAGGAGGCAGCCGCCGGCAGGCTCGACGTCAAACCGACGCGAGTCTTCAAATTCGAGGAAATCCATGAGGCTCACCGTGTCATGGAGGCCAATGAAGCGGCCGGGAAAATGGTCGTGGTTGTCGATTGATCCCTACCCAATGCATTGAATGAGGAAGTTGCGATGGTGAAGTCTGTAGCGATTGTCACGGGTGCAAGTCAGGGGATCGGTCGCGCCACGGCCCTTCGCCTGGCCAAGGATTTTGAGGCACTGGTTCTGGTGGCGAGAAACCGCGAAAACCTGCAAGACACGGCCCGGCAGGTTGAGGCGATCGGTGTGCAAACGCTGGTGCTGGACGCTGATATCTCCGCGCCGGGTGTGCCGTCAGAAGTGGTTGAACAAACCCTGGCCCGGTTTGGCAGGATTGACGCCCTGTTGAACATCGCCGGGGCTGTGCCTCAGATCGATCTGTTCGAAATGACCGATGAGCAGTGGCACAACGGTGCCGAGCTCAAGTTGCACGGCGCACGGCGGATGACGCTGGCGGCGTGGCCTGCGCTCAAGGCATCGCGAGGTTCGGTGGTATTGATGTCCGGCAACTCGGCGGATACGCCGAAAGCCGGCTATGCAGCGGTCGCGACCATCAACGCTGCCATTGTGGCGTTGGCCAAGGCGTTCGCTGATCGCGGTATCCAGGACGGCGTCCAGGTCAACAGTGTCTTGCCGGGGCCGGTGATGACGGGGCGCCGCCGTTCCTTTCTGGAAAAATGGGCACCTGCCAATGGCATGAGCGTTGAAGAAGCGACGATCAGGTTTCCGCAGAACGCCGGGATTTCGAGATTTGGTGAGCCCGAAGAGATTGCCGACCTGCTGGCGTTCCTGGTGTCGCCGCCTGCGAAGTGGATGACCGGATCGGCGTTGCGAATCGACGGGGGTGAGGTGAAATCCGTCTGAGGTTGACTGCACATCCTGCCTGACAAGCCAGGTGCCACCGAAGCGGTGTGGCACCTGGCTTTTTGCGTTCATGGCCCCTTCACGGAGTCGCGGCCAGGTGTCTGGACCTGCGAATGTCGCCTGGGGTCATGCCCATGCGTTGGGTAAACGCACGCCGAAACGCGGCAACGGATTGATACCCGACGGCTTCGGCAATCGCCTCGGTAGGCAGCGTAGTGGAGGTGAGTTCATTGGCTGCCATGGTCATGCGCACGTCGGTAAGGATGGTGTTCGCCGACTTGCCCACTTTGTCCTGGAAATGACGGATCAGGGTCGCCCGGGACATGTTGCACAGGTCCGCCAGCTCCGGCAGCGTCCAGGCGCGGGCCGGGTCGTTGAAGATCGCGGTGAGTGCCGGTGCCAGCCTGGGGTGCCCGGCCATCGCCAGCAGGCCCACCGGGGTATCCACCGATTCGCTGGCCAGGCGCAGGGTCATGGTGAACAGCGCGGTAGACAGGGCGTCCAGCATGGCATTGCCGCCCAGGCTTGCGACCAGTGACTCTTGCCGCATCACGGCCAGCAGATGAGTCAGTTGCGTGTGGGTCTGCGTGTCAGCGGGTTGGCTCGCCGTGCGGACGATCAAGCGGCCCGGCAAATAATCCCTGATGAAGCGGTCGTGGGGCGGCCGGATCACGAAGCGGCCACAGAGCATTTCCAGCGGCTCACCGCCTCCGGTGTTTTCACTGACCACCAGATTGAGCTCATCACGGTAGCTCGCCTTGGGCGGCGTGATGCCGCTGCCGTCATGCAATACGTGTTCAGAGCCATGCAGCATCAGCAGCACGTCCCCCGCCTGTAATCGTTGCGGCGCGCCAAGGCCCGGCGTTTCGAGAATGGCCGACCCGCGCATCACCACGTGATAAGGCATCTCTCCCGGTTCCGAGTCTTCATACACGACCTGCCACGGCGCCCCGTATGCGCACCGTAGTTCCAGGCGTCCTTTGACGGTAATCATCTCCAGCAGTCGGCTGAGCCAGTCCTGCTGGCGGGAAGAAGCGGTCATGGCAATGTCCGTAGTTGATACTTATGAGCACTATAGTGAGAGATTTTAGTCTCTACAAGATCATGGGTGCTGGATAAAGTGGAGCCATCTAACCCACCGAGCAGGAGTTTCACCATGAGCCGCATCGTAATCCCCGCTGTTGCAACTGCCACTGGCGCCACCGCTGACGTCTATGCCGAAGTCCGGAAAATCGCCGGCGGTACCGTGCCTAATCTGTTTGCCGCGTTAGGCCATTTGGTGCCGAATGCACTGTCCGCTGTGCTCAACGCCGAGGGCGTGCTGGCCAATGGCAGCCTGAGCAAGCAGGACCTGGAAACCATCAAATTGCTGGTCAGCGAACAGACCGGCTGTGACTATTGCGTCGCGGCCCACGTGATGTTGGGCAAGATGACCGGCCTGCCATCCCAAGTACTGACCCAGATCCGCCAAGGCGCTTCGACAGGGGAGAGCAAGCGCGATGCGCTGGTCAGCTTCGTACTGAAGCTGCAGAAAACCAGCGGCACGCTTAGCGATGCGGATGTTGCCGCAATCCGCCAGGCGGGTTACAGCGATGCGCAACTGGCGGAAATCTCGCTGACGATCGCGCTGACCATCTTCACCAATACCTTCAACCGCATCAACGACACCGACATCGACATGCCGCCTGTGAAGTGAATTGCGCCGGGATCCGGGCGCCACAGTGCACTAAAAAAAGAGGCCTCCGGGCCTCTTTTGCATTTTTAGCCGTCTTGGTATTGGAAGTCTTGGCGAGGCTGTCGCGCTTTGTGAATATCCTGAAAAGCTACAGGCCAGCGTCTGCTGGTGGCCGATAGCTGGAATTGGCAGCCATACCTGGCGCAGCAACTCGTGAACTGACGGCGTCAGGCTCTCACGTTGCCAAGATAGCCATCATCACCGGCAGGTGAGGTTGCTAAAAACGCAGGCTCGGTATCAGCCCTCGCTGCGCTTGCCTTGCGGCACGCCGAGAGCATCGACGACTTCGTCGATGAAGCGTCTGACCTTTGCTGAGGGACGACGGTCGGCGGGGTAGATCAGATTGACGGGGTAGGTAGGTCCTTCGAAGTCCTCGAAAAGTACAACCAGCTCTCCACGTTGCACATAGGGCATGAGCACGTCTTCTACACAGAGCGTGATGCCGAAATCCGACAATGCTGCATTGACCTTGGCCAGGGTGTTATTGACCTTCAGTCGGCTGGTAATGGGGATTGTGAACGCCTGCATATTTTTGGTGAAGCGCCAGACTTTGTCCGTCATTCGATCGGAAAATAGATAGCCCAGACAGTCATGGTTCACGAGTTGCTCGGGGTGGAGCGGGGTCCCTTTGCGCGATAGATAAGCAGGCGATGCGCAGGCGAACATCCTGAAAGGTTTCAAACCGCGCTGCACCAACGCAGCGCTGTCGGCTAATTGCGGTTTGCCCAGCCGGAAAACGACTTCGTATCCTTCTTCCACGATGTTCACGAACCTGTCTGTCAGTTCAAGTTCGATTTCCGTTTCGGGGTAGCGCGTCAGGTATTGGGTGAGGAACGGGATCAACCGATGTGAGCCGTAATTATACGGTGCGCTGATTCTGATCTTCCCGCGCGGCGTGGAGTTTGCCGCCAGTGCCAGCGCTTCAGCATCTTCAACATCCTTCAGGATTGCCTTGCAACGCGAATAATATTCTTCACCCAGGGCGGTCAAGCTTTGACGGCGAGTGGTCCGGGTGATGAGCTTGAGACCTAGTTGTGATTCCAGGTTTCCTACCTGTTTGGCAATCAGCTGCGGAGTGACGCCTAGCAGTGCTGCTGCTGCGGAGAAAGAGCTTGCCTCTGCTGCTGCGACGAAGGCGGCCATGCTTTTCAGCTTATCCATATCTACAACCTTTGGTTGTCAATGTTGTTCTATGTCGGGCATTTATCTTGAAAATCTTCCTGCTTAACATCGCTCGGGTCAATCAACGCAAGCGCATTGCGCTTCACAGAGCGGAGATATGGAAATGGTGAACATATCGCACGAAACGACTGAGGATGCGGAGCGTCGGCTATTACGCGTCATGACCCAGGCGCGCGTCCGATTCTTTACCGGCACGTATGCGTTTTTGGAGTTTCCTTTGTCATCTTTCCCAGGAGCCGTACATCCCGATGCACTGGCGCTCGTTCGAGATGACAAGGTGTGGAGTCAGTTGGTCCCCTGCAGAGCCTCCGAGCAGGAGCTGTTTGGCGTCTTCCGTTTCCATTTTCCTCACGGTATCGACAACAGCGGGTTCGTTGGCTGGTTGGCGAGTCGACTGAAACAGCGCTTTGGGACTGGCGTTTTCGTGACTTGCGGCCAGCACCAGGATGAGGGGGGAATCTTTGATTATTGGGGCGTCCCGGCCAGTCTGGCTTCGGATGCCTTCGCAGAGATCCGGGCATTGGTTGAGGGCTCTATGGTCGAAACCCAAAGCACAAGGTCGTAACTGGCAGCGATGGATCAAAACCTGGCGTGTGTCAGTGAACACGGCTCGTGGATGCTCTAGATATATACAGTCTAACTGTATATATTTGGGTTTCCAGACATTCAGGCGTCAGGGGTTGTTATGTCGGCAGTGAACAAAGCTATCGTCCATCGTTTCAACCATCAGGTTATCGAGAACTGCAACCGGCACGAGTTTGAAATGCTCGTTGCGCAGGATTTCATTAACCATTCAGCAGCGGCAGGGCAGGACAGCGGGCGGGAAGGTCTATGGCATACCTTTCACAATGTTCTGCATCCGGCTCTGTCCGACCTCCAGGTCGAGGTGCTGGATCAGGTCGCTGAAGAGGACAAGGTGACGACCCGAAAGCGCATTACCGGCTGCCACTCCGGGTCGCTTATCGGTATGCCGGCAACGGGACGTGCAGTATCCATTGATGTCATCGACATCGTTCGCATCCGCAATGGTCAATATGTCGAGCACTGGGGGATCAATTCATTGCCGAGTGTGCTTGCAACTTTGCGCTCAGGCTGATTGATCGTTCGAGCCTGCGGCAAGCAGTTGCTCCAGAATTCTGACCGCTGCTTCGAGTGTTTGCAGCTGGGACGCGGTGGTCTTGTCCTTGAGCTGGCGAGCCAGCCAGTCACTTCGCTGATGGCGGCTGTGTTCGAGCGCGGCTCGACCTGGGTGGGTCAGCTCGAAGAGTTGCGTTCGGGCATCGCTCGGATCAGGACGTCGTGTCACCAGCTGCTGTTGCTCCAAGTGGGCGATAACCAGCCGCATGCTTTGATGCTTGACATGACGATGCGCAGCCATCGCACTAATGCTCGCTGGGCCATGACGGTCAAGCAAACCCAAGGTTTCAGACTGTGCCGAGGAGTGTGTTTGCGATCCACTGCGTACTTCCCGGACAAGATTGCCCACCACTCTTCGCAGATCTTCGGCCAACTTTTCAGCTGCTTTTTCTGAAGAGGGGGCGTGGTGACCGTGGGATTCTGAAGGGAGGGACAATGGGCTATCTCTGATAGGGCGACACGGGGCAAGGATACATGAGTTCTCATGTCCGCTTCTGGCCCAGACTGTGTAAAAACTACTGCGCTTGATGATGCTGCGTTAAAAACATGCGAAAAATGCTCATTTAGAACACCTAGAGTCGGTCGCGACCCCGGCCGTTTTTCGCCTGTTTTTGCCTTGCCTCATCATCGCTCGTGACGTTTTTACACACTCTGGGCCGGAAGCCGACGCCATCCGGGCCCCATCAGATCATTTACCTATTGCTTCGCGGAGCCTGGCTGCACGCCGCCAGCGCTACTCAGCACAGTTGCGTTTCAGATTTTCTGAAAAGCACTGGGCGACATACCGAACTCGCGTCGAAACATGGCCGAAAAAGCACTGGGGCTGGAATAGCCAGCGTCGAGGGACACTTCTAATACGCTCTTCGCAAGCGCGAGGTTTTCCAGGGCAACGAACAGCCTGATTTGCTTGCGCCACTCCCCAAAGCTGATGCCCATGTCGGTCTGGAACCAGCGCTGTACGGTTTTCATGTTGATACCCAGAAACCGCGCACACTCCGCCAGGCCCCAGTCCAAGGCAGCGTTAGCTGAAATTGTCCGGCACAAGTCCTTTAGCCTGTTGCTCCCGGGAATCGGCAAAAGTCTTGCGCTCGTGGGCGCTGCCACAAGTTCCTCGACCAGCAGCGCCATCAAATGATGATTACGACTTTCCCGTGAGCCGTGCCCTGTCACGAGCAGGACGGCAGAAATCAGCTCCTGGAGTAAGGCCGATATGCCGATCAGCGTGCAGGCAACGGGCAACCCCGCCGAGCGCTCGTCACTGAGATAGACGGTTCTGATCCTGGAATTGCCGATGGTGCGCGTCCAATGAGGTTCGTTGGCGGGAATCCACAGAGCATGGCCACCAGGCACTACCCAGCAACCGGCGTTTGTCGTCACAGCCAGAACGCCCGCTGGTGCAAAAAGGAGCTGCCCCTCCGGATGTTGGTGGATGTTGATGTTGGTGCCACTGGCGAGATCGAGGGCCAGCGTGTAGATGCTCTGGTCCGGATGCTGCCGAGCAATCTCAGAGATGGAAATGTCCATAACTCGACGATGCATGCCCCTTATGCGTTAGACGGATATTCGCCAACTTAGCATGATGTAAGGCCTCATCGCCCTACCTGCGTGCTAATCATCGTGAACACTCCCGTCGACTCTCAGAACCAGCTCTCACTGGAAATACTGATCCAGCTCAAGCGCATTGCCGATTCGCTCGAACGCGCTCACCCACCCAGTGCGGAATTCTCGCTGCAACCCGACGTCATCGCCTGGCAATGGCAATACAGGGCCCATCGGGGCGTCAGCCATGCGGTACTGCTGCCTGTCAAACATCCGGGCCTGATCGATTTCAGCCAGTTGAAAAACGTGGATCGCCAGGCTCAGCTGATAAGAGACAACACGCAGAATTTCATTTCCGGCCAACCAGCCAACAACGTCTTACTCACGGGTTCCCGAGGCACGGGCAAGTCATCGCTAGTCAAAGCCTGCCTGAATGAATTCCATGGCCAGGGCTTGCGTTTGATCGAGATCGATAAGGAAAACATCGGTGACCTGCCTGAGGTGATCGAACTGGTCAGTAGTCAGCCCGGTAAATTCATTCTCTTCTGTGACGACCTGTCCTTTGAAGAGGGAGAGATCGGCTACAAGCGATTGAAAACGGTACTGGACGGTTCGATTGCGGGACAGTCCACGAATACCTTGATCTACGCGACGTCCAACCGCCGCCACCTGATTGCCGAAAAAGCATCGGACAACTTGTCCAGAATCCGAGGCGAAGACGGCGCTCTCCACCCTGGAGAAGAAGTTGAAGAAAAGATTTCCTTATCTGAACGCTTCGGGCTCTGGATTACCTTCTACAGCTTCTCCCCTGACGAATACATCAATGCGGTCAATCAATGGCTTACGACCTATGGGGTACCTGAGAAGGCCTTTGAAGAAGCACATACCCATGCGAACCGCTGGGCCACCCAAAGAGGATCGCGGTCGGGGCGCATTGCATCGCAGTTTGCCCGCGACTATTGCGCGAAACTCAAGCCTCAATAATCAATGACGCGGTAACCCGAGCGGCAGGAGACTTTTATGAATTCGTCATCCCGCCAAACCTTGATCAAGATTGAGGAATGATCCGATGGAGAGTCGAAAACAGCGAACTTTACTGTCCAGGCGCCACTGTTCCCCCTTAGAAGTCAAATTGCTCAGAGCGCTACGCGCCTTGGACTGGAAAAGCGCCGGACCCCAGCAGGCGGGATTCTTGCTCGAAGAACTTGGGGTGAATCCTGCGCATCATTTTGCGTTCGCGCGGCTGATGAAATTGATACAGGAGCACAACCCCGACTTTGAACTCCTCGGCCCAGGCTCACCTTTTATTTCGCAAAATGAACTGGAGTTATTGGGAGCGCTGAGCTCATTTTCGCGCAAAAAATCTCAGGTGCATGGGAAGCCAACCCCGGCTGAATTGCCAGAGGTGATGGCCACGTTATTGGGTGCCTGTGGGATGGCCCTGCGCATCGGCGGAGTGATTATGAAGTCACGACCCATCCCCGCACTTACGTCACTACCAGACATGGAAGTGACAACTCGCCCCCTGCGTCATCATGCCCGACTACGCCCAGTGAAAGTGGTAGAAGTGCTGGAAGTCTCACCCCTGCTGCGGCGAATAGTCGTTACTGGCGTCAGCCTGTTCGACTACCCGGATGGAAGGCCTGGCCACTGGGTAAAGCTATTCCTTGAAGGCAGCAATGAGGGTGTTCCTGTTGGCAGAGCGTATAGCGTCCGTGAGTGGGATGCCGAGAGTCGGCGCATGGCCTTCGACATAGCGCTCCACTGTGGCGGGCCAATGTCGCAATGGGCAGCCAACGCCCGCGTCGGTGACCGCCTTTCCGTATCGGGGCCGCGAGGAGGCCTCGTCGAAAACAATGCCGGAAGCTGGCTGTTGCTTGCTGGCGATGAGTCTGCACTCGCAGCTATTCAGGCAATCATGGCCCGAACCACGCCTGAGAAAGAGCTCCATGTCTTCGTTGAAGTGAGCAAAGAAAGCGAAATCCTCGAGTTTCCGGCACGGCCCAACGCCGTGATCCGATGGCTGCTCCGCGATGCTGAAAACCCCGAGACTGCCTCGACCATGTACGAAGCAATCCGCTGTTCACCGCTGCCCAACCAGTCCGGCGGGGCTTGGGTGGGTGGCGAGTCTGGGGTAGTCAAAAAGATCCGCCAGCATCTGCTCAGGGAGCGGGGATTCAACGCTGAAGATGTACAGGCGGCGGGGTTCTGGAAAAAAGGAGAAGTGGATTTCAAAGACCTGGCGGTGGGTTGAAAGCCACGTCGCCTTTGTTCAGACGCTTGCGCGCAATACCACCGGCACGTTGCTGGGGCGACTGATAAAAGAGCGGAACAGTGTCCGCTCTCTTACCGTTCTGGCGTATGGATAACATCAGAGGGCGATTGTCGTGTGGGTTTTGAGAACCACGTGGTTCAACACTGCTCTCATGCGTCGGTGGCTGAGATTGAAAACGTTGAAGAAGCGTTGGATATCGTGAGTCTCTTTGTGATGTCCGCATCGGCGATGTTTATTCCGTTTGAAGACGTCTTGGAGTTTTCACATCCTGGATCAGGTGTGAGGGAAGGGGCGGTCACGCATATCACGGCGGGATTGAATCGAAAGGCTGGTAGGGTTTACTACACAGTTTACGCATACGAACCTGGCGAATATGCGGGGCATTGCGTTGGTCAGTGTGAGATCGAATCAGGGCATGTCTTGTTCGAAGCTATGGTTAAGCTTTCTGCATCGCTGATGCTTCGATACAAGGTCAATCAGGCGCTCAGTGATTTTGAGAGAGCCGTTACGTAACCATGAGTGCTCGTGAAATTGGGGCGGCGCCCTGAGTGGCAGGTATCGACCCAAAGCGGACGCTGGTCAGCTCTGGTTTTTTCGCTGCTCAAAGAAATGGCTACTGATCTCATTGGCCACTATCCGCCGAGGTCTCCTAGCCATCGTTGGAGCAACGGCCACATCCCCCTTGTAGGACTAAAGCCCGATCATTTGCTCACTTGATAAGAGAGTATTTGGAGCCGAACGCTGAACATTTCGACACGGTAGCCATCGTCGTTGGAACCTTACGCTCAGCAAGACATCAACCTAATACCCCCGCTTCTTGGAGACATCAGGTGACGCTCAATGATGAACTGATCACCTGGAGTTTACGTTGGCGACTGGCTCTGGGTGTTGTGACATGCAGGAAATGTGAGGTTGTGCAGTTAGAGAAGGACAAGAACACACGCTTCCAGCATTTATCAGGCTGCTCCCATTTTGAGACTACAGAGCATCCTTGGTCCCAGTTGGACGTCCTGCTAAAGGCGGTTCAGCACTGATACTTAGATTTATACCCGTATCCATCGGGTCCGTCGTATCGTCTTTTCCCATCAATCCTGCATTGCCAGCAGATGCTCCCGCCGAGCCGGAGTCCTATGATTTCTGATTCGCATGGCTACAGCCCGATCACCGGGAAGGTGGTGATCGTGGAGGATGATTCGCTGATGCAAAGCATCCTCGTCGATATGTTCACGGATGTCGGGGCTGAATGTGCGGCGTTTGTAACCGCCGACGACGCTCTAATACACCTCATGCAATCCAAAATTGAGTGTGTGCTGCTGGTAACGGATTTCACGCTTCCTGGGCAGTTGGACGGTAGGGAGCTTGCTTTTATGGTGAGCGAGCGCTGGCCAGACATGCCGGTCATCGTCACAACAGGATATGGAAGCGAGGTCGGCGATGACCTTCCCCCATTCGTTGCCTTCTTGCAAAAACCGTGGAGCATCGATCTGATGATGCAAACCGCCAGCATGATTTTGAGCACTGCAACATCGAGCCGTCGTGGTCTGTATGACATTTCTTCGTAAGTAGGCCCACACACCAACGTCTTTCACACCTGGCAGCTACTGAACCTTCCACCCGCTAAATTCTAGCGACGCTTTAGAGCTATTTGTTCTCTTCGCTAACGATACTGCGCCTATTTTTCGGAGCCGTTTTCGGCCGCTGTCAATTCAAGGTCGCCTTTCATGGGCGCTCATCAACGCAGCGATTAATCGGTATGCACACTGAAAAACAGGTCCCGTTTTCCGCGCTCGACGTCACATCAACTGTCCCACGATGACCTTGGGCAATGGCTCGAACGATATAGAGCCCCAGCCCCACTCCATGCTGCTCGTTTTGGTTTTGGTGTCCTCGAATCATGGGTTCGAACATGGACGCAAGCATGTCCTCCGGAATCGGTTCGCCTTCATTGCTGACAGAGAAAATGAGTTCTCCTGTGGTGACTTCGCATTTGAGACGGACAGTCTTTCTTGCTGTTCCGTACATGGCAGCGTTGGCAACCAGATTTCCAAGGGATTGATGAATTCGATCCGCGTCGAGGTAAGCCCACCCCAACAGGTTATCCGGGGGATGATGCTCCACGTTCGGGAAGCTCAGCCGAAGCTCATCGACAATTGAAGTCATAAGCTCGTCCAGATCTACATCAGCCATATGTACGGTTAGCCCGTTACCGACACGTGCTTGAGTGAAGTCGAGCAGGTCTTCGACAAGGCGCTGTGCCCGCCGCGTGGCGCTCTGTACGTTTTGCAGCACCCGCTGTTTCTTGGCGGGAATCGCCTCGCCCATACCGATCAAGCTCGTTCCCATCAGGATGGCCGATAGCGGATTACGCAGGTCGTGACTCACGATGCCAACCATTTGCTCTGCCAGAAGCATCCGGTCCTCGGCGGCGGCACGAAGCTCGGACTCCGCCAGTTTGACGGCCTGTTCGGCCTTGCGTTCGGCGGCAAGGGCCGCGATGCGCACCAAGGCACCGCCGAGAGCGCTGCAAGCATGCAGAAGATGGCGAATGTCCCCTTGCGAAAATCCTTTTGCCGCCCGGGCGATGCACAACGCGCCATGGACTTCCGTCCGTGAGCCCAAAGGCAGCGCTGCGACCGACATGTCGCTGTCATCGTAGTGCGCCACGGTCGGCGAACCTTTCGCCATAGCGTCTCTGAGCGCGGTTCCATGTCTCGACAGACAGGACTCATCGTCTATCTGAGCGGCGGCTCCGACTTTCCGGTCTTGTGACCACAGCGACAGGCCGTCTAAGTCGGGTAGCAGCGTTGTGCAGGTGTCGTAGTCGCAAATCCAGTGCAGTCGGGTAGTGACCAGCTTCGTCAGTTCCGGGACGGTCTGTAAGCTCACACACTCGGATATGAATTCCAGCAACAAGCTTTGACGCGTGAGGGCTTCCCTGATCTCCATCTCAGATCTGGAAAAACATGTCGTCGGGAGCTACACCGGTGGCATCCGCCACAATGTTCAGGTACACGGCCAGGCCGATGACTGAAATCAACTCCATGATGTCTTCATCGTTCAAGCCATGGCTGTGCAACGACGCGTAGTCCTCCTGCGTCATGACTTGGGGGTTGCGTGCACACTTCACCGCAAAAAGGATGATGTCCCGGACCTTTTCCGGGGTGAGATCCTCGACATTCTCGACCAGGGCTTGAAGCGTGGCGGTGTCGATTCCGAGGCTTCTGCAACACGCCAGATGCGCAGCTTCGCAGTACATGCACTGACGGTCATGCGAGACAGCCGCAACGAGCATTTCTTTAAGGGCACGCGGCAAGTTTCCGCTCAACATCGCGCCTTGCAGTAGACCCCATGTTCCCTTTGCCGCCGCCAGCGAGTGCCCATGCATTTTCATGAAGTTGGGTGTCATCGGGAAACCCATGCCACGCTGGAATTCACCGAACACTTTCTCGGATTCCTCGGAAAACTCACGCGGTATTTCTAATGTGGAGAAGGGCATAGTTAACCTGGGCTGCGATTGGAGGCCTAGCTCCTGCCACCCCGGCATTGCTGCACGCGGCTTGAGCGATGCAGCACAGGCTATCTCAGTGGTTACCAAATGGCGAGTGGAGAGGCCTGAGGGGTCAGATGCCCGCCAGGGGCACAGACGGGCCATGCACCACGGGTGGAGCAGGGCGTTCACAACACTCACGCCCTTCATCCCGATTCCTTGCGCACCGCAATGCCGGATGAGCGTGTGAGTGCCCGGTTATCCGAAGTGCGCTCACCCAGCACTTCGTTACGACACGGCATCCTGTTCCGCAAAAATCCGCGCCATCTCCGCCGCATTCTCGGTCCCCCACGTACACAGCGGAATGATCGCCTGCGCCAGACTCCGGCCGAGCGGCGTCAAGGTGTAATCCACACGTGGAGGCACTTCCTGATAGTCCGTTCGCGCCAGCACACGATCGGCTTCCAGGTCTTTTAGCGATTGGATCAGCACTTTGTCGCTCACGCCCGGTATCAGCCGTTTCAACTCGCCGTAGCGCTTCGCGCCGTCCCGCAGGAAAAAAAGGACCAACGGTTTCCATTTGCCGGAGATGACGCGCAGCGTGGCGTTGAGCCCACATCCGGTGTCGCAGATTTCAGGTGATGTCGTCATTTTTTAGGTACTTACCAAAATGTGCATACTTGTCGTTAGGTTATCAGCGCCGCATCCTGATTTCCAAGCGAGCCGTTCCTCGGCTTGAGCAGAAACTCATTGAAGGATGCACGACATGACCCGATTGAATGGCAAAACCGCAGTGATCACTGGTGGCGCAACCGGCATTGGCCGCGCCGCCGCAAAACGCTTTATCGAGGAGGGCGCTTTCGTGTTCATCTTCGGTCGTCGGCAAGACGCGCTCGACGCGGCGGTGGCCGAGCTTGGCCCAAACGCCCGCGCCGTGAAAGGCTCGGTGTCTGATCCTGCCGATCTTGACCGGCTTTACGCCGCCGTGAAAGCCGAGCGCGGCTCCCTCGACATCGTCTTCGCCAATGCGGGTGCAGGTAGCCCGCTGCCCCTCGGCAGTATTACCGCCGAGCACATTGACGACACCTTCGACACCAATGTGAAAGGGACGATTTTCACTGTCCAGCAAGCGCTGCCGCTGATGGGCGAAGGCGGTTCGATTATCCTGACCGGGTCGAGCGCGGGCACCACCGGCGCCCCGGCCATGAGCGCCTACAGCGCCAGCAAAGCGGCCGTGCGCAACCTTGCGCGGTCCTGGGCCGAAGACCTCAAAGGCACCGGCATCCGGGTCAATGTCTTGTCACCCGGTGCGACGGCCACTGAACTCGCCAAGGCTGCGCTGGGGGAAGAGGGCCAGAAAGTCTACGCGTCGATGACCCCGCTCCAGCGCATGGCTGATCCCGCAGAGATCGGCGCTGCCGCAGCGTTTCTTGCCTCGTCGGACAGCAGCTTCATGACTGCCAGCGAAGTGGCCGTCGACGGCGGGCTGGCGCAACTCTGATCCACTGCGCCCGACGGGATTCCTCATCCGATCGTCGAAGCCGTCGGGCCTTGGAGAATTGGGATATCGCTCTGTTCACGCCATCGCAGCCACAACTAGCCTCATCCCAGCTCGCTCGCCAAGTGTTGCGCTACCCAGTCCGAAAACGCCCGCGTTTTGTTGGGCGTGCCTGAGGTTGCGGGCGTGATCACATAGACGGCCCCCCGGTCATCCAGTTGCCAGTCCGGAATGACCTCCACGAGGCTGCCTTCCCTGAGGTGGGCATCGACGTACCAGCGTGTCGAGTGCAGAACACCCAGTCCCTCCAGTGCGGCTTCTATCAGCAGTTCAGGTTCCTCGGAAGCAAGAAGGCCGCGAACGGATACGACTTCGCGACGCTGTCCTGGCTGAGTGAACGCCCAACGGTAGGGATTGCTGTTGCGGGTGTTGCACAGGCAGGGAATACCGGCGAGGTCTTGAGGCGCCTGAAGGTGGGGATGTCGCATCAGAAAGGCCGGTGATGCGCAAATGACCCGGCGACGCTCTGCCACCTTGCGTGCAACCAGTCGAGAGTCGGCTAATACGCCGAGTCGGATCGCCAGGTCGTAGTGCTCGCCGATCAGGTCAACGAAGCGGTTACTCGTATCGGCTTCGATCGTGACCAATGGATGTGCACGCAGGAACCCCACGATCAGCGGCGTCATCCAGCGCCTGGCAAAACTGCCAGGCAACGAGATCCGCAGATGCCCGCGTACTTGGCCGTCGACCTGCTCTGCCGCTTCCCGGCCCGCAGACTGGAGCCCGTCGAGCAATGGCCTGATCCGCGCAAGATAGCGTTGACCGGCTTCAGTGAGCGCCACTTTGCGGGTGCTGCGGTCGGCGAGACGCACGCCCAGGCGGGCTTCCATCGCACTCAACCTGCGGGACACCGCGGTGGCATCCCGACCTATTTGTCGACCCGCCGCTGAAAACGATCCGGTGTCGGCCAAGGCAACAAACGCCGAGAGCTCATTCAAATCGGAGAAAAAGGATTCCTGCATTTTTCACATCTATGAACGGTAGGATCTTCGTATTCTGTCTCAAAACGCAGCATTTCATAATGTCCTCCTGTCATTTCTGGAGAGCCTTATGAAAGCCATACAGTTAACTGCCCCGTCACTTGATGCGTTCTTGCCGGTCGAACTGGCCGACCCTGCTCAACCGGGGCGCGGAAGAGTGTTGGTTCGCATCAAGGCCGCGAGCTTGAATTTCGCCGACATCGCGGTCGTTCATGGTCAGTACCCCGATGCGGTGTATCCGAATATTCCCTTGGCTGATGGCGCCGGTGAGGTGGTGGCAGTAGGCGAGGATGTCTGGCAGGTCAAGGCGGGGGATCGTGTGGTCATCCACATCAAGCCTCACTGGATTGCAGGCCGCGCCACGGCTGAACTGGCCGGTCCGATGAGGGGCGCCACCGTCCGTGGCTCGCTGGTGGAGATCGCGGAGCTGGATGCCGCAACCGTGGTGAAAATTCCGGATCACTTGAGTTGGGAAGAAGCGGCCTCGCTGCCCATTGCCGCCATGACAGCCTGGCGCGCGCTCGACACCGCCCACATAGGTCCGGGTTCGACGGTGGCCTTGCTGGGCACCGGGGGCGTGTCCATCTTTGCCCTGCAACTGGCCAAGGCTCGTGGCGCCCGGGTCATCATTACTTCGTCGTCCAACGAGAAGCTGGAACGCGCCCGAATGCTCAAGGCTGATGAAACATTCAATTATCGAGAAAGCCCGGACTGGGACCGTTTTGTCTTGGATCGAACGGGAGGGCAGGGCGTGGATCTGGTGATCGACCCGGTGGGAGGTCAGGGCTTCGAGCGGTCGTTGGCCGCTGTTCGCCATGGGGGGACTGTCGCGGCCATTGGTTTTCTGGACGGCGCTGCGCAGCCGGCCAACCTGATGCCTGTGATTTTCAAGGAAATCCGGGTGCAGGGCAGTAATGGCGGCTCTGTCGCCGACCTGGCGTCGGCGATTGGGGCTATCTCTGCCCACCGCATCAGGCCCGTGGTCGATCAAATCTTCGAGTTGGACCAATTGAAAGCTGCCTATGAACGGATGGGGGCGGGTGCACACTTTGGCAAAATCGCTGTCCGCACCGGCTGGTAAACGGGTGGGCAATTCGGCGGCTGCCAAACACACACACACCGACCGGCTTACCTTTCAGCGTGCCCACACCTGCAATCCTTGGCTGGACGACAGCCTGAGAAAGTGAGGGAGGACTGCCAGGAGATACCGGCCTGATCCCTTTCCGGAGAGAGGCCAGCCGTCACTCAAAACACCGACCACCCGATCCGCGAACTCAGCAACTCCAGCGCAGCCATGCCGGCGAGGGAGTTGCCCGCGGCGTTGAGTTCCGGCGACCACACGCAGACCGTAAATTGCCCCGGCACGATGGCCACGATCCCGCCGCCCACGCCACTCTTACCGGGCAGTCCCACGCGGTAGGCGAAATTACCGGCTTCGTCATACAGCCCGCTCGTGGCCATGATCGAGTTCACTTGTTGAGTCTGGCGTCGGGTCAAAATCTGCTCGCCGCTGTGCTTGCAAAACCCGTCGTTGGCCAGGAAGCAGAACGCTCGGGCCAGATCGAGGCAATTCATTCGCAGCGCGCAGTAGCTGAAATAACTGCGCAGCACGGCCTCGACTTCGTTGTGGAAGTTGCCGAATGACTGCATCAGATACGCCATAGCCGCGTTGCGTGCGCGGAACTGATATTCGGAGTCGGCCACACGGGCATCCATCAGCACGTGGGGATTGCCCGATAACCGTCGTACGAAATCGCGCATCGACAACGTCGGCGCGGCGAAGCGCGACTGGTTGATATCGCAAATCACCAACGCTCCCGCATTGATGAACGGATTGCGCGGACGCCCGCGCTCGAACTCCAGCTGGACCAGCGAATTGAACGGCTGACCCGAGGGCTCATGGCCCAGCCGCTCCCAAATGGCTTCACCCGAATGGCCGATGGCCTGAACCAGGCTGAACACCTTGGAAATGCTCTGCACCGAAAACTGCACCAGCGCGTCGCCCGCACAGTGATAGCTACCATCGTTGCCATACACGGCAATCCCCAACTGCTGCGCTGGCACATCGGCCAGCGCGGGAATGTAATCAGCCACTTTGCCCTTGCCGATCAAGGGGCGCACTTCGTCGAGAATCTCGTTCAACAGCGTTTGCATGGAAGGCCTTGTTATCAATCCCCGACGACAGCACGGGGTCGAGTTCTTGACGAAGGGTGAGGGGGAGAGATCACACATTGAGTGTGAAAGGGTGGGACATTGACTCGGGCTCAGGGCCCCGAACGCCTGAGAAAGTCCGGTCAATCTGCGCTCTGAACACGGGCAACAGGGCGCTGGGAGGTTGGTTGTTCACGCGTCCCGCTGAGACCGATGCTGTGGTCGGCGTACGGAGTAGCCTACTCAGTCAACCTGAGCGTTATGCGCCTTGCATCGCCGTAATCAATCGGATGGAAAGTGGGCCACGATGAAGTCTATGAATGCACGCATTTTGGGAGGTTGCGGCCTTGCGGATGAGAACAACAGCGCCATGTCTCTGCTGGGGGCCACGTAGTCATCAAGAAGCGATACCAGGGTTCCGCGCTGCAGATGCTCTCGCAACACTGCCTTGGGCTGAAGAATGATCCCGCGCCCTGCAATCGCTGCCGCCGTCAGGACGCGCCCGTCATTCACCTGGAAACGGCCGTGCACTTTGATAGCGTGCTCGATGCCATTCTTGCTGAAGACCCAATTCGCATAGGGCAAGCCTGAGGCGTTCACGAAGCTCAGACAGTCATGCTGATGCAAATCGTCATGTGTCAACGGGGCGCCTTTGCGCGCAACATACGAAGGGGCCGCGCACAGGACTTGCTCGTGCCGGGCTATCTGCCGAACGGTGAGAGCGCTATCGGCGATGGGGCCGAGCCTAAGTACGGCGTCAAAGTTTTCCTTCACGAGATCGACAAAGCGATCGGTCAATGCCAATTCGATCTCGACTTCCGGGTAACGCTCCATAAAGTGCATCAGCGCGGGAGCGAGTTCGCATGCACCGAAGCCGACGGGGGCGCTGACACGTAATCGCCCTCGCGGTGAGGCATTCAATTCTTCAGCGACTGCCTCCGCAGCCTTGACCTCCGCCAGCACGACCAGACAGCGATCGTAAAAGCGTTGACCGACGTCAGTGAGGTGCTGACGACGCGTGGTACGGCGAATCAATGGCGCTCCGATACGAGTCTCAAGCTCTCGTATGTGCTTACCCACCATTTGCGATGAGAGCCCGAGTGTGACGGCGGCGGCGCTAAATGTGCCAAGTTCACAGACCTTCACGAACACCGCCATGCTGGTTAAACGGTCGCTCATTCGAAACTCCTGGTTTCAGGTATGAGTGTTTTTGACATCTTAATCAAACCAGCGGTGTGACGTAGCTTGTACCCAACAGATCTAGTCAGCGGAGGTATCTATGTCACGTGAACTCAAAATCGGGATCATCGGCGTCAACATGAAAGGGGGATGGGCCCACGAGGCACATGTTCCAGCCATTAATGCGATTGACGGCATGCGATTGGTCGCCGTGGCCACGACACACCAGCAAACCGCCGACGAGGCTGCACGTGCCTTGGCAGTTTCCAAGGGCTATGCGAATGGCTTGGCGCTGATCAATGATCCCGACGTCGACATCGTCACGGTTGCCACTCGCGTCCCCGACCACCGCGACCTTTTGCTGGCGGCGATTGCAGCTGGCAAGCATGTCTACAGTGAGTGGCCTCTGGGCCTCAGCGTGTGTGAAGCCCGCGAGATCGCCGACGCTGCTCGCGTGGCAGGTGTCAAACATGCGATTGGCCTGCAACTGCGCGGCAGCCGGGCAGTACAAAAAGCGCAGCATTGGCTGGCGAAGGGCGCGATTGGACGCGTGTTGAGCTTGAGGGCATTCTCATCCACCGCAGGCTTCGGACCGGACGTGCCGCCGCAATTTGCCTATCTGGAAGACCCTTCAAATTTCGCCAACATGGTGACCATTCAAGGCGCCCATACCCTTGATCTGGTAATGGCGCTGGGTGGGGCGCTGGCGTCCATTTCTGCACTGACCTCCCGCCAATATCCGTTCATTCAACTGGGCGAACCGCCTCAGCGGGTTGAGCGCCGTACATTCGATCATCTGCTGGTGCAAGGTCGATTGGCTTCTGGGGTGCCTTTTTCTGTTGAAGTGTCGGGAGGGCGCCAACATGCCACGCCTTTCTATCTAGAGGTCGTCGGGGAGGGCGGCACGCTGCGCCTTGACGGCGGGGCACCTCGGGGTTTGCAAGCTGGTCGTATCACCGTGTCGCTTGATGGCGAGCGCGAAACCATTGAGGAAGGGCCGTTAGCCGCGCTCTCGGACAGTGCCGTCAACGTGGCGGGGCTCTACAGCATGTTGCGGGATGACATTCTGGATGGGACATCCGAAGTTGTCGGTTTCAATCACGCGGTGCAGCTCACCCGGTTGGTGGAAGATGTACTGGCAGAACCGGCTTTGCCGTGAGGAGCCTTGGGATGGCACCAACCGTTGAAAGGCAAGTAGCCCCAGGGCCGTTCCCTGCAGCGAGGACGTCCTTGTCATGAACAGTCGTCGCGAACAGACCGGTATTGATGGTCGGCGTTGTTGCCCAGAGCCCCACGTGGGTCGCGCCTGACGCGTTGCTGTGGGCAACGACGCTCGTCCCAGCATTCAACCCTTTCTGATCGTCAGCGCTGCGCCACTGCGATCAATGCCGTAGAGGGAATGAGCAGGACGGGGTCATCGCCAGCCATTTCCCTGACGTGCGCAATCACTGCGGCCTTCTCTGTAACGGTCAGGCTCGTCCAGTCGGGCGACATTCCAAACAGTGTGTCGGGGTTGTCGAGCGACTTCACGTCCAATTGATACGGATGGGTTACGCTTTCGATGACAGGGTCCCGAAACCCGGCGGCGATCAATTCGCGAGCAAAATCCAAAGGGTCGCTCAACGCTTTTACGGCCTCGGGCATCGCCATGCCTTGGCGATCCGGGAAAAGTGTTCGCCTGACATTTCCCAACAACAGAAACGTCGCAGCCCCCCTTTCTTGCCACGTCGCGACGATGCCATATCCGCCGATGGCGGTGACGCGTTGCATTTCGGCCAGGCCTTTGCGCCAGTCAGGGAACATGATCACACCAAAGATCGAGAACGTCGCATCGAAGCTGGCATCGGGCAAATCGAGGGACTGACCGTCCATGACTCGGCCCTCTACATTGGCCAGCCCGGCGCTTTTCACACACGCCACCATGGCGGGGGAAAAGTCCGTGGCCAGTACCTGTGCGCCGGTTCGTGCGGCTGCCAAGGCGAGTGCTCCGGTGCCCGTGGCGACATCCAGCACGCGGCTCTCAGGCGTCAGCGAAATCCGTGCGAGCGCCGCCTCTGCGAAATGCGCAGTGAAAGGGTGCGCCGTTTTCTGATAGTGCTTGGCTGCAACGTCCCAGTGATCGGGATTCTCAAATTCACGCATCACGCGGTCCTCGAAATTCATGTAACTTTACAAGTATCATGAGTCGAGGCCTTCTGCCAAGTATTGGAAACATAGGAGCACACGATGCGCAACGACAGCCGCCTTTCGCGAATGCTACACATCCTGGTGCACATGGCGCGGCACGACGGCCCCGTCACGTCGGACCGCATTGCCGAGATGCTTGGAACGAACCCGGTGGTGGTTCGCAGAACGATGTCTGGCCTGCGTGACGCCGGTTACGTTCATTCGGAGAAGGGGCATGGTGGGGGCTGGGTGATCACCTGTGATCTTGAGCAGGTCACGCTACTGGATATCTATAAGGCAGTCGGAGAGCCCTCGCTGTTCGCCATCGGCAATGAGCGTTCCAACCCCGATTGCATGATCGAACAGGTGGTCAACCTGGCAGTCGACGACGCATTGCGGGAAGCGGAGTCGGTGCTGGTGGAACGGTTTCGCAGCGTTAGCCTGGGTGAACTCAATCGTTTGTTCAATGCGCGTCGTGCCGCTGAAAACGTGTCAAACCCTGGCATCGAATCGACGCCACAGTCCGGAGCAAGACGGGTTTGAAGGTGTTGTTATCAGCGGCAAAAATCGCCCTCGTAACCTGACCGCCGAATAATTGTTTGCAGAGTGGTCGGGGCGCGGACAGCGCCGTGGTTTTCTGTCATTGCCTGGCTCACATCACAGTGTAATTGGCGATTTCAAGACGAGGCTGGTCAGGGAAGATCGAACGGTTTTCGATCCAACAGGCAATCAATGAACGCACCGAGGGCGGCTGGGCGGTGCCGCCTGTTCGAGTAGTAGAGATACAGCCCCGGGCGCGTGATCGACCAGTCCGCAAGGATTTGTACCAACTTTCCCTGGGCCAATAGCTCAGCCACGCCATCCTGCTCAAAATGGTAGGCAATGCCCAGACCCTGTAGCGCAGCACTTACGCCGATATCAGGGTGATTGGTCACGACGGGGCCTTTTACGGCGACTTCGAATTGCTGGTCCCGTTTCTTGAATTCCCAGCGGTAATATCTGCCGTCCGCCTGAAGCCGCCAGTTGATGCACGCGTGTTCGTGTAAATCAGCGGGGGAGTGGGGGATACCTCGACGCGCGAGGTAGTCGGGCGACGCCACCGCAACCATCTTCAAGTCGGGTGTGAGCCGAACAGCGACCATGTCTTTTTCAAGCTGCCCACCCACGCGGATGCCCGCGTCGAATCGGCCCGTCACGATATCGGCCAGCGCATCGTCAACCACGACGTCGAGTACCACACCCGGGTGCGCTTGCTGGAAGCGTGAAAGCCGGGGAGCAATGATGGTCCTCGCTGCGATTCCCAACGTATTGATGCGCAACGTGCCACTCATCTGCCCGGTTGCCTCGCTGACTTCTGCAACGGCCACTGCGATCTCTTGAAAGAGGGGGGCTATGCGTCTGAAGAGCTGCTCGCCACTTGCCGATGGCGCGACGCTTCGAGTCGTGCGATTGAGTAGACGTGCGCCGACTCGGTCTTCGAGTTGTCGGATGGTCTGGCTGAGTGCGGAGGGTGACAGGCCAAGATGCTCCGCGGCCCTTGCGAAGCTTTGACGCTCCACGATGGCGACAAATGCTTTTAGCTCAGCAAATTCTGATCCGCGCATTATGCATCACTCCCTACATAGACAATGCGGATTGTAGTGGATTCTTGAAAGGGTCGTCAGGATGCATTCTGTGAGCCATCCCAATCAAGGCGTTCACCATGTCAGCACTTTCTCTCCCCGATCCCATCGCCGCGTATTTCGCGGCGGATACGCAAGGCCCCAAGGCTGTTGCCAGCTGTTTCACACCGCAAGGCGTAGTGAAAGATAAAGGCCAGACCCACAGTGGCCGCGACGCCATCAAGGCCTGGAAGGCCGAGGTATCAACCCTTTACACCTGTACCATGGAGCCGTTCTTGATTGAGAGGGAGGACAATATTCATGCTGTCCACAGCCACGTGGCCGGTAACTTTCCAGGCAGCCCGATCGACCTCAAGTTCTCGTTTCGTCTTGAGCGCGGCCTCATCGCAAACCTGGAGATCACACTATGAGCTTCGATCTTCAACTTGATGGCCTGAGGGCGGTGGTCACCGGCGGGACGATGGGCCTTGGCGCAGCAGTCGTGCAGAACCTGGTTGAGGCGGGTGCGCGGGTGGCTACAGCAGCCCGCGACGTGGCAACACGACCAGAAGAAGGCGTCACCTACATCCGTGCAGATCTGACAACATCTGAAGGCGTGGCTCACCTCGCAGAGTGCGTACTTCAGGATTGGGGCGGTGTCGATATCGTGATCAATGTGCTCGGCGGTTCGAATACCCCGGCAGGTGGCTTTGCCGCCATCACTGACGAGCATTGGCTAAATGAACTGAACTTGAATTTGATGTCCGCAGTCCGTCTGGACCGCGCTTTGTTGCCTGACATGCTGACCCAGGGGTCGGGTGTCATCATCCACGTCAGTTCGATCCAACGGATCATGCCTCTGCCGGAATCCACCACGGCTTACGCCGCTGCGAAGGCAGCACTCACCACGTACAGCAAATCCCTGGCGAAAGAAGTGATGCCCAAAGGGGTGCGGGTGCTGAGTGTCGCGCCGGGATGGATTGAAACCGAGGCGTCCGTGAGGCTGGCGGAACGGCTGGCTGCCCAGGCTGGAACCGACTACGAAGGGGGCAAGCGAATCGTTATGCAATCCATAGGCGGAATTCCGCTCGGCAGGCCAGCCAAGCCTCAAGAGGTTGCTGATCTCATCGCCTTCCTGGCATCCCCGCGGGCCATCTCAATCTCCGGGTCCGAGCACCGTATCGACGGCGGCACCGTACCTACGTTGTGACCGACCATCCAGGTCAGCTGCTACCTCGGCCCGTGGCAAGACACCCGATGGGCCGGAGGAAGGTGCAGAACAGCAGCTGTTTGACAGCGAGAATGGGTACAAGGCCGCTTTGCTGACCACGCTGGAACGCGCCCGAGAACTGACTGCTGATACCTGACCGGTTACATGTGGATGGTCGGCACCGTTGGGCGTTTTCAGTCGTGGCGATCAGGACCTTTCCAGCGATGCGTCCTTCTTCAAATGCGCCCAGCCGTCACGCCACCATCGACAGGCAACACAGTCCCCGTGATCCATGACGCCTGTTCGGACGCCATGAACAGGATCGCCTCAGCAACGTCCGCCGGTTGACCATTGCGGCCCAGCGGGTGGAAGGCATTGAAGGTCGGCAGTACGGCCTTGACCTGATCGTCGTCCATGAACGTGTTGTAGACCGGCGTTTCCACCACGGCGGGGGCCACAGTGTTGATGCGGATGTTGGAGGCCGCCAGCTCAATGGCCAGGTTGCGGGTCAGGGCGTGCACGCCTGCGTTGGCTGCCGAGTAGGCCGCCGACGGTGTGGCACCGATGGCTTGCAATGCCCACAGCGAACCGGTCTGTACGATGACGCCACCGCCGCGTTGTTGCATGGCCTTTGCGGCCGCCTGGGCCATGAAGAATTTGCCTTTGAGGATGATGTCGACAAAACCGTCGTATTCTTGCTCATCCAGCTCCAGAAACGGTTTTGGATTGAACACGCCAGCGTTGTTGATCAGGACATCTACGCCGCCGAATTCGGCGGTGGCCAGCGCCACGAGGGCCTTTGCAGTGGAGGGATTGGCGATGTCGGCCGCCAGCGTGCGGACGCGCTGGCCGGTGGGGTCGATCTGGGTGGCGGCCTTCTTCAGCTTGGCGGCGTCACGCCCGGTAATAACCACGCTTGCGCCTTCGGCCACCAGCCGTTGTGCGACCTCTTCGCCGATGCCCGAACCACCGCCGGTGATAATGGCGACCTTAGAAGTAAATCTTTTCATGATGAGCGTTCCTGATGGCGAGTGAGTGAAAGCCGTCCTAGTTGTCGAATGGGTTTTATGTCGTTCGATCGGCTAGGGAATGCGGCGTTCTGACTGCTATTCTTCGCTTCGGTCGCGGGCCTCACAAACCAGAATTCTTTCTTCATCATTAAAGAAAATCTTTCACTCATGAACACCCCCATCTACCTCAATGCCCTGAGAGCGTTCGAAGCCGCTGCCCGGCATCAGAGTTTTTCAGCGGCGGCGGCGGAGCTGCACGTCACGTCGGCGGCCGTGGGCCAACAGGTGCGTTCTCTGGAGTCGTGGCTCGGTGTGTCGCTCTTCAACCGAGCGTCCAGCGGCAGTACGCGGCTGGTCCCGACTGATGTCGCCCGTGAGGCCTTACCGGACATTCGTGAAGGATTCGAGCGTTTGCGGATGGGGTTGGCGCGCTTGCAGGAAGGCTCGCTCAACACCGGATTGACGGTGACCGTGAGCCCGGCATTCGCGGCCAAATGGCTGCTACCGCGCATCGAGGACTTTCAGCGCTCGCATCCGCAGACCGATGTCCTGCTGGACACAAATCTCAGGCCCGTGGATTTCATCGCCGAAGGCACGGACATCGGCGTGCGCTACGGCACGGGCCATTGGCCTGGGCTGACCGAGATCAAGCTGATGGATGAAGAGATGTACCCGGTCTGCGCGCCCACGTATCCGCTGCTCAAGCGAGGTCGGTTGTCGGCGGAAACACTGGCCGACGCCACATTGATCCATGACCTGTCGATGGCAGGCGACCCCACTTATCCAACGTGGCGTACTTGGCTCGACGCTGCGGGCTACCAGACCCCCAACGCGGAGCACGGCCTGCGCATCAACAACTCGGCAGCAGTGCTACAAGCCGCCATCGACGGCCAAGGGCTGGCGCTGGGGCGCAGCGTGATGCTGCGCGATGATCTTGATGCCGGACGCCTCATCCGCCCCTTCGGCAAAACCAGTCGCCCGTTGGCGTTCGCCTACTACATCGTCCATCGCCCCGAGGTGGCGGAGCTGGCGAAGATCAAGGCGTTTCGCGACTGGCTGCTGACTCAGGCGGCAGGGGCGGGCAGCGTTTGAGCGCGTGAAGCAGTCAACGGATGATCTGGCGAGCTGAATCGTGCCCAGCCTAGATGCAAGGGTCTTACATCAGTGCCCCCATGAAGGCTTCATGCTTTGGATTCGCTTGTGAGCTAAGCTCCCAGACGGATTGTCCGGACCCCCGCCATGACAGGCTAAGGTCCTCCCGAAACGTCCGTCGCTGGAAAGCGGCGGCACGTGAGTTGCAAGTGCGATGGGGGCACATTTTTCGAGAGCGTCACATGGCAGCGGCACACCGCGTGCCTTCGGGTTTTCCCTCTAGAGGTTCAGGATGATAGGGCGTCGTATCTGCGGGTTCATGTCTGTCACAGCCGCCTTGCTGCTGATTCCCTGCGTGGCGTTCAGCGAGGATGCCTGTGATCATCTGACCGCCACCGGCAATGCCGAATACCCGCCTTACCTATGGCGCGATCCAGCCAACCCTCATCGACTCATTGGCGCCAACGCCGACCTGATCCAGCATTTGGGCACGCAATTGGGCATGCGCATCGACGTCCTGTACGGAGGCCCCTGGTCACGGGCGCAGGAAGAGGTAAGGTCGGGCCGCATTGACATGTTGGCCGGGTATTTCCTCACCACCGAACGGGCTCGGACGTTGAATTTCGTCGACCCACCGTTTCTGTATACGTCCAGCATGATTTGGGTCCGGCGCAACGACGGGTTCCCCTACCGCGAATGGGCGGATCTGATCGGGCGCAACGGTGGAACCCTCGTCAACAACAGCTACGGACAGGCGTTCGACGATTACGCGAAGGCCCACCTGTCCCTTGAAGCAGTGCCGACGGCGAATCAGGCGTTCCAGAAGCTCATCCTCAAACGCAACGACTTCGTGATTTTCGAACAGTTTCCCGGCTGGGCCCTGGCGAAAAAACTGGGGGTCAAGGATGCCGTAGAGGCCCTTGAGCCACCGATCAGCCGGGAAGGGCTGTACTTGGCGCTGTCACCCAACTCCCAGTGTCTGCCCCAACCCTTACGAAACAGGATCAAGGAGGAAATGCAGAAACTGGTCGCCAGTTCCCTCCCGCAAGACCTCGTCACATCGAATCTGGAACTGTGGAATGCGCAGCAACGTGAAAGCGTGAAGCCGTGAGCGATGGCCTCGACCGGGAGGGTCGAGGCCATCGGTTGTCGGGCGTGTCTCACGCGCTCCAGGCGTAGGGTTCGAGGAACTCGTCCAGCGCCAGTTGGGCGACGCTGGCGGTGTAGTTGGTCATCGTCGAGGCCGCTACCACCAGAATGACTTCGAGCAACAGCGATGCATTGAAGCCTGCCGACATGAAGGCCGTTTTCGCTTCGTCATCGAGATGCCCACGGTTTTCGATCAGCGCCCGCGCGAGGCGCGAGAGTGCGGCGTGTCGGGCGTCCTGGGGCAACCGGCGCTGACGAATGGCTTGCACATCGGTCTCCGACAAACCTTCCTTGAGTGCCAGAAACGAATGAAAGGCTACCGCCCATGCGGACGTGTTGGTCACGGCATTGGTCAAGAGCAGCACCTGGATTTCCGCTTCGGTGAAACTGCCCCCGTGCACTTGCCCGAAGACGCCCACCAATCCATTGATCAATTGGCTGGAGCCGGCCATGGCGCCTGCAATGTTGGGCACCCGGCCAAAGGCCTGAGCCAGCCCGTTCAAAGCGGGGCGGGAAAGTTCGGGTGCTGTGTCGAGGGTGTAAACGGGAAAGTGCGTCATGAGCGTGTCCTGTGAGGTCGAGCCAGTGGTTTGGAAAACAACGTGGCCAGCTTAGGGACGGGGCTCAGAGCCAACAATTACCTGTCAGGTCATGACAACGCGTCTTCATTGGTCATGGTTTTCATGAGCTGCAGATGCAGGGCTTCAGTGGCGTCATCGGCCGGAAACAGGCACTCGATGCGCAGCTCCTGAGAGGCCACTGTCAACGGGGTTCCAACCGTGCTCACCATCGAAAAGTAGTTGAGCACTGCGCCTCCATGAATGAACCCCAGTGGCACCACGGGCAAGCCGGATTCGCTTCCCGAGAAGCCTTGGGATAACCACTCGGCACGTACGTCGGGATAGCCGAACAGCGCGTCCAGTAACTGCCGGGTCTGAGGGTCGATCACCTGACCCAGCGACTCGCGACGTACCCGCTGGATCAGGCTGCGCGCTACATTTTCCCAATCCGCAATGTGCGGCCGCAGGCCCTGCGGGTCGAAGATCAAGTGCAGCATGTTGCGTGGTCCGGTGCGGGCCTGCATGTCGATGAAGCTGTTAAAAAAGTGCAGCGTCGAAGGGCTGACCTGCAACACGTTCCAGTAGCGGTCCATGATCAGCGCCGGGAAAGGTTCGTGTTGCAGCAGCACGCGACTCGCCGCCGCGCTGACCCGCGCCATCTCCTGAGCACTCCAGCCCGCTTCCGAATACATCGGCGCGTAACCTGACGACAGCAACAGCAGATTGCGTTCACGCAAAGGCACTTCAAGGGATTGCGCCAGGTCCAGCAGCGTCTGCCGACCGGGCACGCTGCGCCCGCTTTCGATGAAGCTGATCTGCCGTTGCGAAATACCGGCGTCCAGCGACAGGTCCAACTGGCTCACGCCGCGCACCCCCCGCCAATAGCGCAACAGACTGCCCAATTCTTTCGACACGTTTTGAGCGAGGCGGGCGGTGGGCATGGCGTGACCTGTGGCGCAGGTGATGGGGAGAGGACTGTAGCGAAGCGGGGCGGGTGGCCACAATGACATGGGGTGTAATTGTCCGAGCTCAATCTCCCGCGATTCAGGTCGCTGACTTTGAAACGTATTGACATATTGGTAAATCTCGATATCCTCGCGGCATGGAACTGATCGAAATATTCAAAGCCCTCTCGAACACGACGCGTCTTCAAATCCTGAAAGGTTTGAAGGACCCCGAGAAGAACTTCCCTCCGCAGGATGAAGGGGACGTTCACACGGTGGGCGTTTGTGTCAGCAGCATTCAAGAGGGTATCGGGCTCTCGCAATCGACCGTGTCCGGTTATCTCGCCACGCTGCAACGCGTGGGTCTGGTCGAAGTCCGGCGCATCGGTCAGTGGACGTATTACAAACGGAATGAAGCAACCATCAGCGCGCTGGCCGAGATCATAGGGAAAGACTTGTAGGTTTTTTTTACCCCGATATATCGAGATATCTCGATATCCCTTTTTATAGATATGAGGAATTACCATGAAAGCGATGGTCCTTAACGCCTTTGGCGGACCCGATTCATTCGAACTCTGCGACGTGCCCACGCCTGTGCCGAACGCGGGACAGGTCCTGGTTCGGGTACACGCGACGTCCATCAATCCGCTGGATTACCAGGTCCGCCGTGGCGACTACGCCGACCTGGTGCCACGGCCCGCCATCACCGGACACGATGTCTCGGGCGTCGTCGAAGCTGTCGGGCCGGGTGTGACCGCCTTCGCGCCAGGAGACGAGGTCTGGTACACCCCACAAATCTTCGACGGGCCGGGGAGCTACGCCGAATACCACGTCGCTGCCGAAAGCATCATCGGCAAGAAACCTGCCTCGCTCAGTCACCTCGAAGCGGCCAGTCTGAGCCTGGTGGGCGGCACGGCGTGGGAAGCGCTGGTCGTGCGTGCCGCGCTCAGAGTGGGAGAAAGCATCCTGATCCATGGCGGTGCGGGAGGCGTCGGTCATGTGGCAATCCAACTGGCCAAAGCCGTGGGGGCGAAGGTGTTCACGACCGTGCGCGAGACCAACGCTGAGTTCGCCCGCAGTGTCGGCGCCGATGTGGTCATCGACTACGAACGGGAAGATTACGTCGACGCCATCCTGCGCGAAACGGAAGGTCGCGGCGTGGATGTCGTGTTCGACACCATCGGCGGCAACACCTTGTCGCGCAGCCCCGATGTGCTGGCGCAGCTCGGCCGCGTGGTCTCGATTGTGGACATCTCCCAACCCCAAAACGTCATTCAAGCCTGGGGCAAAAACGCCAGTTATCACTTCGTGTTCACACGACAGAATCGCGGCAAGCTCGATGAACTGAGCGCGTTGGTCGAGCGGGGGCAATTGCGGCCGCATGTCGGTGCCGTCTATTCGCTCGCCGACATTTCCCTCGCCCATGCCCGGCTGGAGACGCCCAACAACGGCGTTCTCGGAAAAATCGCGATCGCCGTCGAGCCATCGCTTCTCCCGTAACCCCGCTTGTAAACGTTCACGTCATTGTCGAGGCCCATCATGATTTACGAGATTGCGTTGCTACCTGTTCATAAAGAGCGCACTGAACCCTTCAAACGTGCATTTGCCGAGGTCGCTCCGTTGCTGACCCGCGCACAGGGTTATGAAGGTCACCTGCTCGCGCCAGGCATCGAAACCCCCGAGCGATTCAACCTGATCGTGCGTTGGCGATCACTTCAGGACCACACACCGGGTTTCGAGGAAAGTGAAGATCACCGGTTGTTCATGCAGGGGCTGGAGGCGTATTTCTCGGAAGAGCCGACGGTCTACCACATCGAGGGCACCGCTTTTTTTGAGGGCGATCAGGCTGGTTCGAACGAAGCCATCCGCGCGGCCAACTAGGGCGATCCTGGTGTCTGAGGCAGCTAGGGGCGAGTGAGTGACGTCCCTTCCTGTCTGCTGTTCTGATCAGCTTTTCCCCGCGTCCATTCATCCCTCAAGCGCATATTCAGTGAATCCATTCAGCCCTTTCACGGTCATCTGTCTGGCAAGCGTTATTTTGGACCCGCTCCAAACCCATTGAGAACACGAGTATTCGAAGGCTGCACATCACTTCCATTCTGCTGATTGCGGCGCCGATGCTCCGGTTCTCTCACGCTCACGACAGGAAATCGTTATGACCATTCTCGTAACAGGCGCAGGCACCGGATTTGGCTATGAAGTGGCCCTGAGGCTGGCTGCCAAAGGGCTGTCCGTCATCGCCGGTGTGGAAATCGTGGCGCAGGTGCATGCGCTGGAACAGGAGGCCAAGCGCAGAGGCGTGCAGCTTCGAATTGAAAAACTGGACGTCACCCATGAAGGGGATCGCCGCAACGCCGCCGAGTGGGACGTCGATGTACTGCTGAACAATGCGGGTATTTCGGAAGGCGGCGCCACGGTTGACATCCCGGCGGAAAACCTGCGCCGTCAGTATGAAGTCAACGTCATCGGCCCCTTGATGCTCACGCAGATGATCGTAAAAAAAATGGTGGCCAAGAAGCGCGGCAAGATCGTGTTCATGTCCTCGGTCGCAGGACTGACCACCGATCCGTTCGCTGGCGCCTATGCCTCTTCCAAACACGCGGTCGAAGCGATTGCCGAGGCCATGAGCCAAGAGCTGAAAGAGTTCGGAATCGAGGTCGCGACGGTCAATCCCGGTCCGTTCCTGACGGGCTTCAATGACCGGATGTTTGAGACTTGGAAAAACTGGCAGGATGACCCTTCGCAGCGCCTCTTCGATTACAGCAAGCTCGCGTTCCCCCACGAGCAATACGACCACGAGCCAGTGTTTGCAACCACGATCGGTGTGATCGCCGGTGAGATCGTCAGCTACCGGAACGTGGAACCCAAGGAAATCATTGATCAGCAGCGTAAGCAGCTCGATTCCGCATGGACACGCAAGAGCACCGACGGGCTGGGACAACGTTCCGAGCTGGTTCAAAAGGCGTTCGATATCAAGCCGGGTATGCCGATCTGAATGTGGCTGACAGATGCGTCAAGGATGAAAAAGCCTGCCCGGCTGGGGTAGGCTAGCGCAGCTTGTATTGACGCCTGTTCGTCCGACACCCTGCCCGACGAACATGACCGCTGAGCGTTATCGCCTCTAAGCCAGACCTCTATGACCCTCGACTCGACCGCAAAACTGACCCACGACTCGCCCGTGCCGCTCTACACGCAGCTGAAGGAATACCTTCGCTCGCGCATTCTGGACGGCACTTTTCAGCCGGGCAGCCGCATGGGATCGGAAAGCGAACTGGGTGCCACGTTTGGCGTCAGTCGCATCACGGTGCGGCAGGCGTTGGGCGATCTGCAGATGGAAGGGTTGATCTTCAAAATCCACGGCAAGGGCACCTTCGTCTCCAAGCCCAAAGCGTTTCAGAACGTCTCGTCTCTCAAAGGGCTGGCGGAGGCGCTGGCGGATTCAGGGTACGAAGTCGTGAACCGGTTGTGCGGCTTCGACTACGTGCCCGCCGACGCGACAGTGGCCCAGCGACTGCAGTTGAGCGAAGGCGATACGGTGTTGGAGATTCAACGGGTGCGATTGGTCAATCGTGAGCCCGTCTCGCTGGAAATCACTTACCTGCCAGAGACGGTCGGGCGCCGACTGGCATCGGCCGACCTTGCAACTCGGGACATTTTCCTCATTCTGGAAAACGACCTCGACATCTCCCTCGGCCATGCGGACCTGGCCATCGACGCCATTGAAGCCACTGCGCACATGGCCGCTGCGCTGGGTCTCAAGACTAAAGCGCCGATCATGCGCATCGAACGGCTGACCCATACCGCTGAAGGACAGCCGCTGGATTTCGAATACCTGTATTACCGGGGTGACGCTTTCCAGTATCGGTTGCGGATTGATCGGTAACCGTCGCTTGCCATTCGCCACGAGAACATCACCCACCGGCTTCTCGTGCGTTGTTCCTGTAACTCCGGGGTGAGCGGCCGGTCAGGCGTTTGAAAGCATTGCTGAATGCGCTTTCGGAGGCGTAACCCACTTGCTCCGCGATGGCTGCGATGGGGCTGTCTTCCTGTCGCAACGTCCGTTCGGCCAGGCGCATCCGCCATTGCGTGAGGTAAGTGATCGGCGTGACGCCCACCACTGTCCGGAAGCGTTCGACGAACGTGGTTCGGGACATGGCGCAGGCTTTCGCGAGCGTCTCCAGACCCCACGACCGAGCGGGGTCCTCGTGCATCAATTGCAGTGCAGGCGCGAGGCGTTTATCGGAAAGCGCCCCCATCCAGCTGGGCGGCATCGCGTCCCCCGACTGCAAATGGGCTCTCAGAATCTGGATAAAAAGCAGTTGTGCCAGCTGCGCCGACACCAGTTGGGCGCCGGGTTGTTCGGTGGCGCGCTCATTGATCAGGCTGTCCAGCAACCAGCTAAACGCCTGCGCATGAGGCGAAGTCGCCGGCACGCGAATCCACGGTGGCAGCACATCCGCCAATAACCCCCCGCTGGTCGTGTCCAGCAGCACATGGCCACCGATGTGGCAGAAGTCTTCTCCGTCACCCAGTTGCGCCCGGTTGCTGGCATTGCCGCCGAACAGGCTCATGGCATCAAGGGGCTCGACCGTCAGATCGCTGGCCAATACAAAGGACCGTTTGGCGGTCAGCAAACCGACATCACCGGTTCCGAAGTGGACCGGCTCGGCGTGCCCGTCGATGTGCACCCAGCAAAAGCCCCGCATCACTGCAAAAAACTTGATCTTGTCAGGCGCCGGGAAACGGATCGCCCACGGACCACCCGCCGTGAATCCGCCCGTCACCACGGATTCAGCACGGGTGTAACTGAGGATCTCGGAAAAAGGGTCAGCCCGCATATTCGTACTCTCGCGCAAGTAAGGCGTATTTCTGATTATTCAAAGTTCTCCGTGGAGTGTCCATGCTGACGCACTTTCCAAGTGACCACGCGAGACGACGTACATGACAGAACAAGGGGTATTGGTGACGGGCGGAACCGGCTTTATCGCGCAACACTGCATCTTGGCCTTGCTGAAAGAAGGGTATCGCGTGCGCACGACGATTCGCTCGCCGGAATGAGAAGCGGAAGTCAGGGCGTACCTCAAGACAGGCGGCATCGAGGCGGGGGAGCGACTGACGTTCGTAACGGCCGACCTGAATGAAGATCGAGGCTGGGCAGCGGCGGCAGCGGGTTGCAGCTATGTGTTGCATGGCGCCTCGCCAACGCCTTCAGGTGACCACGCCAATGAGGACGATTGGATCAGGCCAGCGGTGGACGGCAACCTGAGAGTCTTGCGTGCAGCCCGGGACGCGGGCGTCAAGCGCGTTGTCCTGACCTCAGCGTTCGGGGCCATTTGTGCTGGACATCCCCCGTTGAATCGACCCTTCGACGAAAAGGACTGGAGCAATCTGGACGCGGACGTCTGGCCGTACCAGAAATCCAAGACCCTCTCCGAGCGCGCCGCCTGGGCCTTTATCGCCCGGGAAGGTGGTGGCCTTGAACTCTCGGCGGTTAATCCGACGGCGGTTCTCGGACCCGTGCTGGGGCCGGATTACTCGCACTCCATTCGGCTGGTGACCAACATGCTCAACGGGCAGCGCGCCTGTCCGAAGGTCAATTGTGGATTCGTCGATGTGCGTGATGTGGCAGACCTTCATCTGCTCGCCATGACCCATCCTTTGGCAAACGGTGAGCGTTTTCTGGCCATTTCGGGGGAAAGCCTGTGGTTGCTCGACGTTGCCAAGGTGCTGCGCCGTCGCATGGGCGCTGCTGCGAGCCATGTGCCGATGGTCGAGATTCCAAACTGGGTGGTCCGTTTAAAAGCCCAGACGGACCCGTCCCAAAAAGGCATCGCAACCTTGTTAGGCCGAAACATGAATGCCACGAGTGAAAAGGCGATCCGCCTGTTGGGCTGGTCGCCGCGTTCCAGTGAAGAGGCGATTGTCGCGACGGCCAGCAGCTTGATCCAACGGGGGCTGCTGAACCCGTGAAGTCGTGCACGACTGAGCGCCTGTCGACGATCATCAGATAACGTACGAAACAGACGCCTGCCCCGTTTCTCCCAGCTATGCTAGCCAAACAGTGATTTGGCCAGCACACGTTGGGTGACAGGGAGGTGGTGAGCAGATGCAGGACGAGGCGCTGGAAATCCTGGTGGTCGACGACCAGGAGGAAAATCTGGAAGAAATGCAGGAGCTGCTTGAAGAGCTCGACAGAACCGTTCGTTGCGTCGATTCCGGGGCCAAGGCGCTGGCGTGCATGGCATCCGGCAAGATCGGCCTGGTGTTGATGGACGTGCAAATGCCGGGGATGAGTGGCTTCGAAGTCGCCCGCCGAATGCGTGAAGACCCCAACACCCGCTTCACTCCCATCATTTTCATCTCCGGGATGCGCCAGACCGACGAGGTGCTCGATCAGGGCTATTCGGCCGGTGCGGTCGATTTCATGACCAAACCGGTGCAGCCGACGATGCTGATCCACAAGGCGCGGGTGCTGCTGGAGCACGACCGTTACCGTCGAGGATTGCTGCAAACCAGTCGGCAATTGGAGCGGGAGCGGGCGTTCAATGCCTCGATTCTCGACAACACGGCCGAGGGCATCATGGTGGTGGGCAGCGACGGCCTCATCCAGTTCGCCAATCCGGCGATCACCCACATGCTGGGGTGTCAGGATGACGAACTGCGAGGCACGCCCTTGCTCGACTGGATCGAAACACCCCACGACGAAGACTGGCAGACCTCGGTGTGGCTCGACCATTTCCAGCGCGGCGAAAGGCTTCGGCTGCACGACGCGAATCTGCGCAATCGCGAAGAGCAAAGCATCCCGGTCGCGCTGTCCTGTTCGCCCCTGTCTCAAGGGCAGGACGCAATGACCCTGCTGGCACTGGACATGTCGGCAGTGCGCGAGCTTCACCACCAACTCGAAGTCATGACCATCACGGATGCACTCACGGGATTGCTCAACCGCCGTGGGTTCGTGCAAGCGTTGCAGGCTGCCATTTCCCGCAATCAACGGACTGGCAAGATGAGCGCGCTGCTGTACCTGGACCTCGATGGCTTCAAGCAGATCAACGATCAATTTGGCCACGACCGGGGGGATGACGCGCTGCGTTGGGTCAGCCAGCAACTGCAAGGCTGTCTGCGGCCCTACGACCGACTAGCGAGGATCGGCGGTGACGAGTTCACGGTCATCATCGAAGGCGTGAATGGCCCCGAGGACGCGGCGGCGGTGGCCGAAAAACTCATCACCCAAGTGTCTGCCGACCAGACCCGTTTCCGCCTGGGGGCCAGCATCGGCATCGCCTGCCTGCCGGAGAGCGGAAGCACCATTGAAGACCTGATGCGCGCGGCGGACTCGGCGATGTACGACGCCAAGCGGCGCGGCAAGGGGCAATTCCGATTCGCCCCCGACGCGTAGAGAGCGTTAGCCCGACCGTTCCAGATACGCGCAGAACATGTCGGACATGGCCGTCGCGTAGGCCTCGATTTCCACCTCGGTTCTCGGCGTTTGTGAAAACGCCTTGCCCACTTTGCTCATCGTGGCCGTGATCAGTTCCCCGACGCGTTGCCGATGGGCTTCATCCGCGTCTGGCAACACCTCTTGCATGAATCGAACAATCGCCTGCTCACCTTTTTGCCGGGTCTCGCGGGCTTCCGGGGCGTGACGATAGAGCGGGGCGGCGTCATCAAGGGCCACACGCATATCGGCCTCTTCGCATTCCGAGCGGAGGAATGCGTGGACAAGGTTTCGCAGTCGCTGCAAAGGCGGCGTGGCGCTGTCCTCCAGCAGGCGGCTGAGCATGTCGGTGGTTTGCTTCCACTCGTCACTTTGCAGGCGGAACAGAATCGCGGCCTTGTTCGGAAAGTACTGATAGAGCGACCCGATGCTCACTCCGGCCTTCTCAGCCACCCGGGCAGTGGTGAAGCGCGTCGCGCCTTCTTTGGCCAAAACCTGAACAGCGGCCTCAAGAATGATCGATACCGACGCTTCGGAGCGGGCCTGTTTGGGCTGTTTGCGCAGGGAAATCGCAGGTTTGCGGGGATCGGTCACGGCGGCTCCGGAATGCGATTATCAAATGTGAGTGATTGCTCGCATTCTATTCCGGCGATGTGATTTGCGCATCGTTCACACCGGAGAATCCCATGAATACGTTAACCACTCGCCCTGTCGCACCACTGTTGGAGCGCCTGTTCGCCGCTGCCGACGAGCAATCCCCGAGGAACAGCTCGGAGCTGTCCACGCTGTCCCAGGAAGATCTTTCGCGTCTGATGCGCAGCAAAACCGATTACCTGGAGTTCTATGGCCGTCTCAAGGATTTCCCACTGGCCGTGTCCCGCGAAACCGGCGCCTTGCTGTACATGCTGGCGCGCAGTTGCAAAGCCCGCACGGTGGTCGAATTCGGCACGTCGTTCGGCATTTCGACCCTGCACCTGGCGGCGGCCCTGCGTGATAACGGCGGCGGTCTGTTGATCACCAGCGAGTTCGAATCGTCCAAGGTCGCCCAGGCGCGGGACAACCTGGTTGCAGGTGGCCTGCTCGATCTGGTGGAAATCCGCGAAGGCGACGCCCTGAAAACGTTGGGCCAGGACCTGCCGGACTCCATCGACCTGGTGCTGCTCGACGGCGCCAAGGCCCTGTACCCGGAAATCCTGAGCCTGGTGGAAAGCCGCCTGCGTCCCGGCGCGCTGATCATCGCTGACAACGCCGATTACGCCCCGGATTACCTGGCACGGGTGCGCTCGGTGGAGCTGGGGTATCTGTCGATCCCGTTCGCCGATGAGGTCGAGCTGTCGATGCGCCTGGGCTGAGGCGCGGCCGTCGGTAAGTGAACGCTCAACAGGTTACGTGATACATTCGCCGCCGCTTTGCGCCACCTCCTGCCGGGGCCTTCAGACGAAGGTGTCGAGCCTGAGAAAGTGCGCGGCGAGATCTCACCGATGCATGCGCCACGACGCGTGCACAAGGCTGGAAACTTCATGACCGTGAGGGTTTTCCGCTCCCTTTGTTGCCTGTTGTTCAGGTGTAAACTCGACGTTCGCGCTTACGCGCATTCAGGTCCTGCGAACATGACACAGATTTCCGAACGCCTTCTGGTGCAGGCGCATCTAGACGCCAAACAGCCCAAACCCCTGACCCCGGAAGAGGAAGCCGAGTACCGACGCCTGATCGCCGCTGAACTCAAGGCTCAGGACGCCGTGTTGGTCGCCCACTATTACTGCGACCCGGTGATTCAGGCGCTGGCCGAAGAGACGGGCGGTTGTGTGTCCGACTCGCTGGAAATGGCCCGCTTCGGCAAGAACCATCCAGCCAAGACCGTGCTGGTGGCCGGTGTGCGCTTCATGGGCGAAACCGCGAAAATCCTGACACCTGAAAAACGCATTCTAATGCCGACCCTCGAAGCGACCTGCTCGCTGGACCTGGGCTGTGGCGTCGATGAATTCACGGCGTTCTGCGACAAGCACCCCGAGCGCACGGTCGTGGTCTATGCCAACACCTCGGCGGCGGTCAAAGCCCGTGCAGACTGGGTCGTGACCTCAAGCTGCGCGCTGGAAATCGTCGAAAGCCTGATGGACAACGGCGAGACGATCATCTGGGGACCGGACAAACACTTGGGGCGCTACATCCAGCGTGAAACCGGTGCCGACATGCTGCTGTGGGACGGTGCGTGCATCGTCCATGAAGAATTCAAATCGCGTCAGCTGGAAGACATGAAGGCGCTGTACCCGGACGCGGCCATTCTGGTGCACCCGGAATCGCCGGAGTCGGTGATCGACCTGGCCGACGCAGTGGGCTCGACCAGCCAATTGATCAAGGCTGCACAGACCCTGCCGAACAAGACCTTTATCGTGGCCACCGACCGCGGCATTTTCTACAAGATGCAGCAGCTGTGCCCGGACAAAATCTTCATCGAAGCCCCCACCGCCGGTAACGGCGCGGCCTGCCGCAGCTGCGCGCACTGCCCGTGGATGGCCATGAATACCCTGGCGCGCACCCTGCAATGCCTGCGCGAGGGCACTAACGAAATCTTCGTCGACCCGGCGATCATCCCCCAGGCCGTCCGGCCGTTGCAGCGGATGCTGGATTTCACCCAAGCGGCGCGGCTCAAACTCTCAGGCAACGCGTAAGAAGCAGCTACGAGCTACAAGCTACAAGCTGCAAGAGAAAGCAGCGCAAGATTCGAGTCCCTCGCCTGAAGCAAGACCGCAGCGAATCTGCTTTTTCTTGCGGCTTGAAGCTCGGAACTCGCCGCTGCTTCCCCCTAGTTCATGAGTTCTTTGACGGCCTTTTCTTGCGCGATGATTTCCTGCTGCCGCGCGTCGATCCTTGAGGCCAGCTGGAAGTTGTTGTTCGCCCGACGTTTGGCGAATTCCAGTTGCTGAACGGCTTGTTTGAAGTCACCCATCAACGCGAAATACTCGGCGCGGGCCTGATGTGAACCGATGGTATTGCCCGAGAGACCACGGGCATCGGCCACCTGACTCCAGATGTCCGGGTCGTCGGAGCGACTTTTGAGCAGCGTTTCAAGAGCTTTCAGCGCTTCCGGCGCTTTGGACTGTTTGAGCAGCACATCCACCTTGGCTTGATTCAGCGGGTAATCGTCCGGGTACAGGTCCAGCATCCGGTTCACCCGCTGCTGCGCGTCGGGGAACCGGTTGTTGGTGATGTCCAGGTTGATCAAGGCCAGGTTGTACGTGATGTTGTCCGGCGCCTTCTCTATCAGCGGCTTGAGGCTGTCTCTCGCTTCGTTCAATTGACCGGCTTTGGTTTGCGCCAATGCGAGGCCATACCGGGCGGCGTCGTTTTTCGGGTTTTCGGCCATTTGCGCACGGAAGCGCTTGGCGGCCATGCCCGGTGTTTCTTCATAAATCAACACGACCCGCGCGCGCATCAACTGGTAAGTGAGGCTGTCCTCCTTGCCCCCCGGTTTGGCCTGTTCGGCACGGTTGCGGGTATCGGCGATACGGGATTCGGTCACCGGGTGACTCATCAAAAATTCCGGCGGCTTGGCGTCGTAGCGGTATTGACGGGCCAGACGCTCGAACATGGTCGGCATGTTGCGCGGGTCGTAACCGGCTTTCTCCAAATTCATGATGCCGATGCGATCAGCCTCGGCCTCGTTTTGCCGGGAAAAACGCGCTTGTTCCTGAATCGCCGCAGCCTGTGTCCCGGCAATGGCAGCGATACCCGCGTCACCGGCACCTGCCACGGCCATGACGATACCGGCGAGCATGGCGGCCATTACCGGCACCTGCATGCGCTGTTGCGCCTGAACGCCACGGGCGAAGTGGCGTTGCGACAAGTGAGCCAGCTCGTGCGCGAGTACCGCCGCGTATTCGCCTTCGGTTTCGGCGTGCAGGAACAGACCGCCGTTGACGCCGACGATCCCGCCGGGGGCGGCGAAGGCGTTGATTTCGGGAGTGTTGATCAGGATGAATTCAAGCCGGCGATCCTGCACCTGACTGGTTTCAGCGAGGCGGTAGACCGACGTCTCGACGAAATCCTTCAACTGCGGATCGGACAATTGAGGCACTTGCGCGCGAAGCAGCCCCAGCCATGCGCGGCCCAGGTCGTGCTCCTGTTGCGGCGAAACAATGGATGAGCTGGCGTCGCCCAGTGAGGGCAGGTCGTCCGCGAACGCAGGGGTCGCCAGCAGGCATGCGAGCGTCAGCAGTGTGGGGCGCAGAAAATTCATGCACGAAACTCTGAGACAGAAAGGCGTTACTGTAGCTGGCTCAATGGCTTGCTGACCAGAGTGGGGTATTCTTGCAAACTTGTAAGAAGATTCTTCAACCAGCGCCATTTTCTGTGCGATTTGATGTGTCTACCCGGAGAGAAAAGATGTCTGACGCTGTAGGTCGCCCCGCGACGAGCGATGCCGAGCTGGACGCCAGTGGTCTGAATTGCCCGCTGCCACTGCTCAAGGCCAAGATGGAACTCAACCGTCTGGCGAGCGGCGCGGTGCTCAAAGTGACCGCGACCGATGCGGGTTCGCAGCGTGACTTCCGCACCTTCGCCAAGCTGTCTGGCCATGCGCTATTGCATGAAGAGGCTGCTGACGGCGTTTATCGGTACTGGTTACGCAAGGCCTGACCGTTTTTACCCCTTCGCTTACTCCCCTTTTGCCTCAAAGGTTCATCGATGTTCAAAGTGCTTCGCGACTGGATGCAGCGTTACTTCTCGGATGAAGAGGCCGTTGTGCTGGCGGTGCTGTTGGTTCTGGCGTTCACGGTTGTTCTGACCTTGGGGGGCATGCTGGCACCTGTACTGGCAGGGCTGGTATTGGCGTTTCTGATGCAAGGCATGGTCGTGCAGCTCGAACGCTTGCGCATGCCGGAAGGCGGCGCGGTGGGATTGGTTTTCGCATTATTCATGGGCGCGCTGGCGCTGTTTCTGCTGGTGCTGGTGCCGTTGCTCTGGCATCAGTTGATCACCCTGTTCAACGAATTGCCGGGCATGCTCGCCAAGTGGCAGTCGCTGCTGTTGCTGCTGCCGGAGCGTTATCCGCATCTGGTTTCAGATGAGCAAGTCTTGCAGGCGATCGAAGCGGCCCGTGGCGAAATCGGCAAGTTTGGTCAATGGGCGTTGACGTTCTCTTTGTCCAGCCTGCCGTTGCTGGTCAACATGATGATCTATCTGGTGCTGGTGCCGATTCTGGTGTTCTTCTTCCTCAAGGACCGTCGGATGATTGGCCGCTGGTTCCGCGGGTATCTCCCTCGCGAGCGTACGTTGATTACCCGCGTCGCCGAGGAAATGAACCGGCAGATCGCTAATTACATCCGTGGAAAAGTCATCGAGATCTTCATCTGTGGCGCGGTGACTTACATCGCCTTCGTCACGATGGGCCTCAATTACTCGGCGCTGCTGGCGATGCTGGTGGGGATTTCCGTGGTGGTGCCTTATGTCGGCGCGGTCGTGGTGACAGTGCCCGTGGCTTTCATTGCGCTGTTTCAGTGGGGCTGGAGCGATCAGTTCATTTACCTGATGGCGGTCTACGGGATCATTCAGACCCTGGACGGCAACGTGCTGGTGCCGCTGCTGTTTTCGCAAACCGTGAGCCTGCACCCGGTCGCGATCATCTGCGCGGTACTGCTGTTTGGCGGGCTGTGGGGATTCTGGGGGATTTTCTTCGCGATCCCGCTGGCGACGCTGTTCAAGGCCGTTCTGGATGCATGGCCACGAAATGAACCGACGGTGGCGCCGTTGTTGTAAGGCCTCGCGTTTAGCCCTGTAGGAGCGCGCTTGCCCGCGAATGGGTTGTGTCAGAGACGAATTTGCTGCAAAGACACCGCATTCGCGGGCAAGCGCGCTCCTACAGGTTTGGCGTAGTGCCTCAGCCTTTATTCAACACCTGCGCAGCTTCCAGCACCGCATCCACATGCCCCGGCACTTTCACGCCACGCCATTCCTTGCGCAGCACGCCGTTCTTGTCGATGAGGAATGTGCTGCGATCAACGCCCAGGTATTCCTTGCCGTACAGCTTCTTCAGCTTGATCACGTCGAACAGCTGGCACAGCGATTCGTCCTTGTCCGAAATCAGTTCGAAGGGGAATTCCTGCTTGGCCTTGAAGTTTTCGTGGGATTTCAAGCTGTCGCGGGACACGCCGAAGACCACGGTGTTGGCCGCCTTGAATTCGGCGTATTGATCACGAAAGCCCTGGCCCTCGGTAGTGCAACCGGGGGTGCTGTCTTTGGGGTAGAAATAAATGACCACTTGCTGACCCTTCAGCGCCGACAGGCTGACGGCCTGATCGCTGGTGGCCTGAACCTGAAAGTCGGCAACGGGGGTGTCCAGTTCTACAGCCATTGGGGTTTCCTTACATCGGTGCTTGCGGGCGCCATGGTTCGATCAGCGCGTCGAGGTTGAGGGCATCGGCGAAATCCAGGAACTGATCGCGCAGCCAGCTGATTTGCGTGCCGGCCGGCAGCGTCACGGTGAACGTCGCGTTTAGCATCGTGCCTCCGGTCTGCGGCGCCTGGTAGGTGTCGCAGATCAGGTTTTCCAGCTCGACGTTGTGGTCGATGAAGAACTGGCACAGCTCATTGATGATGTCCGGACGGTACGCCGAGCTGACGTACGCCACGTAGGGCAGGGCTTCCGGACGGCTCTCCAGGGTCGCACTGCGCACCACGTTGACGGTGAAGGCGTGTTTCTTCGACAGGTTGGGCAGGCCGGTCTCAAGGCGGGCCAGTGCGTCCCAGCTGCCGGAGACCTGCAGGATCAGGGCACTGCATTCGCCGTGGCGAGTGAGGCGCGAGCTGACCACCGAGCAACGGTTTTCATGACTGGCGCGGCACAGGACGTTGGTCAGCTCCATTGGGTTGGCGCCAAGGGCACTGATGACAAGGAATTGTTCGCGAACTGTGGGGATGGACGACATGCAGCATTCCTAAGCGATGAGCGGTCGGTACATTCTTGGCTTGTGCGGCGGGTCCGGCGAACGAAACACTCGCAACATCGACCCGGGCCGTTGCCGTTCGCGGCCGACGTGAGCCAGTCACATCGAGCGAGAGCGGGGCTGGAGCGGGTTTTGTAACGACGAAAGCGATCAGTCGAACGAGCTGCGCAGATGACCAGTACCGATCAAAGACAGAAGGGTAGCGAAAACCGTCGCTCAGGGGAATGCTCGCCTTGTGCAAGGATCATGGCGCCAGTACCATTACCGCTCTCTTTTTCCGGCAGGAGCGGTTTGCATGATTGCGGGCAGTATGGTGGCACTGGTCACACCTATGGATGCACAGGGGCGTCTTGACTGGGACAGCCTGAGCAAACTGGTGGACTTTCACCTGAAAGAGGGCACCAACGCTATTGTGGCCGTCGGCACGACAGGTGAATCCGCGACGCTCGACGTCAACGAGCACATTGAAGTGATCCGTCACGTCGTCAAACAGGTCGCGGGCCGTATCCCGGTCATCGCTGGCACGGGCGCCAATTCCACCCGTGAAGCGGTCGAGCTGACCCAGAACGCCAAAGACGCTGGCGCCGACGCCTGCCTGCTGGTGACGCCGTACTACAACAAGCCGACCCAGGAAGGCCTGTACCAGCACTTCAAGCACATCGCCGAAGCCGTGGACATTCCGCAGATCCTCTACAACGTGCCGGGTCGCACTTCCTGCGACATGAAGGCCGAGACCGTGATCCGTCTGTCCAAGGTCAAGAACATCATCGCCATCAAGGAAGCCACGGGCGACATGCAGCGCGCCAAGGACATCCTCGCCGGTGTCGACAGCGATTTCCTGGTCTACTCGGGCGACGACGCCACCGCAGTCGAGCTGATCCTGCTCGGCGGCAAGGGCAACATCTCCGTGACCGCCAACGTCGCCCCGCGCGACATGGCCGACCTGTGCAAGGCCGCCATCGCCGGTGACGCCACCACCGCCCGCGCGCTCCACGAAAAACTGATGCCGCTGAACAAGACCCTGTTCATCGAATCGAACCCTATCCCTGTGAAATGGGCTCTGCACGAAATGGGTTTGATGCCGGACGGTATCCGTCTGCCGCTCACCTGGCTCAGCGAGTCCTGCCACGAGCCGGTACGTCAGGCCCTGCGCCAGTCCGGCGTATTGGTTTAATGAGGAAGCACTACGCAATGAAGCGACTGGCCGGACTTTCCGCACTAGCCCTGATCATCTCCAGCACCAGCGGTTGCAGTTGGCTGTTTGGCCAGGACGGGTACTTCCGTGATCGCAGCAGCGATTACCTGGAAGCGACCCAGAAACCCCCGATGCAACTGCCGGAAGGCGTCCAGGAAGCCAAACGCCTGGACCCTCTGCTGCCGATCCCGCGTAACGTGGCCGACGACACGCAGAAGGGTGAGTTCAACGTACCGCGCCCGCAGCCGCTGTCCACTGTTCAGGATTCCGGTGATTACACCCTGCAAAAGAGCGGCGACAACCGCTGGATTCTGGCCCAGCGCGCCCCGGCCGAAGTCTGGCCTGTGGCTCACCAGTACTTCGAAGACAACGGTTTCCGCATCGCCGAAGATCGTCCGCAAACCGGTGAATTCAACACCACCTGGCAGCGCATGGACGAACTGTCCGCTGCTGTGGCCAAGCGCATGGGCGGCTCGGGCGACAGTGCCAACACCGAAACCCGCGTGCGCGTTCGCATCGAACCGGGCGTGCAGCGCAACACCAGTGAAGTCTACATCGTCAGCGTTCAGCGCCCGGCCGGCAGCAGTGAAGACCCTGCGTTCCCGTCGCGCAGCACCAACGTGGGCCTGGATTCGGTCCTGACCGACGACATGCTCGCCAGCCTGACCCGTACCGCCGAGAAGGGCGGTTCGGTCTCCCTGCTGGCTGCACGTGACTACGACACCCCAAGCCGTGTCGCCCTGAGCGAAGACGGCAGCGGCAACCCGGTCCTGAACCTGGGCGCCGACCTCGATCGTGCATGGTCCAGCGTGGGCCGTGCCTTGAATCAGGGTGACTGGCGCGTTGAAGACATCAACCGCAGCCTGGGCCTGTACTACATCAACCTGGCAGAAAAGGCCGACAAGCCTGAGAACAAGCCAGGCTTCTTCGGCCGCATGTTCGGCAGTGAAGAGACCAAGGAACAGAAAGAAGCCCGCGCCGACCGTTATCAGGTTCGCCTGAGCAAGGTCGGTGACAACGTCCAAGTGACCGTTGAGAAGAACATCAACACCGTCGCGCCGGTCGAAGTCGCCCGTCGCGTGTTGAGCGTCATTCAAGACAACCTCGGTTAAGTGCGTTTCGCGGTTCTGGGCAGCGGCAGCCGGGGTAACGGCACGCTGGTTGCGAGCAACGACACATACGTGCTGGTCGATTGCGGTTTCTCCCTGCGGGAAACCGAGCGTCGGCTGGACAGGCTGGGCGTCAGCGGCCAACAGTTGAGCGCCATTCTGGTGACCCACGAACATGCCGATCACGTGCATGGCGTGGGTTTGCTGTCTCGGCGCTACGACGTGCCGGTCTACCTCAGCGACGGCACCTTGCGCGGCATGCGCAAGCCGGTTGACGCGGGTATCAGGCTGGCGGGCGGGCAGGGCGTGCAGATTGGCGACCTGAGCATCGATGTGGTCGCCGTGGCCCACGATGCGCTGGAGCCGACGCAGTTCGTGTTCAACAACGGACGCAAGCGGTTTGGCCTGCTGACCGATCTGGGGTCGTACTGTCCGTCGGTGCTCGACAGCTATCGCGGACTGGATGCCCTTATGATCGAGTCCAACCACTGTCGCGACCTGCTCGCACGCGGGCACTACCCCTACTTCCTGAAACAGCGGGTCGGCGGGGAGTACGGGCATTTGAACAACCACCAGGCCGCGGGTCTGGTAAACGAGCTGGGATGGCAAGGCCTGCAACACCTCGTGCTGGCCCACCTGAGCAGCAAGAACAACCTGCCGCAGCTTGCCCGGCAATGTTTCGTCGACACCCTCGGGTGCGACCCGGACTGGCTACAATTGGCCGATCAGGATTCAGGGCTCGACTGGCGTGAAATCGCCTGACGTCCCGTACATCACTCTCAATGGGCACCTGGCCCAAGTATTTCGCAAGCGGAGCCCATCATGGAAAAACGTGAAGAACTCTACCGCGGCAAAGCCAAATCGGTTTACAAGACCGACGACGCTGACCGCTTGATCCTGCTGTTTCGCAACGACACCTCGGCGTTCGACGGCAAGCGCATCGAACAGCTCGACCGCAAAGGCATGGTGAACAACAAGTTCAACGCCTTCATCATGCAGAAACTCGAAGCGGCCGGCATTCCGACCCAGTTCGACAAACTGCTGGCTGACAACGAAGTGCTGGTCAAGAAGCTCGACATGATCCCGGTCGAATGCGTCGTGCGTAACTACGCCGCTGGCAGCCTGGTCAAGCGCCTGGGCGTCGAAGAGGGCATCAAGCTCAATCCGTACACCTTCGAACTGTTCCTGAAGGACGACGCCAAGGGCGACCCGTTCATCAACGAATCCCACGTCGTCGCGTTCGGCTGGGGCACCGCTGAACAACTGGCGCGCATGAAAGAACTGTCCCTCAAGGTCAACGACGTCCTGAGCAAACTGTTCGACGACGCAGGCCTGCTGCTGGTCGACTTCAAACTCGAATTCGGCGTGTTCAGCGACGGCTCCATCGTCCTGGGTGACGAATTCAGCCCGGACGGCTGCCGCCTGTGGGACAAAGACACCAAGAAGAAAATGGACAAGGACCGCTTCCGCCAGGGCCTCGGTGACGTCATCGAAGCCTACGAAGAAGTCGCCCACCGCCTCGGCGTCCCGCTCTAAAGTTGAAACGCCGCAAGCGACTGAAAAAACGCGAAAATTTTGAGAAAAAGGTTCGCGTTTTTTTAACAAGCTGTTATGATGCGCGCCGTTGGAGAGATGCCGGAGTGGCCGAACGGGACGGATTCGAAATCCGTTGTACTGGCGACAGTACCTAGGGTTCAAATCCCTATCTCTCCGCCATATTCAAAGGGGTTGAGCGTTTTTCTTTCCCCTTGATGACTAGGCGGTTGATCGTGGTGATCCCACTATGATCCCACAGGTCTAGAAAACCCGATCCCATGATCGGGTTTTTTTTCGCCTGCACGATAGCGCCTTATGGTCATAGCACGAATCCCCACTTTGGCAATCTTAAAAAACACTTCAAGATCGGTTCTCAAGCTCAGAGCATCCTCCTCCACGTAAAGCGATTGGTACGTTTCTGGAATCTTTTCACAGCCTCCGAAACACTCCGTACAGATCTTTACTCGCTAGGATGAGAAGAGGGCAGTATTCCGCAGAGTGGTACGGCACCGGTCTAGTGCTTCCGTAATCACTTCCCTCGCTGTCTGTGAGTCTCGGTTACGAAGTCGATGAAGCTCACTGCTGCGTTCACAGCAAGGCGCGCGTGACGGGCTTCAAGGCCTTTGTGCGATCCATCCCGACCGTGCCCGCTGCCATAGAGGCCTCGAAGCAGTGCGAGGTGGTGGGGGATTGCGGAAAGGCTCCTGAGAATGCTTTTGATGTTGTCTGCGCCCTTCGCTTGATCGGAGATACCATCGGGGACTAAATCCAAAGCCCTTGCTAAGAGCTTGGTGAGATCTCCAACGTCAGCAGATCTGGTGAACGAAATGCCGCGGATTGTTAGGATTGACTTGCAGCAGCTCTCGACGAGTTCTTTAGCTGTCCCGATGGCGAGACCTGGATCAGATTCGATAGCGCGTTCCAAGCGTTCGATCTCTGTTTCCATATGATCTGCGTCGAGAACATCGGCTGCTGATTTGGCACGGCTGATTGCTCGGCTACTGTGCTGAGTGGCTCGACGTGCAGCGTATCGCCAGCGCCCCCCCATCCGATGTTGCTCTACGAGTTCCCAGCCTTCTCTGCGCAGTTGGTTGTTCATTCCCTCAGCGATTAACCTGGCTTCACCTTGATCAGGTCGAACTAGAGGGTTGATGGTTTCGCACACAAATCTTAAAAAATTGTCGGGGGAGCCTGTCATCAGCCCAAATCGCGAGTCATCGAATATCCACGAGTCGTCCCAGTCATCGTTGTTGATGCGGTGCTGATGAATGTCCCCTTCTGCTGACGAGTAGCGGGAGTCGTTTGATGGCAAGTTTTGGAGGTCGTAAAGCCGCTTCAAAAACGAGACGTCGTCTAACGCACCTGACCAAGTCACTCCACTACGGTACGTGTCAGCAATATCGCGACGAGCTTCAGTTGATAGTGTTGGGCCTGCGGCACGCCAGTCCGGCCTAACGTTGATGAGGGGGACTATTTTGATCGAGTACCAGTTGTCGGTGATGCTGGAGGTTACTTCCTTTAAGATGCGATCAAGCTTCGCAATGAGGTTTTCGCGCCTGTTCCCAAGCTTCGCATACTCAGTGGTATCTAATGAAAGGATGACGTCCCACAGCTCAGTCCCCCCATTGAGGTTATCATAGCCAACCTCCTCGCATCGGGCGGTAGCAACTCGCAGGATGTGAGCTGCCTCTGACTCGCCTTCAGCGTCGAGGAGTGAGCACATCGTGCCCAAGGCATTGTCCAGAAGTCCCGCATCCATACGAATCCTCCACTGAAACCCTAATGGTAGAAGACCGATTGCGCGACGTCACGTTATGCAGGCGGAGTCTACGGAAGATTATCATGCGGGCGGGCGATGGAATGATCCGCAGTCTGCTGTAGTCTGATTTGCCGCGCCATTTTTTTTACCTCGGGTATGATTAGTGATTCCAATAGCTTCTGCTTGCTTTTAATATTTGTGTGTTGGAACACAAACTCAATATCCTCAAATACAGACTTTGAACATCTGAACAAAATAGATTCGGTCCTTTTTGTAGGCGTGGTTGTCTCACTGCTCAAACTTTCTGGAAAGTGCGGAGGATTGATTTTGGCCTTGGATGCAAAACGTTCGATGTCAGCAGGAGATGGATTGATTTTGGTGGGTGTCAGATCGAATGACATGCTATAACTCCACTGTGGATGATATGATTTGATATCAGATCGATTAGGACGATTCATTGAGCTATGCGTTGCAGTATTTCCTGACCTAGCAGTTCTATTTCTGCCCGTGCCTTATGGTTTGCCATCTCAATAACGCCCTTGCCTTCAATAAACGCATCTCTATATATTTTTCGATCTTTGATGACTTGGTTCAGCGGCGCAATCCATTTGAGCTGTGTTATCGCTCTTCTTGCGTCCATCAACTCTCGTTGCGATGGGTAATTTGGCGATCTGGTGATCACTCCCATGCTCTTCATATTTGGATTTATTGCCAGCGCGCCCTCGATTACCTCTTCGAAATAGGGGAGTGTTTCGAGATCGAGTTGAGATGCTTGGTATGGTGCCACCATCACATCGGCTGCCAACATTGCTGTGCGCAGCTCTCGACTGTCCCTGCCACCGACGTCGACTATCACGACTTCAAACCTGTTGTTAAGGTCTCTTAATGTGGAATACAAGTCGCCTGTTTTCTGAATGCAGGGCACCTTGGACAAGCCTCTTTGTTCTCGACGATCGAAGAAACGACTCGCTGAAGTCTGCGTGTCACTGTCCACAACCAAAACGTCATGCCCACGCTTAGTAGCCCAAATTGCTAGATTGCAAGCAAGAGTAGTCTTTCCACTTCCACCTTTTTCCCCTGAAATCGACAAGATCATGAGATAGCCTCAAAGCTGCTAGATTTGAAAATGATATGATATCGTTTAGTTCGCACCGATAATGTCGATGCAGAACAAGTGTTCAGATAACTTAGTCACTTTTTCGAAACCGTCAACCGGGTCGGTTGGCAGATCGACCTGGTTTGTAGGCTTTTCCGATTCGATTGGATTCTACCGTCCAGTAAGCGCGGCCTTGAACCAAGAAGCTCTCGATGTCTGATCGTTTATATGTGGCTGATGTCCCTTTTCCTAAGAATGGCAGGACCTTCTCAAACTTTCTGCTCCACTGCCACACCAGAAGAGACGACAAGCTGATACCTGAGATCGAAGAAAGCTCTGATGCGGTGAGTACTGACCTATTGCCGGATATTGGTGAGTTGGCTGAGGAGAGCAAAATCGATATCCTTGGATAGTCGTGATGCTTACGTTTTTTTTGGGGCTCTAAATTTTGAGCTGAAGCTCTTAACGACCGCACATCGTGCTGTTGAAGTGTCCTTGTTTCTAGTAGGCGACGAGGTTGGTATTGGAGATGAATGATGTTGTTTGATTTGTTGTTCATGCTTGGACTTATTGTTGTTTTTTTTAGATTATACATCCTTCCAAGTTGCAAGTGTATGTAGTGTGCGGCGAATAACGTGCTCGATCGAGTATTTATATACGCGATAAAATTACAGCTGCTACTGGTTTTTCTCTCTCGCCGCCGTATAGGATGGTGGCACCGGGGAGTTGCCTTCCCCCTACCATGGACGGTGGCGCAGCCACCTTTTGATCTGCGAGGCTAGAATGACCAGGTTCGTTGAGTGGTGCGTTGAGACGGAGTCGGCGGTTGCTGCTCATAAGCTGCATCGCCTAGATGCTCAATCTCCCAAAATTCCTCAAGCGGTGAAGATTGTTGCTGATGCGCTCCCCAGCTTCTATGTCGTACCCTCCAGGCTTGCAGGTCTTCTAGCTAAACTCGGTAAGCCCGCCGCATCCGACTACCTGAACACCAAACTTCCGATGACCAAAGCCATTCGCTCAGGGGATCTGGGCGAGATTCTCTGCAATGCGTATGTACTAGAGTCAACACATTTCAAACGGGGTATAAAACGGCTACGTTGGAAAGATCATCGTGAAATGTCGATGCGGGGCGAAGATGTCCTGGCCTTTCGTCTGGATGCTAAGGGGGGGCTACATATCCTCAAAGCTGAAGTGAAAAGCCGTGCTTCCATGACCTCGTCAGTGATCGGTGAAGCTCGTGCTGCTCTGTCTTACAATAATGAATTACCATCTCCCCATGCGATATCGTTTGTCGCGGATAGACTCGGTGAAGCTTGTGACGTTGATCTTCGCGATGCGCTGGATAAAGCTCAGCTCATTGGTGGGCTGAAGCACTCTCAAGTTACTCATATGCTTTTTACTTTTTCGGGAGGGAATCCGAGCAACCTGTTAACCGTAAATTTGAACGGCTATAAGGGCATCGTCCGACAACAATATGTTGCTTTGACCGTCAACAAGCACCAGGAATTTATCCGATCTGTATTTGAAATGGTGTCAAAGTAATGGCAAGTACTCTTGAAGAAATTAGTCTCCATCTTCACCAGGCGACTCAGCAAGGTTTTCGCAATAAACTCTTAGCGCGTGGCCAGTCTCGCGGAATGATATGGCGTAAAGGGGTACTACCTGACGAGGCACCAAATTTTAGCTCTGATTTGTCGGATGACTTGTTGTCTTATGGCTATTCACTTTTGTCGCACGCGCTTCGTTTCCTAGATCTGCGAGGTGAGCCAGAAACTGCTCGTATTGCATTTGAAATTGCCGCGGAGGCAATTGAGACAGTGTTCTACAAAGGCCCTGAATCTGAAGACAAAGATTTTCATCTGCTTATCGCGGCGTCAGCTTATCATTTAGGAAGATTTTCGGCTCGGGCGTACTCTCTGCTGCACCAAGGTATGGCCAAGCCTAATCTCACGATAAGCGAGCTTGTACTGTGCAAATTGATGCTAAGAGATTTATCCGGCCTAGCTCGAGAAATATCGAGTTGGTTCTCATCTAAGCGTGGCGATGAGCAAGCTATAATCACCGAGTTGTCAAAATTTGTTGTGGCTGATGCGGATTCATCAGACGATGATACTAGCTCGCTTAGCCAAGCGTTAGATTTGGCGATAGAAGATAATTTTATGGCAGCTATGTCCATTTTCATCACGGCCTTGGAAAGTGGGAATGCCTTGCTTGTAGATGGAGCATGTGCCCGGCTTGATCGTGGTTTGGAGGTCGCTGGCGAACTTAACAAGGTCTCCCAGTGGTGGGTTCATCGGATTGCAGGTTATCTCCTTCGAGGGTTATGGGATACCAGCTTTCATAAGGTTTTACCTGCTGTTTCTCCTCCTGGAGATGCAGCGGGAAGCTGGTCAAATCTACGTAAAATCTTCATTGCATCTCTTTACAAAAGAAATAAATCGGAGATCGAACTTTGGCCGTCACAGCTTGCGGCCTCAGCGCTAGTAACCGACAGCAATGCTAATCTTGTGCTATCGCTGCCCACCAGTGCTGGAAAGACCCGGATTGCTGAACTTTGTATCTTGACCTGCTTGGCTGAAAATAAACGGATAGTATTCATCACGCCCCTTCGCGCACTATCCGCCCAGACCGAGATAAGCTTAAGGCGAACGTTCGCCCCTTTAGGTAAATCTGTCTCTAGCCTTTACGGAAGTATTGGGGTCAGCGGTGAGGATACGTACACCCTAAGGAGCGCCCACGTTGTTGTAGCCACTCCTGAAAAGCTGGACTTTGCCCTCCGAAATGACCCTTCACTGCTGGATGATGTAGGTCTTGTAGTCCTAGATGAAGGACATATGATCGGACTGGGGGAGCGCGAAGTGAGGTATGAGGCTCAAATTCAGCGGCTCCTACGTCGCTCCGACGCCCGTCAGAGAAGAATTGTTTGCCTCTCAGCGATTCTGCCCGATGGTGATCAATTGGAGGATTTTGCCGCATGGCTCACCATGGACAGCGAGAATGGGCTGATTAAGCAAAGCTGGCGACCAACTCGATTGAGGTATGGCGAGATCGACTGGAAGGGCGATCATGGCCGACTGAATTTCACAGTGGGTGACGAAAAGCCATTCATCCCTAAGTTTGTAGTTGCGAGGAAACCAAGCATAGGCAAGGCAAGAAAATTGTTTCCTTCCGATCAGACAGAATTGTGCCTAGCTTCAGCTTGGAGGCTTGTCGATGATGGACAGACTGTCTTAATTTTTTGTCCTCAGCGGCGTTCAGTTATGCCTTTTGCCCGCCGGATTATCGAAATGCACAAAAGAGGGCATATAGGCTCAGTCTTGGGTGTCTCGCTTGACGTCCTATCAACTGCTCTCACAGTGGGCACAGAATGGTTCGGTTCTGACCATGACATCCTGGCCTGCCTGAAGCTAGGTGTGGCCATCCACCATGGTGCGCTGCCGACGAGCTATCGCAAAGAGGTGGAAAGATTGGTGAGGGAGGGGGTGCTGAAAATCACTGTCTCATCCCCCACACTGGCGCAAGGGTTAAATCTGGCGGCCACTAGCCTGATATTTCATGGGCTGAATCGCACCCGGGAGCCCATCGATATCTCAGAGTTTCGTAATGTTGTTGGAAGGGCTGGACGTGCATATATCGACATCGAAGGGTTGGTGCTGTACCCGATGTTCGACAATCACAGAAATCGGCGCCGTGATTGGAATGCGCTCGTGTCCAGCCAGAAGGGCCGTGAAATGGAGAGCGGACTCTTACAATTGATCATGTCGTTGCTCGTGCGTATGGCCTCCAAATTAGGCACTTTTGATCTCAATACGCTACTCGACTACGTGGCAGGGCAAGGAGCTTGGGATTTCCCTCAGATACCCGCGGAGCAGGACTCAGAGCAGCAGGCTCAGCGACTGAAATGGGGGGCTTATCTGATGAGCCTTGATACAGCTCTGTTGAGCCTTTTGGGCGATGAGGAAATTGAAAACGATGAGATCGAGTCGAAGTTGGAAGCAGCATTGGAGCACTCGCTTTTTGTTCGCCGGCTAGCTCGTCAAACAGAGCCAAATCAGATTGCCCTGAAGAGTGGTCTCGTAAAGCGAGCCGAAGTTATCTGGCGTGAGACGACCCCTGCTCAACGGCGGGGATATTTCCTAGCTGGGGTTGGATTGGCTACTGGTAAAGAGCTGGATGCAAAGGCGAATGAGCTTGAGGCTTATCTTCTCCAGGCGAATATCGCGATCGAGCAAGACGACGCGGACCTTGCGGTCCAGGCTATAGAATCGTTTGCCGCTATTGCATTCGCGATCCCGCCTTTCGCTCCAAACAAGCTCCACGGCGACTGGAAACAGATCTTAAGAGATTGGCTGAGCGGAGCCGCTCTGCTGGGGGCGGACGATGAGACAATCCAGTTTATCGAGCAGGCTTTCGTTTATAACCTGCCTTGGGCTATGGAGGCTGTGCGTGTTCGTGCTGAGGTATCCGCTGATCCTTTCGCTGAGGAGTTATCTTTGAGCGACTTTCCATTGGCACACCCCGTGGTCGCGCTAGAAACCGGCACCTTGAACATATCCGCCGCCATCCTAATACAAAGCGGGTTCAGCTCTCGTATCGGCGCCATCGCAGCAGTCGGCCTGCCCGATACTAGTTTTAATTCAGCCCATGGCCTTCATGCATGGTTACAAACCACGGCGGTGCTAGAACATAGCCTGCTGCCTTCCTGGCCGACTGTTGAATCCCATTCCCTTTGGCAAGAGTTCGTGCATCCAACCAGAACGGCTCCGGCAACGCCGTGGTCGGTCAAGTCCTACCTTTCTAACGTAGTATGGGTATCAGAGGCTCCTGCAACTGACAGCGTGCTTCGCTTCGGGCTGCCTGGTCAAAATCCCCGTAGCGTGTTCGCTGCGGATTTCTCGAAGGTGGGGGAATTAGACTGGACACCGAATCCTGAAGCATCGGGACTGGTAATAGCCGGACCTAGTGGATCCATGAATCAGATTGGATTTGAGTATGTTGGGCCTGATGACCTTGTCCATTAACCGGGCGGTTATGTGAGGTTCGTACGTCTCCCCGTTCAGTTCAGAGCGATTCAGATTCGGCCCTCTTGATCCTTGATTCGTTTTTGCAGAGCCGAGGCATGAGAGCTACTAGCATAGGACTGCCATGGTCATAAAGTAGCCGAGGAGAGATCTGGAGGTTCGACATGATCAACATGTTGTAGACTGATGATCGATCACCTGCTTCGCAGAGGGTGCCCCAAGGGTTAGGGGACGCACGTCAAGCCTCACTCCTCACAATCAATTTGTTCGCGGGAAGTGAGGATGAGGGCCATAATCCGCTGGTAACATTCAAGCGGTGTAGCTTCAGGAGGTGCGTCAGGCTCCAAGAGAATCCCTTACCTGCTCCGCAGAATGGACCCAGGGGACCGATCGTTGATCGGGACCGCAGATGTCAAATCTCACTTCCTGCAATCAATTTGTTAGAGAGGAAGTGAGAGGCAAGGGCCCAATCCGCTGGTGACGTTCCTGGAGCGTGGCTCCAGGGTATGCGCCATGCCTCAGCGGTTGGAGATGGTTGCGCCTTACCCGCTTCGCAGAAGATGCCCAGGGGGCTGATCATGATCGGGACCGCATGCGTCAAATCTCACTTCCTACAATTTATTTGTTAAGGAGGAAGTGAGAGGCAGGGCCCAATCCGCTGGTGACGTTCCTGGAGCGTGGCTCCAGGGTATGCGCCGTACTTACGCGGTTGGAGATGATTGCGCCTTACCTGCTTCGCAGAAGATCCCCAGGGGGGCTGACCGTTGTCGGGGCGTGCAGGCGTCAAATCTCACTTCCCACAACCAATTTGTTAGGGGGAAAGTGAGAGTCAGGGGCTCAATCGGCTGGTAACATTCTTGGAGCTTGGCTCCAGGCATGCGTTAAGCTGAGTCGCTAAGAATAATGGCCAACCATAGCCTTACGGCCAGCGACGCTTGGTTGAGATTCCACTACCCTTATAGTCTTAAGGGATATGAAGCGGGATTTTCCGTGCTGCTGACCGCGTTGCCTGCTGGGATAGCTCGATGAGCTATGTGGTGACTCAGATCCGATGAGCCTGTGCTGATGTGGCACGAAGGGGAGGGTCTTGATAATATGTGGATTGCTGGAGTCCTTTGCATCTGCGTTTCCTTCCTGCTACGGCTCAAGCCTGCTGTGAAAGATCCTCACTCCGCATTGCGCTGCATCGATCACGTTCCGAGGTGCATGCATCACAATAAGACGCAAGATCATTAAGCACGAATAATATTAGTTTAGTTAATATTTTCTAATTTATGTAAAGTGTTATTGACTTCTTGTAATTTTTTCGTGACGTGCCACAAAATTACTAATTTTCATGATATCCTTGTTTTCAGGATAGGCAGCCTGTGATGCTGTCATTAAAAATAATAATAAAGTGGTCCGTTTATGAAAGTCGTTTCCCCAGGTAGCAGTTTTGAACACATTCTATTCGAAAGTGATTCGTCAAACAGTAAAGTGTTGATTGGTTCTGATGAGATAATTCCGGAATACTGTTGTGTGAAAGTGGTCGGTAACGATGTACAAGGAATAGTCCGATATTACTCAGAAAATGAGCTGTTTCAAAACAAGGTGTTGGTTCGCGCCACCCCTGATGATTATGAGGCAATGTGCGCACTCGCCCGATCAGAAGATGTTGGGTTGGCAGTGAAATTTCACAATGAATTATGTATTTATCCGAGATGCTCCACGAAGGATCAACTGGAGTTAGATGAGAAAGCCTATTCGGCAGGCTTTAAAATAAACTTGGAGCGATATGCGCGAGGTTTAGCAGCCAGCGTACCCAGTATGTTGACTAGGAATGCGGCTGAGGTGAGAATCAGTAACGTTTTTGGTAGCGCCGCCATTTCCGTTACTAAGCTGATGCATAAAGCATTAGACGCGCTTTACGATGAATTTCATGAGACACGGTCTTTGGATTTTGGCGGCATGTCCAGGGTCTTCTTGGGACATGATTTATCTTTATCTGAGGTCGGCTTTAGGTTGAGAGGCGCTGCCAACCAAGCATTTCGGGACGGTGGCATCCATATCGTTATGATGGATATGGGGAGAGGCAAGACCAAATCATTCATTCAGCAGGTTCTTGAGAATAGTAATTCTTCTGGGGGTAAAGCATCATTTTTGACGCATAGGCACTCTATTCTGAATGGCAATACATTTGATGGTATATTAAAGGTATGCACAGACCCTGAGGTCAGCGGCAATGAGGATGCCCTTCAAGGTCTTTCTTTGATTGTCAATAGGTGCACTCATAGAAGATTCCAAGCTCATTTGTCTGATAGCGATGTTCTGGTGATCGATGAAGCGGCTCAAGTTTTAAGGCATGTGGCCAACAAGAACTTTGAAGGCGACCAAATTGCAGTGTGGGAGCGCTTGATCGAGCTGATCCAGAAAACGAGGTTAGTGATCCTTGCTGATGCCTGCATCAACGATGAAGTGCTGGAGGTGATCAAGAGAAGTGGTAGGAAAATCACCTACATTTCTGAGACCCATACTGGCAGTGAAAGGTTCGCGGAGGTCGGGACAACACATCAGGTCAAGCATGCAATAGCAGAAGCCCTACAGGGCACGGCGCCGTTATTGATAGGCGTTGATAGCCGGAAAGAAGCTATAGTACAGGCTGATTCCGCATTGAAAAAAGGCAAGCGTGTCTTGCTTATTACTGCTGAGACGGTCTCTACAGAGCCGGTACGGCGGTTCTTCGAAATCCCCAATTCTGAAATGCGTAGCTATGATGTTATTGTTTACACATCAGCTATGCAGTCTTCAATTGGGATCACTGAATCATATTTTTCACACCATTTCTTCATGTTTTTCAGAGTGATTGGTATAGACGAAGCTCTGCAAATGACGGCTCGGGACAGGACTGCGAAGAATATAGTTGTAGGTATAGAAAAAAATTACAAGTATGTAACCACAGCTGCATCGCATTGGGCGAGGCGTATCTGTACGGGCGTTCAAACGTTCGATTCTTTTGCTATCAAGACAGAACAGAAGCTCGCTAGAGAGTTTAATAATTTTCCGCAATGGTTTTCCATGAATATGGAGCGAAGCGGGATAGCGGTTACTAATATGATTACTGATGCTACAAATCTCCTCCTGCGTCAGCAGCAGGAGAAGAAAGAGGCTGAGGCCCAAGTCAATGCTCATGTTGAAGATATCTTGATCCAGTTATCTAAGTTTCCAGATGAGAAAGCTGTCGATCTCAAAACTGTTCATAATCAAGATTTGACGGACTTTTTTGCCATTACTAAGCTATCCCCATCTTCTTTAGTAGAGGAGGACGTAAGGTTTATTCTTAAAAGAAATTGGCGATCAATGCTGAATAATGCTGCGTCTCACTTCCTTACTGATCAAGAGTTTTTACCGTATATGCTCAAAGTTATCCGTCAGGAGTGGGGGTCCAAGAAATATGTATTCGAAAGGCGTAAATGCATAAATTCAGCAATGAAGTGTCTTGTACCTGATGATGAATCTAGAATTATTACAGAGGCTGCCGTAAATGAGGCTGCGGCGCTGATACGCTCTAATAGCTATGGGTTTCACGCTTTGGAGCTAGTGAGTATCGTACCGAAGAATGAGACACCAAGGGCGAACCATGCGCTGGTTACGAACTTCTTGAATTCACTAGGGTTATCCAAAAAACGAACAACCGAAAATAACTATTTCATTGACAAGAAAAAGCTTCAGCAAATGCGGAGATATTGTCATGCATGGTTGGCTGAGGAGCGCGATGATACGACAATGATGTTAGCGAGCACTGTATAGACCGCTCGGGCCCTGTAGCCTAAGGGTAGGTAGTGAACCCCGAAGCGGCCTGTTTGTACCACAGTCTTCATAGAATAGCCTGCGCCCGAAAGAATGGATTCTCAATCTTTGTGCCCGCGACAGCGCTCACGAGTGGCAGTTTGGCACCTAGTATCGGAGTCGAAAGGCATCCAGTGCGGGGTTATACAAGGCCTCTTTGCCGTCATCCCCCCCGATGTCCAACATCGCAAGGACGCAAGCAATCTTTGATCGCTGGGACTATTCGCGAAGCGGTCAAACTCGCGTAGGCGCTCCGCGTAGTGCAACTTGAAGGCTGGTCCAACCAGCGGTTAATGATGAACAATATGTCATTGTTCATCATGTTTGGGTAAAGGCGCGATCAACTCTTGACCTTGATTTTTGACGTTTCCCACTGCCTTACCAACAGGGTACCAATGGAAATCCGCGGTCGGTCGGAATCCTCCTACCGCAATCTTTGTAGCGCGTCCTGGCGAGGTGTTCGGATCGATCCATTCCCGCGCGAGCTGCGGTGCCAGCACAGGCGGCTTCCGATCGTTGATATCCCCATTCCCTAATCAGAGCCAGCAGTAAAGATCACAAAGCTGTCACGCTCATCTGGATCCAGGCCGTCATGTACCTCTGCTAGCCCAGCGAAGAGCATAGGAAACTGCTCTTTGAGAGTGGTGAAGTAGGGCTGCTTTTTCTTCGGATCATTAAGGTTTTTCACCCATTCATACCATCCGTTGGCAAGCGCCGAAATCCTACTGAAGCCCGGCGCTGCTTGAAGAATTTTCCCTCCATGCGCTTGTCGGTGTAAAGCTATGACGAAAAATGTCCTCGTTATCTGGAACGTTCGTACCGAACCACTTCTCCAAGGTGATGGATGGCGAAATGCCTCTAAGCCAAGTCAGGGATGGACTTAAGCTTTTGCTCAACGTTCATGACCATGACCTGTGCTGGAGACCGCGATGCTCGAACACTCTGCGACTACCACTCTTCTTCACGCGGTGCTCAAAAACCAGCATGCGATGGCCGAGGCGCTCTCAGACCTTGTCGACTGGGTAGAGTGCCTCGATTCCAAACCTGATCCGAACATGGCCAGTAACTTACGGAGTTCTTTGCGGGTAATCGAAGACAGCAGAGGGCTTATTGGCCGGTGTGTGAGCGAGCTTATGAGAGAGAGCTAATTTTGCCGCCTCCATACCCAGTAAGTGTCACGGACGTGCCTAGATTCC